>JAGYIG010000060.1 GCA_018402455.1 Opitutaceae bacterium
ACTCGAAGTCACCGCCACTCTTGTCGCCTCGGCCGAGGAAGCCGCCCGCATTTCCCGGGAACGCTTCGAAGCCGGCGCGCTCCTTTCCGCCGAACTGATCGCGGTGGAAACCCGCCTCACCTCTGCGCGAGTTCGACGCGCGGTCGCCACCGCGGCCGAACGCATCGCGGCCGCCGAATTCCGCCGCGCCGCCGGTCTCCCGATTCTGCCCTGACTCTTCTCTTTCCCAAATCTTCCCGCGTCCAACGATGAAACCATCGCTTCTCCCCCTACTCGCCGTGACCGTCACGGTTCTCACCTTCACCGCCTGCGGTGGGGGCTCGGATACCAACCCCTCGGCCGCGGCCACCTCGCCGACCCGCGTCGCCGCCGCCACCACCACGGTCACCGCTCAATCCGAGTCCCGGATTCGCCGCCTGCCCGGCACCGTCCAGGCCACGTCCCGAGCCACCGTGGCCGCCGAGATCATGGGCTCGGTGACCACCAGCCTCGAGGTGGGCCAAACGGTCGCCGCCGGGGAGATTCTGGTCCACATTTCCGCCGATGAACTTTCGGCCGCGGTGGCGCAGGCCCGCGCCGCCCTCGACCTCGCCACCCGCAATCATCAACGTGAATCCGACCTGCTTGCCCGGGGTGCTTCCACCGCGGAGACCGTGCAGAATCTGGAGGATCAACGCCGGATGGCCGCCGCACAGTTGGAAGGTTCGCTCGCCCGCCTCGCCTACACGCGCGTCGCCGCGCCGTTCGCCGGGACCATCGCATCCCGGTTGGTGGAAACGGGAGATCTCGCCGTCCCCGGCACTCCGCTCTTCACGCTGCAGGGCGCCCAACTCGAAGTGCAAGTCGCCGTCCCCGAGTCCCTCGCCTCGCTGCCCCTGGGCGACACCGTTCTGATCGAACTCGGCGAAGACCGGACCGCTCCGGCCACCCTCACCGAGGCGGCCCCCGCCGCCGATCCCCTCACCCGCAGTCGCCTCGTGCGCCTCGGTCTCCCCGCCGCCACGGCGGCGATTCCGGGCCAATTTGTGCGGGTGCGCTGGCCCGATCAGGCGGCCATCGTCATCACGGTACCGACCACGGCGATTTCCTCTTTTGGGCAGATGCAACGCGTCTTCGTCGTGTCCGACGGGCGGGCCGCTCTTCGTCTGGTCAGGACCGGCCGCACGGAAAGCGGGAACACCGTGATTTTGGCAGGCCTCAACCCGGGTGAAGTCATTGTGACCGAACCGCCCGTCTCCCTTCAAGACGGCCAACCGTTGAACCGCTGATCACCCCGAGACGATGAGCGCTTCCCCCCACCTACCCTCCGCGCCACCCCGCTTTGGTCTGAGCGGCCGCTTGGCCGCCCTCTTCATCGATTCGAAGCTCACCCCCATCGCGGTCATCGCTTCGATCCTGCTCGGCATCTTCGCCGTGCTCCAACTCCCGCGCGAAGAGGAGCCGCAGATCAAGGTGCCCATGATCGACGTCCTCGTCAGCATGCCCGGCGCCTCCCCCACCGAAGTGGAAAACCGGGTCACCCGGCCCATGGAGCAACTGCTTTGGGAAATCCCCGACGTGGAATACCTCTACGCCACCTCCTCCCCCGGGGGCGCCATGATCATCGTGCGCTTCGTCGTAGGCACCGACATCGAAGCAGCCCTCATTCGGCTGAACCAAAAATTACAATCCAACTTCGACCGCATCCCGCCCGGCGTCAGCCAGCCGTTGATCAAACCCCGGACGATCGATGACGTGCCCATTCTCGCCCTCACCCTGCACAGCCACACGCAGGATCACCTCACGCTCCGCCGTCTCGGCGCGCAGCTGGATGAGGCGGTTAAATCGGTCGACCAAACCGCGGAGACCACCCTGATTGGCGGCGTCCGTCGCGCCGTGCGGGTCGCGCTGGATCCGACCACCCTGGCCGCCCACGGCCTGACCACCGATCAGGTGCGCCTCGCCCTCACCGCCGCCAACCGAGCGGAACAGCACGGCTCCCGCCCGTTCGCCAATACGGAGATCCTGCTCGAGACCGGGGCCTTTCTGCGGGATGCGGAAGACGTGGGCAATGTGGTGGTGGGGGTCTGGCAAAACCGCCCCGTGGCCCTGCGCGATGTTGCGGTCATCAGCGACACCGCAGAGGAGCCCGTCGACTACGTGTTGCACGGTGCTCCGGGGGCCGACCTCGCGGCCGCCGTCACCCTGTCGGTGGCGAAACGACCGGGCGCGAACGCCATCGACGTGGTCAACGACATCATGGCCAAGATCGACACCCTGCGCGGCACGCTGCTGCCGGCCGATGTCGAGCTGACCGTCACCCGGGACTACGGGCACACCGCGGCCGAAAAGAGCAACGAGTTGCTGCTGCACATGGGTATCGCCGTGTTCGGGGTGGCCGTGCTCATCCTCTTCTTCCTGGGCTGGCGCGAGTCGTTGGTGGTGTTGCTGGCCATTCCCTCGACCCTCGCCCTCACCTTGCTGGTGTTCTACCTTTATGGATACACCTTGAACCGCATCACGCTGTTTGCGCTGATCTTTTCGATCGGCATCCTCGTCGACGATGCCATCGTCGTGGTGGAAAACATCGTACGTCACGTCCGCCTGCCGGGCGCGCGGGACAAGTCCCTCACCCAAGTCGCGCTCGAGGCGGTCGACGAGGTGGGGAACCCCACCGTATTGGCCACGTGGGCGGTCATCGCGGCGATCCTGCCCATGGCCTTTGTCGGCGGGCTGATGGGGCCCTACATGCGGCCGATCCCCATCGGCTCCACCGCCGCCATGTTGTTTTCCTTGGCCATCGCGTTTACCATCACCCCCTGGGCGGCGGTGCGGGTGCTGCGCCGCCGTTTCACGGCCGGAAAAAACCAACCCGAGTCCGCCTCTCACGGTGACCACGACAGCCATGGCGGAGAGGCCGACTGGTCCACACGTCTCTACCATCGGGTGATGGACCCGCTGCTCGATCACATGGGGTGGCGCTGGGCCTTTCTCGGCACCATTGTCGCCCTGCTGGCAGGCTCCGTGACGCTGGTGCTGTTCGGCGCGGTTAAGATCAAGATGCTGCCCTTCGACAACAAGTCAGAGTTTCAGGTCGTGATCGACACGCCGGAAGGCACCACCCTCGAGCAGACCACCGCCATCGCGCAGGAAATGGCCGCCGCCATCGCCGAACACCCGGAGGTGCGGGATTACCAGATCTACAGCGGCACCGCCTCTCCCTTCAATTTCAACGGTCTAGTGCGGCACTATTTCATGCGCCGCGGACCCAACGTGGCCGACATTCAAGTCAACCTCGTGGGCAAGGGTGAACGGGCCGACCAAAGCCACGCCATCGCCAAGCGCATCCGACTCGACGTCGCCCCTATTGCCCAAAAGCACGGGGCCGTCGTCGTGGTCGCGGAAGTGCCGCCGGGCCCGCCCGTGCTCCAGAGTATCGTGGCCGAAGTCTACGGTCCGTCCGAGGAACAGCGCCTCGCTCTCGCCACCACCGTGCGCGACATCATGGCCGACACCATCGGGATCGTGGACCTCGACTGGTATGTCGAGGCCCCCCAGCCGAAGCTCACCTACGTCGTCGACAAGGAGAAGGCGGCCCTGCACGGCATCAGCACGGCCAGCATCGCACGCACCCTGTCAATGGCCGTGCGAGGGCAGCCGGTCGACCTCCTGCACCAACCCCACGAACGCGAAGACGTCGATATCATCCTGGAGCTTCCGGCGAGTGCCCGCACCACCCCGGAGGAACTCCTCGCGCTGCGGGTCCGCTCCGACCTCGACCCCACCGGCCCGCTCGTCGCGCTCTCCGAACTGGTCACGGTGACCCCCGAGGTCCGGGAGCGCAGCCGCTATCGCAAGAATCTCAAATCCGTGACCTACGTCACCGCCGATGTCGCCGGCGCGGTCGAGAGCCCGGCCTATGCGTTGTTTGGGCTGCACCTGAAACTTCTCGACCTCGACGCCCGGGACTACGGCGCGACCGACGAAGACCTCGACATCTACCACCTCAATGAGCCGACGGACGACACCCAGCCGGCCCTCAAATGGGACGGCGAATGGCACATCACGCTGGAAGTCTTTCGCGATCTCGGCATCGCCTTCGCGGCCGTGCTGATCCTCATCGCCATGCTGATGGTGGGCTGGTTCCGCAGCTACGTGACACCGTTGGTGGTGATGGCGGCGATTCCGTTTTCCCTGATCGGCATCCTGCCCGCGCACTGGGCGATGGGGGCGTTTTTCACCGCCACGTCCATGATCGGATTCATGGCGGGGGCCGGCATCGTGGTGCGCAATTCCATCATCCTCGTCGACTTCATCGAACTGCGCCGAGCCGAAGGTTTGGCGCTGCGTGACGCCGTGGTCGAGGCCGGGGCGGTGCGGTTTCGGCCGATGTTGTTGACCGCCCTGGCGGTGGTGGTGGGGGCCAGTGTGATTCTGGCCGACCCCATTTTTCAAGGCCTGGCCATCAGCTTGATGTTTGGCGAAATCGCCTCGCTGCTCATCAGCCGCATGGCTGTGCCGGTGCTCTATTTCATGGCGAACCGGAACGCCGCGTCCTGACGCGAGCCCCCACCGCGTCCCACCCCTTTTCCTCTCCCGATGAAACCAACCTCCATCCCCTTTCGCCTCGGCATTATCGGCGGGGTGGCCGGCGGACGCCTCCGCCGCCGCCCTTATTCTCAATACCCTACTACCCTGAACTCAAAATCCCCTCGTCTCTTTCTGGTCCTGTTAGTTGTCGGCATGCGGCTTTGGGCCGAGCCGCCCGCGGCGCCGGCCCTGACCTGGCACGCTCCCTCCGATCCGGCGGTGGCGCCGGCGGTGGCTCAGGCCAAGGTCACCATCGCCGCGTTGGTCGGCACCCTGTTGCCCGCGGTGAACGCGGCCGTCGAGGTCGGCGGCCCACCGCAGGGGGTGATCCTGTGCCACGGGCAAGCCGAGCCGCTCACCCAGCAGACGCGGCAACAAGCCGGCCCCTCGGTCACCGGCCTGAAACGCACCAGCCTGCGCGTGCGCAACCCGGCCAACGCACCGGACAGGGCGGAACAGGCCGCACTCGATCGGGTCGCCGCGTTGCTCGCAGCGGGTAAGGAGCCGCCCCCGCTGCTGGTTCAATACTTAGCCGAGACTCCCGATCACCCCGCCGAGCTTCGGGTCTATCGCTCAATGACCGTTGCGGCCAACTGCCTCGCCTGTCACGGCGACCCGGCCTCTTTCACCCCCCAACTGCGGGACTCGCTGAGGACACACTATCCTCAGGATACCGCCACCGGATATGCCGAGGGCGATTGGCGCGGTCTTATTCGGGTTTCCCTCCAACCCTGAAAGCGGAGGCATGTTTTGAAACTGAACGCAGCAGGTGAACCGCCGTTCGGGTCACCGGTCAGTGGCTCTGCGATCGTCGCGGGGTGGACACCGCAGTCGATCTGCCAGCAGCGGCGGTCTCGGCGAGACCCGCCCTACCTGGATCGGCCTTGATCTTTTTTTGCAGTTTTCACTGCCCTCTCCCCTCATCCAAATCCATCATACCCTTCTTATGAAAACCAACGTTGGCTCCCTCGACCGCACTGCTCGGATCATCATCGGCCTCGCCATTCTCGGCGCCGGCTTTTATTTCCAAAACTGGTTTGGCCTCATCGGCATCATCCCTATCGGCACCGCCTTGATCGGCTGGTGCCCGGCCTACCTGCCCTTCGGGATCAGCACCTGCAAAAAGCCCAAGGCCTGATCGCGATCCTGCTCCCGCCAGATCGCGGCCGCGTCGGCAACGCGGCCCACTCTCTTCCGCCCCCGGCGGTGGGGTATCCCGCCGTGGGCGGTGGCTTTCCCCTTTGCGAAACCTTCCCACGTCCGCCCCATTAACCAGTTCGGCGATTTGATCCCCGCCCGGTTGGCACCGACGTTCGCCGATCATGCAGCTTGGACTGGATAGTTTTATCGCCGTGCGGCCCGATCCCGCCACCGGGCATTCCCCCAGTCCCGCGGATCGGATGCGTGATTTATTGGAGGAGGTGACGACGGCCGATGCGGTCGGACTCGATGCGTTTGGCATCGGCGAACATCACCGCCGCGAGTTTCTCGACTCCTCCCCCACTGTGATCCTCGCAGCGGCCGCGGCCCGCACCCAACAGATCCGGTTGACCAGCGCGGTGACGGTGCTCAGTGCCGCCGATCCGGTGCGTGTGTTTCAAGATTTCGCCACCCTCGATCTGATCTCCGGGGGCCGGGCCGAAATCGTGGCGGGCCGCGGTTCGTTCACCGAAGCCTTCCCCCTTTTTGGTCACCGACTCGAAGACTACGACAGTCTCTTCACCGAGAAGCTGGACCTGCTGCTCAAAATCCGGGCCCAGCCGGTCGTCACCTGGTCGGGTCGTCATCGCCTCGCGCTCACCGGTCAAGCGGTGTATCCCCGGCCTTGCCAGCAGGAGCTGCCCATCTGGGTCGGCGTGGGGGGCACGCCCAAATCCTTTGCCCGGGCCGGCACCCTCGGGTTGCCGCTGATGGTTGCGATCATCGGCGGTGAGCCCCACCGTTTCCGACCCTTGATCGACCACTACCGGGAGGCCGGAGCCCACGCCGGTCATCCGCCGGAGAAACTCAGGGTGGGACTCCACCTGCTCGGCTACGTGGCCGACTCCGATACCCGGGCGGCTGACGAGTTCTTCCCGGGTTATGCGCGCGCCTTCACCGAGATTGGTCGCGAACGCGGATGGCCCCCGGTGACCCGCCAACACTTTGATGCCCTGACGGGCCCGACCGGCGCGCTGGTCGTGGGTAACGCCGATCATGTCGCGCAGAAAGTGAAGGCCATCAGCCAGTCCCTCGGCGGGGTTGATCGAATCAATCTCCAAATGAGCGTTGCGTCGCTGCCTCATCCAGAGACCCTGCACGCGATCCAACTGCTGGGTTCACGGGTCGCACCCCAAGTGCGGACCTAAGGGCTCGGCTCATTCCCCTATGCGACCTATTGCCCCCCTTTTCCTCGCCGCCTTGATCTTGACCGGTTCGCTCGCGGCGGCGTCCCCCGTTGTCATCGCCCACCGCGGGGCTTCCGGTTACCTGCCTGAGCATACGCTTGAAGCCGCAGCCCACGCTCATGCACTCGGGGCTGATTTCATTGAGCAGGACCTCGTGATGTCCCGGGACAATGTGCTCGTGGTGCTACATGACATCCATCTGGACTCAACGACCAATGTGGCCCGGATTTTTCCTGCGCGAGCCCGCGCTGACGGTCACTTCTACGCCGTCGATTTCGCTTGGCACGAACTCAAGACCCTCAGCGTCAATGAGCGGATCGACCGCCAAACAGGCCACCGCGTTTACCCGGATCGCTACCCGCTCCAACCCGGCCCGTTTCGGCTCTGCACCCTGGAGGAACAGATCGGACTGATCCAAGGGCTCAACCAAAGCACGGGCCGCAACGTCGGGATCTACCCGGAAATCAAAGCCCCGAGTTGGCACGCGAAAGAGGGCAAGGATCTGGGCACTGCCCTGCTGGCCCTGCTAGAGCGCACCGGCTATAACGCCCCTGCGGCGCGCGTGTTCGTGCAGTGTTTCGAAGCCGCTGAATTAAAACGCCTGCGCTTCGAACTTGGCACCAAGCTTCCGCTCATCCAGCTCATCGGCCTCGCCTCGGGGAAAGATCCCGCGGCCGGTTACAAAGCGATGCTCACGCCGGCCGGGCTCGCGGAAATCGCCTCCTACGCGGATGGCATCGGGCCACACCTTGGCAACGTTTTATCCGATTTCGGGCGACCGGAGGGGCCCCGCATTTCCTCCCTAGCTGCCGAGGCCCGCGCGCTTGGATTGCACGTGCACCCCTACACGTTTCGGGCCGACAAACTGCCTGCGGGCGCCCCCTCCATGGCCTCCTTGATCCGCTGGGGCGTGGAAGGTACCGGCATCGACGGACTGTTCACCGATCATCCCGATCTGGCCGTCGCCACGATCCGGGAAATGATGCTTTCGCGTCCACGGCCGCTGGTCCTGCCTCAAGCGCCCACCCGATAGGGTGGGCGCTACCAAGGATGTCGGTTACCCGACCAAAGCGTCGGCGGAGTCAGAAATCGTAGCGCAGACCCACGGCATAGAGCCACGGATCGAGAATGGCGGCGGTGAGCTTGTTAGCCCCAGCCGATACGTCCGAGTGAATATCAGCCCGTTTGACGTCGACGTTGAAGTGCCACCGATCGTTGATCCGGTAATCAAAGCCCGCCTGAGCCGCCAGGCCGGCACTCCAACTCTCCAGGTTCAGGGGCACTCCGGCGACTGACAGGTTGTCGTCAAAAATGAGGGTGAAGTTCACTCCCAAACCAAAGTAGGGCCGGAAAGGCCCCTCGATGGCCGGCGCGTATTGCATGAGCAGAGTCGGCGGCAAGTGCTTGAATGAGCCCAGACGACCTGCACCGGCCAGATCGACGGTGTGACTTTGGGGGAGGGTCAACACCAACTCGGCAGAGAGCGTCTCGTTGAATTGATAGTCGATATCGATCTCGGGGATCCATTTGTCACTGACAGATACCGCATTTTGGGGGAAGTTTATCCCGAGCGCCGAAAACGCGGGAGATTTGTCAACCGTCTCCAGGTAGGTGGCTCGCAGGCGGACCGACCACGGGCTTTGGGCGCTCGCGACCGCTGATAACAGTAGGCTGAGCACCGCGATGCAGGAAAAAGAGGAACGCAGGGTTTTCATGGTTACAGGTTCGAGGTTGGGCCCGGGAAGTCGCCCCGACTACCGCGGCACTCTAGCCCAGGTCTCACTGCCTGCCTCAGCGCAGTTTGGCATTGAACACGCATTCCTTGCTCCCGCGTGAATTCCGCCGGCGGATTGCCTACCTGAAACCACCCGCAACGCGGGAATTCGCGGCGCGGGCTTCAAACTCCCCGGCACCGACCGGAGCTGCTCCCCTTCTTACTTTAAATTGTCATCAAAGAACTGGAGCATGCGATCAAACAACGCGACCCGGGTCTCCAGAGCCAGCAGGGTGGCCTCGATATTGTGCACTTCGTAGGGGACGCCGGCGGACAAGAGGTCATCGATCAACTCGAGAGATTCCTGGGCTTCGGGCGATCGACCAGCCTGCTCCTTTACGACCAACACGGGGTGCTTGATCTGTTTCACCCGGCGACCGGAGGAGATGGCGTCATACTTGGCGGCCTCAGATCCAGGGTCTCCAAGCAGGGCGAACAGCGGTCCGTAGGTGGGATGATTTTCGCGACCCAGACCGATTTGGTTGGCCAGCCGTTGCCAGTCAAAGACACCCGAAACGGTGACGCCACCGCGATAGAGGTCCGGCTCTTCGACGAGCCCGGTGACGGCAAGATACCCCCCAAAGCCGCCGCCGGAAATACCGATCCGGTCCGGGTCAATCATGCCCGTTTTCAGCACCGTGCGCACCGCCCGGGTCACATCATCATGCATCATGAGCACGTCGCCCCGTTCGCGCGTGGTGAACATCCAGTCGTAGCCGGTCGAACCCCGGTAGTTCGGCTGCAGGACCGCGTAGCCCCGGCTGGCCAGAAGCTGCGCCTCGGGATCAAACCCCCAGGTGGTGCGGGCAAAGGGCCCACCATGAGGCAACACCACGAGGGGGGCGGGATTTTCCCGGGAGGTGCCCTTGGGCAAGGTCACGTAGGCGTCCAGCTTCTTGCCGTCGGCCGTGGTGTATTTGAGGATGCTGGTGGGACTCAGCCGGGCACCAGGCAGCCACGGGCGTTCCCCGGAAAGGACGTCGAGTTTCTTGGCGGTGACATCGAGCGTGAAATAGATGACCGGATCACGATCCGAAGTCACTCCCAGTAACATGACATTGGCGTCCTGACTCAGGTCAATCAACCGCACCACCCGACCGGGAAAGTATTTGTTCAGCGACTGCTGCAATTCCCGATACCCCTCGTCAAACCATTGGGCCGTGGGACCCGTGCGGTCGTAAAAGACGCCGACCACCGCGTTGCTAGAGGGGTCCCGAAAGACCGAGCCGTTAAAATCGTAGTTGGAGTCTTGGAGCAGGATATCGCCGAGCTCACCGGTCAACGAGTTCACGAAGCGCAGCGCGTTCGGCTTACCCTCCTCACTCGGGATGGCCATGAGGACTTGGCCGGGCTCTTCGCCGACGTCCACCATACGGGCGTTTTCAAAGCCGAGTGGAGAGGGAAACCATTCCTTGCCGCTCCAGACATTGAGTTTCACCTGGTTCTCCACCGCCGTGTAGGCATACCCCAATCCACCGATCCCGTCCGACAGATACCCCAACTGAGTGCCCTCGGGCAACGGCACCACACTGAGGATGGCGTCCGAATGCCGCTCCGCGATGGCGACAAGACCCGCCTCCTCGTCGGCCGGATCGATCTCGATGAATCCCCCCCGATTGGTCGCCGCATCGAGCTCCACCACGGCCGGACTGCCTTCCGCGTTGCCCACCGAGACCCACACCAAGGGTTGGAGCGGATTTCCCGGCGGCACCACCACGATTCGGGCAGACCCATATTGGTAGATGGGATAGGCCTCCGCCGGATTGGTGATGTCGGCCACCATCAGCCCAACATCGTTGCCGTTGGCGTTGATCAGATTGTAGGCGATATGGGTGTCGCCCAGCCACTGGAATTCATCGACCATGGCAGCACCGCCGCCGCCGAGGTAAAAGTCCGCCCCCGTGCTCACCTCGCGCACCACCAGTTGGTAGCTCGCCTCGCTCGTGGCATACAAAGCCGCGACGTGGGACCCGGAGTCATTAAGCTGGGGTCCTCGCAACAGCGGACTGCGCATAAAAGCCTCCACCGGAATCGGACCCTCCTCCCCGGCGGGCTCGGCTTCGGCCGCCGGAGCAGGGGCTGCCGCGGTGGTTGTCTCACCCCCGGGCGGGGGGAAGGAAACGGTGGGAGGTTCTTCCTCCTGAGCACCGAGACTGAGCGCCAAACCGGCGATGCCGAGGGCGAGAAGGGATCGAAAACGAAGGGAGCGGAGCGAAGAGATCATGAGACGGAAACAGGGTCAGGAAACACCCATCCCGGACGTAAACCGTCCGGATCGGCGAGGGTAAAAGGACGACCGAAACAAACCCGGTGTTCCAGCGCACGCCGAAATTTCAGCGGCGAGGACCGTGGCAATCCATCAACGGCACCGGTGCTCTATAGATTTTTGGCCAGAAATTTTTCGATTTTAGCCACCACCTCCATGCGGTTCTCGAGGTCAAATTCCCCCCAGCCCTCGCGTTCGGTGAAGATGGAGTCGTGGGGCACTTTCGCCTTTTGCAAGGCGCTGATCAGCCGGCGGGACTCGAGTCGGTGCAGGGCCGGATTATCGCGACCCTGGGTGACCAACATCGGTGCTTTCATCTGGTCGACAAAGTTGACCGGGCTCATGCGATGAAACTTCTCCCGATGGGATCCTGATTGGCCCAATTTGTAGTCCAACCGACTCACGGCGCCACTCGAGTGCAGGTTGAAGCGCAGTTCCCGCATCACCTCCACCATATCGTAGCGGCCGTCCATGCCCACGACACACTTGTAGAGGTCGGATTCGTGCACCCCGCCGGACAGCGCCAGGTAGGCCCCGAACTGATTGCCCATGATCGCCACCCGGTTCGGGTCGAAGAGCTTGGTTCGGAGGGCCGTCTTCGTCGCCCGGGTCACGTCTTCATGCATTTTGACGAAGTCCCATTGGTCGGCTTCCTGAAACATCCAGTTGGTGCCGGGGGTGCCCCGATAATTCGGCTGCAGCACCCCGTATCCCCGGCTGGCGAGAAACTGGGCCATCTCATCGTAGCCGAGGGTGTCGCGGGACCAATTGCCGTTGAGTCCCAATCCCGGGTGGGGCAAGACCACCAGCGGCGCGGGCTTGGCGGCCGAGACGCCGCGCGGCAAGGTGACCAGCGCGTCGAGTTGGTGGCCCTCGGCCGTCTTGAATTTAATCATACTCACGCGGCTGAGCCGGTTCTCGTCCAGCCACGGACGGGAAACCTTCAACGGCCCCACGGTCCGCTCGGTCAAGTTCGCAATATGGTAGGACACCGGCGACCGGTCATCGTAAACCGCCATGATGTAGGTGTTCGCGGCATCGTCCACGCTGACAATGTCCACCACCTTCTTCGGGAAACTGGCTTTCAGCATTTCGTGCACCTTGCGGTAGCCCTCGTCATACCACACGAAGGTCGGCAGCGGCCGGTGGTAGCCCAGCCCCACCAAGCTGCCCGTGCCGGGATGACGAATGATATACCCCGTAAAATCATAAGCGGTATCCCGCAAAATTTCCGGCCCGAGCTCGCCCGTGGCCGCATCCATCAAATGCACCGGACTGACCTCACCGTCATAGCGGTTAAGGCTGACCACCACTTGACCGGGCTCCAAACCCGCCCCGTGCACCGTCATGGTCTCGAGATCCACCGGCGAGCGGGTCCATCCCGCCCCATCCCAGGCATGCAAGGAAAGCCGACCGTCCTCCGTCACCACCGCGTGCGAAAGGCGGCCCTGCCCATCGGCCTGATAGCTGGCGGAGGCCCCAAATTTTAAAATCGTGACGTGGGACTTCACCGCCCGTCGGTTCTGCTGCTGGATCTTGTCATACGATCCCGAAGGCACCTCGTTCCCCGTGAGGTCGACAATCGTGGCGGAATCGACCGCCGTGTCCAAGACCACCACTTCGCCCTGCGTATCCGTGACCCCGCCCGCATTCACCCACGCAATGGGATTCAACCGGTCTGCCAACGGCACTCCGATGATATAAACCCCCCCGTTCTGGATCAGCGGATACGGCCGACTCCGGCCTTTCTCGTTGACCGCCAGCAGAGCCGAGTGTCGGTCCCGATCCGTGACCGCAGAAAAAACGAGCCGATCGTCATTCAGCCAACGGAAGGAGGTGACATCCATGCCGCCAAACCCCTCAACCACGCGGGATTCACCCGCTTTGATATCGTGCACGATGAGCTGGTAGCCATCACCCCCGCCCGAGGAGAGGGCGGCCACATGCGTGCCTGCGGGGTTGAGCTGCGGGCTGTTAAAAACAGCCGGCCGGAAGAAATCCACGGCCGGAATGGGCCGGTCGGCCGGGACCGGCTCGATACGCGTCAAATCCAGTGCGGCCAGCGCCACACTCATGAGGCCGCCGCTGAATAACAGAAACCACCACGCCGAACGACGAGCGGAGCTTAGGGAGAGGTTTTTCATAAGCATCAGGGTAGGGGGTTGGGTCTGGAGAGTTGAAACCCTCAACCGACGCGTTGCGAAACAACATCACCCGTTTGCGCTAAAAATTGCTTACTGATCACCGTGCTTAACGAAACCCGTTCAGGGTGAGATCCTTTCTTCCCTCCTCCCCCGGTGGAATCCAAGCTGCCGCCGTGCTACCCGCTTCCCTTCGTCTGTCCCTGATCCTGGCG
>JAGYIG010000061.1 GCA_018402455.1 Opitutaceae bacterium
GCTCCCGCTTGGCCGCAGTCGAGAGTTGAGCAAACGACCCCGCCGTCAGCACTCCCGCCGCCTTGAGCAGTTGGTCGAGGGCCTGCTCGTGAAAGGCCGAATTCTGCCGCACATCCAATGCCGCCAGATGAAATCCAAAGGTGTGCAACTGCCGTTGCAACGGAGACACGTAATCACGCACCAAGGCCGTGGCTCCGATTTCCTGCAGCGAGGAGGCCAGCACTGACAGGTCCGATTCCAACTCCGACGGATGGGCGTAGACTTGCCCCGACTGGGGTTGATGCAGCGACAGCAGCACTTTCTCCCGCATGAGGTAGACGGCCGTGCGCCAGGGCTCTTCATGGTTGCGAGCCAGCAGCGGCTCCACCGCGGAGACCTTGGCCAATTCGCCGCTCAGGTTGGCAATGAATCCGGTGAGACTCGCCGGGGGCACTTGAAACAACGAGCTGAGCGGGAGCTCCTGCGCCAACCGTTCCAGCCCCCGGCGCTGCACCCGCAGCGCATTGCGTCGCAGCTGCCTCAGGGCGTCGCGGGTGACCGCCGCCGTAACCAAGGTATGTCCGTCGCGATCTCCTCCGATCCAGGTGCCGAATCGCACCATCGGCGGAAGCCCGTCCAAGTGATGCGGGTCCCACCCCTCGTCCTCCCAGGCCTCCCGCAGGTGCACATGCGTGCGAGACACGGTCTCCGGAAAAATTTCCCGCAGGTAGTGCAGGGCGTTGTCCAATTCCGCGCCAATGGTGGGGCGGGTCACCTGAATCTCCCCCGTCCGCCACAAGTTCTCCAACCGGGACTCAATCTGGCGCAAAAGGCGCCGCTGCTCCCGCGGGGTGTAGGCCGTGTTCTCGTGGCGATTGATCAACCCATAGATTTCACGGTGCAGCTCCCGCACGGTCGCGCGTTTCGCTTCGGTGGGGTGGGCGGTGAGCACCGGCTCGACCGTGACCCGGCCCAGCACTTCGAGCAGGGCGGCTTCGTCCATCCCCTGGCGCCGCAAGGTTTTGAGTTGCGCCGCCCAAAGTCCCTTTTCGGCGCGGGTGCCATGTTGCTTTTCCCGTAAACGCCGCACCCGGGCGGCTGCCCGCTCCTCAACGATGTTGAGCAACTGAAACGAGATGGAGTAGGCCTGACCAATGGCCGCGGCGGAGACCCCTGATTCCCCCGTTTTTTTCCCAATCCACGGGAGGTGGTCCGCCAGTTCCACCTCCCCCATGCGGCGCAGGACCGTGGCAAAGGCCCCCATCAGAAAATGGAGTTCACTTTGGAGTGTCCGGAAACCCTCCTCCCGCAGGGGATGAGGAGTGGTGGGCAGATCACCGGTGGTCATGGGAACACTCTCAGTCTTGGAATTTTTTGGCCCGCCAAACCGTGACGTCCGACATCCAGGCGATCACGGCATAATCCTCAAAATAGCGGTTCGCGAGCTGATCGAGAATGCGGTCGGCCACACTGGGTGAGACGATGGTCTCGATCCGCGTATTGGGGCCCTCCCATTCCGTGGCCCGCACGCCCCGAGACCCTTCTCCGTCCGCCTGGGTGATGGTAAAGCCCTTGGCCCCGGCCTGACGCATCATCTTGAGAAGCTCCTCTCGCAACAGGCTTTCACTGACCACCGTCAACTTGGTCATTGGAATTTTCATAACTTAGACAGCATTCAAGTATTGGGCGAAGGACATGAACAGCGGCACGCCGATCGCGAGGTTGAAAGGAAACGTCACGCCCAAGGAAAGGGTGAGGTAGATGCCCGGACTGGCCCGAGGCAAGGCGATGCGAACCGCGGCCGGGGCGGCGATGTAGGAGGCACTGCCCACCATGGCGCCAAAAACCGCCGCTCCCCCGGAGGACATGCCCACCCAAGTGCCGGCGGCCGTGCCCAGCAACCCGTGCCCCAGGGGCAGCAGGCAACCGAGCACCACCAGGCGCCAGCCCGCCGACTTCAAATCCCGCAAGCGACCCGCCGCCAGCATGCCCAATTCGAGCAGAAAGAGGCACAACACCCCCTTGAAGGGGTGCACGAACAGCGGTGCCACGGACTCCATCTTCTCAGCCCCACACAACGCGCCGATCGCCATGCCCCCCAACAGCAGAAAAATACTTTTACCCACCACCACCTCGTGCAGCGCGGCCTTCACCCCGCGGGAACCACTTTGCCGCGCCAGCATCAGGCCCACGATGATGCCCGGCACCTCCAATACCGCCACCAACGCGGGAAGGTAGCCGTTGGGTGCCATGTCGGCGATCTTCGTTGCCTCCAACGCCGCGAGGAAAGTAACCGCGGAAACCGATCCGTAATGGGCCGCCGTCGCCGCCGCATCGGTGCGGCTGATCCGGCCAAACCAGCGCAGTAGCCCAAACGCGGAAAGCGGCGTGATCACGCCTAACACCACGGTGATCAATACCGGCCCGGCCAGCTCGACCATCGGCGTCTCCGCCAAAGCCACCCCGCCTTTCAGGCCGATGGCAAAAAGCAGGTAGATGGAAAGCCCTTGGTACAGCGCCGGCGGAATCTCCAGATCGCTGCGCACCGCTCGGGCGAGCATGCCCAGCACAAAGGCCAGCACCACCGGCGAGATAAGGTTTTGAGTCAGCAGTTCCACGGTAGATATATCAGAGGAAATTCAGCCCTGAGAGCTCGATTCTAATAATGCAACATCTTACACGTATTTGGTTTCATGTTTGAATTTGCGCAATAGCATTGGCCTCTTCATTCCTTCCGAATATGGCAGCCCCAGCACCGCGCCCCCAGTGGACCTTTCTCACCAACCATACCCATTTGTTGGTGATGCTCAATCGCGAACCCGCCGCCCGCATTCGTGACTTGGCCGAGGAAGTGGGGATCACGCAGCGAGCGGTCCAGCGGATCCTCGCCGAGCTCGTGCTGGATGGCATCCTGACCATCAAGAAGGAGGGCCGGCGCAACGCCTATCGGATCAAGCGTTCCGCTCGACTCCGTCACCCCTTGGAGCGCAAGCATACTCTGGAGGAGTTACTGGATTTGTTGACCTAGCGTCGCCGTCGAAACCAACGGCGGCCAGAGGTGATGTGCCCGCAGGCAGACGACCAGTCGATCCCGTCAGACCGCAAACGGAACGAGGGAGGGAATTTGACCGCCGCTTAGCGACACGCCTGCCAGGCGTGTCGCATCCCAATCCCCACCATGGCGAGCGTTGCGAGAGAGCTGAGCGGCATCAACACGGCGGCAAAAAGGGGACTCATCAATCCCGCCACCGCAAGGCCCACCGCCGTCACGTTGTAGGTGATCATGAAAGCCAGCAGCACGCGGTGGGTCTGGCGCCGCACGTCATTTACCTCAAACAGCGCCCGGAGCCCTCCCAGCCCCTGACCAAGGTAGTAGAAGTCGGCCTTGGCCGCCAGCACCCCCCGATGCACCACGGGAGTGCCCCGACACCGGGCCGCATCGAAGGCCAGACTGTCGTTGGCCCCGTCCCCCAACATGAGGGTGTCATCGGCACCGTGTTCGAGCAACCAAGCCGCTTTGGCTTCCGGGGTCTGATTGCCGTAGGCATTGTCCGGGGGCAGGCCCAGTTGACCCGCCATCGCCGCCACCTTGGAGGTTTCATCCCCGCTGAGAATAAACGAGGTCAAACCCCGTTCCCCCAACGCGTGAATTTCCTTCCGGGCATCGCTACGAGCTCGATCAACGAACCGAAAACGCGCAACCCCCTCGTGGTCGCGGGCCAGCACGGTCGCTCCGTCGGCCGGCCCCGTATCCCGCCAGCCCGCCCGGCCCAACGACCATTCGTTCCAGCGCAAGCCGGCTCCGATTTCCTCGGTTAACTTACCCTCTCGCCACGCCGGGGTGCCGACGTTCACTAGGGCCTCCAGCAGGGCGCGGCCCACCGGATGCGGGTTGTCGCGCACCAGCGCAAACAGGGCCTGGCGGGCATCGGGACTCAGGGCCGCCACGGCGGCCGGGTCCTCCAACACCGGATTCTCCAGCGTCAGCGTGCCGGTCTTGTCAAAAACCAATTTGCGCACGGCCGCCAGCCGACCCCATAGGTCCCCGGCCCGCACAAAAAGACCGCGTTTGCGCAATGCCACCGTCGCCATTTCATCGGCGAGCGGAAAAGCCAAGCCCAGCGCGCAAGGACATGAAACCACCAAAATGGCGGTAACGATCGCCCCCGCGTGCATGCCGTCACCCGTCGCCCACCACCAGCCCAACCCCGCTACCAAAGCGACCGCAAAGATCGCGATCAGGTAGCCTTGGATCACCTTCTCAATCAGGCTCTCGCCCTCTTCCTTGCGGTCCATCGGCTGGAGCAGCTTGGCCAGCAGCGAGTCCTCCCACCCTTCGGTCGCCTCCAATCGAATCTCCGCGAGCCCGACGTTTTGAGCCCCTGCCGCCACCGGCTGGCCCGCCCGAAAGACGCGAGGCTCCGATTCCCCATTGATCCAAGCGAGATTAAACTCCGCTTCTGGGACTTCCAGTCGCGCCCCGACCGGCACCGTCTGGCCGCGGCCCACCCCAAAGACCTGTCCCGGTTTGAGCGCCGAAGGGGCCGCCTCGCCAACCGACCCGTCCGGATGGTAAACTTTAACTTGAGGAGGGGTGGGTTGCTCCTGCAACAAGCGACGTTGATTGCGTTCGACCGCCGCGACCTGGGCCCAACGGCCGATCAACATCAGCAGAATAAATCCGCTCACAAAATCAAAGTAGGCGTAGGCCTCCTGTCCCGTCAGCCAACCGTAGAGTGAACCGAGGTAGGCACCAGTGATACCGACCGCAATGGGGAGATCGATGTGCAGGGCCCCTTCGCGCAGGGCTCGCACGGCTCGGGTCAAAAAATACCCCCCCCCCGCCAACAGGCTGAGGGTGCCGAACGCCAACGCCAACGTGTTGAACAGACCCGCATAAACGAAACCCGCCTCCATGCCAAAATAGGCCGGCAAGGTAAACAGCATGACGTTCATCGTAAAAGCCGCGCACAGGCCGATCCGCTTTACGAGGTCCCGACTTTCGCCCCCTCCCGGGTGTCCCCTGCCCGCCGGGCCCAGCAGGTAGTTAAAGCGCTGCAAAGTCTCCGCAAAACGCACCGCGGAAAACGGGGTCGGACCGTCGGTCCGCCAACTCATCCTGACCTGTCCGGTCTGGGCGTTGATTTCGATACGCCCCGCGTCGGGTTCCTTGCTGAAGAGCCGCTCGATCAGCCACACGCAACCCGCGCAGGAAAGGCCCTGCACCGAAACTTGGAGCCGCGGGGTCCCCTGCCTTCCCCGCGCGGAGATTTCAGCCGCGGTTTGCAGATGGGCCAACCACCCGAAATCCCGTCCAATGGCCAGGGCGGCGTCCGCCGGTGCCGTGGTACTGTCCTTGATGTCGTAAAAGGCGTCCAACCCTTCCTGGTGGATGAGCTGGTATACGTAGGAACACCCCGCACAACAAAACTCCTCCCCGTCGGAAGGCGTTCCGCAGTGCTTGCACTCGCGGCGCGAGGCCGCCGCGGGCGTCGGGGTTGAAGCGTCGCTCAATGACATATGAAATTCTCCACCGACGGTCCGTCAAAACCCAGTGTCGCCCGCAAACGCCAACTGATCACCACGGCCGCGACGACCGCCAAACCCGTCTGAAACCGCACCAACGCCTTCGGTCCCAATTTGGTGCGGATCCACCCCAGCTGGGTCTGGGCCAACCAGAGCAGGGGGACCGTGCCGATCCCGAAGGCCAGCATGAACTCCGCCCCCCGCAGGGCCGAGCCCGACATCGCCGAGAGGGCGATCAGGAAATACAGTGGCCCGCAGGGCAGCAACGGCGTGAGGGCCCCCATCCCCGCGGCCATTTTGAGGCGGGAGCCTCCCCGCAGTCGGGCTTGAAGTCGGAACATCCAACGCGAAAGCCAGCCCGGCCGGGGCAAACGGGAATCCGTTCGCGTCGCCACCATCACAAAAAAGACCACCAGCAACCACGGCAGCCACTGGGTCAGGTTATCGCTCAAAAATGCCCGAGGCACCCGCCCCACCCCCCCGGCAATCGCCCCGAGGGCGGTGTAAGCAAATAGTCGTGACAGATGATAGGTCGCATTGATGGTCGTCGGATCCGCGCCGGCGGATTTCTGGCTGGCGGTGGGGGCCAACAGGCAGGCCAGAGGCCCACACATTCCGGCACAATGCAGGCTGGTCACCAGCCCGGCCAACAGGGCGGCGGTGGGCGTATTGACGGCGGCAAGTTCCACGACGGCGGGTTCCTCAAGGTTGGCGATGCTCGAGCGGCACGGTGTCAATCGGATTATCGGTGGCGAGCGAGAACAGGAAAAACCATGCCACCGCCATGAGGCCAAACAACAACCCCACTGGCACCCAGAGGGATTTGGCGGAGTTGGGCTTTTCGGCGTTGGGGGGGGTGGGGAGCATCAGGGTTGGTCAGCTTGCAACAGTCGGGGATCCGGTCCGATGAACTCAATCTCCCGGTTCAGACTGTAGTCACCACTGGCCTCGTGCAAAAAGACTTCAAACGTGAATTTACCAACGTAGTCCGACCGCGGCACCTGCATCACCAACGGATAAACCTGTTCGCCGAGGGGTCCGATCGTAACCGTTGTGGTGAAGCCCGAAAGCTCCAGGCTGATCGGGCCGCCCACCAGTTCGAGGGAGAACTGCTTGGGTAGGTCAGACTTGTTCACCACCCGCACCAGAAACTGGTTCCGCACTCCATCGGCACTCACAATGTAAGGGGCTCCGGTCATCCGGGTCACACTCATATTTGCGGGCCGAACGGTGGAAATCGCGAAGGTAGCCACCGTCATTCCCACCAGCAGCAAGACCGAGTAGAGCACCGTTCGCGGTCGGATCCAGCGGGTTTTCGTGCCTTCCAGGCCGTTAAGGGAGTCATAACGCACGAGCCCCGTCGGCCGCTCCAGCTTCGTCATGATCTCGTCACAGGCGTCGATACAAGCGGCACAGCCGATGCATTCCAACTGCAAGCCTTGCCGGATATCAATACCGGTCGGACAGACCTGCACGCAGCGATTGCAGTCAATACAATGTCCGGCATCCGGGTCGGAGGCCTTTCCCCGGGGTTCGCCCCGTTTTTCGTCATAACCGATGACCATCGTGTTGTCATCAGTGAGGGCGGATTGCAGCCGTCCATACGGGCAGATAACGATACAGAGTTGTTCGCGGAACCACGCGAAATTGAAGTAGTTGACCGCGGTAAAGAGGAACACGAAGAGGAAGGCCCCCCAGTGCTCAGAGGGAGCGTGGGTCATCATCGCCCACAGCTCGGGCAGCGAAACGTAGTAGGCGAGAAACAGGTGTGAAATGACCGCGGAGACCAGGATGAAAGTTCCCTGTTTGAGGGTCCGCTTGAAAATCTTTTCGCCGGTCCACTTGGCCGCGTCGAGTTTCCGGCGCTGCACCGCATCGCCTTCGATGAGGCGTTCGATCGGACGATAGACGTGCTCCAGAAAAACCGTTTGTGGGCAGGCCCAGCCGCACCACAACCGCCCCAGCAATGAGGTCACAAAAAACAGGGTGAACCCCAGGCCCGTAATCGCGAAAAACAGGAGCCAGGCATCCTGAAAAGCCAGTACCAGTCCGAAGAGATGAAAGCGGCGGCCGCCCACATCCAGAAACACCGCGGGATGGCCATTGATCTGAATCCAGGGCAGCACCAAGTAGATGCCAATCAAGAGCAGACCGGTCCACTTGCGGTGGCGACTGAAGAACCCACGCACATCCGCGGGATGGAGGATGAGGCGCGAGCCATCCTCTTTGATCGTGGTGACCGAATCAATGCTGGGCCGTTGAGGGGTCGCCATCTATCGGTGCCTCAATAATTTGGACGAAGCGCTCACTGGGGAGCCTCGTGATAACTAAGGACATAAGCAACGACTTCGGCCGTTTTCTTGATGCCCAAAGTGGGCCCCCAAGGTGGCATGCCCTTGGCCAGCACCCCTTCGTCAACCACCTTGTAGATGGCCAGCGGAGTACCGCCGTGGACCCACTCGCCGTTCGTCAAATCAGATCCGATCGCCGCGATGCTTTCCGATTTACCCTTCAGGCTCGGAAGGTGACAGGCGGCGCACAGGGAGGCGTAGGTCTCTTTGCCCGCGCTGATGAAGGCTTCGTTTCGGCTCATCGCCCAGAGGTTGGCATCCGCAATCACCAGATCGGATGAAAGCCGCGCGGTTTGGATGCGGGCGATTTCCGCCTCCACCCGTTCACCATCACTCATCGGCAACCCGGATTGAGCGTAGTAGAACCAATAACCGATCGAGAACGCGATCGTGATGTAGAGCGTAAACAGCCACCAATTCGGCAACCGTTTGTTGAATTCCTGAATCCCATCGTAGACGTGCTTGCGCTTGCTGTCCTCGGGTAGGACGGTCGGTTTTTCGTTTTCACTCATGGCGTTTGGCAGAGGAACGGGAGTCAATCGAGGCGGCGGAGTCCTCGGTAAAGGGCAGGTTGGAGAGATGATCCATTTCGTTACGCTTCAGCCGCAGGGTGCGGTAAAGCATGGTCAGGTAGATCGAGGCGACCGTGACGAACGCGACGATGGTAAAGATCGTGGTCCAGTCTTCGATTAGGATACGTCGAAACATGATGGAACTCCTTTAGGGGTTGGGGCGGCTGGCCACGTTCTCCGTGACGGTTTCGTAATTGCCGAGCTGCTGCAGGTAAGCGATCAGCGCGATAATCTGTTTATCGGGGGCGATGTAAATGCCCTCCGCCTTCAGCCCGGCGGTGATCTCGGTCGCCTGCGCGTCCACCGCCGCTTGAATTTCCTCCGACGTCATCTCGGCGTATGGCACGCCCAGCATCCGTTGCACCCTGATTTTGGCCGGCAGGGCCGCTACGTCGGTATCGTTTTCATTGAGCCAGGGATAACTCGGCATGTTGGAACCAGTGGAGATCTGGCGGGGATCCTCCATGTGGCGGTAGTGCCAGGAGTCGGGATACTTCCCGCCGACCCGGGCAAGATCGGGTCCGATCCGACGGGACCCCCATTGGAAGGGCCGATCGTAAATCGACTCACCCAGTCGGGAATAATCGCCGTAGCGCAGAACATCCGGGACGAGGGTGCGGATCATCTGCGAGTGGCAGTTGTAGCATCCTTCCGCGACGTAGATGTCCCGACCGGCCAATTCCAACGGGGTGTAGGGAATCTGCAGCCGATCCTCCACGCTGGCGGCCTGATGGCTCACGATCCCCGGGATGATTTGCACCAGGCCACCAATGGCGACGGCGATGAGGGTCAACACGGTGAAGGGAGCGGCACTCACGAGCAGGCGCTCATACCAGTCCGCCCAGCGCTTGCCTTTGGATTCAAAGTGCACCCAGGCCACCATCACCGAGAGCGCCGTGCCGATGGCGCCAACGATCTGCAGGAAGGGGCCGCCAAACATCCAGACGCACGCGAAGAGCGTGCCGAGCGCGGAGAAAATCACGGGCGGATTCCACAGCGTGACCATGGCCCCGAGAGGACGTTCCTCCTCGGGCACATCATCTTCGACCACGACTTCAATGGTGCCATTGACCGCCGAGGCGCCCTTGACGGACTTGTAGATGTTGTAGGCCATCAGCAGCCAACCCACCAAGTAAAGGCCACCCCCGACCACCCGCAGGAGCATGAGGGGTCGAATCGTGTTCAGGGTGTCCAGGAAATTCGGATACGAAAGCAGGGTGCCGCCCTCCGTGGTCGAATTGAGCATGAGCCCTTGGGTGATGCCCGAGGTCCACATCGCCGCGACGTAGAGCAGGATCCCCACGAGGCCCAACCAGAAATGGAGGTTGGCCAGCGCTTGAGAGTAGAGGGGCTTGTTCCACAGGCGGGGCACGAGGAAATAGAACATCCCCGCGGCCATGAAGCCGTTCCACCCCAGGGCGGCGGCATGCACGTGACCAATGATCCAGTCGGAGTAGTGCCCCAACGCGTTGACCGATTTGATCGAAAGCAGCGGGCCTTCAAAAGTCGCCATGCCGTAGAAGGTTACCCCGGCCGCGAAGAACTTGATCACGGGATCGGTGCGCAATTTCGACCAGGCCCCGCGGAGCGTGAACAAGCCGTTCAACATCCCCCCCCAGGACGGGGCCCACAACATTAGGGAGAACGTCATCCCCAGCATTTGCAGCCAGTTCGGCAGGGCGGTGTTGAGCAGATGGTGAGGCCCGGCCCAGATGTAGACAAAGACCAGCGACCAGAAATGGATCACCGAGAGCTTGTAACTGTAAACCGGTCGATTCGCGGCCTTCGGCAGGAAGTAATACATGATGCCGAGAATCGGGGTGGTGAGGAAGAACGCTACGGCGTTGTGTCCATACCACCATTGCACCAGGCCATCCTGCACCCCGGCAAAAATCCCGTAACTGTGGAAAAGCCCCGTCGGAACCGACAGGTGATTCACGATGTAGAGCATCGCGACGGTGATGATGGTCGCGATGTAGAACCATATCGCAACGTAGAGGCTGCGCTCGTGGCGGCGCGCCAGTGTCCAGAAAAAATTGACAGCAAACACGACCCAGATCAGCGCAACCGCGATATTGATCGGCCAGATCAACTCGGCGTATTCCTTGCCCCGGGTGAATCCCAGCGGCAGCGTGATGGCGGCGCTCAGGATAATGACCTGCCACCCCCAAAAATGCAGCCCCGAAAGGAAATCGCTGGCCAGACGCGCTTTGACCAAACGCTGCGTCGAGTAATAGACCCCGGCGAACATCATGTTGCCGACCAGCGCAAAAACCACCGCATTGGTGTGCAATGGACGCAAACGGCCGAAGGTCAGAAACGACGTGTTGAAGTTAAGCTGGAAGAAATTCAGCTGCAAAGCGATAAGCACGCCCACCAGCATTCCCACCGCACCCCAGATAATGGAGGCGATCATGAACTGGCGGACAATCTTGTCGTTGTATTCGATCGTTAGGCTACGAGCGGACATGGGCTAGGGGATTGGGTTGGATAAAATAAGAATCCGCCCGGGTTCAGGCGGATGAAGGAGATGCCGCGTCGACGGAGCGTTGACAGCCGGCACAGGGAGGACGCTCCCCCGTTTGGCAGCCACCGGGCTTGCCCGCAGGAGCGTCGCGGTGGTGCTGACGCTCTCCCCGGGATTTGGGGGCCGAAGCGAGTCGCGGGACCTCATCGGCCAAGGGCAACAGCGCATCACTTTCCGCCGAACTAAATCGCTGGCGATTATGCTCCCGCAGGAAAAACACCACGAAGGTGAAAACAAGACAGAGACTGATGGTCAGGGTCAGAGGAATGACGGACATGGAGACGGTGTGGGTTCGGGAGAGGATCTCCCCAAGGGGAGGCATTGGAACCATAGCGGAATAGTCCGGTGTTTATCTGCGCGAAGCTTGGCATGCGCTGCGCACTTGTTGCCACAACTATTACCGGCCCTCTCCTTGAGGGAGATCATCCCATGGGGTGTCGGGCGCCCCGACGAACTACGCATATTTTGCGCTCAAATACTTACACCAATTATTGCTTATGCCTGAACAATTCACGCGGAGCGCTTTCGCCTCAGATATGGGATAAACGCAGGATGCACGATAGCTTTCTGCGCGCGCTCTTGACGCAAAGACCCCAACTGCGTCGACGTTGGGAGGAGCTGTTGCGGGCCGAACGGGTGACTTCGGGCATGGCGAACCCCGACTCGTTGGTGTATTTGATGGACTGGACGCTGGAACAGCTGATGAACGAACTCCGGCAACTGAGGTTCCGCCGCCATCTCGACGGCACCAGCACTCCCAGCGAACGACAGCAGTGTGTCTGTGGCATGAACCCACTCCTCGCCTACTTCAGTGCGGCCGAACAGGCGGTCATTGAGGTGTTATTTCTCTCCACCGGCGAATTGTCCCAGTTGTCATCGATTGAACGCAGCGCCAGTTTGGAGGACCTTAAACGGGCCCTACACGAGGTGGCCCGGCGGGACATCGAGTCCTTCTGCGCTGTGTGCCAAAGCCGGGAAAGGCAGACCAAAAAAACCTTGGCCAAGAGTGCGGCCGTGGCTTAGGCGGCCCGCTGAATCCGCTCCCGATACGCCGTGGGAGCTTCCCCCGCGATCTTGCGAAACACCCGGTTGAATTGGGAAAGCGACTGGAAGCCGGCCTCGAAGGCCGCCTCGCTGATCCGCTTGTGCGGATTGAGCAGCAGGTTCTTCACCTTCTCCACCCGCACCCGGGCGAGGTAGTCGGTGAAGGTCATGCCCGTCGACTTTTTAAACATCTTGCAAAAATAGAACGCACTCATGTTCACCGCTTTGGCGACCTCATCGAGCGACATCTCTTCCATGTGGTTCTCCTCGATGTAATTGCGAGCCCGCACGATGGCCGGAGCTTCCGCCGTATCTTCCTGCACCATGAGTTGATTGCTCAAGGCCGCGAGGTGCTGGGAAAAGATCGAAAGCAGTCGCAGAATCGATTCGTGCTGTCGCTTGGACACCACCCGGGACTGAAACCAGGCCTCCTCCAACGCCTTCATATCCACCTCCTTGCCAAAATTGATCACCTTTTCGGCCACTTTGTTGAACTGTTTTTTGGTGGGCGTGTTGGCCAGGACCTGTCCGGTCTGCAGAAAGGCCACCAGATTTTCTCCCACCCGGACGGGCACCGCCGAATCACATAAGCCGGCGAAGCATTTCAGCGATTTGGGCTCCATTTGCGCTTCCACTTCGAGGGATGCCTGTAATTGCAGGCAGGCCGCGCAGGACTGATTCGACCTGGCCATCAACGCACAGAACGGATTTTCCTGAGGGTCCCCCCGATGCGGCAAATCAAAGCTCTCCACCGCCCGCAGATTCAGGGGCATACCGGTCGTCTCCCGGAAGGCATCCTGATAATCTCGAAAGATTTTTGAGGATTTGAGCTGGGCTACCATAGCCTTGCTGCGCTTGGAGGGGGTCTCTGGCAAAGACATTTCGGATGACCTTGAGGACAAATTCGCCACCAATCAATCGGGAACCGCTCAATAATATTCGCGGCTGAAAATTCAGGTCTAGAATAGGATTTACAGGGCGCTGAAGTGTTCTAGCGTGCGCCTTCCCTCCCCCTTTGTAAGCCCGGGTGGCGGAATTGGTAGACGCAGCGGATTCAAAATCCGCCGCCCTTTAAAGGCGTGTGGGTTCGAGTCCCACCCCGGGCACCATTCGAATTACGAATGATGAACGAGGAATGAGGAATGAGGAAGGGACGAAAATGAGAAGGGGCACCGATGGTGGGACGAGGA
>JAGYIG010000062.1 GCA_018402455.1 Opitutaceae bacterium
GCCCGTTCGGCGGGGCCTTCCCGGGACCGGATCTCCACCGCATTGGTCTCGATCCAGCGCCAGCTGCCATCGAGGTGTCGGGCCCGATAGACCCGTCGCCGGAAGCGGCGACCGGGCGGCAGTGATTCCTGGATGTCGGAGCGCAGTTGGAGCAGGTCTTCGGGCTTGATGTAGTCTTCGTGGGCGAGGTCCGTATCCCCTTGGGGCGTCTCATAGCCGAGAATTTGCCACCAGCGCGGTGAGCGGTGGTGCCGTTGGTGCCGGTAATCGGCGTCCCAGAATCCATCCGGGCTGGTGTCGATGATGGTGCGGAGTTGCTCCTCGGCGGCCGCGAGGTGTTCACTCCGTTCCTCGCGGGCCAGGCAAAAGGCGAAGGCGGTCGTCATCGAACGCAGCGCGGAACGGATTTCAGAACGGATGACCCGACTGCCTTCGGGGAACACCAGGGTCAGGTTGCCCCACGTCTTCTCGCGAAACACCACGCTCTCACTCACGACCCATGGGCTGCCGACATAGTCGGGGAACAGGCCGGGCACCGGCGCATGCAGGTCGCTGAGACTGCCCTCAATCCGTTCGCCCGCCTGCAGCGCGGTCAACCACTGCGGAGAGACGCCGGCGTGAGGATACCACGGTTGCCGGGGGGAAAGCGCCGGTTGGGCGGCGATCAATTTGGAGCCGCTCTGGCCGTGGCGGGTATCCGCGCGCAGAAAAGAGGTGTGCACGAGATGGAGCTGCTCGTGCAGATGATTGACCAACCACTCGGCAATGTCGTCGGTATTGGGCGCGTGCAGCAGGCGTTGGGCGACGATCGCGGAGGCCTCCAACAGGGTGTCACGCTGCCAGACCCGTTCCAAGCCGTGGAGATAGCCGGCGATGCAGATGTAGACCACCAACGCCACCAGAAGGAGAATGGATTCGGTCGCCAACATGGTGCCAGCAAGGTGAAGTTGAATCAGCGAGCTGGAGGCGATGAAGCCGATGGCGCCGAGGGCAGGCTGCCCGGGTGGACCCGTCAGCGGGGAAAGCACGGTTATCCAACGTTCGCCGCTGGCCTCGCGATGACTGTCGATGCTGGGGCCGACCAGTTCGATGGCATGCTGATAGTTGCGGGGGTGACGGAAGCGGGGCGCGGGGGCCTTTTCGGGGTCAAAGATGGTGGTTAAAAAATGAACCTCCTCGCCCTCCGTCCGGATGACAAAGGCGCCGCCGATTACGGGTGAGGTGGTGCACACCGCCCGCAGCGCGGACTCGAAGCGAGGCTCGATGGTAGACCCCTTGGCCGTAGGCGCGGGGAGCGTGGGTCCGAGGGCTTCGGCCAGCACGGTCGACTGTCGGACCAAGTCCTCCTCGATCCGGTTCCACGCCTGTCGGTGCACTTTCGAGATGAGAATCCAACCCAGCACCACGCAGGCCAAAACTCCCGCGGCCATGCTCCAGTGCAGGTAGTGCCCCTTTTTGCGCAGCCGGCCAATCTGGCTGAAAATGAGCCAAACCATCATGGCAATGGAGAGGGTGGAGAATGCCGCCTGACTGATGCTCCCGCCGAGCAGCTCCGACAAGCGGGGGGCGATAAAGGTGGCGATGAGGTGCCCGGAGAGGGAAAGCCGCAGGGTCCAAGGCCAATTGTCCGGCCTGTCCCCGGGCTGAACGGCAACCCGGTAGGTCCAGATCATCGCGGCCGTGGCGCTGAAGCTCCCGATAAAGTGAGTCCACGGCAACATGGCGGCCGCGTAGGGCTGGAAATGGGCCAGCCATCCCAGCAAACAGACGACCATGGTGATCGACATGTAGATGCCCAGCGGCAGGAACCGGCGCTCCGGCGCCCCCCGGGGAATGGCTCCCAGATACCATGCGGCCAGTCCCGTTGCCCCGATGGCGTGGGCGAGCAGGAGAAATCTCGGGAACAGTTCTGGGTCTAACATCAGGCGGTGGCGTCTTTAGTCGATCCGGTTGAGTCCAGTCATTTGCAGGGGCAAGTCGACGGGAAATAGTTCTCCTTCGCCGGCTAGTAGGACTACGTAGCCCGGGCCGCCTGATCCCGCCTTTGCCAAATGTTCGAAAGTGCGCTTGGTTCCCGGCATGAGCAAAACTTCATCCTCTCTGGTGGTGGGCGGCGGTTGCTTCTGGTGCACGGAAGCGGCCTACCGCATGGTTCCCGGCGTGCTGGAAGTGGTCAGTGGTTACGCGGGGGGAGACGGTCCCACGAACTATCAGGCAGTCTGTGGTGGCACCACGGGTCATGCAGAGGTGGTGCGCATTGATTTTGATCCCCACCGGACTTCGGTGTCCGAGCTGCTGGAGCTGTTTTGGAAGATCCACGACCCCACGACGCTCAACCGCCAAGGGGCCGATGTCGGCTCGCAATACCGCTCCACCATCATGTGGGCCGACAACGCGCAAAAGGCGGCGGCGGAGCAATCGAAGGCGGCGGCGCAATCCCGCTGGGGCGAGGACATCGTCACCGAGATCGTGCCGTTGACCGAGTTCTTTCCCGCCGAGGAGTATCATCAACGCTATTACGAACGGAATCCCACGGCGGGCTACTGCCAGATGGTGGTCCGCCCCAAACTGGAAAAGGCCCAACAGCACGTGGCCGCTAAATCCTGACCCCGGACCGCTGCGTCCGCTTGACGGCGGCGAGGGCGCGGACTCCGATGCGGCATGCCTGCTCCCGCCGAACCCAAGGTCATCTTTTCGATGATCGGTGTTTCCAAGAAGATTGAACGCAAGGAGATCCTGCGCGACGTTTCCCTGTCCTTTTATTACGGCGCCAAGATTGGCGTGCTGGGCCTCAATGGTGCGGGCAAGTCGTCGCTACTGCGCATCCTCGCCGGGCAGGATGCCGAGATCGAAGGCAAGGTGCATTTCGAGGCGGGTTACGCAGTGGGGCTTTTGGCGCAGGAGCCGCAACTGACCGCCGGCGCGACGGTGCGCACCTGCGTGGAAGAGGGGGTGAAGCCGTTGACCGATCTGGTGGCGGCCTATGACGCCACGTGGGACGAGATCAATGATGCTCCGGATGAGGAGACGCGCGATGCCATTATGGCGCGTCAAGGCGAGCTCCAGGAACAGATCGATGCCCGGGATGCCTGGGATCTGGACCCGCAAATCGAAATGGCGATGGACGCGTTGCGCTGTCCGCCCGCAGACGCGGTGGTGGATACGCTGTCGGGCGGCGAGCGGCGACGCGTGGCGTTGGCCCGGCTCTTGTTGCAGAAGCCGGATGTGCTGTTGCTCGACGAGCCCACCAACCACCTCGACGCCGAGAGCGTGCACTGGTTGGAGCAGCACCTCGCGCGTTATGCCGGCACCGTGATCGCGGTGACCCACGATCGCTACTTTTTGGACAACGTGGCGGGTTGGATTCTGGAGTTGGAGCGGGGCCACGGTATTCCGTGGCAAGGGAACTACTCCGGGTGGCTGGAGCAAAAACAGCGCAAACTCGCCGTGCAGCAGAAGACCGAGGACCGCCGCCAAAAAGCCATGGCGCGCGAGCTCGCCTGGATCCGCCAGTCCGCTCGAGCCCGTCAAGCCAAGGGACAGGCCCGGATCAACGCCTACGAGGCGATGCTACAGGAGGACGTGGTGGAAAAGGAGCGGGAATTTGAAATCGTGATTCCGCCGGGACCGCGGCTGGGGGATCTGGTGGTCGAGGCCGAGGGGCTGAAAAAAGCGTTTGGCGACAAGCTGCTGTTCGAGCAGGTGAACTTCAAGCTGCCCCCGGGGGGGATTGTCGGGGTGGTGGGGCCGAATGGTGCGGGCAAGACGACCCTGTTTCGGATGATTCTCGGCGAGGAGCAACCCGATGCCGGCACCCTGCGGGTGGGGCCGACCGTGGAAATCGCCCACGTCGATCAGTCCCGGGACAGCCTGCCGGATGACGAAACGATCTTTCAGGCGATCAGCGGCGGTGACGAGACGCTGCAACTCGGCAACCGGGCCGTGAATGCCCGGGCCTACTGCGCGCAGTTTGGCTTCACCGGCGCCGACCAGCAGAAGAAGGTGGGGGTGATGTCGGGCGGCGAGCGCAACCGCGTGCACCTCGCCCGACTGCTCAAGCGGGGGGCCAATCTGATCCTCCTGGATGAACCCACCAACGATCTGGATGTGAACTCGATTCGAGCGTTGGAAGAGGGGTTGGAAACCTTCGCCGGCTGCGCGGTCGTGGTGTCGCATGACCGCTGGTTTCTGGACCGGGTGGCCACGCATATCCTCGCGTTTGAGGGCGATTCGGCCGTGCGGTGGTTTGAGGGCAATTACTCGGCCTACCTGGAAGATTACCGCCGCCGCAAAGGGGCCGAGGCCGACCGCCCCCACCGGATCAAGTATCGCCGGTTGTCGCGGTGAATCCGCGCTTTGATCGTGCCACCCCTTGGGGGGGCACGCTCCCGGGCGGATTCCTGTATCCAACTACTGAATATGCCGGAATCCCGTCTGACCGTTCCGGGCAGGTTCACGCCACCGGGAGACCGGTGGGGTCACCCGGCTAGAGCTCCCAGCCCAACGAGAGGGTGGAGCGAAAATCGCTCTGGGCGGGAGTGGTGCCGTCCGCGTTTGCGGTGGGGCGGTTCACGTAGTCCCAGATGAAGTTAAAGTCCAGATCGAGTCGCCCGGTCAGCTCGATTGATAATTCCAAGTTGGCGTTGCTCAGAAAGTCACGGGTGTCGGGCACCGGCATCGTCAGGGTGTGGGCATAGCTGACGTCCAGATACTTCGTGGCCTCCCAATCCACCACGCTGCCGAAAAAGATCGTGGCCGTTTGCTCGCTGCGGGCCTCGCCGGGGGTGACCTCGGAAAACTCCGTATACTGGTAGCCGGCGCCTCCCGCGAGGTCCCACTTCACCGCGCCCCGGTCGAGCAGATCGTAACCCACTCCGATGCGGGGGCTGATCCGGTGCTCAATATTCTGAAAAGGGTCGCGGGTGTATTCCAATGATGGGATCTGCAGGAACAGCCGTGGCGTCATGTAATAATCGAATGAAGACGTCACGCGGGTGCTGTTGGCGGTTTCCACCCCGGAAACATTGGAGTGGGCGGAATCATAGTTGAACCGCAACCGCGTGGCCGGGGTCCGCCGGCGCACGGCCAGAGAGGTGCTCAGATCGGCCTGCTCGGAGTTGCCGGAGCGAAAGGACCCGCCGAGGTTGGCCTTTATCGTCCAAAAATCTATCTCCTTGTGCCCGCCGGGAATGATGGAACGCAGTTCCCCGCGCGGGACTTCCCGACTGCCTGCTTGGTTGCTGATCGTTACCTTGGTGGAATCGATGGCAATCTTCCCCATGGCGGTGCTTCCGTCCGTCATGCCCATGGTGTGGGTCGCGGCGGTGTGCAACTGGGCGACATCCTCCCAATCGATTTCCAAGGTATCGAGGATGTCACTATCGAAGGTGAAGCTGTCGTCCTGCAACTCCTTCACCTTTCCCCGCAACCACTCTCCGCTGGTAAGCTGCACCCAGTCATATTCTCCGGTGAGGGGTTCGGGCGCTTGGCTGAAGGCGAGGTGGTCGCCCAAAACCAAGGCCAGCAGCAGGATGACAAGTCGACGGAGGCGGCCCATCGGAAAAGTTTCATGGTTCCTCGAACCGCTTGGCAACGATGGATGCGCGCAGTGGCCTAACCGAGGCGAGGTAGGGGGGCGGTGGCGTGGCGGTAGGGCGGGCTGGCCCAGCCCGCCAACCGCGGGTTCCGCTTATTCTCCGGCGGTCAACATCTTCGTCAGGGCGCCATGCGAGGCGCGGTGCGCGGAGACCGCGTCGTGCTTCAACGGTGAGCCGTCTTCAACGGCCTGCTCCATGGTCAACCAGGGCGTTATCCTGCGATCCTTCAGCCATTGGAAAAGTCGGCCGTAATCGATGTCGCCCGATGCGGAGAACGTCTCGCTCCAGCGCCCCGCGGTGGACTGACGCAGATGCAGCTCCACGATCCGATCACCGTAGAGTTCCAGCACATCGAAGAGCGCCACATTCGAATCGCCACTGCCGCGGAACACCCAGTGGGCATCGAGGCAGAACTTCACGTTGGCTGGGTCGGTGGACGCGAGCATATGGTGAAACTCGCGAGCCCCCAGGCGCAGCTCCGAATCGTGGTTGTGGTAGGCGAGGGTCACGCCCTCGGCCCGCAGGGCAGCCCCGAGTTGTTCAAGGGCGCGGCCTTGGACTTTGATTTGGTCGTCGGTTTTGTTTTCCGGCCCACCCCACCGGATCGGGCTGGGATTGGTCACCAGAATGCGCGTGCCAAATCGGTTCTTGGCCGCAGTGGCAACCGCTACGACGTGGTCAATGTTGCGGGCGGCTTCGGCGGCCTCGTGGAGCGTGCTGTTCATGTAGGCCGAGGTCATCTTCAAGCCCGTCGCAGCCAAGAGGTCGCCATAGGTTTCGATGGTGGTATGATCGTCGAGAATGGGCTCGATATCCGTATAGCCCGTCGCGGCGATGGCGGCGGCCACCGCGGCCAACTCGGTCTCGAAGTCACGGCCCGCCCGCTGCAGAAAGGTCATCCAAGGGTAGGTGTTGCAGGAGAGGGCAGGCATGGCAGCAGCAGGGGGACTTTGAGCAATCAGGAAGGGGGAGGTGAGGCTGGCGGCTCCGGCCACGCGCAGAAAGTGGCGCCGGGAAACGGGGGAAGGGGCAGGGGACATAAGCGGGCCGGTGCAGGGAGCGAGTCGAACGTTAAATAGGGTGGGACAACTTGGGTCTGGTCGCAATGCCGGCTTTGAGGATGCTTCTCCGCCATGCCCCAGAATCTACGCGTGTGGTTGATTTCCCTAGTGGCGGCGGCGCCTGCGCTACCGGCGGCTTCGTCCGATTGGCCGGAAGCCTGGCGGGACAATCCGGGCTGGACGCTCGAAGCGGAAGGCGGCAACCGCTTGCTGGTGCGCAATGCGGAGCCCGCCGGGCACTTGGTGGCGAACAACTGGATCGGGGATCAAATCCTGGAACTGACGTTCAAGCAGTCCGCCGGCGGTCGGGCGCGGTTGTTTCTGCAGGGCCGCTACCCCCTCGAACTGAAGGGCGGGGAAAGCGCGGGCTGGCGCACGCTGAAGGTGCGGTTCCGGGCGCCGCGATTCGACGAGGCCAGCAACAAAACGGCCCCCGCTTTTTTGATCGACGCACGCGTGGGAGAGGAAGTGCTCGCTTACCATCAGCGGTTTGAAACCTTCGATCCGGCTGCTGAGAGCCAGTGGGAGGATGCGGGAGGGGCCACCTCCCTGCTCGTGGACGCCGGCGCGTTTGCCTTGAGTCGCTTTGACAATTTTCGAGCGGATTTTGAGCACCTGGCGATTGCGGCAGAATCGGGTGGGCCCACCAACGAAGTGGATCTGGTGGACTACGTGATCCGGGGGCGGGAGACCTTCAACTCTCTGGGCTGCGCCGAGTGTCACGCCGTGAAGCCCAACGATCCTGCGATCAAGACCGGGCCGAATCTTTTTGGGCTGTTCACCTTGGAGCCGCGAGAGCGGGAAGTGACCACTACGGATGGTTCGCTGCGATTCACCGTCACGGCGAATCGCGACTACCTCATGCGTTCGGTGCGCGAATCGTCCCGCGAACGGGCGGTGGCCGAGTCAGGGCCCACGGCAGGGGAACCCTACCTGCCGATCATGCCGCCCTACTCCCCGGAGGTTTTGAGTGATCAGGACGTGCAAGCCATCTCCTCCTACCTGGCGACCCTCAATCAGGGCAGTGACCAAGGGCCGGTGGTTCAACTGGTGGCGGAAACCGGTCTGGCGAACAGCGATCCGATGGCGGACCGTTTCCAGCTCTTGGTGGGGGCCCGACCGCGTCTCCAGCGCGGGCCGATGAACGGGGTGTCCGCGCGATCGATTCACGTGGGGCAGCCTCACGGCCTGCATTACACCTTTGACCCCCGGATTTTGGGCGTGGCGAAAGTGTGGCAAGGGGGGTTCCTCGACATGAGCGGGGAGTGGAAGGGCCGCGGCGGCCAAGGCCTGCGCATGGGCTACAACAGTCGCGAAATTGATTTGGGCGCCCCGGCGATGTTGTTGGCTCCGCTGCACGCTGATGGTGAACCGGTGGACTTCTCGTTCAAGGAGGCCCGATTCGACGATGAGGTTGCGCGTCGGGCGGCCGTGGACAGTGAGATCGATCACCTCACCATGCTGGCGGCGGAGGACGCGAATTTTCTGGGCTACGCGATGGATCCGCGGGATCCGCAGGCGGTGCCGACCTTTCGTTACCGGGTGGGGCCCAACGTGCTCAGCGCCATCACGCGGATCGCCGCCGACGGAGCGGTGAGCATCGAAATCGCGGGGGACCTCACCGCGGCGCAAGCGTATCGGGTGAACACCACCGTGTTGACCGATCCGACCGTGACGGCGGGCGAACTGGTTGACGGCGTGTGGACGCTGCCGGCGGGAGCAGCGGGGGGCGGTCGGCTCACGGCGAGAATCGGCGTCGCGGCCGACCCGTGGCGACCGGACCCGACGGACTTTGGCTACGAACAACAGCCCTTGGTGGTCGAACCCTCGGCCCCGGAGCTTCCCGCCGGTTACGCGGGGGAAACCTGGCTGGCCCCGCGAGACAACTACGGCCGGCCTCAACTTTTTGAGCCCTTGGGGATGGCAGTGGCCTCTGACGGTGCGGTGCTCGTGGCGGCTCGCACCGGGCACATATGGCGTCTGGCCGACGGGCAATGGCACCTCTTTGCCGAGGGGCTGTTTGATGCCTTGGGGCTGGTGATCGAGCGGGAGGACGGCCTCGAGGTGGTGGTGGGGCAGAAGGCCGAACTCACCCGGCTCCGCGACACGGATGGCGACGGGGTGGCCGAAGTCTACGAAACGCTTTGCGACGACTGGAGCTACCATGGCAACTACCACTCCTACCTCCATGGTCCCATCCGGATGGCTGACGGGAATTACCTCGTCACCTTCAACCTCGCCCACTCCAACGGAACTGACCTGCACAAGGGTGAGGGCACGGTCATGGGGGCAACCGGTGGGTTTACCGGTTGGGCCCTGCGGGTGTCTCCGGATGGCGAAATGACCCCGTGGGCCGACGGGATGCGGAGTCCGGCCGGGCTCGGTATCGATCCCCTCGGCCGGGCCTGGTATGTGGACAATCAGGGTGACTTTGTCGCCACTTCCAAGATCCACCATTTAAACCGGGGGGCGTTTTACGGACACCCGGCGGGCCTGATCGATCGACCGGGGATGACTCCGGCGTCACCACAAATCAAATACGATGCGGTCAAACGGTCGCGGGCGCGGGCAGTGGTGTTGATTCCCCAGAGCCGGTTGGCCAATTCGTTGGGCCATCCGGTTTGGGATCAGACCGGTGGGGCCTTCGGTCCGTTCGGGGGGCAGATGTTGATTGGCGATCAAACCCAATCGGTGCTGCTCCGCGTCACGGAGGACCAAGTCGGCCCTCACGCTCAAGGTGCCGCCATGATCTTTGGCACGGGGTTTGAATCGGGCATTATGCGCCCGGTCTTTTTGGCCGACGGCAGCCTGTTGTTGGGCCAAACCGGTCGTGGCTGGCAGGCGTATGGCGGGCGGGTGGCCAGCCTGCAGCGGATCTGGTGGCACGGCGAAACCGCCCCGGCCGGTATCCGGGCGATGCGGGCGATTCCCGGAGGGTTTGCGGTTGAACTTTCCTCCCCCTTGGCCCCCGACCTCACGGCGCCGCAACTGGCCCAGCTGCTGAGCATCAGCTCATGGACCTACCGGGACGCGCCTGATTATGGATCCGCGGAGCTGGACGAACGGGTGGAGGCATTTTCGCGGCTGGAGATCGCGAACGATCGGCGCAGTTTCCGGGTTCGGCTGGCCCGGACGGTCCAACCGAACGTGCATCCGGACCAGACCGCCCGGGTGTATCATCTCCACCTCGATGGCGAGATCCTGTGGGGCGATGCGCGGCCCCGGGCGCCCGGCCGGGAGGCGTTCTACACCTTGTATGCTTTTCCCCCGATGCCTGCGGTGGCCCACCCGGATACCAACGGAGAGGGGTGGCGCGACCTGCTCAACCCGGATCTGAGCAACGCCGATTATCCGGCGGGCATCTGGTGGACCGAAGGTGGCGAACTGACCGCCAGCGAGGATCAGATGTTGTGGACCCGGAAATCCTACGCGGACTTTGATCTCGATCTGGAGTTTCGCACGGCCGGTGGGACCAACAGCGGAGTGTTGTTTCACGTGAGTGATCCATCGGCTTGGGTGCAAAATTCGATCGAGATTCAGATTGCGGATGACCACTCCGAGCCGTGGCTTTCGGCGGAGGGTTCCTGGCAGGCGGGGGCGATTTTTGGGCGCCTGCCGGCCGCGACTCAGGCGGTCAAGGTGCCGGGGGAGTGGAACCGCCTGACGCTGGAGGTGCGTGGCAAGGAGGTGCGTGTGATCCTTAATGGGGAGCCGGTGGTCGACGCGGATCTGAGCCTTTGGACCTCGGCCACCGTCAATCCGTCGGGGGTGGAGATCCCCCCGTGGTTGAGCAAGCCTCTGGCCGAACTACCGACAACGGGTCGAATCGGGTTTCAAGGCAAACATGCCGGGGCGCCGGTTTGGTTCCGCAATATCCGTGTGCGCGAAATCGAATGAAACCGCCGCCCATCGCCGGCTGAAAGCCCTCGCGCTGGACTGGGCTCGCGCGGCGGGCTGGCGGATCGGGGCGGTGGAAGTGCGGGTGCCCCGGAGTGGTTACCGCGCCGATGTTGCCGCGATGAGTCGGGGCCCCGAAGCCACCAGCGTGGTGTTTGAGTGCAAGCAGTCCCGGGCCGATCTGCTCAAGGATGCCCACGACGATACCGCCACGCGGCGCCAGCTCGCCGCGGCGCTTCGCCGCCGGACCAAGTTGGAGGAACTGCTCGGCGGGCACCGGCCGGATCTGCGACGAGGAGAGTCGCTGTTTCCTGAATTTGATGCCTGGGACTTCGGGACCCTGCGGCACAAGACCTATCATGCCCTCCTGACCGAAATCGGGCAGTTGCAGGGTCGTTTGGTCGAGGGGGCCAAGTTTGCCAAAATGCTCCGTTACCAATGCGCGGATTTTTTATACCTCGTGGTGGAGGATGATATTTATGCCGAGGCCGAGCTTCCGGCGGGCTGGGGGGTATTGGTGCGGCGCGACCAATCCTTGGAACTGCGGCGGAGGCCGGTTCGCTTGCAGGCCGCCGCGGCCCAGCGCCACGCGTTGCTGGAGAACATTGCCTTGGCCGGAACGGCGGCGGTCCGACGACATTTGCTTCGCGACGGAGCTTGAGTTGCGGTCGGCCACCGGGTCAGGTTCGGGCCATGCGCAGCACACTGGCAGGGCTACTGGTCGTAGGTTTATTGATGATGGCGGGATGTGCCACCGGCCCGATTGCGCCCCCGGCCGCCTCCGGCGAGCTGCATTTGTTTTTGCTGGCGGGTCAGTCCAATATGGCCGGGCGGGGCACGATGACGGACGACCGCCGGGAACCAATCGCCGGCGTTTATGCGCTGCAGCAAGACGGTTCCTGGGGACTCGCCTTGGATCCGCTCCACTGGGACAAGCCGAAGGCCGGCGTGGGCTTGGCGCGAAGTTTCGCTCGAGCGTATCAGGCCCGCCATCCGGGAGTGCAGGTGGGCTTTATTCCGGCGGCTTGCGGCGGTTCCCCGGTGGAGGTCTGGGTTCCGGGCGCCTTTTTTGAGCCCACCCGGAGTCATCCCTACGATGATGCGATCGCGCGGGTGGAGGCCGTGCGGCACCGGGGACAACTCAAAGGCATCCTGTGGCATCAGGGGGAAGCGGATTCGAATCCGGACCGGGCCGACGCCTACGAGCAGCGATTGACGCAACTGTTCGCGCGGTTTCGTCAGGATCTGGGTGACGCCCGACTACCCATTCTCGTTGGCCAACTCGGCCTGTTTGAGGGCCGGCCATGGACGGAGGAGCGTCACCAGGTCGATGCGGTTCATCAACAGGTGGCGCGCCACGATGACCGGATTGCCTTCGTCTCCGCCGCCGGTCTCACCGCCAAACCCGATCTGGTGCATTTTGATGCGACCAGCCTCGACGAGTTGGGTCGGCGGTATGCCGCGGCCTGGGCGCAGATGATGGCGCCAACGGAAAACTGAGTGGTCCCGTGGATTGACCGCCGCGCAATCGCGCCAAGGTTAGCCCCATGAACGGACCGCAATCAACCCCGCCTCGTGAACAGGAATCCGGACTCGAAGTCCGGACGTGGTTTGTGCGCGAGCGCAACGCCTTGCTGGCCCAAGCGGATTTCGGGCCTCTCTACGTTGATTACTACCTGCATTTGGCGGACCAAGGGGTCCGACCCGAGCCCGCGCATGATGCGATGTTCAAGCGCGCGTTGGCGGGGTTTGTCCTCCACTGCGCCTCCCGGCCGTGGAATGAAATCACGGCCTGGACGATCAATTTTCAAAATCCGCTGGTGAACTTGTTTCTGGCGGGAGACAACGAAGAGGGCTCGGTCACGGGCCGGGTGTTCACGGACAATGTCAGGGAGATGCCCGAGAACTTGTTTTTCGCGGATGTCATCCGGGGACGCGGGGAGAAACGCCGCAGTTCAGTTTCGTTTGTGGGGAACGACCCGCTGGTGGCCTTTGAGGAATTCTATGGCCGCAGCGAACAACGGGGGGCGCGTTTTTTCGATCTGGGGGAGGAGTGCTTTGCGTTGGTGAGCGAGCATCCGGACTGTGATCTGGAGTGGTTCGCCGCGCTGACGCCCGCGCAAATTCGCTCGGTCCACACTGATGAGGAAACCAACTTGATGGAGCGCCGGATCCATCGCTGGCACTGCGGCTGCAATCAGTCGCGGATGTTGCAGGTATTGGCCCCGGCGTTCAGGGCCGATGCCGATGCCCTTTTTGAGAATGATCCGGTGATCGAGATTCGGTGTCCGCGGTGTTCGGCCCGCCACCATGTCACCCGCGAGGCCATGGAAGCCTACGTGGCGACCTTGTGAGCGGTGGGGCACGGTTGTGGAGTGGGTAGGGGCGGCGCTTGACGCCGCCTGTTGCGGTGGAGTGGGCCGGACAGGCTGAAACGGGCTTC
>JAGYIG010000063.1 GCA_018402455.1 Opitutaceae bacterium
GGGGATCAAAATCCCGGGTCGATCCCACCGGTTTTCCGGTGCGGCCATCCACCCGTTTGAAATCGATCATGCGTTTCACCCGATCGACCTTGCCGACGACCACATGCACGCGGTCGTTGAGGCCGATGCGTTCCTTGGTCCGGCGGCCGATGAGCGCGTCGCCGTCATTGCTGGGGTTGAAGAAATCGGGGCCGAGGGCGTTGGCAGCCAGGAACCCAAAGGTGAGGGATTCCTCCAGTTCGATGAAGAGGCCATGGGCCCGGACTTCGGTGACGATGGCGGCAAACACGGTGGGCTGGGGTTTGCGCATGTCGCGCTCGAAGAACTCCAGCAGTTTGATCTTCACGCTCTCGCGTTCCGCTTCCTGGGAATTGATTTCCGTGAGGCTGAGGTGTTGCCCCATGCGTTCCATTTTCGCCGCGTTGTAGGCGAATTTGTATCCGGGGGGCGAGGGGTAGCCTCCCTGAGTGATCAGGTAGTGCTGCATCACCCGGTGCACCACGAGATCGGCGTAGCGCCGGATGGGGGAGGTGAAGTGGGCGTAGTCCCGTTTGTGCAGGCCGTAGTGCCCGTCGGGGGAGGCGCGGTAGGCGGCCTTTTTCAGGCTGCGCAGCAACTGCGTGCGCAGCACATGTCCTTGGGGATGAGTCCGCAGGTTTTTGAGGAGCGCGGTAATTTCCTCCCGTTGGGTCAGGTCGCCCGTGCGCAGTCCGAAGGTGCCGTAGAACTGTCGCAGCTCGGTCAGTTTGTCCTCGTCGGGATCGTCATGGACCCGGTAGAGCGCGGGCAGTTTGTGGGACCGGGTGAGCTTGGCCACGGCTTCGTTGGCGGCCAGCATGAACTCCTCGATGAGTTGATGACTCTCGTCGTTCTCGACGAGTTCGAGCCGATCGGCGAAGCCCTTTTCATCGACGAAAATTTTGGTTTCCGACATCTCCAGATCCAGGCTGCCGTGGGCCATGCGGTCACGCCGCAGCCGACTGGCGAGTGACCAGAGGGTGCGAATCCAGGATTGGAGATCGGTCAGTTCCCGATCGGACAGGGATTTGAGTGCCTTGCCGGTGGCACCGGTCTGGTGTTTGGGCGGCAGGGGCAGGTCGCGAGCCACCTGCAGGTCGTCCTCTTTGAGCAAGGTGAACGCCTGCTTGTAAGTCAGGCGCTTGCGGCTCCGAATCACGGTGTTGGCGAAGGCGGTCGCCACGACCCGGTGCTTGGCGTTGAAGGTCAGAAAGACGGCCTTGGTCAGGCGATCCTGGCCCTCGACCAGCGAACACAAGCCGTTGGAAAGTTGCTCGGGCAGCATGGGCACCACGGTGCCCACGAGGTAGGTGGAGTTGCCGCGTCGTTGGGCCTCCTTGTCCAATTCCGTGCCCGGGTGCACGTAGGCCGAGACATCGGCGATGTGCACCCCGATTTTGATCAAGTCGTCCGGCAGGTATTCGACGGACAGCGCATCGTCGAAGTCTTTCGCGTCATCGGGATCGATCGTGAAGGTGGGGATTTTGCGGTAGTCGAGCCGGTCCTGCAGTTGTTTGGGCAGGACGTGATCGGGAATGTCCTTCACCTCGGCGGTGACATTTTTGGGGAAGGCGGGATCGAGTTCGAACTTGCGGTAGATGCCCAGCATCTCGGCCTGGGGTTCCCATTGCGCTCCCAGCCGTTCGATCACTCGTCCCTCGGGGCCGCGGTTGCGATTGGTCCACTCGTGCAGTCGGGCCACGACCTTGTCGCCCTCGCGCGGCGCCGGCTTCACCTTGCCCTGGGCCGGGTCCTCGACGGTGATTTCGTGGACGAAACGGGGATCGTCGGGGGTGACAAAAAACTTGCGCCGGATTTTGCGCAGGGTGCCCACGACGGTGTCGGAGCCCCGCTCGACGATCGCCACAATGCGGCCCCGGGCCTCGTCGGCCCGGGCATTGCGGCGAGCCCGCCGCTGATTGGGACGGTGGTCGAGTTGCAGCTTAACCTTGTCGCCGTGGAAGGCGTTGGCGGCATCTTCACTCGCCACCTGCACGACCTCGGGGGCATCGGGGTGAGCCAGCCGGTCAATGATGACCATGGCGGATCCGCCGGTGCGGAATTTCAGCGTGCCGGTGAGGTATCCCTCGTTGGACCGGGTGGATGCCACGGGCAGGGTGATCTTGTCGCCGCCGACGAGTTTGAGTTCGCCGCGGGCCAGCAGCAGGCGGACCTCGTGGGCGAAGACGCGGCGCTGCTTTTTGTCGAGTTGGAGCTGTTTGGCGAGGGTGGCCTCGTTGGCGGGGCGGTAGGCGGAGGCTTTAAGGTGCTCGAGGAGGCGGGAGGAAAATTTCATGTGGGCCAATCACTTTACGCGCGGCGGGGGCAAAGCGAAAGGATAGATATGGCCCGAAGTTCAGGGGTGGGCCCCACGCGGGGCCGGGCGTCGCGGGGAGGATTCGGTCGCGGCGGGGCGGGCAAGGGCGCCCCGTGAATGCGAGAGGCATCGTTTCATGCTCGGTTGGCTTGCCCCGTCATTGATGGGCTTCATGGTGATCCCCCATGCGAACAACCGCTCTTATTTTTCTGCTCCAAGGCCTGGGACTGATAAGCGGGGCTGCCGCCGCGATGCCGCCACCGGCCCCTTTCATCTACACCCCGGATCGGATCGAACAAGCCCGGGCCAATGCGGCCAAATACGCGTGGGCGGAGACCCTGGTGGAGGACATGATGCGGTTGGCGGATGAAGCCGCCGCCCAGCCGGCGGAGCGGCTGCGGGCTTGGTTCACCGCAACCACCCCCAACGACCAAACCAGTTGTCCGCGTTGCGGGGAATACTGGCTCAACTACGTGTGGAGCTGGCAGCCGGCGGAACCGGATCGACTGACCTGCAACTACTGCGAACTGGTGGTCGATGCGGACACGTTTCCGGCCAACGGGGTGATTCGGCGCACGACGCCGCAAGGCGAGGTGGTGCCGCATCCGATCTACCGCGACGAAGCGGGCAAGACCTATCCCATTTGGCAGACCATCGGATACCACAAGGCGGCCCACGCCTACACCTGGATCGAGGCGCTGGGCGTCGCCTATGCCCTCACCGGCGAAGACCGCTATGCCACGGCGGCGACGCAGTTGCTCCGTCGTTTGGCGGAAGTCTACCCCGGCTACATCCTGCATGATAATTTTCGTTTCGATGTCTACCCGTGGGGGTGGGCGGGCAAGCTGACCGGATGGCACCTCAAGGATGCCCAGATCTTCATGCAATTGGGCACGGCCTGGGACGTCATTCGCCCCAGCGGGGCGGTGAGCGCGGCGGACCGGGAGTTCATCGAGGAAAACCTCTTTCGCCGCGGCGGGGAGATGCTGACCGCGGTGCGTCCCCTGCAGGGGATCTCCAATGACGTCACCTACCGGTTCGGGGCGGTGGCCTTGATCGGGCGGTTACTGCAGGACGAGGACATTCTCGCGTGGGTGCTGGAAGGAGACGAGTCCTATGACCGGGTGCTCGATCACCTGTTTTTCAAGGACGGCGCCTGGCATGAACGGTCGCTGTCCTATCACGGCATGATGACCCGCAGCGTGTGGATGGCTCCGTATTACTTGAATGGATACGCAGGGACCGGGGCCGCCGAACCCTCCGCCCGATTCGGGCCCGTGAACCTGTTGGATCACCCCAAGATGGGGCCGATTCACGAGATCGCCTTTCAGATGCGCTTTCCCGATGGCAACCTCCCGCCGACCAACGACGGCCGCCTGGGATCCAGACCGTCCAAGCAAGGCGTCGAAGCGTTGTATGTGATGACGGGAGCGGAGAAGTGGCTGGCTTACACCCAGGCGGCTTACGAGGGCAGGCTGCTGGCGGAGGGGGACCTCTTCTCGCTGTTCAATCGCCCGCCCGATGTGAATCAGCGGTTGTCCGCGGTCACCTTTGACACCTCGGTGCCGTTGGTCAGTGCGGACTACACTGGCATGGGACTTTTCATGTTGCGGCGCGGCAGCGGTGAGAACCGGACCGTCTTCACGATGCACCACCACAAGTTTGCCAACTCGCACACCCACTACGACGCGCTGAGCACCATCGTCTGGGCCCAGGGGCGGGAGATGCTCTCCGATCTGGGGTATGCCGTGTTTGGGGTCCGGGAGCGCACCACCTGGTATAACGCTTCGCTGTCGCACAACACTCTCACCGTCGACACGCACAATCAGCGGGCGCCCAACGGGGTGGCCAATTACATTTACCACGGGGATTTTATCTCCGCCTGCGAAGGGGAATCCTGGGATTCCTATCGGTTCATCTGTGAACCGTTTGCCCGCCAGATCGCCTTGATCGACGGACCGAGTGGGCGGCCCTATGCGGTGGATATTTTCCGCGGTGGGGGCGGTTCGGTTCACGACTGGGCACTGCACGGGGAGGGGCCTACCTTCGAGGTCGAAGGCGTGGAACTGGCGGATGCCGCCGCCTTCCCGGGAAAGGATTACGCCTACGAGGAAGTAAGCGACATTCGCGTCGGCCCGATCGATGGTCCGAGCACGGTCCGCTGGTCCTGGCCGGACGGGGCGACGCTGGCCGCGCATCTGGCGGACCAAGGGGAGTCCCAATTGTTCACGACCCGATCTCCGGGGCGGCGGTTGGTGGATCAGGTGGGCCGCAAAATCAGTTCGGCCTTTGTCCGGCGGACGGGGGACGACCTCCGCAGCCAGTTCATTGCGGCCTTCGATCCCAACGCGGGAGAGCCTCAGGTCAAATCAGTGGAAATTGTCGAAGTCTCGCCGGAGGACCATTGGGCTTTGGTCTTCAAAGTGGAGCTGGTCGGTGGGTTCACGGATTACGTGTTGGCCTCGTATATTGATGTGGCGCCACAGGGCGAAGTCTTCACCACCGGCGATCTGTCCATTCCCTGGGAAAGTCGGTTCGGCGTGGTCCGGGTCAAGGAGGGGGTGATCATCCGCGCGGAGTGGGTTGATGCCCCGATGGAAGGCCTGGCTCATGACATTTGACCCGGCCTGAAGCGATTCCAACCGCCGGGTGGAAGACGGCGGTGGAATTTTGATTCACTCATCCTGACCGCTCGTGGATCGTGACTTTGCGGTGGACGTGGGGCGTTTCCGGGCGGAGCCTCGCACCATGAATATCGTTCACGCCGCCAGTGAAATGTTCCCGTATATCAAGACCGGAGGGCTGGCAGATGTGGTCGGCGCGCTGGCCCGGGAGCTGGCCCGGCGGGAGCATCACGTGACGGTGTTTTTGCCCGGCTATCGCGACGTGTTGGAGCATCCGGACGTGGCCGCTCGAATGAAGCGCAGCCAGCGGTTGCGGATTGAAATGGGGGACATGTTCATGGCCGGGGAGGTGCGGGAGTTCACCCCGGAACCGAACCTGAAAATCTACCTGATATGTCGGGAGGAGTTCTTCGACCGCAAGTTGCCCTACGGGACCGGAGAGCGGGACTACGAGGACAACCATCACCGGTTTATTTTTTTCTGTAAGGCGATCGTCGATGTCATCCGCCGGAAGGAAATCGAGGTGGACGTCCTCCACACGCACGATTGGCCGACGGGGCTCCTGCCGTTGCTGGTGCGGGTGGATGAGCAGCGCAAGGCGATCAATCTGGCCGGCCGCACGGTGCACACCATACACAACATCGCCTTTCAGGGGTTGTTTCCCCTCCGGTCGTTTTATCGGACGAACCTGCCGGCGGAACTCATGGGGGTGGATGGTCTCGAGTATTATGGTCAGGCCAGCATGTTGAAGGCGGGACTGCAGTTTGCCGATCGGATCACCACGGTCAGCCCCAACTACGCGCAGGAGATCCAGACCCCGGAATTCGGCTGCGGGCTGGACGGGGTGGTGCAGCAACGGGCGGATGATTTGGTGGGGTTGCTCAATGGCGTGGACACCACGGCTTGGGATCCGCGCACCGACCCGTATTTGCCCGGCCATTACGCGGTGGACGACCTGGGGGGCAAAAAGTTGTGTCGGGCCGAGTTGCTCAAAGCCCACGGCTTTGACCCGAAATTCACGGGGGCGGTCCTTGGCATGGTGTGCCGCCTGACCGAGCAAAAGGGCGTGCAACTGATCCTGGCGAATGAAGCCCTGCTGACCGAGAGCAAGCTCAAGCTGATCGTGATCGGCACCGGCGATGTGGGATTGGAAGAGAACATGCGCGCGCTGGCCGCCCGGTTGCCGGACAAGGTCTCCTTCCGGGCCGAAGTGAACGAGGAGGCGAGTCACCGTGTGGAAGCGGGCAGCGATTTCTTTTTGATGCCGAGTTTGTTTGAGCCGTGCGGGCTCAACCAGATGTATTCGCAGCTCTACGGGACGATTCCGGTGGTCACGCGGGTGGGCGGCCTGATCGATACCGTGACCGACGGCCCGGCGGATGGCAGCGCGGGCACGGGTATTTTGGTGGAACCGACGGTGGCGGGAGTCGCCGAGGGAATCACCCGGGCCCTGGCCCTGTGGTCCGACCGCGAGGCCTACCAACGCCTGCAGGCCCGCGGAATGGGGCGGGAGTTTGGCTGGTCTCAGGCCGTCACGGCCTACGAGTCGTTTTATGAGGAAATAGTTTAGACGGATCGCTTGCGTCGCTCATCCCGCTGGGTTCGCTCTGCGCGTGAGTGTCTCTCCCAATCTGGTCTGGTTGCGGTTGGACCTGCGGTTGCAGGACCATCCGGCCATGGCGGCGGCCGTCGAACGCGGCGGGCCCATCGTGCCCGTGTTCATCTGGGACCCGGTTGGGGAGGGCGAGTGGGCGCCGGGCGGAGCCAACAAGTGGTGGCTGCACCAATCGCTCGCCGCATTGACGCAAGCAATCGAACAGCGGGGGGGGCGGCTCGTGTTGCGCGTCGGCGACAGCCAGCAACAACTGGCCCAACTGGCGGCGGAAACCGGGGCCGGGGCCGTGTATTGGTGTCGGCGATACGAACCGGCCGTCAGCGAACGGGACGCGACCATCAAGGCGCACCTCACCGCCGCAGGCCTGACCGTGCGCAGCTTCAACGGCGCTCTGCTGCATGAACCCCACACGATCCGCAACAAGCAGGGAAACCCGTTCCAAGTGTTCACGCCTTACTGGCGGCATTGTCAGACCCTGACTTCGCCTCCTCCCGGACCGGGGGCGCCCTCGGCGTGGCCGGTGCCGGCGACGTGGCCGACTTCGCGACCGTTGGATGATTTTAACCTGCGGTCCCCGCTTGCTTGGGCCGATGCGTTTGGCGACCACCACCAACCGGGCGAAACCGGGGCCCACGCCGCCTTGCAGGCATTCTTGCGCGGGCAGGTGGACGACTATGACGAGCATCGCAATCATCCGGGCGTGCGCGGCACCTCCCGGTTGTCCCCGCACCTGCACTTTGGCGAGATCTCGCCGCGGCAAATTTGGGCGGCCACCAAGGCGTTGGGTGCTGCGGCGGGCACGTTTCCGTCCAGCAACGGCGCGCGCGTGTTTCTGAGTGAGATCGGCTGGCGGGAGTTTGCTTTTCATCTGCTCTATCATTTCCCCGCGACCCCGGTGAGCCCGTTGCGGGAGGAATTCAGCCGGTTTCCGTGGCGGAGTGATCCCGGAGGCCATCTGCTCAAGGCTTGGCAAAAAGGGCGGACGGGCTACCCGATTGTCGATGCCGGGCTCCGCGAACTATGGACCACCGGCTGGATGCACAACCGCGTGCGCATGGTGGTCGCTTCCTTCCTGGTGAAAGACCTGCGGCTGCCGTGGCAACAAGGCGCGGCCTGGTTCTGGGATACCTTGGTCGATGCGGACCTCGCGGCCAACACGCTGGGGTGGCAATGGAGCGCGGGGTGCGGGGCGGATGCCGCTCCCTATTTCCGGATTTTTGCGCCGGTGCTGCAGGGGAAAAAATTCGACGGCGACGGCCACTACGTGCGCCAGTGGGTGCCGGAGATCGCCCGGTTGCCCAACGCGCATTTGCATGCCCCGTGGGAAGCCCCCGCGACGGTTTTGGCCGCGGCCGGAATCCGGCTGGGGGAGAACTATCCCCGGCCTCTGGTTGATCATCAGGAAGCCCGCAAGGATGCGCTGGCCGCCTACCAAGAACTTCGGGCCCGACGGCCATGAGCTCGCCACCGGTGCGCAACCTCGCGGTGGTGCTGGGTGACCAGCTGGATTTGGCGTCGGCGGTGTGGGATGACTTCGATCCGGAACAGGACGTGGTGTGGATGGCGGAGGTGCCGGAAGAGTCGACCCATGTGTGGTCGTCCCAGATCCGGATTGTGCTTTTTCTCGCCGCCATGCGGCATTTCCGGGCCGCCTTGTCACAGCGTCAGGGGTGGCGGATCGACTACCTCGAGCTCGCGGCCGCGCCGCCGGAGGACACCTTGGCCTCGGCGTTGGCTCGGTCGATCCAAACCCATCAGCCGGACCGGGTGGTGATGGTGGAAGCGGGGGATTGGCGGGTGGAGCAGATGATCAGGGCGACTGCCGCCTCGGCCGGGGTCAGTCTGGAAATTCGACCCGACCGTCACTTCTTCGCCTCGCGGGAGGATTTTCGGGAGCATGCTCAAGGGCGAAAGTCCCTGCGCTTGGAATATTTTTACCGCGAACTGCGGCGGCGGGAAAACGTATTGGTCGACAACGCGGGAAAGCCGGAAGGCGGGCAGTGGAATTTCGACCCATCCAATCGGGAGAGTTTTGGGCGCACCGGTCCGGGCGAGGTGGAAGCGCCCCAGCCATTCCCCCCCGACGCCCTCACCCGGGAGGTCATGGCGCTGGTGCAGGAGCGATTCGCGGCGCATCCCGGCAGCCTCGCGCACTTTGATTGGCCGGTGAACGCTGAGCAGGCGCGGCAGGCGTTGGAGGATTTTGTGACGCACCGCCTGGCAAATTTCGGACAGTATCAAGACGCCATGTGGACCGATGAGCCGTGGCTCTATCATTCCCGTCTGGCGGCCGCCTTGAACTTGAAGCTGCTCAATCCCCGGGAAGTCGTCGCCGCAGCGGTCAACGCCTACCGGGAGAAGCGGGCACCGTTGCCCGCGGTCGAAGGATTTATCCGCCAAATCCTCGGCTGGCGGGAATATGTCCGCGGACTGTATTGGCTGAAAATGCCGGGTTACGCGGACAGCAATGCCCTGGGCGCGGAACAACGCTTGCCGCAGTTTTATTGGGATGGGCAATGCGAGATGAACTGTCTCAAGCAGGCGGTGGGACAGACGCTGGCCTACGGCTACGCACACCATATTCAGCGCCTCATGGTCACAGGACTTTACAGCCTGTTGCTGGGGGTGAAGCCCCGCGAAATCCACGAATGGTATCTGGCGGTTTACGTGGACGCGGTGGAGTGGGTGGAGCTGCCCAACACGATCGGGATGTCGCAATTTGCGGACGGTGGGGTGATGGCCTCCAAACCCTACGTGGCGACCGGCAAATACATTCAGCGGATGAGCAACTACTGCAAGGAATGCCGTTTTGATCCGGGCGAAGCCACGGGGGGAAAAGCCTGTCCGTTCACGACCTTGTATTGGGATTTCTTGGACCGACATGCCGATGAATTGCGGACGAACCACCGCATGCAAATGCAGCTTAAAAACCTCGACCGGAAGTCGAACGAGCAACGCGAAGAAATTAAAGAAGCGGCTGCTCAGATCCGCGCTAACGGCGGCCAACCGGCTGACGCCGAGGACCAACTAAAACTAAAGTAACGCCGAGGACCACCGAGCCTTTCGGGGGCTGATTGAGTCACAGAGCTCACGGAGGTGACACAGAGGTCACAAAGCCCGGACCGAATTGCGCGTAAATCCTCCAGATACTCATTCCCACTCTACGCCCTCTGTGACAAGTCCGTCAGCCTGTTGGAACATTACACGGAGGATACTGAGAGACTTCACGGAGATCACAAAGCCAGAGATGCGACCTTAAGAATCTGACACTCCATCGACTCTGTGCGGTCCGCCGTGATGGCTGTGTTATAACTTCGTCGGAGCGGTGGCAGCAGGCCACCCTTTCGTCTTCAGCTCAAGCGCAGCCAAGAGCCTCCGCTGTAGCGGCGAATGGAAATGAGCCGGAACCCGCTGCTCGGGTCGCGCCCGCTCCCAGCTGCCCGGATTTCAGTTCCCCGGCTCGGCTCTCTCGACTTCCTCCTGTAAAACCAATCCTGGCACTCAGTCTTTGCTTGTTCGTCTAAGGTGCCACGGTGGGTAAAGCAAACCGATAAATGCTACCCGAGGTGGTGTTCCCCGAGGGGGGGCAAACCCGGTCAAAATTTAGGGAATGCCAGTTCGATGTAGTCGTTAGGCTTTAGGCGATCAACCGCGTGCCTGACGGTATCGGACAATTTCCGAATCCTGGGCCAACTGGTGGTGAGGAGGACGACAATGGCGATCCTGCGTTGATCGAGATTCTGTTGGTAGCGCAGGTTTTGATCGGTGGTGATGATGGCTTCGAAACGTGCCACCTCGGCTGCCCCGAGCAGCTCGCCGTTTTTGAGCCTGCTCCATCCTTCTTCGTGGGCAGTGCGGACCTCGTGTTCGACCAGACTGTCCCGGAGCGGCAGGGGCGTTCCTTGGTCGAACAGGATCTTCACGTGCAATTCAAGCATCCACCAAGCTGCGCTGGGCGTGTGCCAAAACGGCATCAACCTGTTCTCGGGTGACGCCGGGAAACCACCGGAGAAAGTCTTCGATCGTCGCGCCGTTTTCGAGGTTTTCAAAAAGGGCGCTTACCGGGACCCGAGTGTCCCGAAAGAGCCAAGTGCCGCTGACTTTTCCAGCGACCCTTTCGACTCCGGCACACGTTGACCAATCCAACATGGTCAAGAGACTACGCGTCCCCCGCCCAGAGGCAAGTCCGCCCTACGTCCCACCCGGATCGCCTCTCCGCCTTGCCTGGGGGGGACGTTCGTTTGGGCATCCGGGGAAACGCAGACTCCGGTTGAGGTTTTCCGGGACCTTAGCCTGTTTAGTTCAATTACTGATAGGAAATTCCTTTGGCGCGCCTCGCTGGGGGAGGGGGTTTATCCGCGATTGGTCGGCGCCTGCCAGGGCTGCGGATCGATGGGGACCGGCCAGGTAAGCAGGTAGACCAGGATCAGCAGCAGGCCAAGGCCCGCGGCCCCCATAAGCCGACGACGCGAAAAACAGCTGTGAGCAAGCAAACGAACTCCGCAGGGTGTTAGACTGGAGTTGCCCCCGATATGTGGACAGCAGGCGCGGACTA
>JAGYIG010000064.1 GCA_018402455.1 Opitutaceae bacterium
TCGTAGATCCACCGCGCTCCCCTCCACCGCGTTCGGCGCGCTGGGCCAGCACGCCCTACCATGTCCCGTAGAGCCGTGCTTCAGCCGGCGCTCCAAGCTGACGGCACCCACCACTTCCCACGCTTTCGGCTTTGCCTCGCCGCGCGAAACCATGAGGTTGGTCCGTTCATGGATTTTATACTCGATCGCGACGACGACCCCCAGCGTGCGGCCGGCTACCCGCCGATCGATTTTCGCGCGGCCCTCAACGACGAGCAATACGCCGCCGTCACCGCCGAACCCGGCCCCCTCCTGGTCCTCGCTGGCGCCGGGTCCGGCAAGACCCGCACCCTCACCTATCGCGTGGCCTGGCTCCTCCACCAAGGGGTGCCCCCGGGGGAGATCATGCTGCTGACCTTCACCAACAAGGCCGCCAAGGAAATGCTCCACCGGGTGCACGATTTGACGGGCGAGGACGCCCGCCGATTCTGGGGCGGCACGTTCCACAGCATGGGCAACCGGGCCCTGCGCATGTTTGGGGATTCCGCCGCCCTCAAGCTGCCCAAGAATTTCACGATTCTCGACGCGGATGAATCGGAGTCATTGCTCAAACGCACCGTCGAGGCCGAGGACTCGGGCTTCTTCAAGGACAAGACCAACCCCCGGCCCAAGCCGCTCTTCAGTGTGCTCTCCATGGCCCGCAACACGCAGGACACGCTCGCCAACACGGTCGACAAACACTACCCGCAGTATCGGGAAATCGCGGTCGCGTTGCCGACCTTCGCCAAGGTTTACGCGCAGGCCAAGCAGGCGCAAAACGTAGTCGACTACGACGACCTGCTCGAACTCTGGCTCAAGCTGCTTAACGAGGATCAGAAGATCGCCGACTACTTCTCGCATCGATTCCGGCACCTGCTGGTCGACGAATATCAGGACACCAACACCGTCCAGTCGCAGATCATCGACAAGCTGGCCTCCCACCACTGCATCATGGCGGTCGGCGACGACGCCCAATGCATCTACTCCTGGCGCGGCGCGGATTTTGAGAACATCATGACCTTCCCGGATCGGCATCCCGGGACCGCCATGCATCGGATCGAGACCAACTACCGGTCCACTCCGGAAATCCTCGAACTCGCCAACGGTGTCCTGATGGCCCAACCCGCCGGCCGCCACTTCGACAAGGAACTGCGGGCCGCCCGACCCCATTCCCAAAAGCCCTACGTCGTGCAAGCCATGGACGACCGCGAACAGGCCGAGTTTCTGGTGAAACGCATCCGCGCGCTGGTCGAAGATGAAGGCGTGTCTCCCCACCAAATCGCCGTGCTCTATCGGTCGCATTTTGTGGCCCTCGAAACCCAGCTCACGTTCTCGCGGGTGGGCATCCCCTACCACATCACTTCCGGGGTGAAATTCTTCGAACGCCAGCACGTGCGCGACCTCGTCGCCCTGGTCCGTTTCATCTACAATCCCACCGATGCTTCCGCGTGGCAGCGGATTGCTTGTCTATTGCCCAAGATCGGCGAAAAAGGCGCCCAGAAAATATACGATGCCGCTCTCGATCACGCCCGGCTCATGCAGATTGATTTTGTCGATGCCCTCGAGACCGACGACGTGAAGAGCAAGGTGGCCAAAGCCGCTCGCGACGAGTGGCCCAGCTTTTGCGCGTCGCTCCGGCAAACCGCCGAGGACATGCGCAACGAGACTCCGCAAATCACGATCGAGACCGCGATGGACGGTTGGTATGGCGACTACCTCAAAGGCGCCTACGCCGACTATATTGATCGGATCGACGAACTCACCGCCCTGTCCGGCTTCGCCGCCCGCTTTACCGAGATGCAGGACCTGCTCGCCCAGATCGTGCTCCTCAACGGCGAGACCAACGACCGCGGCGTCGAAGATGAGGCCGAGGCCATCCGCCTCACCACCATCCACCAAGCCAAGGGCTTGGAATACGACGTCGTGTTTGTGATCGGTTGTGCCGATGGCCTGTTCCCGGGCCGCCGCGCCATCGAAGCGGGTGACGTTGAGGAAGAGCGCCGGTTGTTCTACGTCGCGGTCACCCGCGCCAAGAACGAGCTCTACCTCTGCTACCCCAAGATCGCAGCCCGCCCCGGCCCCGGCGGCATGATGAACACCCCCTCCCGCTTCCTGCAGGAACTCCCCCCCGACCTCTACGAAGGCCTGCGCATCAAACGCAGCGCCGGCTGGTAGCCAGGCCCCCGGAAACGTCGAACTCCGGCCCGGCCCCTCGTCAACTCAACCCAATACCACACTACCCGGAATCGCTCGATCAAAAGTCGCCATTGCCAGGTCGTTTGCCTCCGCAATCTGGATAAGATAGGCATCCGTAGATCGGCCTCCCGTTGTCGCTCACGGCTTCAACCGTGGCGACGGTGCATTCTCCACGAATCCGCCGACCTGTGACTTAATGTCCGCCAGAGCGTCCATGGACTGGGTCAAGGAATAGCCGAAAACCTCCATCGATATGCGCAGAAATCCCAACTCACTCACGGCACAGGTGGCGAGCGACGACGGCCCCGACTTTGCCACCCAAGCGTGAAACGCTGAGTGGTGAGGCGATCGACGGTGCTGCAACGCCAGCAATGCACTTACATCGAGCAGGAACTTCATGGAAACTCAACCAGCGCGGCCCGGATCTCCGCCTCGGATACCGGATTTCCCGTCGAAGCATCGAAGGTCAGTCCGGAGATGGGATGCCGCTTGTGGCGAATCGGATACTCTTGCTAATTTGAGGAGCCCAACGCCGATTTTCGCAGAAACTCGGACACACTGATCCGGGCTACCCGCGCCCGAGCACGAATCTGGCTCGCCTCGGTTTCACTGACTTTGAACGTAAGTGTCGGCACCAGTATTATCGGTAATACTAAAATGATTCCGTCAACCCGGAAACTGCTTCCTCGAGTCCGACCCTTTCCGGTAGATTCGGCTCCGAAAGGTTTTCAGCCCCAGAGGTCAAACCGACGGGGTCATGTCGTCACGTATCAACGTTGCTCCCTACCGGTCACGCCCGACCCTGCCCCAAGGCAGGGGCGGACCGCCGGGCCGACCGGTTTCACGCTGACGGCCACCGCACCTTATTCCCGCCATTCTGCCGCAGCGGCGCGCTCGGCGTGTCACGCCCTACCCCGGCCTCTGCGGTCGCATCCAACGTGCGACCCACCATTGCGTGGCACCTCCGGTCGGCACCACCCGGCGAGCGCGCGACAGAAAACCGAAATCGGTTGGCGGCGGCGGCGTTTGCACTAGGATTTGAGTTCCATTCCCGAGCCTAACCACCAGTCCCCCCGCGCGCCACGCCCCCTCATCGCCCTCACCGGGGCCAGTGGGTTCGTGGGCGCGCACCTGCGAGAACGGCTGCAAAATAACTTTCGCCGGCGCGCGCTCACCCGCAGCAGCAGCGTCATCGCCCACCAGCCGGCCGATGCCGCCATCGCCTGGCAGCAGTGCGACCTCTACTCCCTGCCCAAACTCACGGAGGCGTTGGCCGGATGCGCCATCGGCATTTATTTGGTCCACTCGATGGCGCCCTCCAGCCGACTCATGCAGGGTAACTTTGAGGACACCGACCTGCTGTTGGCCGACAACTTTATCCGCGCCGCCGAGGCCGCCGGGCTGCGCCACGTGATCTACCTGAGCGGTCTGATGCCCGAAGGGAAGGAGGAACTTTCGCCGCACCTGCGCAGCCGACGGGAAGTCGAGGCGGTGCTGCGCAGCCGCTCCGTCACGGTCACGGTGCTGCGGGCGGGACTTATTTTTGGCCCGGGCGGATCGTCCTTTTCCCTGTTGGTCAACCTGGTGCGCCGACTGCCGGTGATGCTGTTACCGGCATGGGTGGGATCGATGACTCACTCCATCGACGTAGCCGATGTCTGTCGCGCGTTTGAACTCGCGTTGACGGAACCCGAACTCGCCGGCGGCACCTACGATCTGGGGGGCCACACCCCCATGACCTATCGAGCGATGATTCACGCGACCGCGCGGGGCCTGGGTAAGCGGGTGTGGACCTTTGATGTCCCGTTCAACCTCTTCCGCTTCTCGCAACACTGGGTAGCGTTGTTCGGCGGCGTGCCCAATGCGCTGGTGGCTCCGTTGCAGGAGAGTCTGCGGCATGACCTGCAAGCCCGCGACAACCCCCTGCTCCAGCGCCTCGCGCCCGGCATGGTCAGCTTCGAAGACGCGTTGGCCCAGGCCGTCGATGCCCACGGTCGTCCATTGCCCAATCCTCGGCGCGTGACTCAGCGTTCGGACCAACGCGCGATCCGTGAAGAGCGGCGGGTGCGATCCGTGCAGCGGATGCCCCAGAGCTTCTCCGTGTACGTCTTGAAGAACGTCTCGACTTACGGTGAATGGCTTTCGCAGAGGTCGCGGCCTCCTGCACGTGGTGCAGGACGACGGCACCCTGCGGTTCCTCGTCGGGCGCGGCTGGGTCACGCTACTCGAACTCACCCCGACCCCGTTCACCGTCGAAAACGAGCGACGCAAGGCCTTCTACATTTCCGGAGGCGTGCTAAACCGCCCGGTCGATCCGCCGGGCCGGTTCGAGTTCCGCCTGTTTCCGGAGACTAACTGCCTGGTGGCCTCGATCCACGGGTTCTCCCCCGCCCTGCCGTGGTGGCTTTACGCCCACTCGCAAGCGCTGATCCATCTCTGGGTGATGCGGGCTTTCGGTCGGCATCTCCGCAAGCAAGCCGCGGCGACTCCCGACAGTGTGTTAGGCCCGGATAGTCGCTAGGAGGCTGATTTCGCCCCTCGGGCCCGAAACCACGTAGCGGGCGAGGAGTGGGAGCGACCCGAGACCGACGTCGGGTCGCTCCCGCTCCCCGCTACCTTCCCGCCTACCGGAGACCGTATTCGGCCTGCTTGGCGCGGATGAATTTCACGCCCTCGCGCAGCAGGGTGTCGCCATCCGGCGCGAGCTGACGCCACACCCAGGTGTTCATGTTGTCCGTATTGTCGACGAAGCTTTCGAGCGCCGCGTTGCCTTGATAATCCAGTTCCTTCAACGCCCGAAAAATCCCGTCCCAGTCGACCTGCCCCGTGCCCGGGATGCCGCGGTCGTTCTCGCAGAGGTGGTAGTGAATCAGGTCTTTGCCCGCCAGCATCGTGGCATCATAGAAGCTCTTTTCCTCGATGTTCATGTGGTAGGTGTCGAGATGGATGCGCATGGCGGGCTCATCGATCAGATCCTTCAACTGCCGCGCCTGCTCGCAGGTGTTGATCAGGTAAGTCTCGTAGCGGTTGACCGGCTCGATCCCCACCAGGACACCGAGATCGCCCGCCAACTTCGCCGCCGGGCGCAGACCTTCGGCTGACCTTTCCAAGTGCAGGGCTCCCGGTCGCTGCGACAGCTGACCCGGATGTCGCGAATAAATCACGCCGGAAAAACTGGTGCCACCAATCGCGGCGGTCGCCCGCACGCAATTTTCCAGATACTGCACGCCCTTGGCCCGGTGGTCGGGATCATCGCTGGTGATATCCGTATCGCCCAGCAGCACGGTGGAAGTGACCGCCCCCAGCCCGACTTTATCCAACCGGGCCTTGATCGCCGCCGCATCGAAGGTCTCGAGGCACATCAGCGGGATTTCGATAAAATCGAGACCGAGATCAGAGACCCGATCAATCAGATCGAGGGTGTCATTGGACCATTGGGAACACCAAGCGTAAGCGTGAATACCGAGTTTCATGGGGCAATTGGAGAGGGGTTTTACGACCGACTAAAGACCTTCACCATCACGGGGCAAACCCGCGGAGGTTGTCGCCATGAATATTGCTGAAAATTTCCCCCTCACTTGATCATTTCCCGATGCCGCGATTGCCTCGATCCAATTTCAACCCAACGTCCCCCCCATGCCCAACCTTCCCCAGATCGAAAGCCAGCACGCCACCCTCACCGCTTGGCGGCAGGACCTGCACCAAAATCCTGAACTGCTCTTCGACACCCACCGCACGGCCGATCTGGTCGCCCAACGACTCCGCGAGTTCGGCTGTGACGAGGTCGTCACCGGCATCGGCCGGACCGGCGTCGTCGGCGTCATCAAAGGCCGCACCCAGTCGAGTGGCAAAGTGATCGCGTTGCGGGCCGACATGGATGCGCTGCCCATCCACGAAGCGACCGGGCTGCCCTACGCTTCGCAGATCGAGGGCAAGATGCACGCCTGCGGGCACGATGGTCACACCACCATGCTCTTGGGCGGAGCCCAATACCTCGCCGCCACCCGCAACTTTGATGGCACCGCGGTGGTCATCTTCCAGCCGGCCGAAGAAGGCGGCGGCGGTGCGAAGGTGATGTGTGATGACGGGCTGATGGAGCGATTTGCCATCGATGAAGTCTATGGCATGCACAACATGCCCGGCATGCCGCTCGGCGACTTCGCCATCAAACCAGGCGCATTCTTCGCCGCCACCGATGAATTTGATATCACCGTGCACGGCCGAGGCGGACATGCGGCCAAGCCCGATACGACCGTCGACCCCACCACCACCGCCGCCCAACTGGTGCTGGCCCTGCAGACCATCGCCTCGCGCAATGCCGACCCGATGAACCCCATCGTGGTTTCAGTCACCAGTTTCGAAACCGCCAGCACCGCCTTCAACGTCATCCCCCCCTCCGTGCGCATCAAAGGCACCGTGCGCACGATGGACAAAGCAACGCGGGAGCTGGCCGAACGCCGCATCCACGAGCTCGCCGAACACCTGCCGGTCGCGTTTGCCGCCACGGCTGATATCCACTACCACCGCGGCTATCCGGTGATGGCAAATTCGCCCGTCGAAACCGATTTCGCCGCCGAAATCGCCCGGGAGATCTCCAGCCCGGACCGTGTGACCACCACCGCCCCGGCCATCATGGGCGGAGAGGATTTTGCCTACATGCTGGAAGAGCGGCCCGGCGCCTACATCCTCATCGGCAACGGCGACACCGCCATGGTGCACCATCCTAAATACGATTTCGACGACCACGCCCTGCCCATCGGCGCCTCCTACTGGGCCCGCCTGATCGAAAAACGCCTCCCCACCAACGCGTGACTTCAACCCGTTTGTCATCTCCGATACAATGGCGAAGCTGACTGGGCGGGGGATGAGCGGCGGCCGCCAGGGCCGGGCGGTCGTCAGGGCGGGCGGTCGTCAGGGCTGGCGGCTGCCGGGGCCGGGGCTGTCGCCAGGTCCGGGGGCGGGGCGGCGGGACTTCACTGGGCGAATGGGTGTCAAGGCAAGGAGTGAAGTGGCGCCAACTGGAGCAACGCGCGGGGCAGTTCGACGTCCACTTGCACGAAGCGGGGCACCCGCTGACGGCCAAAGGAATGGGAATCCGCTGCATACCCTGGGCCTGGCCCACGGGCGGCCTTTGATCCAGCATAACCCATCCCACTGACTCAAGCCCACCAGCCAAGTTTGCTCTTCCATGGGGGGAGGTTGCAACCAGCGGCGCCTGCAAGCGGTGATAGACTTCCAAACCGCATCCCAGGAGCACAAGAGGGCCCAAACGGAGACCATGCAGAGCAACCGGTGGATTCGGCACCCGGGATCCCCGACATTGGCGCAGCACGGCCCGCAGCCCCGCCAAACGCACCCGTTGCATGCCTCGACTCGTCAATGGCGCGTCGCCCTCCTCGAAGGGCTGGTCCGATCCTCCGGGAACCTGGAAGCGCTTTTCCAGTGCTGAGATCCGTGCCTCAATTTGCGCCCGCGTGAAGTTCACGCGGGTGAATCGCGCGGTCGTTCGGATGACTCTGAGGGTATCGACGGACAACGGTTTGGCGCGACTCAAGCCCCGTTCGATCGCTTGCGCATAATGCCGCCCGATGCCCCGAAGGGCGCGGCGCGATTCGGCGGGCGGGCGGTGATTCAATTTCGGGTTAATGTCGCCCAAGGCGCCGGGCAGGAATATCGCGACGGACTCCGGGTGGTTCGCTTCGATCCAAGCGGAGGCTGCGCCCACAAAGTCTCCGTGAATCGCGTGGGTCTTCTCGCCGTAAACCACGGGGTGACAGCCGAAGTGATGAAGCAGCCCGACCAATCGCTCGCCGGCATAGGCGGCCAGCACGCGCACCGTGGGATCGGTTTGCTCCGGGTGATCCGGTCGCCAGCCCGCCTTGATCCGCTCGGGGAAATTTGCGGTCAGCGCAAAGCCGGCATCGGTTTCCCGGTTCACCGCCAGCCCCTCGCAGGGCACTTCGGCATGGCGCCACTGCACGGCGACCGCGCTTCGTTTGGCGGCTTGGGCTGCGACGACCACCCGCGCGGGCAACGTCTCCACGTAAAGGGGATCCGCCTCCCCCCAGCCATACATGCCTCCCACGGCGGGCGCACTGTGGGTGTGGGTCACCGCCAGAAAAATCTGCTCGCTCGACAGCCGAACCACCTGCGCCACCCGCTCCCGGATGCGCTGATCCAACTCCCGGCTCAGACCGCACAACTCCAGACTCACCACCATCGCCGCGTCGCGTCTGTGCTGGAGCCAGAGGGCGCGCGCCTGCAACGGAGCCACGATCTCCTGGGCCGCGCGATTGCGGTAGGGACCATATCCGGCCAGCTGCACGCCGAGGCGGGGGGTGATGTCGCTGCGTCCGAATCCAGCCTTCATTCGCGCAGGACGTCAGGAAGCATCGGCTGGCGCAAGATCGCGCAACTCGTCGATGTGGGCTTCGACTTTTAAAATGATCTCAGCCATGCGCTCGATCATGGCGGTTTGATCATCAATATAGTCGAAGCGCATCTCAATCGAGTTAGCCACGCGGTGTCGGCAATGCGGCAACGCCATCCCCCGGTAATCCACCCCGGCCTGCTCCAAGGTCGAAAGCCAGGACGCTCGCGGACCGGTGTAATCCTGCCAATGCAGACGGGGCCAGTCCGGAATGGGCGACGGCACGTAACCAAAGGACAGCAAGCCCTCGGCGTTGAGCGCTCGCATGAACACATCCCGCGGCACGCCCGCCGCCGCCGAGTCAAAATTCATCGTCATCAGATGATAGACCGGCATGACCCCATCGGCGTAATCGGGCATGCGCAGGTATCTGGCCTCAGCCAGTTTGGCGCGTAGCAAATCCGCATGGCGCCGGCGCTCGGCGATCCAGCCTTCGATCCGACCAAACTGCTCGGTGAGCAGGACCGCGTTGAGCGGCGTGACGCGGTAGGTGTAAACGAGCGAATCCGCCCACGGTTTGAGATCGGCGGGAAAATCAGTCTCGGGGGAACGCCCCATGTGCTGACCGATCATCGCCGCTTTCCAAAAAACCTCCTTGCTCGGCGTTACCAAATAACCGGCTTCCGTGGTCGGCAGCACTTTGCCGCCCATACAGGAAAACCCGGCGGCGTCGCCCACCTCGCCCACACGCACCCCATCGATGCGCGCGCCGTGGGCTTGGCTGCCGTCCTCGATCAAGGCGACTCCATGCCGATCGGCAGTTTCGCGCAATCGCTTGAGATTCGCCGGCTGGCCAAAAATGTGCACCGCCAGGATGGCCTTGGTGCGGGGCGTGATCGCCGCGTCGATCAACTCCGGGTCGATCAACCCCGTGGCCGGATCCACGTCCACGAACACCGGAATCGCATTCTGATGGAGAATACACGCCGTCGATGCTCCCCACGTGTAAGGCGTCGTGATCACCTCATCGCCGCCACAGATTTCCAATCCGGCCAACGCTCCTTGCAATGCCGCGTGGCCCGAACTGCACGCCAGCACTTCGCGGCCTCCATGGTATTTTGAAATGGTCGCTTCCGCCTCGGCGATTTCCGGCGAGTGAAACCGCCCCAGTCCGATCGCCTTGCCCTCGCGCAGCACCTCACCGACCCGGTCGATGGCCGCTTCGGAAAAAATCGGGAATTTCGAATAGGTCACCTTGCCCACCGGGGTGCCACCGCGGAGGGCCAGTTGGGAGGAGACGGTCGTCGGGGGTATCGCGCTCATGGCAGGAAGGTATCACACGCCGACCTCGGGTCCAAATAGCCGAGCCTACGATCGCATGTCATTTCTTACGCCGCTCGTGGGCCTGCCATTGCGTCGGCGCCAGTCCGGTATGCCGCTTGAAGGCCCGGCTGAACGCGTAGGGATCCGAGAAACCCAATTCCAGGGCCACCTCCTTCACCTTGGATTCGGGCGTCCCTAACCGGCGCTGAGCCTGCCCCATGCGTTCCTCCAAAATGAAACGTCCCAAGGAGACCCCCGCCAATTCGCGAAACAAACTCGTCAGGTAGTTCGGTGATACCTGCATGGCCCTCGCCACCGCCGCGAGACTCAAGCCGCCGGCCGCGTGTTGCCGCACAAACTCCGCCGCCCGTTCCACCAACTCGGAACGACGATCCCACTGGGCCAGATCACCGGCCAGAGCTCGCCGCACGAGCGCCAGCACCAGGGTCAGCAACGCCTCTCGCAATCGATCCATATCCGGACGAGTTGACCCTGAAGTCGCGGCCCGCAAACGATCGAGCGCGCGTTGCGCATCCGCTGGCAGATGCTGCAACGACGTGCCAAACTCGAGCGTATATCCCACCGATTTGGCATAATGGGTCACGTGCAGGGTCGGGTCTCCCGCCTCCAGACTCCACCACACCAATCGATAAGCCTGACCGGATCGCCGATGAGCTTCGGCATGCACCGCGCCCGCGGGGCAAAACACCAAATCACCCGCCCGCAGCACGGCGCCACGACGGTCCAAACTGAACAAACAACTGCCTTCCGTCAGCAGACAGATCTCGTGATGGGCGTGGGCATGGTCGTCGCCATACAAATCCGGCCGGAAAGTGCGGGCCTCACGGCTTTGATCGGGCTCACGCCCCGGCCATGGACCGAGCAGGCGATCCTCATCCAACCCGCCAATCGCGCTGACCAAATCCCGCCCCAGAAAGGACATCAATTGGGCAGCGGTTTGAATGGAGGTGGCGGCAGGTGGTGGCATCGGAGAGGCAACCCGAGAGGAGCGGAAAGCCAAGTCGCCATGCCTCCATGAGGCCAGCTCGGACTGAACACTTCGGTGTCGCTCCCCCCGCGATCCCCCGGCAGCATCCCTGCTCTATGCTTTCACGATTTATGGCCGGACTCCTGCTTGCAATGTGCTCGTTGGCCGCAAACCCGTTCCCCGGTCCCGCAACGACCTGGCACGGGTTCAACCGTTTCGAC
>JAGYIG010000065.1 GCA_018402455.1 Opitutaceae bacterium
GTGCGCGAAGCACAGGACATCGTGCCGGCCGACAGCTGGATCAAGTCCCTGCTGCTCGGCGTGCTGGGCGAAATGGACCGGGAGCACTTGCTGGCGGCCGCCGCCGAGGGCCGCAGCTCGGTTTCGACCGGTCAGCACTGCGAGGCGTATTTTGCGTTGGCCTTTGCTCCCGGGCAGACCCCGGAGGGACGCCGCGCTGACCTGGAATCCTGTTACCAGACCGGCATGATCGGTTTCGTGGAATATGAATTCGCCCGTCATTGGTTGCGGCGCTAAGGCCGGGAAGTTGAAGCGTTCGCGGTGCGCCGAGGCGCCGCTGACGGTGGATTTCGCTGCGGTATGAAAAGGCCCCCCGCTCCCGTCCGCCAACCCACCCTGGGCGAATCCCTCGTGCCGGTCGCGGCGCTGATGCTGTTTTTGGTCGGGGCCGTGGTGAACCGCCATGACCTGCCCTCCATGGCGGTGGTGACCCCGGTGCTCCAGCTGCTGGCGCAGTTGCCGCTGGTGGGCGGTGTATTGGAAGTTTCGATACCAGTGCAGATTCCGTTGGCGCTGGCGACGGTCGTGGCCGGATTGATGGCGTGGCGTGGCGGCGCGAGCTGGAGTGAAATTCAGCGGGGGCTGGGGCAAGGCATGCAACCGGCCCTCGGCTCGATCCTAATTTTATTGGTGGTGGGCGCGTTGATCGGAGTCTGGATTGCGAGCGGGGTGGTGCCGATGTTGATTGCGGTGGGGGTCAAACTGTTGTCTCCCGCGTGGTTCCTGGCGGCGGCTTGTGCGGGGTGTGCGGTGGTGTCCTTGGTGACGGGAAGTTCCTGGACGACGGCCGGGACCGTGGGGGTCGCCTTGATGGGGGTGGCGGAGGGACTGGGGGTGCCGTTGGCCATGGCGGCCGGGGCCATTGTTTCGGGGGCGTATTTTGGCGACAAGATGTCGCCGCTTTCGGAGACGACGAATCTGGCCCCCGGCATCGTGGGGGTGGATCTGTTTACCCACATCCGGCACATGATGATGACCACCGGGCCGAGTATCGGGCTGGCGTTGTTGCTGTTCCTGCTGCTGGGCCGGGGTTACCGCGATGATGGGGGGAGCGCCTCGGAAGTGACCGCCTACGTCAGCGGTTTGGAGCAAGCGGTGACGATGTCGGGCTGGTTGTGGCTTCCGCCCCTGTTGGTGTTGGGCTTGGTGGGGTTGCGTGTGCCGGCGCTGCCAGCCTTGGTGGCAGGCGTGGCGGCGGGGAATGGCCGCGATGCTCCTGCAGGGCGAGAGTCTGGCTCAGTTGCTCATCGTCGCTTACGACGGCTATGCCGCCCATACCGGAAATGCCGCGATCGATACCCTGCTGACCCGGGGGGGCATGAGCAGCATGTATGGCACCATCGGCATCATCATCTGGGCCATGTGTTTCGGGGGAATCATGGAGCGATCGGGCATGCTGGGTCGATTGGCGGAGGCCATCTTGTCCGTCGCCCGCACCCGCGCGCGGTTGGTGGCTGCGACCCTGGCGACGAGCCTGGGCATCAATCTGGCCGCGGCCGATCAGTATCTTTCCATCATCGTGCCGGGGCGGATGTATCGCCCCGCCTACGCGCGGATGGGCTTGGAGCCCAAAAATCTCTCCCGCTGCCTGGAGGATGGCGGCACCCTGACCTCTCCATTGGTGCCGTGGAATTCCTGTGGAGCCTACATGTTCGCGACCTTGGGGGTGTTCCCGTTGGCCTATCTTCCCTTCGCGTTTTTTAATCTGAGCAACTTCGCGATCTCCCTGATTTGTGGAATTACCGGGTGGACGATGACGAGAACGGTGCCTGAATCGGGTCACACCGAATCATGACATTGATCGATCGCTACATTCTGCGGGAGTGGTTGGGGGCCCTCGGTCTGGTCCTCGGGGCGACGGTGGGGATGCTGCTGATGCAGTCGTTGTATGACGACTTCCAGGATCTGCTTGAGGTGGGTGCCGGCGGGGTGGATGTGGCATTTTATTACGCGGTGAAGCTGCCCAGCTTTTTGTCGGTGGTGCTCACGCTGTCCCTGCTGCTGTCCCTGCTGTTTACGTTGGGACGCCTGCATCGGAATCTGGAAATTTCCGCGCTGCGGGCGGCGGGGCTCAGCCTGTGGCGCATCACGCGCGTGATCTGGGTGGCTGGCGTGCTGTTGTGCGGACTCACCTGGTATCTCAACGGCACGGTGATTCCGTGGTCGGTCGAGGCCTCGCGGGAAGTATTGCAGGACCTGCGGGTTCGCGGGCAGGGCAAGGTCGAACGGGTGGATCGGGTGGAGGCGGTGAATTCGGTGGCTTTTGACAATCGGCAGGAACGCAGGATGTGGTTCATGAACCGCTACAGCCGGTACACGTCGCGAGGCTACGGCGTCACCGTAACGGAACTGGATGCGGAGCGACGGGAGAAGACACGTTTGCAGGCCCGCGAGGCTTGGTTTGACGCCAGCACCAACGAGTGGGTTTTCCGGGAGGGGCGGGAAACCTGGATCGATCCGGAATCGGGGGAGGTGCAACGCACGTTGCCCTTTGCGGAGCACAGGGTCGGGCATTACCACGAGGATCCGGAGTTGATGCTGGTCTTCGATCAGCGACCGCAGGACCTGTCTTTTTTTGAACTGGAGCGGGTGATTGCGTTCCACCGGGCGGAGGACGATCCGAAGGTGAGGCAATACGCGGTGAGGTATTATGGTCTGTTGGCCGAAACCATGGCCCCGCTGATCATCATTGCGTTGGCGATTCCCTTTGCCGTGTCAGGGGTGAGGGTGAATCCGGCGGTGGGGGTCTCCAAATCGATCGGCTTGTTCCTCCTCTACTTTATCCTCTTCAAGGCGAGTACCGCCATGGGCGCGCGCGGCATCCTCGATCCACTATGGGCGGCGCTGGCGCCCAACCTGATCATGCTCGGATTGGGCGTGGGGCTGATGGTCCGGGTGCGGTAGGGGGGCTTTCACTCCGACAGCGGGATGCCTTGCAGCCGACTTTCCAGCTGCTCCAGCACCCCAACTCGGGCTTGGTTGGCTGCCCGGTCACGGGCATAGCACAGGACCTGTTGGGTTTTGGTGGGTCGACCGCGGTCAGACTACCCGTCTCCGCGCGACCAAGTGGCGCCCCGGCCGCGGCCCAGATTGCCGCCAAATCGAGGTAGACCTCGCCCACCGCGAGCGGCGCTGGACGGATATGGAGGCAGGCCAATCGGGAAGTCAGGACGGACTGACAAACCAATCCCCCATCCGTTGCCAGACGGCATTGGAGGGCCACAGCAGGATGATCCAAACCAGAATCGCGTTGATATAGGCGAGAAACACCGCGGCACTGCCCATGTCCTTGATGCGCTTGGCCAAGGGATGGTGCTCGGGGCGGAGGTAGTCGATCGTCCATTCGATCGACGAATTCAGCAACTCGACGATCATGATAAGAATCAAAGATGCGATCATCACTGCCGTGGACACGGCGTTTACGGGGAGGATTACGGCGAAGGGGACCAGTAGGATGACAAAGAGAAAGTCCTCCCGGAAAGAAGGCTCATGCTTCATGGCCGCAAAAAAGCCCTCCACGGAGTAGCGGATCGAGGCGAAGAAGTTCCGTAAATTCCGTCGCTTCAATTCATCGTCGCCGGCGGCGGCGGAGGTGGTGTTGGGGGACTCAGCCACCGCGTCACTGTGAGGATCAAACGTCCGGGGAGAAAGCCTCAAGTTCATCCCGGCGGCGAAACCACAGCGGCGCGACTGGCCGCAGCCCGGGCCGGTGGGTGGCCCTAACAAGGCCGTTTCACGGGTTTAGCCCGAGGTCTTCTGACCGATCTTGAAGGTGGTGAAATCGTTGCACACCCCCTCATAGGCCCGGTCCTGCTTGTAGATCTGCAGGATGCGGGCGTGTTCAACATCATCGGTGGGAAAAATCCGCGGAGGCTCACCTTTCAGGTAAAGCGCGGTGTAGGAGCGACGACGGTCTACGATGCGACGAATCACGAGCATGCGGGATCCTAGGACCAAATTTCGGGAAAGCCCAATCGGTTGAGCAAAAAAACTGCGCCGGGGTTTTAACGCCAGGCGTAGTTGAAGCTGATGGAAATGCGCTCTTCCTCGGTTTGGTTGGCGGGGACTTCGTGGCGGAGCCAGCTTTCGAACAGCACCACGTTGCCGGCCAGGGCGGGGTAGGTGATGAAGGTTTCGTTGATGGGCTGAACCTTGGATTTACGAGGGGGTGCCGCCATAAACCGGTCGAGTCGGGGGTCTTCGAATTTTATTCCCGGGCAACCTGCCGGGGTGCGCACGTAGTAGGTGCCACTGATAAACGAGAGCGGGTGCAGGTGGAGGCCGTGCGTGGTCAAGGGGGGCATGACGTTCACCCAACAGTCGGTCATGAACACCTCGCGACCTCGCAGCTCGAAATCGAGGGCCTTGGCGTAGGCTTTGACGTGCCGGCTGATCTTTTTCTCCAATCCTTCGAAGGTGGAGGAAAAGCGGTGCAGCTCGTTCATCGAGGCATAGCTGGTGTAGCCGCCGGGGTAGTTGGTCTCGGACCATTTCCGGCCCGCCACGTCAAACGCTTCGAGCTGCTCACACTCCTGCGCGAGTTCGCGATTGAGTTTGGCGCTGTCGTGGGTTTGGAGCGGAGCGTGGTAAACGGAGGTGCCGAAGTGAACGGTGGTGGACATGGCTTAGTGCGAGGGGGTGACGGTGGCGCCACGAGGTTGGCCAAGATCGGCGAGCAACTCGCGGAACCAGGGCGTGAAGGGGTCGAACGGCTTGCCGCCTTTGATGCGGGGAAACTCGATGGCGCGCAGGGTGTCGTTTTGATCCTCATCGTGACCGATTACGCCACTCTCCCGGCGCCGCGCGCAGTTCACGGCGAGGTGCACACACTGCTTGATTAAATCAAGATCCTGCGGGTTGGCCGGAGCCGCCCGGGCGAAATAACCGCTCTTTTGCACCAGCACCTTTTCGGCTCCGATCATTTGGGCAAACTGCTGGCCGAACCACTTGCCGGGGTTCACGGCATCCAGTTTCACGTGACCAAAGGCGTCGCGTGGGACAGTTTCGCCCGCTGCCTCCATTTCGGCTACGATGGCTTCGACCCCGGCGCCTTCGCTGATGAAGAGATTGATGTTGTCGAAGCGGTCCATCAAGGCCCGCAGTCGCCGGGCTTCCGCTTCGAGGTCGATGGCCATTTCCGGGATGTAGATGCCGTGCACCGATCGGTTGTGGCCGGACAGCCCCAGACCGGGCACAAAGGTTTCCTCGCGCACCAGCGCTTGGTAGGCTTGAGCGGTCGCGGCGGTGAGCCAGCCGCAGTTGCGCCCCATCACTTCGTGAATGATCAGCATACGGGGGTTGGCACTGTGCTCGGCCACCACGTTGCGGAAGTAGCGCGCGCCCTGTTCGGCGGCGGTCCAGGCCCCGAGCGATTGTCGAATGGGAAAAACATCATTGTCGATCGTCTTGGGCAGGCCAATGACCGTGAGCCCGTAGTCGTGCCGGCTGAGATAGGCCGCGAGATCGGCCGCGGCGGTATTGGTGTCGTCGCCGCCGATGGTGTGGAGAATGTCCACGCCGTCTTTAATCAGCTGCTCGGCGGCCACCTGCTGGGGATCCTGACCGGGTTGCACGAGGCCACGTTTTTCGCAATCCGCCCGGTTGGTGAGCTTGACCCGGCTGTTGCCGATCGGACTGCCCCCCAGGCGATGCAGCACGCCAGCTGCCGCGCGCTCCTCCGGTCCGACCCGGTAGCTCTCGCCCAGCAGCAACCCTTGGTAGCCGCCGCGATAGGCGATGATTTCGATTTCGGGAGCGATCTCGGTGTAGCGCTCAATCAACCCACCAACGGCGGAGCTGAGACAGGGGGCGAGGCCGCCGGCGGTGAGCAAGGCGACTTTGCGAGGTGCGGGAGTGTCAGTCATGGCAGGAAATCGTGGCCCTCAAAATAGGCCGTCAGGTCAGCCCAGCAAATCCCGATCCGGAGGACAAGACTGCGTGCAGAGGGAATCAAGCGTTGAGCCAGTGATCCAAGCAGGCCTTCAACGCGTCCTTCCGCAACGGTTTGGCCAGGACGGCGGAAAAACCGGTCGATAAATAGCGGTCTTTCTCGTCGGTCATGATGCTGGCAGTGACCGCCACGATGGGGAGATCGGCGGTCTTGGGGTTGGCGCGAAGATGCCGAGTGGCCTCGATCCCATCCATCACCGGCATCTGGACGTCCATCAGGATAAGGTCCCAATCTTCCGCCTCTGCCTTCTCCACCGCCTGCTTTCCGTTGCTCACGGCCACGGTCTCATGGCCGAGCAAACTGATCATTGTTTTGAAGACGGCGTGGTTCACCCGATCATCGTCAGCCACCAAAATCCGGGCCGGGCGATCGGTGGCGGGGCGGCGGTGGTGTTCCGACGGGAGGGCCTCTTCGAGGTCGGGGGGCGTTTCCGAAGGTTCGAGATCCACCACAAACGAGAAGACGGATCCCTGGCCGGGGGTGCTCTCCACCTTGATGTCCCCGCCCATCGCGCGCACCAGCTGGCGGGAAATGGCCAACCCCAATCCGCTGCCCCCGAATTTCCGGGTGGTTGAGCTGTCGGCCTGGCTGAATTTCTCGAACAGTCGGGAAACCGTGTCCGCGTCCATCCCGATTCCGGTGTCGGTGACGGTGATCCCCAGTCCTCGGAGCTGGGGGTTGATGGAGGGTTCCGGTGAGATCCTCAGGGTCACTCCTCCTTCGCGGGTGAATTTGATCGCGTTGCCGACGAGGTTCAGCACGCACTGCCGGAGTCGCAGCGGATCGCCCAGCAGGTAGGCCGGAGTGTCGGCGGCAATTTCGCTCCGCAATTCGATTCCCTTGGCCTGGGCCGCGGGTTCCATCAGGGCCACAATCTCGTCGCCGATGGCGCGAGGGGCGAAAGGGGTGTGTTCGAATTTGAGCTTGCCGCTTTCGACCTTGGAGAGGTCGAGGATGTCATTCAGCAGGCGCAGGAGGAGTTCCGCTGAATTGGCGGCGGTGTTGAGCTGATCCCGTTGTTCGGCGGCGAGTTTTGAATTGCGCAACACATCGAGCATGCCGATGACCCCGTTCATGGGGGTGCGAATTTCATGGCTCATGACGGCGAGAAAATCGCTTTTGGCCCGGTTGGCGGATTCGGCCTTTTCCTTGGAATCCTGCAGGGTGGCGACGAGGTCTTCGTTTTGAAAAATCAAGCGGTAGAGCCGCTGCAAATCGCCGTGATGCTCCCGGGCGGTGTTGATGAGAAAGAGGCCATACAGAGCCGTGCACAGCGTCAGGGTGCTGCTGCCCACTTGATCATAAGTTAGAAATCGAGCGAGGGTCGGCCCGAGCGAACAGAGGGCGTAGAGCACAAACGCGCTGCGGACCGAAGACAGGGAACGGGCCGCTCCGGCGTTGAGCCCGGCAATGACCAGCACCCCCAGCACCCGGGGCAGCAGGTCCATCGACTCCATAAACATCCAACCGGCGGCGCCCCAACAGGCGGCCGAAGCACTGGATCCGGCAATGAAGTAGATCCGCCACCGGCCGAGGCGACGGTGATCCGGATTCTCCCGGTGGTAGGCGATCTGGAGCCCGACCCGGCCGGCCGTGACCAAAATCACCACCGTCACCCATGTGATCAGCTGTGGCGGCGGAAAGTAGTCCCAGATTCCATAACTGAACAGGGCGGAAAGCGCGAAATTGGAAAATAACCCGAATCCGGCCGATCGATAAAGCAGGCGGGTGAGCTCCGCTTCCGTCCGCGTGTGGATCCGCGGATGGGCATGGGGCTCAGTGGCTTGCCGAGAAGCTGACACCCAGTAAGGACGACATGACGGGAGGGCCTCAGCAAGTGGATTTAACCGGGCACCGTCCGACCGCTGGCATCCTTCCTGCTCGAAGGAAGTATGCATTTTTCTCATCAACGCGGAGCCGATGGCGGCGGGAGTTCATTAAGCGGAGGTCACGATCGTGCGGATTGAATCCCCTCGGGAATTTGAGCGGCTGGGTGCCTTGCGCATCTACGGATTGCAGAAAGTTTATGAACTGGATGCGGGCCCGGAGACGCCGGAAAATTCGGGCAACGCGGATGTGGTGCGGGCGATTCCCACGGAGGCGCTGCACCGGATTGAAAACGAGATGGCGATCGTGGTTCCGGTGCGCAACGAGCGGCTGAAGTTGATCGAAGGTGTGCTGGTGGGCATTCCCCATCCTTGCTTGGTGATTGTGGTGACCAACAGCCCCCGGGAACCGATCGACAAGTTCTACCTCGAGCAGGAAGCGATCTCAAATTTTGCCCGGTTCACCCAAAAGAAAATTATGGTGGTGCACCAGAAGGACCCTCATGTGGCCGCTGCTTTTGCCGAGGCGGGATACTTGGATATTCTGGGGCCGGATGAGTTGGTGCGCAATGGGAAGGCCGAAGGGATGATCATGGGTTCGCTGCTGGCCAAAATGATGGGGCGCAAATACGTGGGCTTTGTCGACAGCGACAATTATTTCCCCGGCGCGGTCAACGAATACGTCAAGGAATACGCGGCGGGATTTCACATCAATGACAGCGACTTCTCGATGGTGCGCATCTCCTGGCATTCCAAGCCGAAGGTGGTCGAAAACTCCCTTTATTTCGCCAAGTGGGGCCGCAGCTCCCGCCAGACCAATCAGGTGTTGAACCGACTGGTCGGGCACCACACGGGGTTTGAGACCGAAATTGTGAAAACCGGCAACGCCGGCGAACACGCCCTGTCGGTGGATCTGGCGATGTCGATCGACTATGCCACCGGCTATGCGGTGGAGACCTTTCACTACGTCCACATGCTGGAAAAATTCGGTGGGCTGCTGGAGCACGGCGACGATACCGACGACATGCACCGGCTCGTCAAAATCAGTCAGATCGAATCGCGGAATCCCCATCTGCACGAAGTGAAGGGGGACGAACATGTGGACGACATGATCGCGGCATCGTTAAGCACCGTCTATCATTCGCGACTCTGTCCCGAATCCCTGCGGCAGGAGATCGAAGAGGAGCTCGCGCGCCGGGACTATTTGAAAGAAGGGGAGCAACTCGCACCGATGCGCATCTACAAGAGTTTGGATCGAATGAATTTTGACGTCTTCGCCGATCGGGCGGCTCCGGCGGCCATCCTTGAGGCTCGCACGGGAGTCACCGTCAGTCAGGCTTAACTTTTCGCCATGGGCCCTCTTTTTGACCTCGCGACTCCTTGGTTGGTCTTCACCGATCTTGATGGCACCCTGCTGGAATGGGAGACCTACTCGGCGGCGATCGCCCGGCCCGCGCTGGCGCGGTTGCGCGAGCTCGGGGTGCCGGTGATTTTTTGCTCCTCGAAAACAGCCGCCGAACAGCGGGCCTTGCGGCAAAGCCTCCGGATTCGCTCCATCCCCAGCATCGTGGAAAACGGTGCGGCGATCATCGTGCCCGATGCGGCCGGTCTGAACAGTGGCGACTGGCCGCCGGCGCCGGGTGAACCGGGGCGCAAGGTCAAGGTGCTGGGAATGGGAGTGGAGGAGGTCGTGCGCCGACTGGAGGGGGTGCGCGCACGGACGGGACTGGCGCTGCGCGGCTATCGGGATATGACGGATGCCGAACTCGCCGATCTCAGTGGACTGGATTTGGCTGCGGCCGGGCGCGCCCGCCAGCGGGAATACAGCGAGACGCTGGTTGATCAATTGGACGACGCCCAATGGCAGCAGTTGGAGCCGGAGTTTCGCGCCGAGGGGCTGGAGTGCCGCCACGGGGGACGGTTCCGCACCGTGACGGGCGCGGGCACCGACAAAGGTCAGGCGGTGCGAGCGATCACGGCAATGTATCAGTCCGCCTATGATCGCGAAGTCAGCACCCTTGCTGTGGGTGACAGTGCGAATGATCGGCCGCTTTTGACCGCCGTGGACCGCGCATTCCTCGTGGCGCGAGAAGATGGCTCCTGGGCCGAGTTGGAGGTGCCGAATCTGGAAACCGTCTCCGGTCGGGGGCCTTACGGGTGGATTGAGATCACCAACCGGTTGTTGCGCGAAGCCAATTGTGCCGAGTTGGTGCCGGCGTAGCTCCCTGCCTTCAGCTCGTCAGGATCGACGGGGGCGGCGGCTGACCCGCAAGCCGATGAGACCCAGGCCCATCATCATGAGCGCCCATGTGGAGGGCTCGGGAATCGGGGTGAAGGTGAAGTCGGACAAAACCACTTGGTTGGGGTCGAATGCGCTGCCTGCGCCGTAGTTGACCAAAAAGGATCGGTTCATGTCGGCGGCAAACAGGCGGCCGCCGTTGGCCACATTTTGAAAAGCGCCGGTGAGGGTGCCTGCCGAATAAAGCGTGAACACATCGGTCTGCACCGGATCGAGGGAGGCGAACAGGTCCCACGAGAGGGTGCCTCCGAGGGTCAGGGTGCCGGAGACGGAGACGAAATCGGAGCTGATTGGATCGGTCGAGGCACTGATTTCAAAGAAGGAGGTGGAGGACGCCAGCAGGGTAAGGTCGCCGGTGATGGTCAGCGAGCCGATGCTGTTGCCGGGGGCCACCGTGCCACCCGTCGTGATGCTCCCCATGATGGTGCCGTTGCCGGCCAAGGTGGATGACGAGGGCAGGGTAAGGGGGGCGTCAAATTGCACCCCGCCGCCGAGGGTGGCGTTGGATCCGAAGGTCAGCGAGTCGGTGAAATGGAATTGTCCGGTTTCGGCGCTGAGGATGCCGTGGTTGGTGAAGGGCACGTCAATGACCGTCGTGCCGGTGCCGCCCGTCTTGGTGAATTCGCCGTAGTTGTGGATGGAAAAATCATCGGCGGCCGACCCGAAGGTGCCGTCCCCCGCGACCGCGAACTCGCCGTGGTTGGTGAGCGCGTTGCCGCCGCTGCCGGTCATGTCGCCGTCACTCCAGAGGATCCTGCCCTGGTTGACAAAGGAGCGGGGCAGCGGGTTGTCCTCGACTTGG
>JAGYIG010000066.1 GCA_018402455.1 Opitutaceae bacterium
TCTCGGTTTATCCGTCGGTTTTATCGGATTTGTCTAACTTCGTTCGGGCGTATTTGACAGCAAGGGCGAGGATGTCTTGGTGGGGGGTCCTCCTTCCAAGTTCGTCTGATTTCGCTGTTTAACTCATGACCCTTTTCTGGCCCGTTTTGTTGATTGCCTTTGCGTCGCTGTTGGCGGCCTTTGTGCGTCTGCCCGGCCAATGGAAGGCTCTTTGGGCGGTGTTTCCGGGCGCCGCCTTCGCCTGGGTGGTGCTGAGCTGGCCGGCGGTGGTGGGAGAGGGGGAGTTGATGGCCTCGATCGCCTGGTTCGAGCAACTCGGGGCCACGGTTGACCTTCGTCTGGATGCTTACGGCGGGCTGATGGCCGGCCTGGTGACGGGGGTGGGCACGCTGATCATCGTTTACGCGGCGGGCTACATGGAGGGTCAGCCCGGAGGCTCGCGCCTCATCAGCATGCTGTTGATTTTTATGGCGGCGATGTTGGGCATCGTGATCGCCGATAATCTGGTTTTGCTCTTTGTTTTCTGGGAGCTGACCAGCATCACCTCCTACCTGTTGGTGGGCTTCAATCATGAGAAGGAGGACGCCCGCAAGAAGGCCCTGCAGGCGTTGCTGGTCACCGGCACCGGAGGCCTCGCGCTGCTCGCAGGAATGGTGCTGCTTGCCCTCGAGGCGGGGTCATGGCAAATCTCCGAGATTCTCCAACGAGGGGACTTGGTGACGGCGTCGCCGTATCTGCCGGGTATCATCGTGCTCATCCTGCTGGGCGCGTTCACGAAATCGGCGCAGTTTCCATTTCATTTTTGGTTGCCCAACGCGATGGCGGCGCCGACCCCGGTCAGCGCCTTCCTGCACTCCGCGACCATGGTCAAGGCTGGTGTGTTCATCCTCGGTCGGTTCTCCCCGATTTTCAACGGCTCGGAGTGGTGGCACGGACCGGTCGTCGTGGCGGGGTTGGTGACGCTGCTGGTGGGCGCGATTCTGGGGCTCTTCCAGACCGATCTGAAAAAGATCCTCGCTTACACGACGTTGGCGGTGCTCGGCATGCTGACGATGTTGATCGGTTTTGGTAGCGACCTGGCGCTGAAATCGATGTTGGTTTTTTTAATCGGTCACGCGCTCTACAAAGCGGCTTTGTTCATGGTGGCCGGGGGCATCGATCATGGCACGGGCACCCGCGACGTTTGGAAGTTGGGCGGGCTGAGTGCCGTGATGCCCTTCACGATGGTGGCCGGAGCGCTGGCGGCCTTTTCCAAGGCGGGGTTCCCCCCGTTTCTGGGTTTTATTGGCAAGGAATACGTTTACAAAACCGGCACCTCGCTCGACACCCTCGCACCGATCTTCACGGGGGCCATGCTGCTGGGGAACATGCTGATCTTTGCCCTGGCGCTGAAGGTCGGGTGGTATCCTTTCTGGTCGAAAGGCAAGGAGGCGATGCTGGAGGGTCATCCGCACGAGGGCGGCTGGATGATGTGGTTGCCACCGCTGGTGCTGGCGGTGCTCGGTCTGGTCTTCGGGTTCATTCCGGTTTGGACGGGGGATACCCTGGTCCTGCCGGCGCTGTCTGAAATCACCGGCAAGTCGATGCACGAACACCTGGCGCTCTGGCATGGGATCACGTTGCCCCTGATTCTGAGTCTGGTGACGTTTGTCGGTGGGGTGTTGTTCTACCGGGCGCGGGAGTTTTTCTGGCGCAAGCACGATCGAGTCGAATCCTCGCCCAAGGTGGAGCATGCCTACGATCGTTTGTTGGTGGGGATGGTGAAATTTGCCAAGCGCCAGACGCAGGCGATTCAAGGGGGATCGTTGAGCCGTTACATGTTCATTGTGGTGGGAGCGACGGCGCTGTTGTTGCTGTGGAAGTTTGTGCGATTCGATGGCTGGCCGGAACTGACGTGGGAGGGCCGGCTTGCCCCCATACCAGTCATCGCCTGTATCTGGACCATGGTCGGCGCCATTGTCGCGGCCGTGGCCAAACGCCGCTTGATTGCGCTCCTGGCGATGGGAGTCGTGGGGTTGGGCATCACGGTTTTGTTTGTCAACTTCGGCGCGCCGGATCTGGCCATCACCCAATTGCTGGTGGACGGCCTGACCGTGGTGCTGCTCTTGCTGGTGATTTATCGATTGCCGCCCATCAAGGCGGAAGCCAACCGCTGGATTATTCGGGCGGATGCGGCGCTTTCGGTGTTCTTCGGGATGCTGATTGCGGCCCTGACGTTGAGTGCCATGCAGCTTCACGTTGTGGAGCGGGTGGGTGAAACGCTGGCGCAAATGAGTTATGCCGAAGCCTACGGTCGCAACGTCGTCAATGTGATCTTGGTCGACTTCCGGGCGTTGGACACCTTCGGCGAAATCATCGTGTTGGCCATCGCGGCGATCGGCGTGACTGCCCTCTTGGCGGCGAGCAAGGAAAGGAGTTCGGATGAGGACTAAGTCACTGATGTTTGCCCAGATGCCCCGGGTGATGTTGCCGTTCATTCTGGCGCTGGCGGCGGTTACCTTCTATCGCGGTCACCACGTGCCCGGAGGGGGCTTTATTGGCGGGCTGGTCGGCGCGCTCGCTTTCATCCTTGTGGCCCTGGGGCAGGGCGCTGAGGTGGCGCGCCGCGTGATGCGAGTGGAGCCGATCACCCTGCTATGGATCGGGGTGGGCATTGCCTTGTGTGCGCTGCTGATGGGATTTGTCGGCGGCAGCGGGGGATTCGAAGGTCTCTGGCTGGACGAGTTTAAAGTGCCGTTGATCGGGAAGGTCCACCTGGGCACGCCCATGCTTTTTGATTTGGGCGTGTTTTTGACCGTGATGGGCTTCGCCACCAAAGTCGGGTTCGGCCTGCAGGAGGATAACCTATGAACATGCTCATCGCATTTACCGTGGGAGTCCTTTTTGCGACCGGCGTGTTCTGTTTGCTGCGTCGTTGCCTCATGCGACTGATCATCGGCCTGGTGCTGCTGGGCCAGGCGGCGAACCTGTTGGTATTTTCGGCGGGGGGGGTGAAGACCGGCGTGCCGTCCCTGATTCCCGAAGGCAGCATGACCCCACCCCCCGGGGCGGCGGATCCCCTGCCGCAGGCCTTGGTGCTGACGGCGATCGTGATCGGCTTCGGTCTCACCGTGTTTGCCATCACCTTGATTCACCGCGCGCGGGCCACGAGCGGCAATGACGACGTAGATGCGTTTAACGAAACCGACCGCTTATGAGCGACGCGTTGTTACTTTTCCTCCCGTTGGTTGTGCCGGCCGCTGCGGCGGTGTTGGGCCTGGTCCTGCGAACTTGTAAAGGCCCGCAGGCGATCGTGGGCGTATTGGGTTCGGCGGGCCTGTTGGTCGTCGGTTTGATGCTGGTGGCCCGCACCGACGCGGTGGGCGTGATCGCTACGCAGTCGGGCCTGTGGCCGGCGCCGTTTGGCATCTCCCTCGTCGCCGACCGGTTGGCTGCGGCAATGGTGGCGGTGGCCGGATTGGTGGCGCTGGCGGGATCGATTTACGCTTGGCGGGATCTGGCCGACGACAAGCTGGGCCCGCAATTCGTGCCGCTGATGCAGTTTTTGATGCTGGGCGTGCAAGGGTCTTTTCTCACCGGAGACCTCTTCAACCTCTACGTCTGGTTCGAGGTGATGCTGGTGGCCTCCTTTGTTCTGCTCACCCTGGGCAACCAGCGCCAGCAGCTCGAAGGCGCATTGAAATATGTGGTGCTCAACATTCTGGCCTCGTCGCTGTTCCTGATCGGCGCGGGTCTAATCTACGCGAAACTTGGCACCCTCAACATGGCGGATGTGGCGGTGCGTCTGGCTCACCCGGAGCAGACCGATCTCGTGCGGACCTCCGGGGTCTTGTTGATTGCGGCCTTTGGGTTGAAGGCGGGCCTGTTCCCCTTGTTTTTCTGGCTGCCGTCTTCGTATCACACCCCCCGCCCGGTGGTGTCGGCGATTTTTGCGGGTCTGCTCACCAAGGTGGGGGTGTATGCCCTCATGCGCACCTCCACGCTGACCTTTGCGGCCAAGGCGCCCGTCTTGCTGGAGCTCATCTACGTCATCGCCTTGCTCACCATGGTTTGCGGGGTGTTGGGCGCAGCGGCTCATTTTGACATGCGCCGCATTCTGTCGTTTCACATCGTGAGTCAGATCGGTTACATCATTCTCGGGCTCGCCATGATGACCCCAATAGCGATCGCCGGCTCCATTTTCTACACGCTGCACCACATCGTGTTGAAAACGAATTTGTTCTTCCTCAGCGGCGTGGTGAATCACATCCGGGGGACCAATGATTTGGCGAGGCTGGGAGGGCTTGCCAAAGCCTTCCCCGGGATAGCCACCTTGTTCTTCATATCCGCCTTTTCCCTGGCGGGGATTCCGCCGCTTTCGGGATTCTGGGCGAAAATGGCCATTGTGCTGGCGGGTATGGATCTGCGAGCCTGGGGAGCGGTTGGCATCGCATTGGGCACCGGAGTTTTAACGCTTTTTTCGATGACCAAGATCTGGGCGGAGGTGTTTTGGAAATCGGCTCCGGAAGACGCCAACACGACGGACAACCGGTCCGGGTTGTGGCCGATGCTCATTCCCTGCGTGGCCTTTGTGGGGATCACCATCGGTCTGGGCATCTGGGGCGGGCACGTCTTCGCCTTTGCGGAACGGGCCGCGGAACAGTTGTTGAACCCGCGGGAATATATTGAAGCGGTTTTGGGACCCGATGCCATCACCGGCGAGGTTCCCGGAGCGGGGAGGGTGCGGCCATGATCAAGTGGACCTTCACCGCCGTGGTCTTCACCCTCTTCTACATCAAGGAAGTCGTGATCTCCAACCTGCGGGTGGCACGCGACGTGTTGTCGCCCCGGCCGCATCTAAAGCCCGGTATCGTCGGCGTGCCGGTGGGCGATTACTCGGATCGGCAGATTTGGGTGTTGGCCAGCCTGCTGACCATGACGCCGGGCACGATTTCCATCGAAGTCGACGAAGCCCGGCACATGCTCTACCTGCACACGTTATATACCGAACCGTCCGCCGATGAACTGCGGGCCCAAATCAAACGCGATTATGAGCGACCTGTCCGTATCCTCTTTTGATCCGCTGCCCTGGGCGATCGCGATTGCGGGGATGTCCTTAGTGATCGCGTTGGTGCTGGGGGCCTGGCGTTTGGTCAAAGGACCGTCCCGGGCCGACCGGATCATGGCGCTCGATCTCCTCACCGGCACGGTGATGGCCCTGAGTGTGTTCCTTTCGATCAAATTCGATTTTGCCGTCTTCTTGGATGTAGCGGTGGCTTTTGCCTTGGTCGCGTTTTTAAGCACCGCCATTCTGGCTCGGGTGATGGAAGAGAGGGTCGAAGATGATTGAGTGGGTCGTGTCTTTCTTCCTGTTGGGCGGCGCATTTTTTGTGCTCATTGCGACGTTGGGCGTGATTCGTTTTCCGGACACCCTAACCCGCATGCATGCCGCCACCAAAGCCGGATCGTTCGGGGTCGCGTTGATGCTGATCGCCGGCTCGCTGCACTGGGGCACCACCGAGGTCGTGGTAAAAGCAGTGGTGATCTTGATTTTGTTCTACGTGACCACCCCGGTCGCCAGTCAACTTTTGAGTCGGGCCGCGTTGCGACGGTATAAGGATACGGCTCAGCTCGAAGTGGACGAATGGCCGCCTTCGGTGGAGCCGCGCAAGGATGCCACCGCCGATCCCCGGCGCTGAACCCGCCTCAACTGCTGGTGGGTGCGGGGAGGTCGAACTCCGCCAGGATGGCATCAATCATGGCGACCTTTTCGTCGTGCGGCATGGCCGGATGCAGTCCCACGTGACGGAGCGTGCCATCCGGTGCCACGATCGCCATATGGGGAATGCCCGTGATGCCGTAGTCGGGGTTGAAGACCTCCTGAGTGCTGAAAGCGATGGTCCAATTGATATCATACTTGGCGATGTAGTCGTTCATCAGTGCGTATTCTTTCGCCGCATCATCGCGGGTGTTGATTGGCGTGGATTCCAGGCCATGCACCCGCCCTTGGAGGCTCGTGACCCCAACGACTTCGACCGGCGCCCCGGCGTAGTAGTCGGTCAACTCGCGAACCTGGGGAAAGGAACGCACACACGGCCCGCACCATGTGGCCCAGAAGTCGAGCACCACGACCTTGCCCTTCAAGTCGGAGAGGAGCGTGAGCTGCTCCGAGGTCGCCCACGTGAAATTGAGTTCGGGCGCGGGATTGCCGACGAGTTGCTCCCGGATGCGGTCGGCGGCGGCCCGCTGGTTGAACTGTGCGGCCAGGCGGGTGGCGAAATCCGCGGAACGCGTGCCAGCGAAATCCGCGGCGATGGACTCGAAGAGCTCCAGCGCGGCGGCCTCATCCTGCACGACGCGCAGGACGTAGGCGGCCTTGGTGAGCGCGATCTGGGCGACGGCTTCCGATCGGTCCCCCGCATATTTTACGAGCAACGCATCCAAGGCGGCGAGATCGGCCGGATCGGCGGGCAGTCCTCTCTCCAGATTCGCGGTGATCCGATTGGCAATCGGCTCCAAGTCGGTTGACGGGGAATTGATGCCGTGGATGGACTGCGCCAGAGTGCTGGCAGCGATCACCACGGAAAACAGGACGTAGGAGCGTAAACGGGAAATGACCTTCATAAATCAGGATGGGTTTAAAAAGAGGAGTCGTGGCTATGTCCACTTGTTCCCCCGTTTTGATGGCCCGAACGCTTTTTTATCCGGGTGCCCTGCGCTCCCCCAGGCCGCGCGCAGGGCCTCAGCTGCCAGCTGAGGGAGCAGGGGCCGGGAGGGCTTCCCGGAGTTGGCTGCGCCGCCCGCCAACGGGCCAGCCCATGAAAGCGACATCGGAGAGAGCACCGGGATCAGGATCAGCGTGACCAACGTCGAGGCAACGATGCCGCCCAGCACGACGCGGGCGAGGGCGGCTTGGATCTCGGCCCCAGGACCGTAGCCAATGGCCAGCGGAGCGAGCCCGAGCACGGTGGTGAGGGTGGTCATCAAAATGGGCCGCAGGCGTCGGCTGCCCGCTTTTTGCACGGCCGCCAGCAAGTCGAGGCCCTCGTCGCGGCGCAACAGGTTGATGTAGTCCACGAGCACGATGGCATTGTTCACCACGATCCCCGTCAGCATCACCAGCCCCATCATGCTTTGCATGTTAAGGGTGGTGCCGGTCAGTAGCAGGGTGGGGACCACCCCAATCAGAGCCAGAGGCACGGCACACAACACAATGAGCGGATCGAGAAAGCGCTCAAACTGGGCGGCCATCACCATGTAAATCAACAGCAGCGCGATGATGATGGAGAGCTGGAAGTCGGCTGCCGATTTGGCCTGCTCCTCGTAAGCACCCCCGAAGTAGAGCGACAGCCCTGGAGGAATGGAAACGTCCCGGACCCGCTCCCGAATCATTTTGACGGCGTCACCCATGGCCAGGTCCCTTTCCAGGTTGGCCGTGATATAGGTGATGCGTTGGCCATCGATGCGATCGATCTGGGGAGGGCCGCGACTAGCCTCCTTGTCGACGACGGCGGACAAGGGAATCGTCACCCCTGAAGGGAGGCGGAGGGGGATGTTGTCGAGATTTTGGCTGTTCTGGCGGTCTTCCGGCCGCAGGCGCACGATGATCGGAAACTCATCCCCTCCGACGCGATAGGCACCGGCGCGGCTGCCACTCACGTTGGTCTGCAGGGTTTCGGCCACGTCGCGGATGTTCAGTCCCAACTCGTCGATTTTGGCGCGATCAAAGATCAGATTTTGTTCGGGACGACCTTGGCGGCTGCCGACCCGCACCCCCGTGACGCCGGGCAGGGTTTCAATCGCCCGCTGGATCTCCCGTCCGACGTCCTGGGCTTGATCGAGATCATAGCCGCGCAGTTGCATCGAAACGTCCTCGTTGCCACCGCCGGAGCTGAACACGCGGCGCAGGATCCAGAGGCCTGATTGGGCATCGACCCGAATATCAGCTCCCGGGATCCGACCATCGGCCACCGCCCGCAGCCGATCGGCCAACTCGGAACTGGATAGGGTGCGATCCGGGGACATGGCGATTTCGACCTCCGCCTGACCATCGCGAATTTCTTCGGTCAGGAACTCGATCTGATCCTCGGGAACGTGTTCGGCCACGATGTCCGCCAACTCGTCGAGGTAGCGGTTGAGCACGGCGATATTGGTGCCGTCGGCCATGCGGATATCGACATCGATCTCGTCCGCATCCGTTTGCGGAGCCAGCTCCACGGGAATCAACGGGAAAGTCAGCGCGGCCGCGACGACGCTGACGGCGGCGATGCCGATCACCCGGGCTTTGTGGGCCACCGCCCAGCCGAGGACCCGGATGTAGCGCTCCTCCACTCGCCTCAGGCGGGTGGATTTGATGGTCGCGGAGGTGGCGGAGTCGCGCCGCAGTAGTTTACTCGCGAGCATGGGCACGAGGGTGAGGCTCACCAGCAACGAGCATACCAGCGCGAACACCACGACCAGCGCGAGTTGTTGGAAGATGACGCCCGAGATCGTCTGCATGAACACCACGGGCAGAAAGATGACGGTGGTGGTGAGGGTGGACGCCACGATGGCCCCCGCCACCTCCTGGGTGCCGATCAGCGCCGCGCTGCGGCGGTCTTTGCCCTCCTCGCGCATGCGGGTGATATTTTCCAATACCACCACCGCATTGTCCACGACGAGACCGATCCCCAGCGCGAGTCCGCCGAAACTCATTTGGTTGAGCGTGAGGCCGTTGAAATACAGCAGCCCAAAGGTGGCGATCATCGAAATGGGGATGGCGGCCGCGATGATGAAGGTGGAGGCCCCTCGTCGCAGGAATAGGTAGAGGACACCGACGGCAAACAACGCGCCCCAGCCCGCGGAACGGGCGACGTTGTCGATGGAGTTTTGAATGAAGGTGGCCTGATCCGACACCACGAGCAGATCGAGGTCCTGGCGCTCCGCGTTGATCCGCGCGACCTCCGCGCCAACCGCTTCGGAAACTGCCACGGTGTTGGCGCCGCTCTGCTTGCGGATGCCAAACCGGAGCATGGGGCGGTCGTTGATCTGCACCAGCCGGGTCAGATCGTCGTAGCCAAAGGCGACATGGGCGACATCCCCAATGCGGATGGGTTTCCCGTCGGCCGTGGCGACGATCGTATTGCGAATTTGATCGAGGTCGGAATACTCGCCCAGCGTGCGGATGTAGAGGGATTGGACGCCGGCAATGACGTTGCCCCCGGGCAGGTTCACGTTGCCGGCGAGCAGCGCGCGACGGACATCGGCGGAAGACAGGCGACTCGCGTTGAGCCGGTCCCGCTTGAGGTCGACCCGTACTTGGCGATGCACGCCGCCCCAGACATCGACCCGGCCCACGCCGGCTACTTGTTCAAACCGTTTGCTCACCTCCCGCTCCAATACGAGGGTGAGCTCCTGCAGGTCCCACGAATCAGAGGTCGCCCCGACGATGATAATGGGCGCGGTGTCGGGATCGAACTTCCAGATTTGCGGAGGCTCCGCTTCGGGGGGGAGTTCGTCCTTGATTTGGTCGAGCGCGGCACGCAGGTCGTTGGCCGCTTCGTCGAGATTGGTGCCGCGGGTGAAATTCAGGGTCACCCAGGTCCGGCCCTCCTGGGCCCGGGAGGTCATGCTATCCACCCCCGAGATGCCCGACACGGCGTTTTCGATTTCGCGCGTGATGATCTCCTCCATCTCCTCCGGCCCCACCCCGGGGTAGCTGAGCCCGACGCTGATACTCGGAAATTCTATTGGCGGGAGCAGGTCGATCGGCAAATAGCGCAGCCCGGCCGTGCCGAGGGTGATGATGATCAAAAAGACCATCATGGTGGCGACGGGCCGTTTGACGGCGGTTTCGGTCAAACGCATGGCCGGGCCCTTAGGGTTTGATCAAGGCGGTCGTTTGCCGGCCGGTGGCCTCCAGCACTTCCGTGAGGAGGTCCTCCCGGTTGAGACCCTGCAACTCCAGCACATGGGCCCACGTGACCGGTCGGGCCCGGGCTTGAGAGCGGCCATCGGAGGAGAGGAGGTTCTGCCCGAGAGTCACCACCCATTGGCCCGGTTCCACATCGGCCACGGCGACTTCATTCGCCCCGCGGGCGATGATGTTGAGCGTTCGCAGCCGCACCGGCAGAGGAGTGGAGAGGTTTTCCGGTCGGGCGTTGATGGCCGGGGCATCGATCTCCTCAGTATCCATGATATAAATACTCTCCGTGCCCGTATTGGGGTCGGTGAAGATCGCGCTGGTGGGAATGAGGGTGGCCTGCTGGCTGTCGCCATAGAGGATGTCGATCGGCAGGAACATGCCGGGTCGCAGGCGCGGGTCCGGGTCGAGGATGCGGATCTCGGCCTCGGTGCTGCGGGACACTTCATTGAGAAAGGGGGAGATTCGGTCCACCGTTCCCGCCAGCAGCAGCCCGTCGCCGATGACCTCGCCGGCCACGATACGCACGGGTTGGCCCACCTTGATGTAACTCACCATGTTGTCGCTCAGATTGACGGCCACGTGGAGTTGGCTCAGGTCGCCCAAGGTGAAGAGGGCGGTCGAGCCGGAGACCTGCATGCCCACCTCGGCCTGGCGGGCGCCGACCAGGCCATCGACCGGAGCGCGAACAATGGCCCGGTTGAGCAGATCGTTGCGCTCGGCGAGCGTGGCGGTGGCCTGTTCGAGTTCGGCTTCAGCGAGGTCCACATCCGCGGCTGCGGATTCCCGCCGAGCAGCGAGGGTCTCGTATTCGAGGTCCGA
>JAGYIG010000067.1 GCA_018402455.1 Opitutaceae bacterium
CGCACGAAGGTCGAAACTATTTCGTGGGCGAAGCATTTGCGGGCAAACGCGTCGGATTGCGCGCAGACAGCGACGGCAAAACCGAGGTGCACTTCGCTAATGTTCACCTCGGTCATCTCGCCTACGACGCTGAGGGTGGACGCTTCACCCCTACCGCATACGTCGCACCATTCCGACCGCCACCAACCCCATCCGACTAGGCCGCTTTCAGCGGCTCACAGAGCGGGGAGGAAGCTGAGCTCCCTCCCCTGCACCCCTCCCTAAACTCATAGTTTCCTTGCCCAAACCCCCCAATCCAACATCCCTTAACCCTCAACCAATAGTGTAACCTATCAGTCCGGACAGTTTGTTACCTATCACCCTGTCGAACCTCTTGCAGTTGGGGGCAATCCGACGGGGTCAAACTTTGAATCTTGCAGTTGGGGCAATCCGACGGGGTCAAACTTTGAATCTTGCAGTTGGGGCTTCAAATCCCCGGTGCGGTGCGGAAGGATTGCTTCGAAAGGTTTTTTGCTGACCGGCCCGAAGCTGCCGCCATGCTATCGACGTCGAAGTGACAGGGGATTGAAGTGGGCAGCAAAATGACGTCAGGTCTTGACTCTTGACAGACTACGATTCCGAAGAGGCAGCTTACCCCTTTCTTTTCACCGTCCTCGCACTTCCGCGAACCACCGACGCTGGGCCGTTTGTCAATTGTCAGACCTGACGTCTTCAGTTTGTCCTAGATCATCTCCATCAGGGACTGTCGAAGCGCGAATACTGTCGTTCACGCGGGCGGACCAGCAACGCCCCACTTTCTTGAAGCGGAGCGACGGGTGGGAGGCGTCCGCCTTCAAAAGGGCGAACTGCTTGTCGGCTCGAGACCGCACCTCATTCGGCAGCTGCTCGTAGCAGCTCCAGAACCGAGAGGTCGTCGTGTGGTTCACAGCGGTCGGGATTTTCCGGCTCGGTGTTCGACAAGGGCTTCATCAGCCAGAGAGTCCAAACGTCCCGCCTCAGCATCGGCCTCGATCTCCTTGTCCCACAGCCATGCCTTGAGCTCGGAAACCTCAGTTTCACTGAGTTGCTCGATGGCTGTTTCGATCTCTTCGACGGTGCTCATGGTGTGGAAGGTGGGAAAATCTCCAGAAACTGCAAGTCGGTGCTTTTCACCTAACGTCCGAGTCATCCTACGCCTGACCGAGGGCGCGCTCCGACTTCTGGATTAAAGGTTGAACGGTAATAGCGGGTTGAACTCGTGGCGGGTCAGATTTGTTGTTTGTGGTTGAGTCAAATCCCCCGCCAAGGGGCGGGCAGATGGATTCCACATGGGGACTCTCCACGAAGTCAGCTGCCTAATCAACGCCTGGAAGCACCGCCCGGATCACGCAGTCGAGCGATCTATGGGAATTACCACAAACCACAAAGCCCCTTCGGCCATCCTCAACTACAAACTACAAAACCTACCCCCTTTTTGCCCCCTGGCGGACTACATTAACATTTTAACGATATGACCCCAGTCTCACACCGTGTTGCCCACTCCACTGCTCCGGCCTCAGTGCGGCCGGCTGCAACCATGCCAACGCCTCCCCGCTGTAGCCGGAGTCAGCGACCTTGGTGGCACCGCAATTCACCGCGGCGTTTGCGCGGTGCCGGGCGATGCCCTACGTTGCCCGTCTTATGGCTACTGTTTCCGATCTCGCACTCGATCTTTCGAAGGAATTCCCCCGCAGCCCCCGGGTCTTGGTGGGAGGCTACGTCCACGCCGGGCGCATGCTCGACAAATGCCGGGCGGTGATCGCCGGCACCGCCGGTGAATACCACTACAACTGCCCGCTCGATCGCTACTTCTTCGACTTTACCGGGATTGATCATGCGGCGTTCCAGGACTTCGTGGCCACCGGTGCCAGCGACGACGAGGTCGGCGCTTGGATCAACGAGCATTCCCAGGTGAAGTCCCGCGAGGAGGTCGTGCAGTGGAACAACAAGATGCGAGACATGCGCATCAGCGAAATGCCGGTGCCGCTGCAGATGTTTCTCGAGGACTACATTCCGCAGGTCATTCCCGCCGGTAAACCGGTCCGCGTTTGGTTCGACGTTTACGACATCGAGGAAGGTCGGCAGTAGCCACCGCTCAGCGCGCGCCCGCCATTCGCATCCGGGCCTTGCCCTGATAAACGCTGTCGAAGGAGCAGATGTCCTCCATCGCCACCGTCCGAAACACCGTTTGCAATTCGGCGAGCTCCCCGGCTCCCAGCAAGCGTTGGACCGTAACGTTGTCGAGCAGCGCACCTTCGCCCCGCACATAAAAATCCCGGAACGGGTTCCGATCGCATTGGCAGGCCGGAGGCCAGGCCGTCGCGCTCAAACGCAAACGAGCCCACCAACTCGGCTCGACGGGTCCCAACTGCGCCATGATCCGCTCCAGCGCCGGCACCACCAGATGAACCATGGTTTCAGGCTCGGCCAAAGGATTGCCCGAAGGACCGGCCATCACCTCACGCATCCAGTCCGCGGCGATGCCCACTCGGTTCACCTGCAGCTGCGCAATGGTATTGGGGTCCATGAACTCAACTCTAACCCAAAAAAACAACGCGGGCTAAGCAGACTCTGTCCAGCACCACGCATCGTTTGAACTCATCCCCATGGCCGCTTCGTCCCTTCCGCGGTTGCTCCGGCCTTGATCTTTCTTCTGGTTTATCCCCGTGCAGCTGCGCCGATTTTTCATCTCTCCCGGCCATAATTATTTCGGTCACCACGGCCAACCCGCGGGCACCCACGTCACGACCGAGGTGGACGGGTTGGAGTGTGTCGCGGGACAAGGCATCCGCGGCGATCGATTCTTCAATCACCGGCCGGACTACGCCGGCCAGATCACGTTCTTTGCCGCCGAAGTCTTCCAAGCGCTTTGTGATCACCTGGGACTTCATGCGTCCAGCCCCGCCCACCTCCGCCGCAATGTGATCACCGCCGAAGTCGATTTGAACACCCTCATTGGCAAGGAGTTTGAAGTGCAGGGCGTGCGCTTTCTGGGCACCCGTGAGTGCTCTCCCTGCTATTGGATGGATCAGGCCTTCGGGCCCGGCACCGAAGCCTTTTTGAAGGGTCGCGGGGGCCTGCGCGCCAAGATTCTCACCAGCGGCACCCTGCGCCTCTCCCCCTTGTTAGCTCCGGACGCCCGAGACCCGGCTGCCGGCTGGCCCGCTGCCCCAACCCAGTCGATAATATCTGATTCCATTTGACTCTGAACTCTTTGTTTCTGTTTTTCCGCTAATAGTGAGTTATGGCCGTCCGAAATGATGAATCCTCCCTGCGGTTGACCGCTGCGCTCATGAGCGTGCTGGCGGATCCGGCGCGGCTGCGAATTCTGCACCTCCTGCGGGCCCGCGGGGAATTGTGCAGTTGTGAAATCGGTCCGATCACCGGCTACATCCCGTCGAAGATTTCCCGGCACCTCGCGATCATGAAGACCACCGGTCTGCTGGAGGAGCGCCGCGCCGGCACCTTTATTCACTATCGGTTGCGGCGCTCATCCGACCCGTTGATCAAGCGGGTGCTGGGCACGGTGGACCTCATCGCCAAAGCCGATCCCTGTTTGCAATCAGATCGCTCCAAACTCGATGCCGCCACCGGCTGCTAGCCCCCTCTTTTTAATATGCCCAACTCCACCACCGCCTTCCTCACCGCGCTGCAAAACCACCCGGATGCCGCCCTCCACCTTGTGTTGCCCGACGGCGACATCGTCCCCCCCCACTTTCACGTCACGGAGATAGGCCGGGTGCACAAGGACTTCATTGATTGCGGCGGCACCGCTCGATCGACCACCCATTGCCAGCTCCAACTGCTGGTCGCCAACGACGTCGATCATCGTCTCACCGCCGGTAAACTGGCCAAAATCTTCGCCCTGTCGGCTCCGGTCCTGCGCGGGGACGATCTGCCCTTGGTCATCGAACACGAGGACTGCCGCACCATCGCGTTTCCCCTCGAGTCTTTCGAGGCCACGGCCGGGCAAATCACCCTCAAGTTGTCCCTGCCCCATCCGGCCTGTCTCGCGGGCGATGCCTGCGGGTTGAGTCCGGAGGAAGCGGGCGTGGCCGGCGGCTCCTGCGCCCCCGGTTCGGGCTGTTGCTGAGGCACCGCGAGGGAACACCCCTCCGGATGCTCGGTCCCCGCAGCGTCCCCAACGGAAAATGCGGGCCACTTCGGGCCGCCTGATGTTCCTTGGCGCCACCGGCGGCAGGGTGATGGGCCTGCAGCCGCCAGCCCGTGGCGAAAAACATCTGGTCGCCCACGATCGGACCCACGATGTCGATCGAGTTGGGGGACTTGGAGGTGATCCACACGCCGCGCCGGGGTTCGGCCTCATCGCGCTGCCAGACCAACTCCGTTTCCGTCGTGCCGGGCAGGATGCGAAAGATGGCGTAGGTGGTCGCACCATAAACCTCGCCGTTGGGCGCAACCTGCAAGGCATTGCGCCCATGCCACGAGAGGTCGCCATAGGCTTCGGGCAACCAGGAGAGGGATACGAGTTCCCGGGTCGCCGGATTGATCAGGGCCAATCGCGGCCGAATCGGTGGTGCCCCCGTGGTCAACAGGTGATCCCCCCGGCCAATCACCGTATAAACCAAACCGTTCCCCGCCGGCGCCATCGAGGCGGCGTCGGCCATGTCCGGGATCCCCAGATCACCCCACCAAGCCAACTCATCCTTCTCCGGATCCCACAAAGCCCAGCCCGCGCCAAATCGCTGCACCTGAGCGCCGGTGCCCACCTCGATGCTGAGACCAACCAACACCTGTTCCAGGTCTTCCAACCACAACAAGGATATGGGGGAAAGTTCCGGCACAATGGCGCGGTGCGACTTCGATTCGCCGGTGGCGGGATCATACCACACCAGCGTCCCCCCCACCAAACCGTAATCCGGACCGGAGCCCATCCAGAGCCGCCCGTCGGGCGAGGCCATCAACGCGTTGGGCCGGAAACCCACCTCATCAAACCGACCCAGATCCCGCGGATTGTCGCCCGGCTCGAGGCCGAATCGCATCCGTTGCCCCGGCTCGTAAACAGAGAGGCGACTTTGCGGATAGGAAGCGAAGTAAACCTTATCGCCCACCGTGACCGCTCCATAGGCTTGCCCGGTGGCGAGGCTGAGCTGCCCCAGATCCTCCACCATCGACCCATCGGTCGCCGCCCGAAAGAGGCGATTGGGCAGTTTGCTGGAACCGTAAAGATAACCGTCCGGCCCCTCGACGATGGCAAAGAGATTGGAGCCCGCTCCCTCCCAATCCAACGTCAGCCGGCGGCTGGGAATCTTCGGATCCACGTTGGTCAACAACAGATCACGCGGCGCTCCGGAGCTGGCATCGACCAAGTCCACCGACCAGCCGCCCGGCATAATGTAGGGGGCCTGGTAGCTGTGCTCACCCGCCGCGTGCACCCCCGGCATGCGATCGGGCAGACGGATCACCGGTTCCGCCGACAGGCCCCGCAGCCCGAAGCTGCCGGTATGACTTTTCGCGTAGAGGCGACGATCGGTGCCTTTGAAGAACTCGAGCGACTGGGACTTGTCGGTCGGATCGGTGATCTCGATGCCCACCTCGCGCGCCTCGCCGGACCGGGGATCAATCACCACGATATGCGGACGCACCACCCGCACCAAAGCCGCCACCGTGCCGTCGTCTCCCGCCAGGGGATACAGGTAGTTTTCCTCCTCGTTGACACTGCCAAAGTAAGTGAACGCGCCCGTGTCCGGTTCGTATTTGATTAACTCCGCCTTGGGATAGGTGCCGATCCACAACGTGCCATCAGGTGCTTCCGCAATCCCTGTAGGAAAGATGGCCTCTTCGCCCAACGACCCCAGCACCTCCACCCCGCGCTCCGGGTGCGCCGGATCGAACCGGTGGAGCCGCGCATCCCACGCCGATCCGATGTAAAGAACGCCCGTGGTCGGGCTGCGCAGAGTAGCCGTGGAAAACGTCGAATCCTGGGGCGTCGAGACCGGAAACTGCGCGACCTTGCCCGTCGCCAAATCCACATCGAGCACAAAAAACCCACCATTGTTCTGGCTCATGGTGACCAGCAGGGACGGTTCCCCCGAGGCCGTCTCCCCCGCGTGCAACCGGGTCCAGCTCACCCCCTTGACCGGGATGCCCAATTCCCGAGCCGTAGGCATCACCACGGCTCCCGCCATGGCCACTCCGACCACCAATCCTCCCACGATAACCTTCAATTTTGATACGAGCACTCCGCAACCTGACCAATTTCACCGCCCGGGCAAATCCCTTTATCTCCAGAAAACGCGTCCCGGGGGTGACCCCGGCTTTTGGGATAAAGTCGGCTCCCTCAACCGTGGTCGGTTTCCCCGCCTCCGCCGTCAGGCGATTCGCTCCGGTAGCGCCCGTCACCCGCCCGATAGGCGCACCAGGGCTTCACTCACGCCGGGCAATCCTCCTTGCAGGCCTTCCCGTCGATGTGCGATGGCCCCGCCAGCATCGAGCACGGTGATGAGGTTTGAATGGGAAAAGTCGCCGCTGGGTTCCTTGCGAAACTGCACGCCCAGCAGCATGGCCAGCGTGCGCACATCCGCAGCTTCGCCGCGCATCAGGGTCCAGTGATCATCCGCGCCCACCTGAGCGCGAAACGCCTGCAATCTCTCCACGGTGTCCCGCTCCGCATCGAAGCTCACCATCACGAACTGCACTTGTTCACGCACCACCGGCGACAGAGTTTCCTGCACCTTGCGCATGTCGTGGGCAAGCATGGGACAGGCATAACCACAACTGGCAAAAAACATCGTGACCACCACCGGACGACCGGCGAAATCGGCCAGTCGGCGGGGCGCGCCCGTGTCGTCGGTCAGTTCGGCATCGAAGTGGTAGATCGACGCATCGGGCAGCTCGGCGAGGACAGCCGCCGGGGCCTCCGCGCAGCAGGCAGCCGGCTCGGTCACGACTGGAGCGACCTCACAGCAGGCCGCCGGCTTCGGTGCGGCCGCCGCCGGTGCTTCGCAGCAGGACGCGGCGCGCGTCACGGCCGGCGTCACCAGCAACAGGGAAAAAAAGAGGATCGAGGGGATTTTCATGGCGAGACGACGCAGCGAAAGCCCAGGTTGGGCACCGCATAAGCCGCGCGCAGCGAGCTGCGAAAACCTGCGCGCATAAAGGCCGGATAGTCAGTGTTGTCGCGGGCGCCGACCGACCCCGCGCCGCAAAAGAGATTGCGCTCGAGTCCGGTGTCGGCCCGCGACTCCCCGGTAACCAGCGCGGTGTTGAAGTCCTCCACCCACTCCCACACGAGTCCAAAAAGATCGTGCAACCCGAGCCGATTGGCCGCCCCGCGTTCCACGTCGGGCAATGGCCCTGCGTTCGGGCGCGAAAACCAACGGGCGAGCACCGCCGCCACCGCCGGATCGGTGCGGGCATCGTCGGTGTCGATGCCCACCGCGGCCGCCCGTTCCCACTCGGCAATGGTGGGCAGCCGGGCGTCACGGGATTCTGCATACGCCCGCGCCGCAAACCAGGACACCAACACGACCGGCGCGTCCGGGGGCGCACCGGGGCCGAGCTCAAAGTCGCCCGTCCAGTGGGCCAGATATAGTTCATCAGCAAAGAGGCGCCGCACCTGCGATCGCGCCCACAGCGGATGGGTCTGCACGAAGGCGAGATACTGCGCGTTGGTCACCGGATGCACGTCCATCCAAAAGCTCGGCACCGGCACCGTCTCCGGTTCGTCGCGCGAGCGCAGCAGCGGAGCGAACTCCCCGGCCGGCACCTCCACCATGCCCGACCGCTCGCCCCACGCCCCCGAGGCGAATAAGGTGACGAGCAAACCAGCATGGAGCAGGCGGAGCGGACTCATGGCAACCTCCTCAGTTGGCGGTGCGCACGGCCTTCACCTCGGCGGGAGTGACGTCCTCGCCGCGATTGCCAAAGCTGTTCATCACGAAAGTGAGCACATCGGCAACCTGTTGATCGGTGAGATCCTGCGGCGGCATGGCGCTGTTGTAGGGTTTGCCGTTGACCGTGATCGGGCCGGTAAGCCCCTTCAAAATCACGCGGATGGCACGGTCCTTGTCGGCCATGAGGTAGTCGGAGTCGGCCACCGGCGGGAAGACCCCCGGGATCCCCTCCCCGTCCTGGCCGTGGCAGGCGAAACAAGAAGCAAAGTAGATGCGCTTGCCGCGTTCCATCTGGATCTCGGTATCAATTTCGGTGATACGCGGATTGGCCGCGATTACATCCTCACGCTCGGCCCGCAGGGCCTCTTCGCGGCGGACGGTCTCGGAACCGGCGGCGGACTGGCCACCCAGGTAAACCTCGTCAACTTCCTTGCCGGAGTAGACGATGGCGTCGGGTTCACCGGAAACCTTGAGCATGCCGAGCGCGCCCTTGTTGAAGGCCCGGAACAGGGAGTGGTCTACCAGAATGTAGGTGCCGGGCACCTCCACGCGGAAGTCCACCATCGTGGCACCACCGGCCGGGACCAGCGTGGTTTGCACGTTCTCGTTGACGAGGGTGCCCGCCTCGTGAAGGACGCGATCAAAAATCTCCCCAATCACGTGGAAGGACGAAATGAGATTTGGGCCCCCGTTGCCGACGAACAGGCGCACGGTCTCGCCGACCTCGGCGGTGATGGCCTTGTCGCCCACCAGCGAGCCGACGCCGCCATTGAAGACCACATAGTTCGGTCGCTCATCGAGGGCCTTCGGCATGTCGAAAGTCTGCAGCCCCGCTTCGCCGTAATTACCCGTCGTGTAAAACTCCCCCTGCATGACGTAGAATTCCCGGTCGACCGGTGGCAGACCACCGTGCGGCTCAACCAAAATGAGTCCATACATGCCGCTCGCCACGTGGATGGGAACGGGAGCCGTGGCACAGTGATAGACGTAGAGGCCCGGATTGAGCGCTTGAAAGGAAAAAACCGAGGAGTGACCGGGTGCGGTGAAGGAGGAGGTCGCACCGCCCCCGGGTCCCGTCACGGCGTGCAGATCAATGTTGTGCGGCAGTTTTGAAGTCGGATGGTTCGACAGGTGGAACTCGATGAGATCGCCCTGGCGCACGCGGATGAAGAGTCCGGGCACCTCGCCGCCAAAGGTCCAGAACGTGTAGTCCACCCCGTCGGCGAGTTGTTTGACGACCTCGCGCACCTCGAGATTCACCACGACCCGCGCCGCATGGTCGCGCGTGATGGGCGGCGGCACGTGCGGGGCGGCCGTGAGCACGGCCTGCTCCGTGGGCAGACTCGCGGCAAACTCGGCCTTGCGCGCGTCGGGAACGGCAGTGGTGGCGGCTTCACCAACGGCGAAGAGGCGGACGGAACCGAGCAGAACAAGAGCCGAGGCCGCTAGGACCGCTCGAGCGGGGTGAACAGGGAGTGGTTTCATGATAGGACTGGGGGGGAGAGGGAAATGTGACTAAAACCAGTATGGCCGCCTTTCCTCTTCCCCGCCTTGATCAGGATCAATGTCGCCGCCAAATATCGTGCTCCAGTGGACGAAAAAGTGGCGTGCCGCGTCCGCCGACAACGACGCCACGCGACAGCCCTGCCACCATCCGGCCAAAACCATTGACCGGGCTCAAGGCGCGGCTCTCTTTCCCGGGTTACGGTGCCACATGAAAAAATCCCCCGTGCTTGATGTGCGTCGCCTCCTGCGCGCCGGCGGTGAGCCCCGGAGCATCATTCGAGCGCGGCTCGACGCGCTCGAGGCGGGCGCTTCCTTCACCGTGATTACCCCCTTCCTCCCGTCGCCGCTCATTGAGCTCGCCCGCTCCCAGGATCTCGACGTGCAAACGGCTCACCGGCCTGATGGCGCGTGGGAGACGCGCATTACCCGGATAGCCTGACCCGCTCGGGCCAGCGGCGGCGAAGGACGGATCCGGCCACCGAATGCTCCCGCCCAATCTCGAAGGGGAAACCCGGGCGAAACAGTTGCCCCAATCAATCGGACGTTGGCGTGACAACGCATCGAGACATTTGGCTCCTTTGCTGGCGCAACGATTCAGCCCTTATCGACGGTCTTTCGATTGATTTCGACATCGGCCACGCCGCCGACGCTTCCGTGAATCGTCCGGAGGTCGCCAAGCTGAGGAACGGCATTTTTGATCCATGGGGGACACCTGTTTCCAGGGTATAAGTCATTAGTGGTGTAACCCATGTCCCGGGACTATCTGTTACCTATGTCCCCGGTTCATACCATCAACTGAACACCTCCTGCCGCAGCCCCCGCAAGGTGGCGAGATCCCCCCAATCGGTTACCCGTGGGAGGGGTCGCGGCGCCGTGCGACTTCGCCGTCCCGTTTGGGACCGGTAGGCGGCCAGGTGGGTTTGAATAAAATCTCGGGAGCCTAGCACCGCGCCATCGCTGAAGTAACGAATCCGGCACCGCAGCACCTCATGGCGGGGAAGTTGGCCTCGCGAGGCTATGACCTTTTGCAGGGTGGCGGGATCAAGCCGGCCGGCCCTTTGCTTGGCCGCGCTGCCGGTGCCAAAGAGCA
>JAGYIG010000068.1 GCA_018402455.1 Opitutaceae bacterium
ATTGGCATCCACAAGATGTTGGTGGTCGACGACGAGGATCACCTCCGCGGACTGGCCACGTTCTCCGACATTGAACGCATCACGTTGGAATCCTCGAATCACCGCCGCGCCGCCCGCGACAACGAGTTTCGGCTGATTGTGGGGGCCGCCCTCTCGCCCATTCGCCTGCCCGATGGCTCCCTCGATCGCGATCGCGTGTTGGAGCACGTCGGTAATCTGGTCGACGAAGCCATCGATGCGGTGGCCGTCTCCACCGCCCATGGGCACACCGCCGGGGTTGGCGACATGGTCAAACTCGTGCGCGAGGCGTTTCCGGAACTTACCCTGATTGCCGGCAATGTGACCAGTGCCGCCGGGGTGGAATATCTGGCGGATTGTGGTGCCGATGCGATCAAAGTCGGTCAAGGCCCGGGCTCGATCTGCACCACCCGGATCGTCGCCGGCGTCGGGATTCCCCAACTCACGGCGTTGCATGTAGCCGCGCAGGGCGCCGCCAAACGAAACGTCAAAATCATCGCCGACGGCGGCATCACCAAGAGCGGCGACATCGTAAAGGCCCTCACCCTCGCCGACGCGGTGATCCTGGGCGGGCTGCTCGCCGGCTGCCGCGAAGCGCCGGGTGAGATCATGGAAATCAACGGCAAGATCTATAAACAGTATCGCGGCATGGGATCCCTGGCGGCGATGAAGGAAGGGTCCGCCGCCCGCTATGGTCACAGCAAGACCGACCACACCCGGAAGCTCACCGCCGAGGGCATTGAGGCGCTCAAGGAGGTCAGTGGATCGGTCGACGACGTGCTCGCGAATCTCGTCGGAGGTCTCCAGAGCGGCATGGGGTATTTGGGCGCGCCTGACCTCGCGGCGCACCGGGCCAACGCCCGCTACATCCGCGTGAGCCCTGCGGGGCAAAAGGAAGCCAGCCCCCACGACGTGATTGAGATCAAGGCCGGGGTGAAGAACTGAGCGCGCCCCCGCCTCTCTTAAGCCCAAATTTCAAGTTCACGGTATCAGGATGACGGAAAGCCACCGGGTGAGGTTGCGGGCGCGCCGAGCCCCTCCGGGGCGGCAGGTGCGGGCTTTCAGCCTGACGCCCCCGACAAACCATTAGAGGCTTCCCACTTTGGTCCGCACACCTTTCAGTTTTCAGCTCTTCCGCGATTCCGCGTTTCTTTCACGCCACCTCAGATCATCGACCGTCGACCTGCCGACGTCCAGACTTCCGCCTCCATGCCTTTGACCCGTTTTCCCAGCCAGCTTATCGCCGACGTCGGCATCTCCCTCGGTGACGAAGGAAAAGGCCGCCTCATTCCCGAGATCTGCCACGAATTGGCCTCCACCCCGCGGGCCGTGTCGACCGTGCTCAAAGTCAATGGCGGGGCCAATTCCGGTCACACTGCCGCCGGCGTTAAGTTGAACCTGCTCCCCTCGGGCGTGGTGGAGAAGGACATCGAGCACCTCGCCATTGGTTCGGGCGTGGTGGCTGATCCCCGCAAGATCTGGTGGGAGGCAGCGCCCTTGGAGCACAAAGGTTACCGAGTCATCGAGCGTCTCGCCATCGACGAGCGGACCATGGTCTCCGATCTGATTCACCGCCTGCTGGACCTGGCTTGGGAAAACTACCGCACCCACGTCCTGGCGGAGGAGCCCCGGGGGTCCACCGGTCGCGGCATCACTCCCGCCTACCTCGACGAAGTGGGGCAATGGCAAATCACCTACTCCGACTTTCTGGGCGGACCCAATTATTACGCGCGCAAAGTGGCCCAGCGCGCCGACCGGGCGTTGCGCACGATCCAGCACGTGTGCCGGGTCGATGCGGAAACCTTTGCCGGATTTTTTGACACCCTGTCCGCGGCGGAGCGCCGGGCAAATGACGAAGCCATTCAACTTGGGGTGCTGGATGAGGCCGAGTTCGATTTCACCGTTTTTCGCGGGGCCGAACCCTTTTCCCTCGATCTCGAGAAACTGACCGCAACCTACTGGGCCGCCGGCACGAAACTGGCGCCGCAGATCAAGGAAGTGCGGGAGATTGTGCGGAAGGAAATGATCCGCGGCCGCACCATCATTGGGGAGTTTGGGCAAGCCTACTGGCTGGACAAACGGCACGGGTTTTCGCCGAACGTGACGGCTTCGCACACCTACACCCCGGAGATTTTTGAGAGTGCCGGGATCCCGGTGCAGCCGGTGCACACCTTTGGTGTCGCCAAGGCCTACGACACCAAAGTCGGCACCCACACGTTCATCACCCAGATGGACGATGCCCATCCGCTGGCCACGCTGCTTAAAAAACTCGAGTTTGGCTCGACCACGGGTCGGCAGCGCATGGTGGGCTGGTTTGACGCGGTCGAAAAAGGGGACGCGTTGCGGTATGGGGGATTTCAGGACCTGATGATCAACAAGACCGACGCCCTGACCCACGCGGACGACTGGCAGGGCGATCTCCTGATCTGTGTGGCTTATGAAGATGAGGCGGGTCAGCGCTACCACCACGTCCCCCGCAATGAAGCCGTGCGCAAAACCCTCAAGCCGATCTACACCCGCCATCCCGGTTGGAGTGAGGGCATCACCGGGGTCCGGCATTTTGCCGACCTCCCCACCCCGGCGCAGGACTACATTGCGGCGATGATGCGTGCAATTTTGGAAGTCGCCTACGAAGGGGTGATCTGGCCGGACACCGCCCACCTGCCCAACCTGCGCTATCTGGGCGTGGGTCCCGAGCCCTCGCAATTGATCAAGGACGTCCCGCCCACGGCCAAGCTGATCAAAAAACCCAAGCCGATGGGGTCAAACTTTTAATCTTGCAGTTGCGGTTTCGCCTGCGGCGATGGTTGAGGAGGCGCCTGCGGCGCAGTCGGCGGAGCGCGACAGCGCGTAGGTGGTGCTGCGAGTGAAACGAGTAGTGCCCCGAAGGGGTTAATTCGGTGGGTGCCCTCTGGGCCAACGAATGAACAAAGTCGAAGGTCGAAGGTCCCGTCAGCCTGCGGGTTAAACGCGAAGGCACGAAGGGCGCGAAGGCTGGTGCGGCGAGGAATCGGAAGAGCCAGTAGGATGGAGCGCGGACCGGACGGAGCCGGTCCCTCCCCCGTCAGCTTGGAGCGGCGGTTTCGGCGAAACCGCCCTACCCTGGCGGCGCTAGGCCATCACTTCCGACCCTCTGGGGAGCCGCAACTTGGGTTGGGGCGGGTTTTAGAAGTCTTGGAGGTGGGTTTCAGACTTGGGGTGTTCGGGAGTGAGGGCCGCGAGCACCTCGCCAGCGAGGTAGATGGATCCGGTCACCACCACGGTGTCTCCCGGGCGGGTGAGGGCCAATAGACCTTGCGCTTCAAACAGCTGGCTGACGGTTCGATCGTGGACTTGACCGGAGTAGGTCGCCGGAAGGAGTGAGCGCAAATCGGCGTGACTGCAGGCGCGGGCCTGAGCCGGCATGACCAGAAAAATCTGATCGGCGAATTTCGCCACGGTTTCAATCAGCGGTCCAGCGCGGCTCAGTCCCAACGCGCCCACCACCACGGTCATCGGCCCCTGCAATTCGGCCCGCAAACGGGCCAGGTTCTGGGCCAATTCAACCGCGCCGTCGGGGTTGTGGGAGGCATCCAGAATCACCTCGCGATCCTGCCAGCGGAGGTGTTGCCAGCGGGCGGGCCAGTGGGCGCGGGCCAATCCGGTGCGGATCACCGATGCGGGAATGCCCCAACCGAGGGTTTCGATGATCAATTGCGCCGTGCCGGCGTTCCAGCGCTGACAATCCCCTTCCATCGCGGTGACCGGATAACCCGCCAAAGCCTCACCGAAGCGCTCCCGCACGGAGACCAACGGGGCGTCCACGCGGCGCGCTTTCTGGCGCACCACTGCTTCGGCCTCGGCGGGCAGCCGCCCCATCACGACGGGGACTCCCGGTTTGATAATGCCTGCCTTGGCTGAGGCGATTTCCGCATGGGTGTGTCCTAAAATCTCACAGTGGTCGAAGCCGATGGAAGTGATGGCGGTGATGGCCGGTTGCACGATATTGGTGGCATCCAATTCCCCGCCCAAACCCACCTCCACCACTCCCACCTGACACGCCTGGCGGTGAAACTGCAGGAACGCCATGGCGGTCATGAATTCAAAGAAACTGGGGTGGTCGGATTCAGCGACGGCGCCTAATTTTTCGGCCATCGGTTTCAGTTCCCGGGTGTAGTCGACAATTTCCGATTCGGTAAGCTCGACCCGATCCACCTGCACGCGCTCGCCCAATCGGACCAGGTGGGGCGACGTGTAGAGTCCCACCCGATAACCGGCGAGGCGCAGGATCGAGTCGAGCATGGCGGCGGTGGAACCCTTCCCGTTGGTGCCGGCCAGATGGATCAGGGGGAGCTCCCGTTCCGGGTGGCCGAGGGCCTGCGCCAAGCCCCGCATCCGATCGATGCCATACTTCACCCCCTTGGCCTTGAGCCCAAAAAGGTAGTCTTGAACCTCCTGATAATCGGTCATCGCCCAGCGGGGAAACTACCGGTCCGCTCGCGGAACGATCAGCCGGCCGCGACGGCGGCCGACTCCCGTTTCACGAAGAGGGCCCGGAGCAATTCGCCCAATCGGTCCCGCATTTCGAGGCGGCTCACGATCTGATCAATGAGCCCCTTTTGCAGCAAAAACTCCGCGGTTTGGAAACCGGGCGGCAACGTCTGTTTGGTGGTCTCCTTGATGACCCGGGGACCCGCGAAGCAAATCATCGCGCCAGGCTCGGCCAGATTGACATCGCCCAGGGTCGCGTAACTCGCGGTGACGCCTCCGGTGGTGGGATGCGTCATGATGGAGATGTAGGGGAGCTTTGCCTCGTGCAAGCGAGCGAGAACCGCACTGATTTTAGCCATCTGCATCAGTGAGAAAATGCCTTCCTGCATGCGTGCTCCGCCGGAGGCGCTGACGATGATGAGGGGGCATTTTTGGGTCAGGGCCCGTTCGGCGGCGCGGGCGATTTTTTCGCCCACCGCAGAACCGAGGCTCCCCACCAGGAATCGAAATTCCATCACCGCGAGAGAGACCGGAATCTGGTGGATCCGGCCCATCCCGCTGACCACCGCCTCGTTGAGGCCTGAACTTTTTTTGGCGTCCTCGATCCGTTCCAGATAGTTCTTCGAGTCCACGAACTCCAGCGGGTCGGCGGTGCGCACGTTTTCATCGTATTCCTCGAAACTCCCGGGATCGAGCATCGCGGCGATACGGTCCTTGGCGCTGATGGAGAAGTGGTAGCCACTTTTGGGCACCACCATCTGGTTGGCCTCGAGCTCTTTGTTGAAGACGATCTCGCCGGAAATCGGACACTTGGTCCAAAGTCCTTTGGGGATGTCCTTCTTTTTGACGACAACCGTGGAATATTTCGGTTTACTGAAAAGCGACATAGCAGCGCGGGAGGGTGGCGGGATGCATTATCCGTGGGCGAAAGTGACGACGTCGAGATTCAACGCCCCCGCCCGACGCAAGGCGCGGGCAGCAGCATTGAGAGTGGAGCCGGTGGTGAAAACGTCGTCGACCAGTACATAGCGTTGGTCCGGGTTTATGGGGGCGCCCCTCCGGCCTGCAAAGGCATTTTTCATCCGCCGCTGGCGGGTGCGACGATCAAAGGAGGTTTGGGAAGGACTATCGACAACGCGTTGCAGCAAATTGGCGATGACTGGAGCGGAGTCTCCGCAGGCATCCCGAAAGGCCTCCGCGATCAGTTCCGACTGATTGTAGCCGCGCTCGCGTTCTTTGCGCACGTGCAGGGGCACGGGAACGAGAATCGCGTCGTGCAAAAACTCCCGCACCGCCGAGTTTGCGCGGATGAGGGTCTTGAGGTCTTCGAGCACGTGGAGACCGTGGCGGTATTTGAGCGTCAACACCAGCTCACGGCTGGGGCCCTTGAACAGCGTCACGGTTTTGGCGCGGCGATAGACCGGGCGCAGCCCTTCGCAATGCGGGCAGATCCGATCTCCCGCGACGGGGCCAAAAAACGGATGCCCACAGGTCAGGCAATGTGGTTCCTTCACCCGGAAAATCAACGGCGCGCACTTTCGGCACACGTGGCGCAGTTCGTGGTCTTCACACAAGCCACCGCAACTGACGCAGGAAGGCGGAAACACCAGATCCCGCAGGGTGCGCAACAGGTCGGAGGCAGGCAGTCGGTTCATGCGTCCCCTTCCCGGCCCTTCAGTAAAAGACGCGCTCGAGGAAAAGTCCCTGCGGTGGCGCGGTTTCGATCAACTCCGTGCGGGTGCCGGTGGCGAGGGCGTCGCGGACCGCATCGACGCTGAGTCGCGCCTCGCCCACGGCAACGAGGGCCCCGGTGAGGCTGCGCACCATTTTGTAGAGAAACCCATCGGCGTCGAAGATCAGTTTGAGTCGCGGCCCCCGCGGGCGGAGTTCGAGGGTGCGCAGCTCCCGAATCGGGCATTCCAATACGGTGCCGTTGTCGGCGGCGAAGGCGCGGAAATTGTGACGGCCCCGCAGGACTTGGGCAGCCGCCTTCATCTGATCGAGGTCGAGTCGCCGGGGCCGCTCGCGGGCCCAGACAAACGGGTATTCAAACGGCGAGGCCGCGCCCTGGTAAATCCGGTAGGAGTAGCGTTTCGCCGTCGCGCTGAAACGGGCATGAAAATCGTCCGCGGCGGGCCGCAGTCGCGTCACGTGCAGGGTGGCGGGCAGTCCGACCTGCAACGCCTTGCGGAGTTTGGGGGCGCCGTGGGGCCACGCGGCATCGAAATGAAACACCTGTCCCAACGCATGCACGCCCGCATCGGTCCGGCCGCTGCCATGGATCCGCACGGATCGATTGAACAGCTCACCGAGTCGGGCTTCGAGGTGATCCTGCACGGCGTTGCGGTGCGGCTGACTCTGCCACCCGCCGAAAGGGGTGCCGTCGTAGGCGCAGGTTGCGCGCCACCGTTGAGTGTTCATGCGAAGGACTCCTCCGACAGGGGCGGCGGGAAACGGCGGTCCAGGTAGTCCTGCAGAATCAGCGCCGCCGCCCGGGAGTCCACCACCCCGGCACCGCGCAGCCCGCGCAGCTTGGCCTTGGGCACGGTTTTCTCGGCTTCATGCGAAGTCAGGCGTTCGTCCACCAAGTGCACCGGCAGCCCCGTGGCTTGCCGTAATCGGTCCGCGAAGGCTTCAGCTTCCCGGGCTTTGGGGCCGATGGAATCGTCCATGTTGAGCGGATAGCCCAGCACGATCTCATCGATCCGCTGGTCGCGGATGAGTTGGAGCAGGGCGCGCCAACGGCCGTCGGCATCCGCGTCCACCAGCGCCGGCACCGGTGTCGCCAGTCCCAGCTCATCGCCCCGGGCCAAACCAAGGCGCTTGGTTCCGGGGTCTATCCCAAGAAAACGCGCCATGGCCGGGGGGTCAGAGGTAGCGTTCGCCGTCGGCCAGCGCCGAGACGCGCTTCACCGCGGCCTTGATTTCCTGAGCCTTGTTCTTCGGGCAGACCAAGGTCGCGTCGGGCGTGTGCACCACGATGAGGTCATCGACCCCCACCACGGCGACCAGGTGGTCCCCCTCGCTGAAAACGATGTTGCCCCTGCCCTGCTCCACGATGCGTTGGCCGCGGCCCACGTTGCCAGCCGGGTCGGCGGTGTAGTGGCGGGCGACCGCCGGCCATGCACCCACATCGTCCCAATCAAACGTGGAAGGCAGCACGACCACATTGGTGGATTTTTCCAACAAGGCATAGTCGACCGAGATTTTTTGCAGCGAGGGATAAACCTTCTTCATGACGGGCCCCAATTTGCGTCCCTTCGCCAGCGCTGTGCGGATGGACTTCAACCCCGCATCGAGTTCGGGCGCAAACTGGGCAATCGCGGTTTCCACCACCGGCACGCTCCACACGAACATGCCGGCATTCCAAAAGTAGGTGCCGGAACGCAGGTATTTTTTGGCCGTGGCGAGATCCGGTTTTTCCACAAACCGTTTCACGTTGTAGACGGTTTTGCGGCGGATGGTTTTCCACGGCTGGTCCCGTTGCACGTAGCCGAAGCCCGTGGCGGGTTCGGTCGGAGCGATCCCGATGGTGACCATGACCGGTTCCGCGGCCGCTGCCGCAAAGGCCACGTTGAGATCGGACTGATACTTCTTGCCGTGGTGGATCACATGGTCGGCGGGCAGGATCGCAAACACCCCTTTCGGATCCCGGGCACCGATGACTGCGGCGGCCAGACCGACGGCTGCCGCTGTATCCCGGCCCTCCGGCTCGGCTATGATGTTGTCCCGGGGCAGCCCCGGGCAGACCGCCCGGACCCCTTTTTCCTGCGCCGCACTGGTGATCACATAAATATTCGCCGCGGGCACAATGGGCATAACCCGTTCGAGGGTTTGGGTGAGCAGCGGACTGTCCCCCACGATCGGTAACAACTGCTTGGGGCGAGCGGCCCGGCTCTGGGGCCAAAAGCGCTCACCTTTTCCACCTGCAATGATGACGATGTATCGTTCTGCCATAAGCCCTCAGTGGAAGGCCCGTCAGGGGTTGCGGCAATTAATCATTTGCGACCTGACCCAAACCTTCCTCTTTTTCGCCGACTGATGCATGCCCTTTCTCCCGATGAACTCGCTCGCTACAGCCGCCACGTGCTGTTGCCGGAAATCGGCCAGGCGGGGCAAACCAAACTGAAAGCAGCGAAAGTCATCGTCATCGGGGCGGGGGGGCTGGGCAGTCCCGCCGCCCTTTACCTCGCGGCGGCCGGGGTCGGTACGCTGGGAATTGCGGACTTCGACCGCGTGGAAACGTCCAACCTGCACCGGCAACTCCTCCACCACGACGAGAACGTCGGACAGCTCAAGACCGAATCCGCGGCGAACCGGTTACGGCAAACCAACCCGCACATCACCGTGGTCCCGCATCCCGAGGGCATCACGGTGGCCAACGCCGCCCGGATATTTGCCGCTTACGACGTGATCGTCGATGGCACGGACAATTTTGGCTCCCGCTACCTCAACAACGATGCCGCCCTGCAAGCGGGCCGCCCCCTGGTCTTTGGCAGCGTCTACCGATTTGAAGGTCAGGTGGCGGTATTCGCGCCCCAGGCGGGCGGCCCCTGCTACCGGTGCCTCTTTCCCGAACCGCCACCCCCGGGCAGTGTGCCGGGTTGCGGTGAGGTGGGGGTGCTCGGAGCTCTTTGTGGGGTGATCGGCAGCTGGCAGGCGCTCGAAGCCATCAAACTGATCACCGGAGCCGGTTCGACGTTGGTCGGAAAGCTGCTCACCTACGACGCCCTGCACCAAACCGTCACCACCCTCGCCCTCCCCGTCCGACCCGGATGCCGCTGCGCCACGCCCGGCGCCGCTCATGCCCCCTTGGTCGAGTCCGACTACGACAACGCCCCCGATCCCGCCCTGGCATCACCCGAAACCATGACCACCAACGCCTATCCTTGGGAAATCTCCGTCGCTGAGACCAAGCAACTCTTGGAGGACCCGACCAAGCCCACGCAACTGATCGATGTGCGCGAGCCGCATGAATTCGCCATCTGTCAAATCGCGGGGGCGGCGTTCATTCCCATGCGCCAAATCCCCGAAAACACCGCGGACCTGCCCCGTGACCGCCACCTGTTGATCTACTGCCACCATGGCGCCCGCAGCATGCGCGTGGTGCAGTATCTGCGGGACCAAGGGTTCGCCGCGGTCAGTAATGTGGCCGGGGGCATCAACGCCTGGGCGGAGGAGATCGAGCCCGGCATGCTGAAATATTAGGTCGTGGTCCGGCGAGGGTCGACGGTCGATGCGCCTGCGGCGCGGTCAAAGGTCTAAAGGTCTAAAAGTCGAAGGGCTGGGCCAGAAGTAGCGAGTAGCGAGTAGCGGGTAGTGAGTAGCCGGAATCGGAAGAGCCAGCAGGCTGGAGCGCGGACCGGACAGAGCCGGTCCCTCCCCCGTCAGCCTGCGGGTTAAACGCGAAGGCGCGAAGCCCCAAGCCGAAGGAAGACTGAAAGGCTGAAGGGGCCGTCAGCTTGGAGCGGCGGTTTCGGCGAAACCGCCCTACCTTGAGGGGCAAGGGCGGATCGATGCGAGGTCGAGGCCTGCGGGCGGGCTGAAAGGCTGAAGGGGCCGGTCAGCCCGCTCCGGGC
>JAGYIG010000069.1 GCA_018402455.1 Opitutaceae bacterium
GTAATCCGGATACAGCCGCACCAACTCATCGCCGAGGCCGTGCATGAAATCACGCCACTCGGTGGCCGAACGCGGACCGGCAGCCTGCCCGTAAAAATGGATCACCGGCTGCCCATCCCTCTTCACCGCCAAGTCGTAGGGCACGTTATCGATGGAAAAGATCAGGTCGGTGTACCCCTGCTCAATGAACGGATCGATACGCTCCTTGACCGCCCCAAAGCGATGGCTCACCGCGCCATCGGTTTCCACCGCAAGATCGCCGACGCCCAGAACCCCGGTGTTCTCACCCCACACCCCGACGGTCGGATTCCAGCCGCCGCAAAACCGGACAAACGACAGCGTATCCGCAAAGAAAACTTCTTTGGCGGAGGGCCGTTTGAGGTAGGGGAAGGAACGCTCCGGCGACAACCAGGCAGCCGGAACGGTGACTAATCCTTGCGCGCCGTTCTTCATGCCCTGACCCTGAATCTGGGTCCCGCGATAGAAACGGGTCAGTGTTCCGCGGTTTTGGGCCTGCGCGAAATCCAAGTTTGCCGACGTGCTCCACTGCGTCACCAACTCCGCTGAGCTGGCCTGCCCGAAGAGGTGAAAATCATCCAGCACCACCACGGCCGGAGATGCCTGCACGGATCTGAAGCGCACCTGGTAGAGCATCTCCATGGCCGTGCTGAAGGTGGGGTTAAAGCCTGACCCGGCGGTGTAGTAGCTTCCGATTGCCGTGCCATTGACAAAAATGCGGAACCGATTGTCCCCCTCGCGGAACATCAGTCGGACCGTGTAGTTCGTGCCGGTCGAAGCTGAAAAACCCAAGACGTCCGACGCCTGCGGTCCGGTGAAGAACAAGCTTCCCGGTTCCGTCCCGCGGAAGACGCGAAGCATGACGACATTCTCCGAGCTGACCAACCAACCGGGCACCCCCCGGGGAGACACGCTGAGTTTGAAAACCTCCCCCTGCGCCAGCGTGCCGTCGATCCGCAGCTTGAAATCCACGAACATGAAATCCTCGACCGTCGACGTCACCACCGTGTTCAGGAAGCCGTTGACCAGCCGCAGCTCTCCGGACTGCACGACTGCACTGCCGGCCGGACTCGGTGTCTGCCAGACTGCCGGGTCAAGCGAAGCGTCCGAAAAATCCGAGGACAAGGAGTCGGGTGCCTGCGCTCCGGCCACGGCGACCAGCGCGAGGAGAGCCAGGAAGGACAGCACGGGTGCTAACGGGGCGAGGTGGGTCTTTTGGTGCATGGCGAGGCTTTGGCTGACACGTGGGACTTCGAGATTTCCATGGTGCTCTAAGGTTTCACCGTGGTTGGTGAGCGCACAGTGATGGTGACCGGGCCGAGCAGGCCGGAGGGGCGGAGCGGGGACTTGGCGTCGTAGTGGCGCCAGGTGGTGAAAGTGAGGCGGCCGGTGTCGGGCACCGGGCCGTTGGTGACCCAGTCCGGCCAGGGCGACTTCGGCACGCCGTCCTCATAAAACTCCAGATAGGGCGGAAATTTCTCGTCACCGATGAGCCGGTTGGCCCAGAGGTTGGTGACTTTCACGGTCAGTTCGTTACGGCCTGGTTTGACCGCGGCGGTGATGTCGCGGACAAACGGCTGGCGCCAAAGCACGCCGAGATTCTGTCCGTTGACGGCGACCTCGGCGATGACCTCGACCTGGCCGAGGTCCAGCAGGACCTGGCGCCCTTCGAGATCGTCGGGCAGGGTGAATGAAGCGCGGTAGGTGGCGGTGCCGGAGAAGTGGCGCACGTCGTCGATCGGGGAGAGATGCCAGGAGGCGAGCGCGTCGAGCTTGATCGAGGCCGGTGTCTTCCAGCCCGGCGGAAAGGAAAGTTCCCACGGGTCGGTGAGGCTGATCTTTTCGGACGGTTTGCTGATTTGGAAAGGCGCGCGCTTTCCATCGGAGTATGTGATTTCTCCGGTGCCGGATTCGTCGCCGGCGATGACCAGACCATCCCCGCTGGCTGTAACCTCGAGGGCTTTTCCATTCTCCGTTGTCGTTCCGAGTCCCCGCACGGTTTGTCCGTTGAAGGCAATGCTCACCGGTGTAGCCGCACCGGGATCCGGCTGACGGAAGACAACAAAGACCGAGTCGGCAGGCTGGAGGGAAAGGTCCACCTCGCAGCGTCCGTCGTCGAGCCGCCGCCAGAGGGGCGCGGGGGCGATGCTGCCATCCTCAGCCTGCCAGAGTTCGGGGATCCGTCCGGAGGCGCGGAAGACCGCCGAGATGTTCTCCGGCTTTTCGCCGCCATTGGCCAGAAAGTAGATGTCGGTGTTCGTCTCGGCGTCGCGACGTTGGAACCAGCGCAGGGTTTCCTGGTCGGCGACACCCCGCAAATCGAGCGCGGGGGCCACGCCGAGGTCGCGCAGGACTTGGTCCACCGGGGTCTTGGCCGGATAGACGGTGCCCTGACCGTAGCGATGCGGCGAAGTTGATCCTTCCGGACCCCAGACCTCGTCGGCGATCTGACGGAGCTTTTCATCACCGGCACCTTGGTCCGCCAGGCTGGGGGAGGCGACCGGGCGCGGACCGATGACGGTGGCTCCGGCGGCGACGAGGTCGCGGATTTTTTCGGCCATGGCGAGGGTCATCCGCCGGTGGTCGGGCAGGACGAGAACGCGGTAACTCATGGGCGGCATGATGTCCCCGCCGGGCAGCGGCATCGGGTCCACCACGATCCTGCCATCCTCGACGCGCGTGCGTTCGAGCAGGGTTTCGCGGGACGCGACATCGTGGGAGTAGCCGGCCGGCAGCCGATCGGCGACTTGGAGGTAGGGGATTTCGCTGGGAACTCCCTCGTCGGTGAAGAAGAGCACGTCTCCCACATGGCTGCCCTGTTGCAGCAGGAACTGGCAACGGCCGAGGTATCGGAACCATGCCGCCCCCGGTTTCCACCACGTTTGCGTGCGCTCCAAATGAATGCCGTGCGGACCAAAGGTCATGCCCGGCAGCCGGTCCATCCACGGCTGCATGGCATAGCGGTGGATGATGAAACGGTTCACCCCGCTGGCGTAGTGGGCGTCGCCGATGGCTTTGAGGGTGGCAGGATGGCTCTGCCATTTGTCGCGGCCCGAGCCGCCGGTGAACGCCTCGGCACCGACAATCCGCCGACCGTAGGTGTGCGCGGAATAGCTGGCCAGCCGGGCGAGGAAGATCCGCGGTTTCTGAAAGACCCAGAATTCGGCCATGGGCACATCGATCCGACCCGCGGCCTGGACGCTGTCAAACATGCCGCCGCCATACACCTCGGCCGACATCTTGAGCCCGCTGCGCTGGGCGAGTTCGCGCAGTTTTCCGTAGTATTCATCGGCCAGCACATCGGCCAGCACGCGGCGGTAATCCCAGAGGAAGCGTTCGGACGTCTCCTGATCGCCCACGAACGTCCCGGTGAGCACCGGCAGATACGGCAGCGGGTCGTAGCCCGCGCGCTGGCGGAATTTTTCGCGCAGGCCTGTTCCCCAGTTCTGCGCCCCGACCTCCCAGCTGTCCACGTGGGTCATGGTGAAAGAGTGCCCGGACAGCGGACCGGCGTCCTCGATCAGCTTGCCGACAAAGCTGCGGAAGTGGTGTTCGATGGCGTCCGCATCAATCTTGCTCGCCTCGAGTCCCTCGCCGCCGGGGGTGGCGGTGTGGTTGCGCCTGGCGGTCGAGGTGGTGCCGATGCGCAGAATGCGCCAGTCCCCGGCGGGAACTTCCCAGCGCAGCGTGCCATCCGGTTGCAGCAGGCTGGTCAGGTCTGTGATTTCCTCCGGGGACGGGACACCGGCCACCGGCGGGCCGGCCGGCTCGGGGAAACCGTTGAAGTTGTGGCGACGGACACCGCTCTTGCCCTCGAAATTGGGAAGACGCGGCTCGGGATGCAGCCGAATTTCCGAGATGGTGAGTCCGCGGTCGCCGAGGATGCGCGCGGCGTAGGCCGGGCCTTTGGCCAGCTCGATGTTGAAGCGGAAAAATTTCCCGGTGGCCGGTGGAAAAGAGACGCCGTAGGGCAGTTTCTCGTTGCCATTGCGCGGAATCCCCCATTTCGGAACCACCGGACGGAAGTTGACTCCGTCGTCTGAGACCTCAAGGGAACCGCTGTGACCACCGCGATGCGGCCCGACATACAGGGTCATGCCCTGCGCGGTGAAGGGTTCGTCGAACTCCAACATGATGAAGGTCGGTTCCTTGGTCTGGCGCGGGAAAACCGCCTGCGTGGTGAAGTCGTTGTCGGTCACGGCCGCTGCATTCACCTCCGGCGGCGAAATCCGCACGCGGTCCGGCTGGCGCAGTCCGGCATCCGTGCGGGGCACGGCCAGCACGGCGATGTCGCGGTAGAAGCCCTCGTGCCGCGGCGGATCGGGCAGGCGCAGGTCGGCCGGTCCGGGGCCGGAGACGTCCAGACTGGACCAGGTCAATTTCTGCATGCTCAAGTCCGGCGTGATCCACGGCCCGGCGCTGCCGGTCCAACTGTCGGCGTTGGTCATGTTGACCTCCAAGCCGAGCCGGGCCGCCTCGCTCACGGCGTGCTGGAAAAGTTTCCGCCATTCCTCGCTGAAGAATTTCACCGGACCGGGAGGAATGCTGTTGGCCACACTCATGAGGATCACGCCGCCAAGGCCCGCCTCGGCCATGGCCTCCAGGTCCGCCGTGATGCCCTCGGGGGTGACATTGCCGTTCATCCAAAACCAGTAAACCCACGGACGCGCCACCGGCGGAGGTTTGGTAAAGCCGGCTTCAAGCGGGATTTCCTCTTTGTTGGTGAGCGCCGAGGCGGCGGCACCGGATTGCTCCTGCGCCGCTCCGTCCGCCGGAATTACAGCGGGAAGCAGCAGCAGCGAAAGCAAGGCGTTCCGGCAGCGGAGTGCCAATGAAGTTTTCGGCGTTTTTCTCACGATGTGCCGTCCCTACTTCCTTTCCTTCAACTCGGTCACTGCGGCCGAGCGGATCGTCACCGGCCCGAGCAGACCGGAAGGCAGCAACGGATCCTTCGCCGTGTAGTGTCTCCACATGGCAAAGGTTACCCGTCCGGTATCCGGCACCGGCCCGGCATGGACCCAGCCGGGCAATGGTTCCTCCGGAGCGCCCCGGTCTGTCCAAGTGAGGTAAGGCGGGAGTTTCTCATCGCCGATCAGCCGGTTGGCCCAAAGGTTGGTCACCCGCACTTCGAGTTGATTGATCCCCGGCTTGACGGCTTCGGAGATATCGACCGAGAACGGATGCTTCCATAAAATGCCCAGGTTCTGGCCGTTGACCAACACTTCGGCAATCACCTCGACCCGGCCCAAATCCAAGGTCAGACGGCGGTTGGAATCAACGGCCGACTCCGGCAGCGAGAGTTCCTTCCTATAGGTTGCCGTCCCGGAAAAGTGGCGGACTCCATCCTCCGGGCGTTCGCTCCATGATACCAGCCGTGCAAAAGTCGCCCGGGGTGGAGCTCCCCGATCCGGCTGAAACGCCAGCTCCCACGGGCCTTCGATGGGCGCGGCGGCGGGAATCGAGTTCACCTTGCCCACCCATTCTTTTCCATCCCCTTGCGTGAGCTGATACTCACCGGGTAGATCGGTAGTCAATGCCCAGCCCTCCGGTGATTTTTCGACAGAAATGGCGGCACTGGCGGCCACAGGTTGCCCGTTGCGCTTCAGTTCGGCGACCTGTTCGTCCGCAGGCGCGGCGTTGCGGAAAACCACAAACACAGACTCCGCGGGCTGCATATGCAACTTGAAGGTCGCGCGACCGTCATCGGTCGTGCTCCAGGGGAATACGGTCTTGATCCGGCCGGTTTGCGGATACCAGATTTCCGGTTGTTTCCCGGAGACCCGGAAGGTGAGATCGGCGACCTCCTCCACGTCGCGACCATTGGCCACAAAATAGATGTCCGCATCCTTCGTGCGGCGATGAATCCAATAGAAAACCGACTCACCCGAGTTTGTCTTGAACTCAAAGTCAGGAAGGACCTTTCGCTCGCGAAGGACTTCAGCCAGCGTCTTTCCCCAAACGACCTTGCCCTTCCCGAGTCGATTTTCCTTAACTTTTTCCCCATCGCATGCGCCCCAGACTTCCGAGGCAAGAACACGGATGGCGTTGTCGGCGCCGGGATATCCCTCCAGACTTGGGGAGGCAACCGGGCGCGGAGCGATTACGGTCGCTCCCGCCTCGATCAACTCTTTGATTTTCCGCAGAAACGGCAACGTCATCCGCCGTTCATTCTCCGGCAGCACCAGCACTTCGTAGTGCATGGGACCCGTGCCATTCGTCTCCCCCGGAAGCGGCAGTGGATCAATCACCACTTTTCCATTCTCCACGCGGGAGCGCTCCAGAATGGACTCACGATCCGCTGCGTCATAGTCGAGCCCGGGCGGCAACAACTCGCTGAGGCTCGCATGGGGATTGCCGGTCACCGCTTCCTCGTAATCAAGGAACAACACATCCGCGACGTAGTCGCCCTGCTGCAGCAGAAACTGGCTGCGGGAGAGGTAATCCAGCCAGGCCCGACCCTGATTCCACCATGTGTTGCCGCGATTGAAATGGATCCCATGCGGGCCCATGGTCATTCCCGGAACGCGGTCGAGCCATGGCTGCATGGCATAGGAGTGGAAAACAAAGCGATTCACCCCGCTGGAGAACATGGCATCCCCAAGAATCTTCATGCTGGCAGGCGTGGACCTCCACTTGTCCCTCCCGCTGCCGCCGGTGAAAGCCTCGGCACTGACAATACGCCGGCCGTAAAGGTGGGCCCCGTAACTCGCCCCTTTGCCCAAAAAGATTCTCGGCTGTTGATAGACCCAGAACTCCGCCATCGGAACATCCACCCGGCCCGCGCTTTGGGTCCTGTCATACGTGCCGCCATAGACCTGGGCGGAAAAGGCCATCCCATGAGGCTCCAGCAACTTGCGGAGCTTCCCGTAGTATTGATCCGCCAGCAGATTGGCGATCACCTGGCGATAATCCCACAGAAAGCGCTCCGAGATTTCCCTGCTTCCGACCAACAATCCCGTCGTGACGGGAAGATACGGGACCGGATCATATCCGAATCTTTTCACGAATTCCGGAATCACAGTGTCTTCGATGTTTTGACACCCGGCTTCCCAACTGTCCGCATGCACCATGGCAAAGGTGGTGCCGGCCAGCGGACCGGCTTCCTCGATGCAGCGCTTGAGGAAGCTGTTGAAATGGTGCTCCAGATGGCTCCCGCTGAGTTTGCTCACTTCCAGACCCGAGCCCTTGGGGGTGGGCGGGAAGTTCACCTGTCCGGTGCTGGCTTCACCAATGCGCTGGATCAACCAGTCCCCGGCCGGAGCGTCCCAGGCCAGCGACCCATCCGGCTGCATCTTGTCAGTCAGATCCACCACCTCCCGCACCTCGGGCACCGAATCGGGTTCGCGCCCCCGGATGTTGGGGAAAGCACCAAAGTCGGATCTGCTGGCCAACGATTTACTGTGACTATTCGCCACGCGCGGTTCAGCCCGCAGGTGAAGTTCGGGCAGAACAATGGGCATTTTTGGATTGGCCCTTGAAAAGCTGACGCGAAAGAACCGTCCACTCGTCTTATCAAAGGGAAAATTGGAAACATAGTTTTCGTGACCACTTCTCCGCGAAATGCCGAAGTCCGCGACCTTGCGGAAGGACTTGCCGTCATCAGAAACCTCCAGAACACCCCCATGTCCGCTAGCCAAAGGACCGAGCTGCATGCTCACCCCCCGCGCGGCGAAGGGTTCCGCGTATTCAAACAGAATCCAGGGATGTGGATCAGCTGCATCCGGAGCAAAAGTGAGCGCCGTTCGGGCATCCCCGTCAGTCAGAGGAGCGGTGTCCAACCCGGGCCGGCTGCTCCTGATCCGCACCGGTTTGGCCGTGAGCTGGGCAACGGGCACGGCCACTACCGCAACGTCCCGGTAGAAATTGAGATCGATGGGCGGAAGTTCTATGCCGTGCCGTTCAAGCAGGGGCATCTTGCCATTGCCGATCATGGGCAGCGAAGGAACCGGCAGGACGGTGTTGATGGATTGAGAGCCGCTCACTTCAACCTCGCTCCAGACCAACTGTTTCATGCTTTGACCGGGGCTGATCCACGGCCCGCCAGCCTGGGACCATCCGTCGGTGGTGTGCATGCTGATGGTCAGCCCCAGACGCGCGGCTTCCCGCACCGCATGCCCGAACAAGGCAAACCATTCGTCACTGGCAAAATCAACCGGCCCACGGGCCATGAAATCCCGGAGGTTGAAGATCATCGCGCCGCCAATTCCGACATCTGCCATCGCCTCCAAGTCAGCCGTGATTCCCTCCCGGGTGATGTGCCCGTTCATCCAGTGCCAAAAGACCCACGGCTTCGCCTCGTGCGGGGGACGGGTGAAGCCGACCTCAAGCGGAATTTCCTCTTTGTTGGTGAGCGCCGAGGCGGGGGAACCGGAGTGCTTCAGCCCCGCTCCGTCCGCCTGGAAAACGGCGAGAAGCAGCAGCGAAAGGAAGGCGGTCCGACGGCAGAATACAGCTTTTTTGTTGAATATCTTCATCATTGAGAAAAACTCCTTTACCTACGCGAGAGTTCTGCGCGAACGTCCACCTCACAAGTCGGCATTTTAAAATGATAGCTGATCGGGCCGTGCGGAACGATTGCGTTTTTGTGAACCTCTATCTCGCGGCCCTGTGCATCGATAACGCGAAGGGATTTCAGGTCACGCCCCGTGTCGGGGACAAGGGTCAGTTTTATGGATTCGCCGCCCCTGCCCTTACTTGGAAGCGCGGTCACCTGAACACCTTCTACCGATTCGATGCGAATCTCGCGCAACGGGTTGGGTGTCGGCTCGCCATCTTTAGCAAATTCGAGTTCTTTGATCTGGCAAAGTTCCCCCTCCGCGCCCGAAAAGGAGAGATACACAGCTAGCTTCCCTTTCAGACCGCCGATTTGCTGAAGCGCCGCATTCCCATCCAATCCCTCGACAGGAATCAACAGCTCGGTGTAACTCTTTTTACCCGGAACGGCGGAAACAGTCGCCGTGGTGATGGGAACCCGTTCATCCGCCTTTCCAACGCGCCCGACCAGAATGGAGACGGCGGCATCTTTCAGCAGTTTGGCATTGAGCTTCAAGACGAGCTGATTTGCATCCTGCAAAGCGGTCGGGCCGAAATTGAAATATTTAAAGCCGAGAATGGTTTCCGGTGCATTAATGCGAACAACCGGATTCAACCCATCCGGCTGCCGCTGCCGTCCATCTATGAATGCATCTTTACTCCGATAACATACAATATTCGCATTATACCGCCGGAACGCATCCAGCCCATTGGTTTCTGCACCTTGAGAGGTCACATCCACTTCGGCGATGCTGACTTTATCGCCGGAAACGATCAAGTTGATGGGCTCCATCATCGCCTGCCGATTATAGGAGTTGACCGATTGACGGTGGTAAACCACATACCACTGCCCGTTAACCTCCACGATACTGCCGTGATTATTGCCTCCCTTCCAACCTGTATCGTTATCAACAATACGACCTCCATACGTCCACGGCCCTTCGGGGCTGGTGCTGTAGCAATACGTCAGAGCCGGGATCCGCTCATTGGCGGAATAGATAAAGACATAATGACCGTCGGAAACTTTCTTGATGGATGAGGCTTCAAACAGCGTTGATTTAAAAGTATCCGAGGGCTCAGGAAGTGTTTTATGCCATGCATCCCGGTCAGGTTTTCCCGTTTTACCGTCAATAATAGTGTGCATATCGACCGGATCAAGTTGTGCCCAGCGATCCCCCTTTTTCATCCCCCAGAATGCGTAGACTTTTACCGAGCCGTCCTTTTGCCGGTCGACAAGCACCGACGGATCAAAGGTGCCAGCTTGATTCGCAGCCGGCCAGTCGCACATCACCGGATCCGTGAACGGACCCACCGGACTGTCGCTCACAGCCCGAACGCATTTGGGACCCATATCCGCGAAGCCGGGCACGGTCCCCTTCGCGCCTTTTAAGGGCCCTTCCTTCCCATCTAACTTATAGGGTCTTCCGAGAAACGTGTAGAGATAGTATTTTCCGGTGACCGGATTATAA
>JAGYIG010000007.1 GCA_018402455.1 Opitutaceae bacterium
CAGCAGCAGGTCGAGCTTCCCCAGCTGGATCTGGCGCATCATCGCGTTGCCGGACCGAAAGTTTTTGGCCGCCGTCATTTTGGCGAAAATTTCATCCGGAATCGGCGCGCCCGTCTCATGGTGGCGGGCGAACAGATCCAGACTCTCCCGCTCCCAACACCAATTTTCCATGATCTGCGATGGCAGCTCGACGAAGTCCCACGCCACATTCACGCCGTTCAAGGACTTCACTTCGACCTCCCCGAGCAGGTGGTGCAGCAGATGCCCAAACTCGTGGAAAATGGTCTCCACCTCGCGGTGGGTCAGCAATGCCGGCCGCTCCGCCGACGGAGGTGTGAGGTTGCCGCAGATGTAACCCAGGTGCGGTTCCCGGGAGCCATCCGGTTGCGGGCCACCGGTCTTCAAATAGCCCATCCAAGCGCCGCCCCGTTTGGATTCGCGGGGATACCAGTCGGCGTAAAACGTGCCGAGGTGACGGCCGGCGTCGTCGTGCATCGTGTAAACCTTCACGCGCTCATGCCACGTCTCCACCGCACCGGCCGGCAACTCCTCGATCTGCAACCCGAAGACCCGTTGGCCGAGTTCGAACAAGCCGGCGATGACGCGGTCCATCGGCAGATACGGCCGCAGGACTTCATCATCAAAATCGTGCAGCGCCCGGCGTTGTTTCTCGGCCCAATAGGCCACCTCCCACGCCTTGAGCGGCCCCATGGGCTCACCGCTCTGGGCCGCCTTGAAGGCTTCCAAATCCCGGCATTCGTGTTCGAAGGCCCGCTGGGTTTTGGCCTGCAATTCGGCTTCGAAATCCAAGGCGTGGGCACCGGTGCGCGCCATGCGCCGACTCAGAACGTAGTCCGCAAAGTGGACCTTACCCAACAGCTTGGCCTTTTCGTCCCGCAGCGCCAGAATCGCGGGCACCAGCGGACGGTTGTCATGCGCCTCCGTGGCCCCCACGGCCACGGCCGCCCGCCACACCTCTTCGCGCAGTTTATCATCCTCCGCATACACCATGACCGGCTCCTGCGAGGGCATTTGCAGCGTGAACCGCCAAGCCGGCTCGTCATCGCTGCCCCGCCCTTTGTCGCGCGCCGATTGACGGGCCATGTCGCGCGCATGCTGCGGGATCCCCGCTAACCGGGACTCATCCGTGACCACCACCTCCCAAGCATTCGTGGCATCGAGCACGTTTTCGGAATACGTCTGGGTGAGCTTGGCCAGTTCCTCCTGAATCGCGGTCAAACGCTGACGTTGCGCCTCCGGCAGGTCTGCGCCCGCCTCCCGGAAGTCCGCCACGGTTTCGTCGAGCAGCCGACGGTGAATACCCGTTTGGGCCCGACCTTCGGGCGACTCGGCCACGGTCTTGATTCTCGCCCAAAGCTCCGCGTTGAGCGGGATGCGAGCGAAGAAGGAGGACACGGCCGGCAGGACCGCGTTGTGCGCCTTGCGGAGCTCCGGTGCATCGGCCACCGATTGCAGATGCGTCACCTTACTCCAGGCAAAGCTCAGCGTTTCCGTCGCCGATTCCAGCGCCCTGACCGTGTTTTCGTAGGTCACCTCCGCGAGCGGCCGATTGCCAATCTCGTCGATGGCGGCTTGAGCCGTGGTCAACGCCAACTGAATCGCTTCTTCGATCAGATCCGCCGAGTGGCGGGACCAAGCAATGTCAAATGCGGGGGAAAGAAAGGGGTTTGCAGCCATCAATCCTCCAACCAACGCACTCCGCCCTTGGGTGCAAGCGCCGCGATCACCAACGCCACCGGGCGCCCAAGGAAATCTGGCGCGGTGAAGCGGGAGTGGCCGGGATTTCCTCAAAGTCCGAATCCCAAAGATTGTCGATTTGAACCGAAAGCTGCAGTTGTTCGGAGCCGGCCGGGCGCCAATAAAGTCCCAGTGAGCTCAGCCCGGTTTCGGTCGTGGAGTTGAGGCGCAAGGGGTTGGGTTCCTGCACCCTGAACTCGTTGTCCCACCGCAAATCCAGCCGCCGGCTCACCCGCCACACCAGCGCGGCGGTGGCGCGGTGGTTGGGGAAGTTCAGAGCGTAGAAACTGCCCTCTGCCGCGAGACCTGCATAATCTGCTTTTTTCTCCAGCCACGTATAACCCAAGTGCAGGTCCACCGCCGCCCAGGTGCGGGCGACGGCGAGTTCGAGACCGTAGGTTTCCAGATTCACCGCCGCCGCCGATCGTGCCCAGAAGTCCCGGCGAAAGGTCCAATCAATCAGTTCATCGTCCTCCCGATAAAAGGCTCCGACCGTTCCCACCCACGGTCCCGCCGCAAAATGGCCCGACAGGTCCAGAGTGCGGCTGGTGGCTCGATCCAGATCGGGATTGCCCCGGAACAGCCCCCCGTCGGGATTGGCGGCGATGGCGGTGTAGCTGGGCGCTTGGGACGCTGCGCTGTAACCCACCGCCCACCGCGTCCATAGTCGGTTCTGCGGCACATAGGCCACCTCCACCACCGGAGTCACCGCGTCGTCCCCTCGATTGGAAGCGTCGTATCCCAAACCACTGCGCAACTCCCAGGTGCCGGTCGCGGCTGCTCCCCGATGGTGGTAGTAGACGCCCCCGGTGACGTGAGTGCGGCTGCGGAAACGTCCAAACCGCAACGAAGTCGATTCAATCTCATCAACGAGCACCCACAGTCGTGCCTCCACCCTGCTCGACTCGCCCAATTCCCACCGCGCCCGCCCGCCCGCCGCGGTCACCTCGGTCGTGTGGTTGAAGGGAGGAATCGCCGGCACCGGCGCGTAGCGGTCAAACGCGTAATTGTCGTCATTCTTTCGCCAATACGCGCCCAGTTCCACATACGACCCATCGGCAGCCGGTGGGCTCCAACGGTGGGTTCCCGCGATCAGCACCGTCTGAATATCCTCCGTTTCCGGGGAATTGAAAGGGGTATACAGATTGGGCCACCCGAAGAATTTGTCCTGATACCCGATGACCAGGTCCGTTTGCTGCCCTTCCGCGCGCTGCTGCAGCCGGGCGCTGTAGCGGCTGATTTCATGATCCGCATCCGCGAAGGGTCCATCCGAGGAGGAATACGCCAGACCCACGTCCATCGCCCAGGTGTCGTTGAGCGGCGTGCCGGCCAGCAACTCCGCCCGCCGGCTGTTCCACTCGCCCACCCCCACCGCCACTTCCCCACCGCGGCGAACCGGACGCCACCCGTAGACCACCCCTCCCGCCGTGGCATTCCACGCGCCCCCCGTGGCTAAATCCGCCCCCACCGTAATCTGCGGAGCGGACAACATGCCCGGCGCCACCGGAATTTCCGCGTAATAGTGCCCGGTCTGCGGATCGTAGAGCGGCAGCCCCGCGATGCTGAAATTCGAATTCGCAAACGTCCCTCCCCGAATCGCGACATCGGCTTGGCCCTCCGCGAAACTCCGCGCCTGCAAGTCCACCATGGGTTCATAGCGCAGCGCCGAAGCCGGTGTTGCCACCGTGGCAATTGGCTCCTGCAGGGCAATTCGCGGTGAAAGTACTTGGTAGGCCGACATCGCCTCGGACGCCTCCACTACCGGCGGCACGGACTGCGCGATCACCCCACCGGTGAGTCCGACCAGTCCTAGAATTGAAACCCACGATGCGACCTTCACACCCCTTGGCTAGGGATTTCATCCCTGAAATCAAGCCATTGTTAGCCTTTATTGATTTTGAATTAACAATGGACCGCCCAGAAGATCGGTCGACAAAAAAACCCGAGTCGGTGAAGACTCGGGTCCGGTTAAAAAGCGAGGTTGGCAGCCTACTAGGTGTCGCCGTCTTCACCAATGGCCTCAACCGGGCAGCCTTCGAGAGCCTCCATACAGAGGGAGATATCCTCTTCCGTGGTCGGCTGTTTGTGCACGAAAGAGTATCCCCCGTCATCGTGGCGGGTGAAGAAATCCGGTGCAGTTTCGCGGCACAGGTCACAGTCGATGCATTGCTGGTCGACGTAAAACTTGCCGGCTACGTTGTTTTCCCACTTGTCGTCTTTGTCTGCCATAGTCTCCGGCACGAAAGAGATTACCCCGTGGGTGTCAAGAGAGTCGCCCACTGAAATTGCGGCCCGCTGGGGGGATCCCGCCAAACAGAAATCCTGCGGGCAATTCTCGCTGCAAACTTGTAACCGCGCCCCCATTCCCTACGTTCTGCCAATGCTCTCGGATCGGACCTACATGCGCGACGATTACCCGCGCCAAACCACTTCGGTGGTAACTTGGCTGATTTGCACGATCGTGGCGGGGTTCATCCTGCAAAATGTGGCGTGGCGCTGGCTGGGCGATGCTCCGGGCCGTAGTTTCGATAACCTGTTGGCTCTCAGTGCCTCAGGCCTGGCGACGGGCAAGATCTGGACCCTGCTCACCTACAGCATTCTCCACAGCATGAGCAGTTTTCTGCATGTGGTGTTCAACGCGCTCTGGATCTTCCTACTGGGTCGGGAACTGCTTCCGTTGTTGGGTTCCAAACGCTTTCTATGGCTCTACGGCGGAGGGGTCGTCGGCGGAGGCATTCTCTGGCTGACGGTCAACTGGAACGCGCACAGCATGTTGGTGGGTGCATCCGCGGGGGTGTGTGCCCTGCTCATGGTTTTTGCGGCCATCAACCCCAACCGCCCCATCACCTTGCTCCTGTTCTTTATCGTGCCGGTGACGATTCGGCCCAAGTGGTTGGTCATTTTTATCGGCGGGTTCGATCTGCTCGGCTTTCTCTTCTATGAAATGGTGGGCAGCGGTGGCATTGGTGGAGTGGCTCACTCCGCGCATCTGGGGGGCTTCGCGATCGGCTGGCTTTTCTTCCGCTTCGTGCACAGCGGAAATTGGTCGGGCTTCGGCTCCGGCGGCACCTCCATGGAAATGCCCCGGTGGATAAAGCGGGCCCCCAAACACCCGACCGCCTCGGGCAACTACCAGGTCAATGTGGGCACCAAGAGCGCGTCAGCCCCAGCGAGTCGCCCCGCCTCCCGACACGTGGACCTGCGCGACGAGGTGGATCGAATCCTCGACAAGATCAATGTCAGCGGCTTCGGCGCCCTCACCGACGAGGAAAAGCGCATCCTCGATCGGGCCAAGGATCAGATGAACCGTCGGTAACCCCTCCGCCCCGGTCGGGTCACCGGGTCCCGAGCCAACTCGCGCCCCGCCTTGAAACATTTTACCTTTATCGCTTTCCTACTCCTTCCATGAATTTGAAGCCCCGCCGCCTCGGCCTGTTCGCTGTTCTCTGTTCCCTCGTCCTCGCGGTCGCGGTCACCGCCCGACCGGACCGCTCCTTCGAAATCTCGCCCGCCGAGGCCAAGGAAATTCGGAACTTTGTCCGCTTGCTAGAGGAAGCCCACTACAACCGCGAAGCCGTCGAACCCGCCAGCTATCAGGGGATCATCCGGGCCTTCATGGAGGATTGGGATGCCCACCACCTGTTTTTCCTCGAAGCCGATGCCACCCAGTTTGCCGAAAAATATGGCGAAGGGCTTTACTGGAACGTGTCCAGTCTGGGGAACATTAACCCGGCCTTCGACATTTTCGAACGCTACGAAGAACTGGCCGAAATCCGGGCCAGCTGGATCTTCGAGCGCCTGCAGGGGGAGTTCGACCTCGAAAGTGATGACCACTACACCGTCGATCGCCGGGAGCTGGACTGGCCCGCCTCCGCCGCCGAAGCGGACGCCCTCTGGGAGATGCGCCTGCGTTTCGAACTCATTCAGGAACTGCTCAACGAACAGGAACTCGACGAAGCCAAGGAGAAGATTCGCAAACGCTACGAACGCATGCTGAAGAATCTGGCCGACATCGAAACCCATGAGGTGACCGAGGTCTTCCTCACCAACATTGCCCAGCTATACGACCCGCATTCCACCTACTTTTCCGCCGACACCTACGAGGATTTCTCCATCCAGATGCGGTTGCAACTGGTGGGGATCGGCGCCCTGCTCGGGCTCGAAGACGACGAATGCGTGATCCGCGAGATCATCCCCGGGGGACCCGCCGATCTCGACTCCCGCTTAAAACCCAACGACCGCATCATCGCCGTCTCCCAATCCGCCGACCCCGAGGCTGAAAACGTCGAGCTGATCGGCATGAAACTGCGCAAAATCGTGGACCTCATTCGGGGGGAAAAAGGCACCGATGTGTTCCTCACCATCCAGCCCGCCGACCACCCCGATCCCTCTGCCCGGCAAAAAATTCGCCTCACCCGGGACGTCGTTAACCTCGACTCCGCTCGGGCCCGCGGAGCCATTTTTGAAGTTCCCAATGACACGGGGGACCTCCGCCCCATCGGTGTGATTACCCTGCCCGCTTTTTATGGTCCCAGCCCCGGCGAGACCGATGCCAATCCCGCGAGCGCCAGCGGCGATGTCTCCCTGCTGATCGAGGAGATGTTGGCTCGAGGAATCGACGGGCTGGTGCTGGATCTCCGCGGCAACGGCGGAGGTCTGCTGAGCGAAGCCATTGATCTGACGGGACTCTTCATCGAGCAGGGCCCCGTGGTGCAGGTACGCTCCTACTACGGTGACATCAAGGTGGACAACGACGACGACGAATCGGTGCGCTACGCCGGTCCTCTCGCCGTGCTCGTTTCCCGTTACAGCGCCTCCGCGTCGGAAATCGTGGCCGGAGCCCTGCAGAACTACGGTCGGGCCGTCGTCTTGGGCGACAGCTCCACCCACGGCAAGGGCACCGTCCAAACCGTTTACGAGATGCGCAACCTCGACCCCCGACTGCGCCTGACCGATGCCAAAACCGGCGCCGCCAAGTTCACCATCCAGAAGTTCTACCTCCCGAGCGGCTCCTCCACCCAACTCAATGGCGTGGTGCCCGACATCGTTCTCCCCTCGATCGATGATGTGATGGAGAGCGGCGAACGCTTTCTGCCCCAGGCTTTGGTCTGGGACGAAATCGAAACCGCCGAATTCGATGGCTCTCCCCTGGGCCTCCATATCCTCTCGCCGCTCCTCGATGCCAGCCATACCCGCCAGCAGACACTGACCGAGTTTGATTTCCTCCAACGCAACATCGCTTGGTTCACCGCTCGGCAGGAAGAGGAATCGGTATCACTCAACCTTGACGAGCGCATCGCTCAACGCGACGCCGACAAACGTTTCCGGGAAGCGATGGACGAGGAGCGCAAGCTTTTACAGAACCAGAACTTTGACTTCACCGAATTCATGCTCACCCACCCGGAGCAGGACGGCATAACCGCCGTGGAGGTGGTGGATCCCACCGTAGCCGACGAGGATCTCCTGACTCCGGAAGAAGACCTGCTCATGGCGGAGACGAGCGATGAAAAAACGGTCCCCGAGCCGGCAGACGATGAGGCCACGGCTGACGCGGAAACCGAACTGGCCGAGACCGAAACGCCCGCAGAGGATCCCGAACCCGAAGGCTATGCCCGGCTCGACATTCATCTGCGGGAAGCAATGCGTGTGTTGGTGGACGCCGTCGAGATTGGGCGACAACCCCAGTTTGCCGAACGGTTGCCCCTCACGGTTCATCCTTCGACCGGCGGTTAAAATTTCAGGCTGAACCCTCCAGCGCGGTCCGGCAAACGCGTTCACCCGGGGCTTCCGATCAGACGGAATTACGAGCGAACAAAAAGCGATCGCGTCCCGTCAGATCCGCCCGGGATTCGATGGCGACAAAACCCGCTTCGGCCAACCCGGCCACCAACGCTGGGTGCTGGGCGATGCCCGTCTCCAGGGCCATCAGCCCAGCGGGCTTTAACCAATCCCGGCCTTCCGCCACCAGACATTTAAAGGCATCCATGCCGTCCGCTGCCGTCGATAAGGCAATTGCCGGTTCGTGATCCTGGACCTCGGGCTGGGTGGCGGCGACCTCCTCCGCCGTGAGGTAGGGCGGATTCGCCACGATCAGATCAAACCCCTGCCCGCGCGGCAGGGCCGTAAACCAATCCGACTGCAACACCTTCACGCGGCCTTCCAGCGCGAGGGCGGCGCAATTCTCCTTGGCCAACGTCAACGCCTCCTCGCTGATGTCGGTGGCCCACACTTCGGCCCCGGGCCATTTTGCCGCCAAGGCGAGTGCCAAGGCCCCACTGCCGGTCCCCAAATCCAGCACCGTGGCGGGTGGGTTTGACGCAAAAGCCGCGCCCACCAACTCAACCAGATACTCGGTTTCCGGCCGCGGAATCAACGCCCGCCGATCCACCTTGAGGGTGACCCCGGCAAACTCCACCGAACCGATGATATGCTGCAGTGGCTCCCGTTGACTCCGCCGCAGAATCAAGGGCCGGATCAACTCCAGCTCCGACTCCGGTAGCAAGCGTTCAAACTGCAGGTAGAGCTGCATGCGCGGCAGCCCCAACGCGTGCCCCGCCAAGAGCTCGGCGTTCAACCGCGGGTGCTCGACCCCTTTGCGTTCCAAAAATGCCGCACTCTTTTGCAGGACTTCAAGCAGACTGGTCATGCTTGAATTCAGGGACGGGGGTTACCGAGCTCGGCCAGCTTAAAGTTCATGTCCTCATGCAACAGCGCCTTCATCAGGGGCTCAAAAGCACCTTCCATGACTTCGTTGAGGCTGTGCAAGGTCAGGCCAATCCGGTGGTCGGTCACCCGACTCTGCGGAAAATTGTAGGTGCGAATCCGCTCGCTGCGGTCGCCGGTGCCGATCTGGCCGCGTCGCTGCGCCGCATACTTCGCCCGTTCCTCCTCTTCCTTGAGCTTCAGCAAGCGGGCCCGCAGCACGGTCATGGCCCTGGCCTTGTTTTTGATCTGCGAGCGTTCATCGGCGCAGGTCACCAACAGGCCCGACGGTCGATGGATGATCTGCACCGCCGAGTCCGTGGTATTGACTCCCTGCCCCCCGGGCCCGCTGGCCCGACTCACCGTAATGTCCAAATCCTGCGGATCAATGTGCACGTCCACTTCCTCAGCCTCCGGCATCACCGCCACGGTCACGGTGGAGGTGTGAATCCGCCCGTTGGCCTCGGTCACCGGCACCCGCTGCACCCGGTGCACCCCACTTTCAAATTTAAGCTCCCGATACACATGATCCCCCGTGATCAGGGCGATCACTTCCTTGAACCCACCGCGCTCGGCCTCACTCGACGACATGGTTTGCACCCTCCAGCCATGGGTGTCGGCAAAGCGGGTGTAGGCGCGAAACAACTCCCCGGCAAACAACGCCGCTTCATCGCCCCCCGTGCCCGCCCGAATCTCCAGCAGCGTGTTGCGGGAGTCCGTCGGGTCCGGCGGAATCATGGCCAACAGCACGGCACTGCTCAGCTCCGCCAACCGGGCTTCATTTTCGGGCAATTCCATCTTGGCCAGCTCCCGCAACTCCGGGTCGGATTGATCGTCGCGCAGCAAATCGCGGGCTTCCGCAATCTGCGTTTTGATCTGCAGCACCTTGTCGTAATCCTGCACCAACCGGGCCACCCGCTGCTGGTCCCGCGAAACCACGGCGGCCCGCTTGGGATCGGCAAACAGGTTGGGATCCGCGATCTGGGCATCCAGTTCATCCAGGCGAATACGAAACGGGGTGATGTCAGGCAGGTCGGTCATGTAGGTCCAACTGTCCATAAGGCCCAAAGCCCACCGAAACGAAAGCACGAACCCCGGCGATATTGCCTATTGCGCAAAATGGAGGGTCCGGCATCGTCGACCGGCGTGAAGGCGCCCTCCGTCGGGCCGCTTTCACCCGCGCGTTATGGCCACGACTCTCTTCACCCAGAACATCATCGCCTGCATTTGGGATTTCGACAAAACCCTGATTCCCCAATACATGCAAACGCCCCTGTTTCGGCGTTACGGCATCAATGAGCAGAATTTTTGGGCGGAAACCAACAGCCTCGGTAAACACTACCGGGAGCGCGGTTACCACATCTCCGGCGAAATCGCCTACCTCAACCATTTGTTGACCCACGTGCTTTCCGGCCAAATGGCCGGCCTGAACAATCGGATCCTGCGGGAATGTGGCGCGGATATCGAATTCTACCCCGGCCTGCCCGATTTTTTCCCGGCGAGTCGGGGGTGGGTCAAAGAGAAGCCCGAACACCGCAAGCATGAGATTGTTCTGGAACACTACATCGTGAGCACGGGGTTGGCGGAGATGATCCGCGGCAGCGCCATTGCCCCGGTGGTGGATGGAATTTGGGCCTGCGAATTCGTCGAGAACCCGCTGCAACCCGGCTTTCTCCAACAAAAGGAACTTTCCCTCTCGGCCGAGGCCGAGATCGCTCAGATCGGCATGGTGATCGACAACACCACCAAGACCAAAGCCATTTTCGAGATCAACAAGGGCTCCAACAGGGACTCGGCCATCGACGTAAACTCGAATATGACTTTGGAGGATCGCCGGATTCCGATGCAAAACATGATCTACATCGCCGACGGCCCCAGCGACATCCCCAGTTTCTCCGTCGTCAAAAAAGGCGGCGGCAAAGCCTACGGCGTCTACAATCCGGACTCGCCGGGCGAGTTCGAACAGAATGACCGCCTCCGCCAGGTCGGCCGCATCGATCACTACGGCGAGGCCGACTACCGGCTGACCAGCCCCACCGCCAAATGGCTGCGCCTCCAAATTCACAAGATATGCGATCGTATCGTCACGGACCGGGAAGCCGCCGTGGCCGCCAAGGTTTCGCGCCCCCCCCGCCACCTCTCCGATGAGGCCGCGCGCCCACCTCGCTCCAGCGAGAAACAAACCGAGTTCCTGCGGGAGTAAATCGGGGGAAGACCCGGTCGCTCCCGGTGGGTCGGGTGTTGGTAGCTCGTCCGCCGTCGCCCCAATAAAAAGCGCGCCCATGAGGGGCGCGCTTCGAAAACGAGGACCGCGGGTCCGTGATCAGCTCGACGGGCTGACGATGATGGTGTTGTTGGGCACCTCTATCACCGGGAGAGCCCCCAGCACGCTGGTGATGCCCGCCTCTATATTGGCCCGCTGGGCCGCAGTGAGGTTACCAATCTCCGCAATCACCGAAGCGGGAACGTCAAACACCACCCGGCTGCCATCACCAATCTGGTTGGTCGCAGCTCCCACCACCCCCGAAGCACTCACTACGACGGCATCGTCATTTTGATCGTTCAAAGTTACGGCCACAAAACGCTGGCCGCTAAGACGAATCGTGAAGGTGACGGACACAGGATTCGTTATGTTGTCGGTGGGCACCTCGACGTCGGGGGTGTCTTCCCCCGTCGTAGCTTCTGATTCCACATCCTCAACCACCGTGCCAGCATCGACCGGGGCATCGGTGCCGGTGCCTTCAGAGGAGATCGTCTCGTTGGCGGTGTTCGTGAGTTCTTGGGCGACTTGATTAACATCAACGTTGGCATCGGCAGCCGAGCCATCGACCACGGCTTGGGTGGCGGAAGCTACGATCGCTTGAGCCGCGGCGGGACGGCCCTGCACCGCGGCTTGGACCACCGCTTGCGCATTGGCCGGTGAGGCTACGACCGCCGCCGCCGTCGCTTGAGTCAGCACGCTGTCATCACCGGACTCATTCGCCGCGGCGGCCACGACGCCAATGACCGCACTCAGGGTTTGTGAGGTGACTCCATCCGTGCCTGTCGAGGCCAAGGCGGAGACCGCGGCCGCCGCCGCTTGGATCGCGGTCCGCGTCGCCGCGGCGGTTGCACTGTTCATCAAAGCGGCGCCGAGCGATGTCGCTTGGCCGCCGGAGGTCACTTGGCCGGTGGCCAGATTGACCACGCCAACGTCCGGAATGTTCACCGTGACTTCGCCGGCGACCACCGTGACCACCACATCCTGTCCGTTCACGCTGACGGTGTAATTCGTGCCCCGGGCGGCGGCCACTCCCTTGGGGGTCACGACCCCGTAGTCATTCACGTCCCGCTTGTTGGGATCAAGATTCGCCACCATGTCGCCCGATTTCAAAGTCAACCGGGTCTTTTCCGCTACCGCGGTCTTTTCCACTTCCGTCACTTCAAAGACCGATCCGGCACTGAACACACTGACCGTGCCCTGAAACGTGCGCAGGAACAGTTTGCCGCGGGTAACTTCCACCCACGACCCCACCGGAATCACGGCGCCTTGGCCCATCATGGCTTCTTCGCCAGACGGGAGCGTTACGGTGACGGTTTCCGCGCCAGCCAACCGCGCAATCGTGGCTTCTTGGGCGCGAGCGAGGGAGGAAAACACCGCAAAGATCGCGAGGGTGAGAAAAAGCTTTGAGTGCATGGCGCTGGGCAGGTTGGTGAGGTCAGCTCTAAAAAAGAAACCCTACTAAGCGCCAAAGCCTTGCATCCGCAAGCCCGGAAGTGGTGGCGGGAAACGGGTCTGCGCCTCACTTGCTCCGCATGGTGTAGACCCCGTCCCAATCCGGGCCCGGGGGTGCCGCCTGCAAATTGCGGATAATCGTTTGATACACCATCGACGGATTGCTCGCCACCCCCGGATCCCGCCGGGGATGAAAACGCTCCGCGCCCTCGGACTCCTCAAAACACCGCAACGCGTCATCCCAACGTTGCGCTCGGTAGTGGTCCATCCCTTCGGCAAAAACGGCCAAACCGGATTTTTGAATCTCATCCACTTCATCCTCCCAACCCACCAGCTCATGAATCGGCACCGGTTGACGTCGCCCCTTCACCCTGATCTCCCCCAGCGCCCGGAACAGCATTGCTCGGTCACCCTGTGCTTCCGCCGCCCGGCGAGTCGCCTCGGTGACCATGACGAAGACCCCCCAGCTCTTGGCTCCACTCTCCATGCGGGCGGCCAAATTCACGTCATCCCCCATCATGGTGTAACTGAAGCGAGTGCGGCTCCCCATGTTGCCGATCATGCACTCGCCGGTATTGAGCCCGATGCGCGTGCGCATCTGGCGCACCAGCTCCGGCCACTTGTCTCCGGCATCGATCCACTCCTGCCGCAAACCGTCGAGGCGGGCCTGCACCCGTAGCGCCGCCGCACAGGCCCGATAAGCGTGATCGTCCAGGCGCAGCGGGGCGCCAAACATCGCCACCACGGCGTCCCCGATATATTTGTCCAAGGTCCCCCGTTCTTCCTGAATGAGGTCGGTGCAGACCGTCAGATAGTCGTTGAGCAGTTCAACCAATTGCTCGGCCCGCAGGATCTCGGCAAACGCCGAGAAACTTTGAATGTCGGAAAAATAGGCGGTGATTTCCTCCGTCACCCCTCCCAATGCCGGAGTCATTTCCGCGTCCACCATTTGCTGCACCACCACCGGGGAAAGGTAGGTCCCGAACATGCCCCGGATTTCCGCCTTGGCCCGTTGTTCGGTCATCACCCGACGCGCAATCAACATGAACTGAAGTAACAGAAAGCCGGATACCGGAGCCACCACGGGCAACCACCAGTTGCCCGTGTTCCAAGCCCATTGGGCACTCCCGCCATAAATCGCCACCACTCCCAGCGTGAAAGCGATGGCCAATCCCACGGCCGCTCGTTTCACGACCAATGTCCCGAGCAGACCCACCGCCACCGCCACCGCCCATACCCATCCGACCGGGACCGGCACCACGTAATCGGACTGCAGAATGTTGTGCAGCGCATTGGCGTGGAGATAGACCAAGGGCGTCAGGCTGCTGCGTGGCGTCGCCCCGCTGTCGGTGGCAAACTCACCGATCAACAGAATGCGATCGCGCAATGGCACCGGATCCCGCGCATCGGGAGCCGCCACCACGTGCTTCTGGTGCAGATCAATCAAGAGGTCAAAATACTCCACCGTGGGGATCTCCGTTCCCAGTTCCTGCCCGGGTTGCATCGGTTCGTAGCGGTAGTTGATCAACATCATCCCGGCCTCATCGATCGGAATGCGCCGCCCCCCGGCCGCCCCGCCGAGCCGGATCGATTCTCCCAGTTCCACGACCACGTCCTCGCTGGAAAGCTGCCAATAGCGCATCACCGCCTGCAGGGTCAGTGACGGCAACACCCGCTCCCCCACCCGCACGACCATGGGCAGCCGGCGGACGACGCCCCCGGCACCGCGGGGGGCATCCACCGAACCCATGTGGCCCGATTCGCGTAACCCCGGGAAGGGCATTTCCAGAAAATCGTCGCCGTAGATCCGATGGTGGTCGCCCTTCACCTGATCGAGCGGCTGAGTGACCCCCAGGGCCGCCGGATCGTCGCCAGTGGGAGCCGCAAAGGTCACCGCGGCAAAGACCGCGGGAATGTTCTGCTCGACCAAATAATTCGTGGTAGCAGTGAAATCCGCGTCGGATGCGGCATCCAACGGCTGGCCGTTCACATCCACCCGATTCCCGTAAATGATGTCCCACACCAGCACCTTTGGGCGCTCGTATCCGATGAGGCGCTGCAACTGCGCATGATACGCCCGACGAAAGGGCCAGGGTTCGATGTTTTTGGTGGACCGATCGCCGATCCCCACCACGAGGATCCGTTCATCGGGAGAGGGCTGCCCGTGTTCCGCGCGCAGTTGGGTGCGCCAATCCAGCGTTTTCCACTCGATCGTCTCCACCCAGCTCAGCCCGCTCAACCACCCGGCCAGTAGGAAGCATACGAACGGAGCGACGTAGATCCAGTCGTCGCGGTGGAGGGCCCGGAGCTTCATGCGGGCGCGAGATTGGGCCGGGGCCTCATCGAATCCAAGGCGAAACAACCCCTAAAACTGGGCGTCAATCAGTTGGGCCCAAAGCCATTCGGCGATCTCCCGCTTGGGCGCCGGACCCTTGCGCCCCACCCGCCCGGATCGATTCCACAAGGTGACGGCATTGGCGTCGGCCTCCATGCCAATCCCCGGCGCGCTCACGTCGTTGGCCACAATCCAGTCGCAGCCTTTGGCGATCAACTTGGCTGGCGCCTTGGTCTCCAGATCGTGGGTCTCGGCGGCAAACCCCACCAGCACCTGATGCGCGTTTCGCCGTTGGCCCAGCGTCTTCAGAATGTCCACCGTGGGCTCCAGCGCCAAGGTCGAGTCCGTCTCGAGTTTGGTCTGCTTTTGCTCGGCCCGATACTTGGGCCGAAAATCTGCCACCGCCGCCACCGCCATGAACAGATCACACTCCGCGAATCGGTCCGCGCACGCGGCATACATTTCCTGCGCGGAAACCACCGCCACCCGGTTGACCCCGGCGGGCGCCGGCAGCGCGACCGGTCCGCTCACCAAATCCACCTTCCATCCCTGTTGCACCGCCGCCTCGGCCAACGCGTAGCCCATTTTCCCGCTCGAGCCATTGGTGAGATACCTCACCGGATCGAGGTGTTCCCGCGTGGGGCCGGCCGTAATCAAGACGCGCATACTGTCCCCCACTTTCCCATGGCGCCGTCGCCGACGACAAGCATCGAACGCGACCGCCGGTCAGTTTTCATGAGCGTGCAGGTCCAACCAACTTTTGGCCAAAACCACCTCGCCCTTTAGCGCCGCCACCAGGGGCTTTAATCCCGCCACCGGGTTGACGGCCTCATCGGTCGGCGCATCCAAGCTCACGCCGACAAAACACAACGCCGAATTCTCGGACTCCCGGGCAATGACCGCCAACGGAGGACCCGAGTCGACCACAATATCGATCTCCGCTTCGAATCGCGTCTTGCGCACCATTTCCTGCATCGCCTGTTCCATTTCGTCACGCCCTTCGGCTGAGGCCACGATCCGTCGCACGCGCAACCGATACTCCCGGCCGACCGCCCCTTCCTGCCAGAGGTGGGCCAGCGTGAGCATGAAGCTGCCGTTGTGCTTGGCCCGCCACCAAACGTCGATGACCGGTTCCAATTCCCGTTGCGGCAACTCCGCCTCTGCAAAGATCAACAGGTTGCGTTCCAATTCCAGAATCCGTCGCACCGCTCCGGTGAACTCGCGCTCGCGCAACGCATCCTCACTCCACCCAATCAACACGGTGTTGGGCTCGAGCGCCCCCACCCCCGCGACTTGCAGGAGTGTCGAGACGCCTTGCTCAAACGAATCCGCCATGACCGTCTTGCCCACCGCCGACAATCGGTTCTCGCGGATGAATTCTTGCAGTTGCCGCTGTATCGCCGCCTGCCGCCCCACCATCTTGGCCCAATCCCCCGTGATGATCTGTGACAAAAACAACAACCCGCGGCGCGACTCGAGGCGGTTGGCCAAGCCCACCAGCGCCTGCCGATTCGAGGGATTGCCCACCAACACCAGGATGACCGGCCGCCAGTTGCGCACGTGCTGACGCGACGCTGCCAGTTTGAGGAGTCCGAACCGTGCGAGGGCAAACCAGATGCCGCTGCGTTCGTCCCCCCACGCGGTTTGATACTGCCGCCGCTTGAGCAGGGTATACAGACCGATGATACCCGCCACGGCGACCACCGTCGCCACGGCGTTCAGCAAAAACATCACGAACAAGCAGCCCCCGGCACCCACCAGACACGGCAACCAATGCACCCGAAAGGTCGGACGGTAGCTCGGATTGGCGGCCAGACCACTCAGTCCGGCCACGAGGTTCACCGTGCCATAGGTGGTCAAAAAGAACATCGTGATCACGGGCGCAATCACGTCCAGTCGGCCCGCCATCAAACACGCTCCCGCCAGCCCCACGGTCACCAACATGGCCACCCGTGGTTCGTTGCCCGTCCCATGCCCCTGGCCCAAACCAAAGGGGACGATGCGATCGCGAGCCAGGGCCTGCAAGGTGCGCGGCGCCGCCAACAAACTCGCCAACGCCGACGACAACGTCGCCGCCCACAGGCCCACAAAAATCAGCGGACCGACCACCGCAATCCGCTCCATCACCAGACTGTTGGTAATCAGCTCCTCGCGCGTCGCATGGATCGAGAGCCACACCATCTGCGTGCCGTAAATCACGAAACACACCACCACCGCGAGCAGCGTGCCCCGCGGGACACTTTTCGAGGGATTCTGCAAATCCCCCGACATGCTCACCCCGGACATGATGCCGGTGACCGCCGGGAAAAAGATGGCGAAAACCAACCAAAAGTTGAGGCCCGTCTCGTAAGCGGGCTGCACCCGGTCCGCCCATCCTTCGGCCGGCGACCAACCGAGAAAAAAGGAGAGCAACGCCAGCCCCAGTGCACCCAGAATAAAATACTGCGCCTTGATCGCCAGATCAGCCCCCTTCCACGCCACCGCGAAGAGGACCATCAGGGTTCCCAGCGTCACCAGTTTCACCGGCAGGTTGGGCATCAAATACTGCAACGATTCCGCAAAACCGATGATGTAGAATGCCACCGAAACGGCTTGCGCCAAAAAGAGCGGGATCCCCACCGATCCTCCGATTTCAAGCCCCAGATTCCGCGAGATCAGAAAATACGCCCCACCCCCTTTTACTTCGATATTCGTGGCGATCGACGATAGCGAGAGGCTGGTCAACAGGGTGATCGCGTTGGCCACCAGGAGAATGGTCAACGCGTCCTTCAAGCCCGCTTGGCCCACCACCCAGCCGGTTCGCAGAAACATGATGACGCCCAATATCGTCAACACGTTGGGCACAAATACCCCGCCAAAGGTGCCGAATTTTTTGGGCTCTGATGCGGCCGTTTTAGTGGAGTCCATTACGATAAGAGGACGACAGCACGACCCGTTCCCTCGGGAAGGTAAACCCTCAAAAGCCCGCGGCCGCCCCCCGCCTTTCCGGCGATCGTTTTTCCGGCATACCCCGGCGGGACCGGCCCGCCCGAGCGGCCGCCCGACTGGCGCGGGTCCCACGGGGTCCTCCGGCTTCAGGCCTCGGTCGACGCGCGTTCCCTCATCTGCACCGGCGAGGCCGCCACGTCGTCGAACAGCGGCTGACCATCCGCCAATAAGCGACCAAAACTCAATACTCCCGTGGGGCAACTCTGCACGCAGGCCGAGCACCGCACGCACTCCGGATCCTCCATCGGCGCACCGCGATTCGCGAACGCCATCACGTCAATGCCTTGATGGCAGACCGAGGTGCAGATGTTGCAGGAAATGCATTTTTTCTTTTCCGCAAAGATCCGGAATTTGCTGAACCGCGTGTAGATGTGCATGAGCGCGGCCAACGGACACGCGAACCGGCACCACACCCGGCCGGAATATTTGAAATAAAATCCGACCCCGATCACGCCACCAAACAGAATGTCGACAAACCACTTGTAGCTGAAGAACCAGGCGACCGCCTTGCCCCCATCGGCGGACTTGCCTTCGAGCAACAAATCAAATGTCCGATCCGGCCAGCCCCACGGCGTCACCCACCCGACGATGCGCAGCACCAGCAACGCGAAGGCGGCCGCGAGGAACACTTGGCCGATCAGATTGACCCGATTCCAAATCGGACCGTGCGGCATCTTGTGACGGTGACGATCGCCCATCGTCTCGGCCAGCGCTCCGCACGAACAGATCCAGCCACAATAGGCGCCCTTGCCCCAGCGGTAGATCAGCCAGGGAATCAGCACAAAGGTCTGCAGAAACCCGATGCCCAACCACCACCAATGCGGCGAGGCGGTGAACACGTTGTAGACATTGAGCGGCCACGCCAAAATGAAACCATAGGCGCGCCAGTAGGCCCGCGGGTGCTCCCCGACCGGCCAGGCCCCCGCGACGTAGTCCTCCCAGGGGATGTAGGGTTCAAACAAGTTGTTCGCGAACCACGAGCCGATCCCGCTGGTGAACAGGCCATTGTAGCCCATCCACGGCAAAACGATCTCCGGCAAGATGAAGAGCGGCAACCACTGCACCAACATCAGCGTCGTGGTTTGGCGCTTCACGTAGGGCGTGCGCTTGCGCCGCATTCGATCAATGCCAAAGACCAAGATGCAGGTGCTATACAGCATCGTGTAGTAAAACGACCGGGAGTGCATCGAGATGGCGATGGTGCCCAGCACGGTGGTGCGGTCGTTCCACTGCGCTTCCAGCGAGGCCGCCCAGTTGGACGGGTTGATCCAGCTCTCCGTCGGTCCGCCCGCTTTCCACGAGTAGACAAAGACACAGAACAACAGCAGAGCGGCCACCCCCACCCAGCCGCCCAGCTTGGTTTCTCCCTGAATCGAAATGCCGCTGCGTCGAAAAAAGTCCAACGGCGGCTCCCGGCCGATCATCGTCATGACGGTGTCGTTGGCATACTCCTGTTCCCCGTCTTTGGTTTTCAGCCTGACGGAATCCGGCTCGATTTCCGCGACGGTGGAACGGAAGACAATTTTCGCCCCACTCCGGTGCACGGCTTCGACATTCTCGGACTTAGCCCGCGTGAAGGCGTCGCCCCGGTAACTCACGGTGACCTCCGCGCCGGCATCCTGCAGCGCGGTCGCCGCCTCCAGCGCCGAATCACCTCCCCCCACGACCAAGACCCGCCGATCCTTAAAATCCGCCGGATCGTGCAGCCGATTCGCCACCTTTCCGAGGTCCTCCCCCGGCACGCCAAGTTTGCGGTGATTGCCGCTCCGGCCAATGGCCACAATCACCCGCCGGGCCTTGAACGGGGCTCCCCCTTCATGGTGCAGTTCGATCAAGTCGCCTTTGCGCGCCAATCGCTCGATCCGCACCGGTTTGGTTTCAATACCCGCCGCGATGCGCTGGTCCTCCAACTCCTGCACCAAATCCTCTTTGACCGTGGCACTCAGCTTTAATTCTCCCGCCGGCTGCAGGTCGGTGGGATAGGTGAAGATCGGCTTGCCTTTGGGAAAATTCACGATCGTCGCCATCGGCTGGCTGGCCTCAAAAACCACAAAACGTAGTCCGCGTTTTTTCGCCTCCAAGGCCGCCGCCAGGCCCGCGACGCCCCCCCCCACAATGGCCAGATCGGCCGGGCCGGAGTCACCGCCGACGGCTGACCCCAATTCCTCTGCCACCGCCATCACCGCCTTCGCGCCGGTGTCGGCGGCAAACTTCAGCAGCGGCACCCCGGAAAGGTCCCCCACCACGCGCACCCCGGGGACCCCGGTGGTGCCGTCGGCATTGACCGCCGGCAATTTCTCCACCCGACCCGCGGGCCACTGCAAATGAAGCCAGTGGAAGTAGCGTTGAAGCGCGCCCATTAGCGTGAGTCAGAGCAGGGCGCGCAACGAGGCAAGATCTGTCGTGCTGGAGACCAGGTAGGCGAATTTTTCGTCCGCCCAGGCGACCGCGCTAAACGCACCTTTTTGGTGAAACATCGGATCGCGTTGCAGCGCATCGGGGGCAAACGCTTCGCGCGGGGCGATAAAAACGTGATACTTGCCGGAGGCCCGCTCGAAGCAGATCTCAAACACTTCGTGCCCCGCGACATCGATCGTGCGGCAGCCCATGGCTCGAAGGAGGCCGAGCGTGTGCAAAAGAGGCATGACCGCCGCGCTCAGCCGGTTGCCATCGTTGGTCAGCCACGCCCCGAATTCGCCCAGCGCGGCCGCCCGCGGTCCCGGCCCGTGTGCCCCGCCGAAATCCGCCATGGCGACTTTCAGCAGAGGGTCCATTCCGGGCAACAGCGCCAGCTTGGACGGGGACTCGGTCAGCGTCAGGGTGAAGGCCACCACCACGGCGGCGGCCACCGCCACGCCGAGGGCCCACGATCGCTGCCACCAGTGGGGCGATGGCTGCTCGGCCGAACTCATCATGGTCCCCGTTAAGATCGATTCCCGCAATCCGGCGGGCGCGGCCACTTCGGTGAGTTTGCTCGCCACGATGCGGTCAAACGCCTGTTCGCCATCGAACCATTGGCGCAACGTCGGATCGCGCTCGGCTTGGGCCAGCGCCTCGGCCATCGCGGGATCGTTGGCATCGGCCCCATTCGGCCGATAAGCGGTTAACATAAATTTCGCTTCTTGGTTGGTCATTATTTACTCCCTCCTTGCTGGGCTTTGGGAAAGGGCACGATCGGAGATTCGCCGCGTTCGCCCGTTTCTTTGGCGGTCATAATTTTGCGCAATTGGGTTTTACCGCGCGACAGTCGGGACATCACCGTGCCAATGGGCACATCGAGAGATTCTGCGATTTCCTGATAACTCAGGTCCTCCAAATAGAATAAGACCAACGGAGCACGGAACCCCTCGTCCACTTCCTGCAAGGCCTCCACCACTTGCTGGGCATCCATTTGGCGGGCATAGTCGACGTCCTCCGCGGGCCGGTCCTGGACGGACGGCGGCAGGTCTTCGATGGACTGGGTGCGTTGCCCCCGTCGGTGTCCCCGCAGAAATTCCCGGTAGAGGGTGGTGAACAACCAAGTCTTGGCCTTCGACGTTTCGCGCAGCTGATGCCCGTTTTTGGCCCAGATGAAAAACGTCTGCTGGACCAGGTCACACGCGTCCGCCTCTCGCCGCGCCAAGCTAAGGGCGAATCGAAACAGCGGAGTGTAGTGCGCATCCACCAGCTGGGCGAAGACTTGGTTACTCATCGACGCTCAGAGCATGAGCCGCGTCGCCTTATTCCCAAATAGTTTCTTTCTCGTTCTCATTTTCGTTCTCTTTACCCTAACTGCCCCCTCCATGCTGCGCCTTCTGCTTCCGCCCAACCTCGCCTCCACCGCCCCCCGCGATGCGATTGCGCTCAAAATCGAGGTGGACCTGAGCCGTCCGCCGCCCACGGAAATCCTCCCGGCTCTCGCCGCCTTGCAGCGCTTTGGGGCCGTGCCCGCTCCGGTCATGTTCCTGCAGTTGAACCGGAGCCAGTTGCGAGAGCTCACCACCCTGCTGCAGGGCCAACCCGTCTTCGCTTTCGTCAACGCCCCCACTAAGACCCTCCTTTGGGTGGGACCCCTCTTGCGTGGAGTCAGCGACCATCTGGGTAGCCCCGAGCCGGAACCCGTCGAGCCTTCCTCCGCTCCGTCTCCGCCGTCCGCCTCTCGGAAATCTGAATTCGTAAATCGTAAATCCAAAATTCCCGACGACCTCACGCCCATGCAGGTCGACGGCTCCGAGCACTTCCTGGCCATCACCCTGCCTTCCCGGGAATCCCACGCCTACGGTGCCGCCGTGGACTTGTTGAAGGAATATGGCTTTCGTCTCGAACCTTCCAACCGCCGGTGGTGGCTGCGCGATCGACATAAAACGCTGAATTTTCTCGCCAAGCACCTCACGACGCTCGAGGTCGAGTTCCGCGCCGAATTCACGCCCAACTTCAAGCGCAACACCGCGAAAATCATGCGGCCGGGGGTCGCCGCCGAGATCAAACAAACCGGCGATGAATTTGAGGTCACCCTCGGCCTCGCTGTCGGCTCCGCCTCGCCCGCCGCCCTCGCCCAAGCCATCACCGCCAATCGGGGCTATGTGGAATCCGAAGGCCAAATCATCCTGCTCGATCCTACCCATGCCGCCAGGGTGGGCGCCGTGCAAAGCGCTCTGGCCGGCGCCCCCACCTCCCTCGCCGGAGTGCGTCAAACCCACCGAATTTCCGCGGCCCGCGCCGCCGAGATCGACGATCTCCTCGAGGCACTCTCCCCCGGCTACCAATCCCCGGCCTCTTGGCGGGAACGCAGCCGCGCCTTCCGCGACCTCACCAAGTTGCCGGCCGTAACCGTCCCCGGTCCCGCCGGTGAATTGCTGCGCCCCTACCAACGCCTCGGCGTGGCTTGGCTGGCTTACCTCCACCACCACCGCCTCGGCGGCGTCCTGGCCGACGAAATGGGCCTCGGCAAAACCCTCCAGGCCCTTGCGCTTCTAGCCGCCCTGCGGAAATCGGAAATCGTAGATCGGAAATCGGAATTTATAAATGGGCCGGCCAAGCCGGCCCTCGTCGTCGCCCCGGCCTCACTGGTGGAAAACTGGCGCCGGGAGGCGGTCCGGTTCATTCCTCACTTCAAGGTTTTTGTGCACCACGGTGCCAGCCGACTGGAAGGATCCCCCGCGACCGGGAACTATGACCTGATTCTCACCTCCTACGCCACGCTGGCCAATGACCGGGGACTTTTCGCCAACGCATCCTGGCGGTGCGTGATCGCCGACGAAGCCCAGCACATCAAGAATCGACGCACCCGCAACGCCCGCGCCCTGCGCGCGCTGACGGCCGAAAGCCGCTTCCTGCTCACCGGCACCCCGCTGGAAAACTCCCTCAACGACCTGCGGGCATTGTTCGAGTTTCTCCTGCCCGGTTTTCTTAAACCCGTGCCCCCCGGACTTCGCGCCGATGAGCGCCAATGGCACGACGATCGGCTCCGCACCCAGACGGCGCCCTACCTCCTGCGCCGCCGGAAGATCGATGTCGCGCCGGAACTGCCCGCGAAGATCGAGCAGGTGGTTTACTGCGATCCCGCCCCGGAGCAAAAGGCGCTCTACCGCCGCACGCAGGAAGACAGCGAGCGTTCGCTGCTCGCCATGGAGGCCAAGGGGGCCAATTCCGGCGCCTTGCGCTTGGCGACCCTCACCCAGTTGCTCCGATTGCGGCAGGTGTGCTGCGATCCTCGCTTGGTTGAGCCCACCGCCCTGCCCGCGTGGTCGGCCAAGCTTGCTGCCTTTCGCGAGCTCATGGACGAGATCCTGGACGAGGGCCACCGCGTGCTCGTCTTCTCGCAGTTCACCAGCCTGTTGGCCCTGTTGCAGGAGGAGCTGAAGGCATCGGCCACGCCCTACTCCTATCTGGATGGCACGATGGCTCCCCGCGAACGACAGGCCGCCGTGGATGCCTTTCAATCCGACGAATCCATTCCCGTGTTCCTCCTTTCGCTCAAAGCCGGCGGCACGGGTCTCAATCTGACCGGGGCCGATACCGTCATTCACTTTGATCCTTGGTGGAACCCGGCCGTCGAGGCCCAGGCCACCGATCGAGCCCACCGCATCGGTCAATCTCGCGTGGTCACCAGCTACAAGCTGATCTGCAGCGGCACCGTCGAGGAACAGGTCATGGGCCTCCAGGCCACCAAACGCGCTCTGCTGGCCGATGTCTTTGAGGCCAGCGATGCCCTCTCCGCCCAGCTGGAGCTCGACGACTTGAGGGCGTTGCTCCGCCCCCCGAAGGGTTGATTGCCTTCCGAACGAGCAATTGCAGCAGGCCGGCCCGCCGGAGCCGCGTCAGGTCTCCGACGTCGCGGCCGGCGGCTTGACCAGCGGTAAAACCGCTCGGACCACCGTGCCTCCTTCCGGCCGGTTTTCCAGCGTGACTTCCCCGCCCTCCAGATTGGCCCGTTCTTTCATGCCCAATATCCCCAGCGCCTGCCGGTTTGAGGGCTGCGACCAGTCGTGGCCGCTGCCGTTGTCCTGAATTTCCATCTTCAAGTTAGCGCCGTCGGTGCTCAGTTCGAGCACCACCTCCGAGGCCTCCGCATGCCGGACCACATTGGTCAGGGCCTCCTGCGCGATCCGAAAACAAGCCGTGGTCAAATCCCGCGACAGGGGTATCTCCTCCGCCAGCCCCCGGTATTCACAGGACAGGGCGGAGCGCGATTGCAACAGGTTCAACTCCCGGCGCAGCGCGGCCACGAGCCCGATTTGATCCAGCAAGGGAGGCCGCAAACCCGCCGCAATGCCTTGCACCGTTTTAACTATTTCGTCCACCAACCCATTCATGGCCACCACCCGTTCCCGGGTGGACTCCATCTCCTTTTCGGGCATCCGCTCCAATCCTCGCTCCATCAAACGCAGGTCCATTTTCAGACCTGTCAATTGCTGCCCCAACTCATCGTGCACCTCACGGGCGATCCGGCTGGACTCCTCCTCGCGAGCTTGTTGCACCCGCCCCACCAACTCGCGAAATTCCTGCCGCGACTTCTCCAGCGCCAACACCGCTTCTTTGCGGGAAGTGATGTTTTCGTGAGCCACCACCACCCGCTTGGGACCCGGTCCCTGTGTGCGGGAGATGTTCAACGCAAACCACCGTCTCTCGTCCGGCGAATGGCAGGGATACTCCGCATAATAGGTCTGCTCCCCATGCTGCAACACCGCTCGGATCGCGGCTCCGACATCGTGAGCCATTTCCGCATGCTGCCCCGCCCCCTGGTCGCAAACCGTAAGGTAGTTTGTGCCGATCCCGGTGCCGGACTGACTCCCATTTTCAGCCCCAAACTGTATCCAAGCGTCGTTGACCGCGATGATCACGCCCTGCTCATCCAACACACAGATGTTCGCCGTGAGAGCGTTGAGCGTCGCCCGGGCAAGTTCCTCCGAATGCCGGAGTCGCTCCTCCGCCAACTTGGCCTCGGTGATGTCCTGAATCGCCCCGGTCAATTTGGCCGGCCGACCGATTACCCAGGTCACCCGACCTTTCGTGCGAACATGGATCGGACGGCCTTGGTTCGTAAACATTTCCAACTCGAGATCGTAACCCTCCCCGTGGGTGCGGGCCGCCTCCAGCGCTGATTCCAGCAATCGCCTCGAGTCGGGCAGGTAACGGGCTAAGCCCGACTCCACGCTGGGATGGAAGGCCTCCGGCGACGTCTCGTGGATGTGATAAGTCTCCGGGGTCCAAAAGAGCTCCCCCGTGACCAGATCAAGCTCCCATCCTCCCACCTTGGCGATGGCCGCGGCGGCCTCCAGCAGCTTCGCGTTCATCCGCAAGGTAGCCTCAGCCTGTTCCTTATCCGTGATGTCGATCGCCGATACGCGACAAGAGCTGCCTTCCGCCGACGGAATAGCCTCAATCTGCACGCGTTTGACGCCCCTCGTCGTATCTCGGGGATAGACTGCCCCACTTTCGGCTCCCGACCACAGGGTGGCGGTCAGCCTTTGTTTTTCCGTACCCGCAAAAGTATTGGTCAAAAACTTCAAAAAGTCCTCCCGCTGATCGTCCGGGATAAATTGTTGAAACCGCTGACCGGCCAACCGCGCCCGCGCCGAGCCCAAGAGTTCTGCCCCCGCCAGGTTCAGATCACTGATTGTGCCGTTCACCGAAAGGGTGAAGTGTCCCATCGGCGCAAAATCGTAGAGCTCCGTGTAACGATTCAGGGCGGTCTCCATCCGGTCCCGCGTTTCGCACAAATCCTCGTATTGCTGCTGCAATTCGACCTGATGCACCTGGAGTTCGTGCATCAGCCGCTTGGGATCTTGTTCCTCTGCATGGGGAGGCGGCGGTGCGGCGTCCTTTCCCCGCCGCAATCGCTCTTCGGCGGAGCGCCGCAGGTTCGGGTCTGGGGGATAATCGGGCGGGGGCATGGGGTTGGGTCGAGGGCGGGGTGGCCGAGGGCTATTGCCCGGCCTCGGGCAATGACTTCCCGTGCGTCGGGCTTTTGTTCGCTGGAGCGGATCGCCGGTCGAGCAGAGGCTGATACCGCCGGGCGATCTTCTCCAGATCACCCGTGGCGTCCAACTGGTCTTCGGCGGGCACGAAGCGATGCTGCAGCATGGTCAAGGACTCGCGCAGGCCCGCTTCCAATTGCTTGGATTCCGTGATGTCCACAAAGGTAATGACCACCCCGTCGATGCGATTGCGCTGGGTGCGGTAGGGCATGATCCGCACCCGATAACAATCACCATCATGGGTGGAGACTTCGCTCTCCTTGAACACGAGGGTCCGGAGCACCTCGTGAGAATCCGCCGAGAGTTTCGGGTAATCGAGCCGACTGACCAGATCGGTCACGGGTCGACCCGCGTCGCCGGGAATCAACTTGATCAAACGGGTGGCCTCGACCGTGAACCGCCTGACCTGCAGGTCTTCATCCAGAAACAGGGCGGCTATTTCGGTGCTGTTGAGGAGGTTTTTCATGTCATCGCTCACCTTCGACAGCTCATCCAGCTTGGCCTGCAGCTCATGATTGACGGTCTGGAGTTCCTCGTTGATGGACTGCATCTCTTCTTTCGAGGTGGTCAGTTCCTCGTTGGTGCTTTGCAGCTCCTCGTTGGTGCTTTGCAGTTCTTCATTGGTGCTTTGCAGCTCTTCCCGGGAGACCTGCATTTCCCCCCGCGCGATGGCCAAATCACTGCGGGCTTCCCGCAACGCTTCCGCCAGTTGCCGCGAATTTTCCGCGCCCGCGGCCGGGGCTTCACCACCGGACGCCTGTCGGTCCGCCGTATTCGCCGTCATCGGGCGGTCGTGAAAAACCACCAAACACATCCCTTTCATTTCCGGCGGTTCACTTAAGTTTTCGACATGCAGATCGACCAACCCGGAGGTGAGTCCTTCGATCTGGAGGTTGGTCATCTTCACCGGTTGGGGCTGACGCCGGGCCCGCGCAAAAGCTTCATCCAAGGGGCCAGCCAGACCGGGGCGCGCCATGGCAAAGAGGTTTAAATTGGCCTTACCCGTGGCGGGCTCCAGATACTTCCCCGTTTTACCGCGGACGTAGATCAAATCCCCATCCTTGGTGGTCAATACCGCCGTCGGCGCGAAGCGGTGCAATAACAAGCCATCGCACAACGTTTGGATGTTGGGCGTTTGAAGGACCGGCAAGGGGGGATCCACCGGGGCCAGACCGCGGGTCTGGGGAAGCTCCGCGGGAGGAGCACTCTTATCGCCCGCCCTCTCGGTATCCTGCACCCGCTGATAGATCCGGTTTTTGCCGTCCTGCACGACAAAAAGTCGCGGGGTGTCTGCCACCGTCTCCGCTGTGCCCAGCACCAGTATCCCGTCAGGTTTTAAGCTGTAGTGGAAAAGGGAGAAAATTTTCCGCTGCAACGCCGCCTCCCAATAAATCAACACGTTGCGGCAGCTGATGACATCCAATTTGGTGAAGGGGGGATCCATCGTCAGATTGTGCGGCGCAAAAACCACCATCTCCCGAATCTCTTTTCCCACGCGATACCGGTGATCTTCCGCCGTGAAGAACCGCTCCAAGCGAGACTCGGAAACGTCAGCTGCGATGTTGGTTGGGTAAACTCCTGCTCGCGCCTTGTCGATCGCATCCGCATCGAGGTCCGTGGCAAAAATCTGGAGGTCATAGTGCGCCGGGGGATTGAGGTCTTGCAGGACCTCCTGGAAAACGATCGCCAGCGAAAAAGCCTCCTCCCCAGTCGAGCAGGCCGGCACCCAGGCCCGCAGTTTCCCGCCGTCCGGAAATCGAGCCAGCAGATCGGGCAACGTCTCCCGTTTCAGGGTTTCCCACAATGAGGCATTTCGAAAGAAACTGGTTACCCCAATAAGGAGCTCCTTGAACAGAAGTTCCCCCTCGGCCCGATTGACTTGCAGGTAATGGGCGTAGTCGGTCATCCCCTTCAGCTGATGCAGTCCGATCCGCCGCTCAATCCGGCGCAAAAGGGTGCTGTTTTTATAGCCCGTGAAATCATGGCCCGTCTGCGCGCGCAGCAGCGTGATGATCCGGCGTAAGGCCCGCTGCCCTTCATCCGACAATTCCGGGGCGTGAGCATCCCGATCCTTTGGCGCGGGAACGTGTTCAAGGTAGGAGCGGATCTTCGCCGGTAGATCCTCCACGGCCGCCACCACGTCCACCACCCCCGAATCGATCGCGTGACGGGGCATGCTATCGAACTTTGCCGATTCTGCCGATTGCACAAACACCGCGCCCCCGTGTGCCTTGACCGCGCGGATCCCAAGCGCGCCATCAGATCCCATACCCGACAAAACGACCGCCAATCCCCAACGGTGCTGGTCTTCGGCCAATGACCGAAAAAACGCATCTATCGGCAGCCGTAATCCGTGCGGCTCCGATGGTTTCTGCAACTGCAGCCTCCCTTGGCGCACGAAGAGGTCAAAATCGGGCGGAATCACGTAGACGTGATTCGGCTCCACCCGTTCGCCATTGCCGATCAATTCGACCGGTAACCGACATTTTGAACCCAACAACTCCACCAAACTACTGGTTCGGTCGGGATCGAGATGCTGCACCACCACAAACGCCAGCCCGCATCCCGCGTCGAATTTCGCCAGGAAGACCTCCATCGCCTCCAACCCCCCCGCCGATGCCCCGATCCCCACGATCGGAAAGCCTGTCGCCGCCACCAACTCGTCCGGAACGGAAGGGGTTGAGACGGTTGGCGATTTGGCGCCGGCAGAGGAGGGTGAGTTATTCACGGGGATAAGCTTGCACGGCCGTCTGCTCCCAACCTCCAACGAGCAAGGCGAAACGGCCTGATCTTGTCTCAATCGGGAATTCGAGGAATTCCAACACGATCGCTATGCTAAACCTTGTCGCGGTGAGCCGCGATACAAATCACTCCCCCTCCCATCGCCCGTTAAACGCCCTGGGGGGCTGCGGTTGCGCCCGGTTCCCGGCGCTGATTGTCCCGTCCCTAAGCCCTGCGGCCACTAACCTTGTTGGGCAACCAGCTCCGCGAGCGCGGCCTCGTCAACGTCGCCCTTGACGGTGTTGAGCTGCTGCACCACACCCACCCGGTCGTCGGCCTTGGCGGTCGAGATCTCGATCATCCAGTCCTGCGTGTCCGGATCGTTGCAGAGCAAATCATCCGCCCAAGCAATGACCTCGGCGGGATCTACCCGGCCTTCGGTCAGGCCTTTGACGTAGGCGGCTGCAAGCGTGGCATAGTTCGGAGTCGAGGACATGCCCCTAAGCACGTCAAAATTCCCCGCCGTGTAAAGATCAGGAATTGGCGCTGTCGTCCGCACGGCTCCCCTGCCTCCCTACCCCTCGCTTGCGGCGCCGGATGCACCGACCCGGCTTCGAGCACCCGACCTGCCCAGACAAATTGATGACGGCGCGGGTTGCCGGGCTCAGCGATCATCCCTACCCTTCGCCCTCGTGCCGCTCACCCTGAATTCGCTGATCCCCCTTGTTCTGTTCTCGCTCACCGCTGGCCTGCTCACCGGCCGCGAGGTCCCACCCCCCGCCAGCGCCTACATCCAGCAGCTGGCCGCGCACCCGCAGAACGACTCGATTCTCTATGCGGCCACCCAGGGCAGCGGGCTCTACCGTTCGATCGACGCCGGCGACCAGTGGACCGATATCAGCCCCGCCTCCGAATTGCGCCACGCCAACATTCTTGTCTTTGACCCGAGCAATCCCTCCCGTCTCTTCACCGGCGGCCGTGACTCCGGCCTGTGGCAATCGGAGGACGGCGGCGACACGTGGGCCCACGTCGCCTGGGGCGATCACAGTATCCTCAGCCTCGTGGTGGACCCCCGGGATCCCCAAAAGCTCCTCGTGCTCACCCCCGACGGAGTCCACCGCAGTTCGACCGGTGCCGCCGGACCGTGGACCCACGTTTTTGACTACCCTAGATTTGTGGCGGAGAAGATGACGGTTCCTTGGCCCAACCCCGATTGGTCCATTCAATTCAACCGTTTTCAACACCTCACCCTCGACCCGCACGATCCTGACACCCTTTACCTCGGTGGGCGTTGGGAGGGCGGTTATCACCGCAGTTCCGATGGCGGCGACACGTGGCACCACGAACGCATCGGCCCTATTTTCCGCCGGGGTGATCGCATCGTCGTCGACCCCGTATCGCCCCACGTGCTCTACGCGGAGACCCACCACCAAGGCATGTTCAAATCCTACAACCGCGGTCAAAGTTGGGTGTCGTCCAGCGCGGGACTCGCGCCGCAAAAACGTACCCCGCACTATGGCGCAGTTCTCATCAGCGGCTCCGCGTTCGACCCACAAAATTCCGCCACGCTCTATGCAGGCAGCGACTACTCAAATTGGAAAACCACCGACGCCGGTAAGAGCTGGCAGGAACTTGATGCATCACTCACCTGCGAATTTGCCCGGAGTTTCCTGGTGACGGCCACCGCGGTCTACGCAGGCACCAATGTCGGCGTGTATCGTTCGGTCGACGAAGGCAGAACTTGGACGCCCTGCAATCAGGGCTTTCCGGTTCGCAAAATCCTCGCCACCACATCGGGCTCGGTCGCCGGCCAAGCGTTTGAATTCGCCGTTGCGGCGGGCCGTCCCGCCGTCTTCCGGCGTGCGCTCGACGCCGCCAGCGATTGGGTATCCATCTCATGGTTACTCTACGAGAATGCCACCGGGATTCGCTTCGAGCCCGACTCCGAGACTCTCGTCATCACCACGCCCAACGGCGAGCGCCGCAGCGCCGACGGCGGCCTGCGCTGGGATGTCGCCCCCACTGTCTACGCGCCCCAGCCCCTGGCCTTCCCGCTCCCGCCGACGCCCTCCCCCGTCACCCCCGCCGACGAAACCCTGCGCATCCCGTTGGCCCTTCACGGCGCCCCCCGGCCCGACGATACGCTCGTCGATTCATGGTATCAACGCCCCCCCTACATCGCGCTCGCTCTCGTCGGACCCGGTTATCCGGAAGACGGCAGCACGCCGCTATGGACCGGCCACTGGGACACCCAACTGGCCGGGATTTTGGAACTGCCCGCCACGGCCCTGCCTCCCGGCACCACCGGCATCATTCGCGCCGAAGTTCGGGATTTTCAATACGGCACCCGCGTGGGGTCGGCTCCTCTCGCCCATCAGGGTCCGCACATCATCTCGCTCGACCTCCACTCCGACTTTTCGCCCCCTGCGCAACTACCATGAAAATCGAACACATCGCCTACAACGTGGCCGACCCCGTAGCCGTCGCGGATTGGTATTGCACCCACCTCGGCCTGCGGATTGCCCGCCACCTGCCGGATCCCGTGCAGTGCCACTTTCTCGCCGATGAGGCGACGACAGTGCTGGAGATCTACTGCCATCCGTCCGATCAAGTGCCCGACTACGCCAACTGGGACCCCCTGCTCCTGCACCTGGCGTTTACGAGCGAGAACCCCGGCATCGATGCCTCCCGCCTCATCATCGCCGGAGCCACCCCGGTCTCGGAGGACCACTTTGACGATGGCTCGCACCTCATCATGCTGCGCGACCCTTGGGGCCTTGCCCTCCAACTGTGCAAACGCGGGACCCCGCTCCTGAGCCCAAGCGGACCCCTCCCTGCCGCGGTCCCGGATAAAATGAGCCGGCCCGCCGACCGTTCGCATGAAACTTGATCGCCTGATCGGCAAACACCACTCCATCGGTCGCACTCAGGCGCGGCGACACATTTTGGCCGGCCGCGTGACTGTTGACGGACACCCCACCCGTGAACGGGACATCGAAGTGGACCGATTTGCCCAAGTCGCTCTCGATGGTGCGGTGGTCCAATTGGCCGCCCGCCGCCTGCGCTTGATGCTGCATAAACCCATCGGCGTCATCAGCGCGACCAAAGATTCCCAACACCGCACGGTCCTCGACCTCATTGATGATCCCGACAAACGCACCCTCCACCTCGTCGGACGCCTCGACCTCAACACCTCCGGACTGGTGCTGCTCACCAACGACGGTCGTTGGTCCAAGGCCCTCATGCACCCCGATCACAAGGTGCCGAAGACCTATCACGTCACGAGCCACGAACCCATTCCGAGCAGCGCGCCGGCACAATTCCTCACCGGATTTTATTTCGAGCCCGAAGGCCTCACCACCCTGCCGGCCAAACTGGAGATACGGACCGACCACACCGCGCGCGTCACCCTCCACGAAGGCCGCTACCGGCAAATCCGTCGAATGTTTCATCGGCTGGGCTGCCAAGTAACCGCCCTCCACCGAGTAAGCATTGGCCCCTTCAAGCTGCCGACCGATCTCCCGCCGGGGCAGTGGCGATCTTTGAGCTGAGCAAAGCCTCAAACCGCAACGGGTATTTCACAAAAAAACTCCAAGGGCTTTAGCTCATCGGCCCAATAGCCCGATTACTTCATTACAAAATTAGCCCACCCAAACGGGCTTATTTGGATTGAAAAAATTCCCCCACCCTGCATCCTATGTTCAGTCGGACGATTCGCCCGACAAGGGGTCTGAAAAATGGCTCCAAAAAAAGACCGCCGGACGTTTACGCCCGGCGGTCGTTGTTTTAAGCGGCGTGCGCACCCCGCTGACGAAACCTTCGCAAGACGCCAAAAACGAGCCGATCAATCAGTGGCTCTGCGGCACCTATCCTCCGGTTACAGGTCCCGCAGTCACGCGTCCACTTTCCCTCCGGAAATCGCCTTGATCCAATCAATATCGATGGCAAATCCCCCAGGGGTTTTATCCCCGAGCAAAATGCCAATCGAGCGGGTCTGACCCGGATCCAAGGGCGGCGCATCTCGTACCGTGCGTCCTCTCCAACCGGCGGCAAAATCCGCCAATGGAAGCACGAAAGTCTGCCATTGCCCGAGCTTGGTCGTGAACTCAGCACTGTAATCAGGCGCGCGCCACCCGTTCGACATCCGCATCCGCAACTGATACACCCGCCCGTCGCCCTTAACCCGAATCATGATCGCCCGGGCTTCGGACAGATCCGGAAACTGACCCGCGGCCCGCACGGACGCAAAGCCGCCATTATTTTCCAAGGACAATCGTCCGCTGAACCGCACAACCCCATCGTCGACCCGATCTAACCCACTATTGGAGATCCCGCCCATGACGCTGTCGTTCACGATCTGCCAATTCAGCGAAACGCGCCCCCGGTCAAACGTCTCGATTACGGTCTCGGCGCGCAGAAATCCCGCCCCCAGACACATCATGACCGTGGCGGAAAGCAGCCCACCTTTGAACCGATTTTGCATCGGTCAAGATGCTCCAAAATGGAGTTCCGTCAAACCACCGACCGACCCAATGGGCCTTAACCCATGATACCTCAATCCCTAGACGGAAAATGGCTGGTTTACGTCAGAAAATACCGCTGCTTCCAACCAAGCGTCTCCCGTAGTCGACGATTTGATAGGAGCGATTCCCGTCCCGTAAATTCCTGCCGTAAATCGTTCACCCCGGGTAAGTGCTTGGCAATTAACTCAGCGGAAGGCCGATCGGAAGAGGAGTCATCCGCCGCCAGAATGATCGGCTGGCAACCGAGACCGTCGGTTTCAATGGCGAGCTGACAAGCCGACGCGACATCCCGCACGTCGATGTAGGACCACAGAATGCGCAGTCGCTCGGCGGTGTTGGCAAAGCCGGCTTTGACCGTGGCGTGGGCTTCCGGCGTCAAAATGTTCCCCAACCGAAACGACACGATTTGCATCCCCGTGCGGCGGTGAAAAGATTCAGCGGTGACTTCGTTGATCACCTTGGACAAACCGTAGGCGTCTTCGGGTAGCTGCGGGTGCGCCTCATCAACCGGCAGGTATTGGGGTTCAAAAAAGTCGCTGGCAAAACAAAGGCCATAGGAGGCCTCGCTTGAAGCTAGGACCACTTTCGTGATGCCAAGGATCGCGCAGGCTTCCAGCACGTTGTAGGTGGAGGTCGTATTCACCCGAAACACCTCATCGTTCGGCCAACGATGTGCGTTGGGAATCGCCCCGAAATGGATCACCCCGTCGTAGGGAGCGCGGTTGTCCGTGCCGAATGGTGACAGCGCCGTAATCACTTGGCCGGCGTGGGTGAGGTCCGTTTTGATCGTTCGGCAGAGCGGATTCGGGGGTAACTGCGAATCGAGATTTACCACTTCGTAGCCCTGCTCAACGAGGTGCTTGACCACCCAATGTCCAGCCATGCCACTGCCCCCGGTCACTGCGATCCGTTTCTGAGAAGAAGAATTTGTCATCGCCAGAGCAGTAACCGCGGGCCGAGCGGATATCAAGCGATTGGCATGGTCCCACTACTGAGGACGGTTTTCAATGGCGGGACTGAACGCGGCGCCCACTCAGAGTCAGATGACTGAGCGAGTGCGTCTCACATGGTAGCACGCTGGTTAATTGTGCCGTAACTCTGGCTCAAACCAATGAGTTCGGGGCAAGCGTTGATCTCGCCAAGGGTTGGCCTTGGCCGCTCTGGCGGGAAAGATTTTGCGAGTCCCCCCCTTGTTTCACCTTCTGAGCGGTGTCATGGTCCCCTTCTGAATATAGAAAACTTCCTCATCTGGTTCAGTGCGGTCTCGTTCATTTTTTTCGGTGCCGCCTGCTTTGGGTCATCCGCGATGCAACTCGAGTATGCTCGCTACGGACTTGCGCAGTTTCGCCCGGTGGTGGGCGCCTTGCAACTACTGGGGGCGGCCGGGCTGATCGCAGGGTTGATGCTGCCCTGGGCGGGTCAAGTCGCCGCTGGAGGACTCGCCCTGATGATGCTGTTGGGGGTCAGGGTGCGGATTAAAATTAAAGATACCCTGTTACAGACGCTCCCGGCGTTAGGCTACCTAATCCTGAACCTCTACCTCTTCCTCACCGCCTACTGATCAGACCTACCCCCAAGCACCACTAGGGTGACGGCCATACCGAGCATGAGGAGAGACGGCAGTGAACGCGCCCATGGATCCTTCACCTTCAGGTGCATGAAAAATGCGCCGAGCATGAGCCCGGTGAGAACAACCGCCGCGGGAGTTACCAATTTGGTTATCCAGAGGCCGAGGAGAAGTGCGAGGGCTACCCCGATTTTCAGCGCTCCCACAATCCGCATCACGGGGACAGACAAACCGTAAGCGGCAAATTCCTGCTGCAGCGATCCCACTCCTCTGCCTCGATAACGGGTCGGACGGTTGGCGCGAAGCAGCCAGACATTCAACAGCCCAAAGGCCACGATCACTTGTAAGGCGAACTGAAGCATATCCATGCCACGGACCATAGGCCAAGATCACCGATACACAACCACGGCCGACAACGAAATTAAGCACCGGATGATCCGTTCAACGCCCCATCATCCCCGGACGGCATTCAGGTTACATGCCAAACGCATTGCGTCTCAGCCCCCGCAGCGTGGACAAATCACCCCAATCGGTCACTCGCGGCACCGAACGCGGCGCCGTGCGGGGGCGATGTCCCGTAAGTTTTTGGTAGGTGCCGAGGTGTTTTGACACGAAAGCATGCCCCCCGAGCACCGCACCATCACTGAAATACCGCACCCGGCACCGGAGAACCTCGTGGAGCGGAAGGTGGCCTTTTGCTTTTATGACCTTCTGCAAGGTCGTGCTTTTGATGTTCGCTTGGTGCTCTTTGGGCGCTGAACCCTTGCCGAAGAGCGTCTGGCGGTAGGCACGTTGCGTCCCACTCCAGCCGCCACCTCTCGTTAGCTGCATCAATCCTGTTTGGGCGGATCGGTGGCCTGCGACGGCTTCAGCGTAACCGCAGAACCGATAGTCTTTCGGATCATTAACGATTCCGGCCCGCACCGGATTGAGATCGATGTAAGCCGCCATGGTGCGCAACACGCCGGACCTAGGCTCCACCAGCACGCTCTTAAAACGCTCGGCCCACAACGTGCCGTAGCGTTGATGGTTGCGATTATACCAGATGGAGAAGCGTTGCTTCACGAGCTTCATGAAAGCCGAAAGGTCTCCCATCATCGCCACCTGACGGTCACGCCAAGACTGCGCCTCTGGGTGGTTCGATTTGAGTTGGGATTGAATCACTTCGAACTGAGCGGATTGGTATTTAGTCGGTTTGGGATAAAGTATCCGGTAACGCCGCATGAGTTCGAAGTCAGTGATGACGGACTTCTTGGGAACGCGCACCAGCACATGGAAGTGGTTGGCCATGATCGCGTAAGTGATGATTTCGATGCCGCAATATTCCGCGATCTGCCAGAGCTGCTTCCGCAGCACCTCCTTGGCGACATCGTCGAGCAGGCGCTCCCCATTTACCGTACGAGTCATGGCATGGTAAACCGCCTGCCCCTCCGCTGCATCTACCTTAATCCGGACCTGCCTCATCTCCCCCACGAATCCTCAAAGCATCTAAAACGCAAGCCTTTTATAACCTGTCCCTATATAAGGATGGGGATAGTCTCAGGGGGTGACGGGAGTCACTAGGTAGCCGCCGGAGGGGTCGCCGTGGGGGGTGAAGTTTCCGTTGAGGGCGTGGAGCCCCGTCAGGGCACAAAGGGCGGCGTCGATGTAGTCGATATTGGTGAGCGGGCTCGGGTCGATGCCTTCACTCCGGAGGAGCTGGCGCCGCCACTGGTTTTTGCTCACACGCTTCGGTGTGGCCTGCCTGGTTAGCGCCAGAGTCGTCGCGTGGGGAAAGACTTCGATCGTTTGGCCCCACACGGAGGTGGAACCGGTGTAGTGTGGGTGAGTAAGGCTCGCGGCCGCAAAGGCAGCTTCCCCTTGAAACATCCATCCATAGAAGGTGAGGTTCCGCCGGGCGCGCGCTCGGCTGGGCGTGAAAAAGCAACGGATCCCGGCACGAGCCAACGCGCGCTCGGCTTCGCGGGATTTGTGCTGCGACCATTGGCACGGGGCATCGATGGCCACGACTGACGGGTTCAGCGTGATCATCAGGGAGGCAATTTCGGCGGCCGACGCCAACCGGGAGGGTTGGCCGATCACCTGTCGGGCCGCGTTGAGCGCGACGGCATGAAAGCCTTTACGCGCTCCGCCGACGTCGATCCCAAGAGCGATCACGGAAGGAGAAAGGGACATCTGAATCACGTTGGTTTTTCTGACGGGAGAGTTTGAGGCAATCCAGCCCAGGCGCCGATGCAAGCAACCGGGCAAAACTTCATGAACCGCCATCGCTTCGCGTCGGACTCGACCCCGACAAAGCGGAATTTCACCCTGCCCTCATGCGGCCCCGGGATGGGTGGGTTGGGCGAGCCAACGACACCGCGGGCAAACATGGCGTGCCCTCCCCTCCTTGACTGACTGTGCTACTCCCGGACCAGATACACTTCGATCAAGGCCACACCGGTGCTTTGGTTGGCTCCGCTTACCACCGCGGAGTAGGCACCGGCGGGAAGGGTGACGATCAGGGCGGCGTCCTTGCTGCCGCTGGGCAAGGGAAACGTGTTGAGCGCCGCTGTCCAATTGAGAATGAGGGTGGCGTCACTGCCCTCGCCCGCGTCATCGCCCTGAGCCAATAGTTCCGCGCCGTGGTAGAGCTGTAATACCGGATCGGTGAGCTCACCGGTCACCCCAAAATCCGCCAAGGTGGGGCCGACCCCGCGCAGTAGCAGCGTCGTCGTGTCATTGACCACCAGTCCGGCAATCAAAACCTGGTCACCGGTGCCGACCTGACTGCGGACCGAGAGGTTGACAAGTTCCGCGGTGGCGTCGCCCCCGACATCGTAAACTTCCACCAAAGCAACACCCGTCTGCCCGGCGGTGCCGACAACTTGCAAGGTCCGCGGGGCCCCCGCGACTTGGCTGGCCAGCAACGCGGCATCCAAACTGCCCTCGGGCAGCGCGAAGGCACCGACGGTTGCCGCCGCGGCGACCAGCTCAGCCGCATCAGCAGCCTCCCCCCAATTGGGGTTGATGGCGATCGCGGTTTCACCGTCGAATAACGTGATCACCGGGTCGATCAGCGCTCCGGTCACCCCAAATTCGGCCAAGGTCGGGCCCACTCCGCGCAGCAGCAAATCCCGCGCGCCGGATCCGCCCACGACCCAACCGGCAATCAACGTCTCGGCCCCCGAACCCGCCTGCGATCGCACGGAGAGGTTGGTCAATCGCCCTGGTCCGGACTGGCCCAGCCCCCTCACTTGTCTGCCGCCGCGGCGGAGACTCTGCTGAAAGGTGCCCCACTCCGCCGCCAGTTCCGCATCCACCGTGCTGTTCAGTGCGTGCAGCTTTTTATCATAACCGGTGATGTAGATGCGGCCATCCGTGGTCACCGCCGGCGACGAATCCACCCAGTCGCCGGTCTCATACGTCCAGAGCGTTGAACCGCTCGCACTGAGGGCATGAACCTTGAAAGCACTCGACCCCACGATGATCGAACCATCTTCCCGCCAACTGGGGGTCGAATACACGGCGCCGCCCAAATCCACTCGCCAGATCAACGCGCCATCAGCTGACAATCGATAGAGATAACCATCCGTCGAGCCGATGGCGACCGATCCGTCCGGTCCAATGGCAGGAGCTGCTTCCACCCCATCGCCGGTCTCGTAGCTCCACCGCAAAGTTCCATCCGCATTGATGGCATAAACCACCCGGTCCCGGGAACCAAACACCACGGTGCCATCGGCCATCAGCGCGGCACCGCCCACAATATCACCGGAAGTGAGAACCGACCAGATCAGTTCGCCCTGTGGATCCACCGCGTAGAAACGATCGTCCCATGAGCCAAAATAGATCCGGCCATCCGGGCCGACCACGGGCGAAGCGAACACCCAGTCCTCCATCGGAAAACTCCACTTCGATTGGCCCGTCGCGGCATCGAAGGCGACCAACAAGGAATCTCCCGTTCCCGCATACAAGGTCCCATCCGGTCCCTGCGCCACGGACGAAACCATGAAGGCGCCGACATCCGTCGTCCAAACGACCTCACCCGTCGCGGCTTCCAAGGCATGGAGTCGGCCCGACCAATCCCCAAAATACAGCCGCTCATCGGCCCCCAGGAACAACGTGGCATCCACCCAGTCATCGGTATCATACGTCCATTTTTCGTCTCCGGCGGGCGTGATCGCATAAATGCGTCCAGTCGGGTTGGGACTGGTTTCGGATCCGATCTCGATGCCAAAATAGACCGTGCCGTCCGCGCCGACCGTGGGGGAAGAAACCACCCCACCAGCGGCCGCGGTGGAGAGAGTCGAGTACTCCCAAATCCGGGCACCGTCGGTCTGGGCTCCAACCGATAAGGCGAGGCCCACCAAGCCCAGCCCAAGGCCCAGTTGTGAACCCAAATTCCGGGTAGTTTTCATAAACGTTTCGCTTCCTTTTCGGTCGTCGCCGCGAGCGGCAGGGTCGCCCTAAAAACGGTGCCGTGGCCATCACTGTGCGCGAGGGACAACGCCCCCCCGGCGTGTCGGAGCAACTCATGACTGAGGGCCAGTCCCAGTCCGGCGCCCCCGGGTTTGGCACTGGCCACCGGAGCGAAGGCCGCCCGTTGGACGGCTTCCGGCAGGCCGGGCCCTGTATCTTTAATTTGAATACTCACGTGGGTCTCCGCCGGGGTGATCGCAACCGACACCTGCCCCCCGGACCCCGCCGCCGCGATCCCGTTGTCGATCAGGTTGTCGAGGGCGAGGCTCAAGCAGCGCGGCGGCACGACCGGATACCGGCGAGAGGACCACCTCCGCGCTGGTGCTAGCACTACGCTCACCGCGGCGGCGGGGCCGCGGGTCGGGCTTCGGTGATCGATTGCTCCACCACTTCCCTGACCGGCACGGTGTAGTCCGCGCCCAGGGATTGATCCTGCAGCACGCCCACCACTTCATTGATCATGCGACGCACTCGCCGCGTGGTTTCGACGGCCTCCCGCCAGGCTTCACCCGTGGCTGCGGGATCCGATTGGCTAAATTCGCCATCGGCGATAAAACCTTCAATTCCCGCCAAGGGGTTTTTCAGTCCATGCATGAGGTGGGCGCTGATCGCGCCGATGGCCGCGGTCTTGGAGTTGAGCAACAGCTCGCGATTGGCCCGGGCCAGGTCATCTTGCTGCCGCCGCAAGTGAGCGAAGGCCCAACCGAGCCCCAATACCAAAACCACGCTGCCGCCCGCGGCCGACGCCCCCACCTGCCACCCGAGGCGGGCATCCACCTCCGCCAATTCCGCGGCCACCGGTCGACCATCCAACCAGTAGCGCGCCCATACCCGGGGCTCGGCCGTCGTGCCGATGGCCACCGGAATCACCACCTCCAGCCAGGGCCCCTCCCCGGCCGAGGTGGCCAGTCCCAGTCCGCCCGCGGTGCTGTTATCATGATGGAAAACCGCCTGCGGGTCGGCCACCTGTTGTGACGGCGGCAGTTCGTCCACAAACGCAGCATCGGGAACGACCAGCGTGATCTGCCCATCGGCGGCAAAGAGTTGCATGGCCACGAGTCCTTCCAATCGCGGGGACTCCAACAGCGCGTAGAATACGTCGAGCGAATCAATCTCCACGCCGAGGTCACGCACCGCGCGAGTGCCGGATTCACGCTGCACTTCCACCACCGCTGCCAACGCCACCGCCTCGCGCCGCAGGATTTGCTGGTGCAGCGCGGTGCGCACCGGCCAGGCCACCGCCATGATGACCGCCGACATCAGCAGCACGGCGCCGATGATGACGAGCCAGGCAAAGGAGCGGTGGGAGGCGAGCCGAATCACGATTGAGTTGGGGCTAGTAGGTGTAGGTCAGACCGAGCCAATAGGTTCGATCGCGATAAGACGCATCTATTTCGTTACTTTCGCTCAACAGGTCTTCCCCCTCAAGCCGCAGGTCCCACGCGGGGCCGAGTCGGCGCCACACCTCCACCCGCACCCAGCGGTCTTCGCGCTGGCGGGGATCGGGCGTGAGGCCCGCGCCGACAGTCTGATTCAGGTAGTCGATTCGATCCTGTTCCCACTCCACCCGCACCTCCCACTTTTCCTCCCGACTCACCCACTGCAACGAACCCCTCCAACTCTCGCCGTCGTAGTCATAAAATCCCGAGGCTTCATCGCGGTTTTCCAGTTCGGACCAACCCGCTTCCCATCGCCAGTCTCCCGCGCGATTCCACTCCACCCACCCCCGCGCTTCATGGTCCACTTGGGCAAACGACAACTGCGTGTCGGGGAGCGGACGTCCGCCCGGGGTCACATTCTGCCGAAAGTCATAATCCCGCTGGCGGTCGATTCGTTCATAGGCGAGGCCCATCCAGGACCACGGCTGCCACAACAAGCCATTCCACCACTCCCTGCTGGCATAATCCTCGGCCACAAAACGGTAGTCCGCCCGTCGCCACGCATAGCGCGACTGGGCCACCACGCCCCCCGGCAGCCGGAGACTCATCCCACCGTCCACATTGCCATTCAACACCTCCACGGGCAGCACCGTGCGTTGCGCTGCCGTGGTGGAGAGGTCCACGACTTCATCCTGATAAAAGCCCTGCCCCCGCACTTTAAAGTCCCATGCTTTCAGCGGCTTCCACTTGAGCTCCAATTGGCTGAACCAAGACTGCTCCGCATCCGTCACCGGATTATTCGCATACCGGCGATAAAATCCGTCCAGAATGCCCAGGGCCTGCCAAGCGCTGTCCGCGGGTTGCCACATCAGAAAGCTCTCGGCTCGCCCCTCGGCGAAGCCAACGGCCTCCGGCACGAGCGCACTCAAACCTACATTGTCGCGGTAACCGGTCACGGCGGAGAAACTGGCGGAGGGAATCCAAGGGGACGTCCCAAAGTCGGTCAAAAACTCCAGCACATCCGACGGCAGGGCCGCCCTGTCCTCTTCACTGAGCGCCAGCAACTGACCCAACACATCCACAAAATCCTCGTCCGCTGCGGTGGCCGTCTGAGCGAGCAGTCCTCCTCCCCTCAGCGCCTGAGTAACGACCAGGGCGGAGAGCAGACTAAAGACGGCGAGCAGTCGCCATGGCCGTAGGGCCGGGGTTTTCACGCTGTAAAAAATGAGGGGTTTACCCGAGGGTGATTTAACGACGAGGGCTCCGATACTGACGTTGGGAACCCCCGCCGGTTTCAATAAAACGCTATCGAGGCGCGGGGCGCGACGGCAGCGGAAGATCGGAACGATCCGAGCGGGCGATTAAACCCGCTCGGTCGTTTCGAGAAGCGGACCAGCGTGATGAATTACCGCTCCGCGAAAGGGCGACGAATCAGCCTTCGCCATCCGGAGGACCGGCGCGGTCGCGGCGCAACTGACGAAGTTCTTTGCGCAGCTGACGGGCCAACTCGCGCTGCGTCGCAATTTCCGCACGGTGGGATTGCCGCAGCTCATCCAGGGCCGCGCGGATCTCTTCTTCCGAGGCGTCACCCAGCGTGGCCAACACGGCCCGACGTTCAGCGAGCAGGGCGTCGCGCCCTTCGCGAAACTGGTTCACCAGTTGCTGCACGTCGGTCGGGAGATTCGCATCACGCGGAATCTGCAGCCGGACTTGGTCGCGTTGATTTTGGCCCCCGGCAGCGGGACGGTCCACGGGCGGGCGGTCTTGGGCGAAAGTCGAGCCAGCTCCCAGAATCAGGGTGAGGAAGGCGGTGTTTAATAGTCGGAGTTTCATATCGATTTTGGATTGAGGTTAAAGTTGCTGGTGCCTTCTCCATTGCACTGCCCGTGCCAAACTTAGTAATTGATTTTAATATGCTGGCATTGTGTTACTTAGGTAATCCTATCCTCAATTCGATTTTCCTTCATCTGGGAAATATTTCCCAATCCAAGGGAACAGGGCTGGGAACCATTTCCCAGGTCTACTCGAACTTCTTCAGGCGGTAGCGAACGGTGTCTCGCGGCACCCCGAGCAAGCGGGCCGCGGCCGAGACATTGCCGTCGACCTGATCGAGGGCCCGTTTCACCAACACGTCGATGGCCCGCTCCAATTCGAACCCACCGTCTTCCGGGAACCGGAACCCCGGTTGCAGCCAGGGGTGCTTGGCATCCGGTGCTCCCGCATAGGAGGTCAGCCCGGCAAAGGTGAGCGCATCGTCCTCAAATACCAGCGAGCGCTCCACCGCGTGAGCCAGTTCCCGCACATTCCCGGGCCAAGCGTAGGCCAGCAGCCTCTCGCGGCCGACGGCGGGAATCTTCCCCGGCGTCATCCCATAACGACGCGCCGTGCGCTCCACCAACTGCTCGGCCAGCATCACGATGTCGTCACCCCGTTCGCGCAACGGCGGCATGCGCACGCGAAACAAATCGAGGCGCTGACGCAGGTCCTCGCGGAAAAGTTTTTGCTCCACCAATTCCGCCAAATTCGTGAGGGTGGCCGCGATGATGCGCACATCCAGTTGGAGGGTCTTTCGTCCCCCTACCCGCCGCACCGCTCGATCTTCGATCGCGGTCAGCAGCTTGGCCTGAATCCCCGGGGACAGGCTGGGCAGCTCATCCAAAAACAGCGTGCCCCCCTCCGCCGCCTCCATCAAACCAATCTTGGATTCCTTGGCATCGGTGAAGGCCCCACGCTCGTGTCCAAACAACTCGGCCTCGGCGAGCGCCTCCGGCAGCGCGGAGCAATTGACCTCGATGAGCGGACCGTCGGCCCGCGGTCCCCGGTGGTGCAACCAGCGCGCCAGCGAGGTTTTACCCGTGCCGGTTTCGCCTTCAATGAGCACCGGGGCGGGAGCCCCCGCATTCGCCGCCAGGCGGCGGTCCGCAGCGATGATTTTGTCGAGCTGCTCGCGCAAGTCCTGTAGGGAAGGACCGAATACAAATGCCTGTCCGGCGGCGGTCTCGGTCTCCTGTCGAAACTTTTCGCCCCGCTGCCTCCGGCCCCGCTGCCGGGCCGCCACCAGCCGAATCAGCGCATCGTCCGGGGTAATGGGTTTGGCCAAATAGTCCGCGGCCCCCAAGCGCATGGCTTCGACCGCCCCGTCAACCCCGCCTTCCGCCGTCATGATGACCACCACGGTGCCACTGCCGATCTGCTTTTGCTCAAGTAGCTCGAGGCTGCGGCCGTCCGGCAGGTTCACATCCAACAAGGCAAAATCAAAGCTCAGGTCCGCGAGCAGGCGCCGGGCTTCGCCCAGGGTTCCCGCGGCGGCCACCTCGACTCCCGCCTGCTCAAACTTGGCCGCCAACCGGCGACGCAGCAGGGGTTCATCTTCGACCAACAGGAGGGTGGAACTGGCGATGGACTTCATCAGGCGGACGCGCCCAGGTCATCAAAAACGCCCCGCCGCCGCAACGCATTTCGCGTTCAGCCGGGCGGACGATCAGACCGCCCCGTGGGCGAGCATGGCGTCGGCAACCTTGATGAAACCGCCGATGTTGCTGCCTTTGACGTAATCGACACCGTGCTGGCTACTGCCGTGCGTGACGCAGCGCTGGTGGATGGAGGCCATGATGCGCTGCAGGCGTTCGTCCACCTCCTCCCGGGACCAGGACAAGCGGGCGGAATTCTGGCTCTGTTCCAGTCCGGAAACCGCCACCCCGCCGGCATTGGCGGCCTTGCCCGGACCATATAAAATCCCCGCGTCCACGAAAGCGTGCACTCCGGCCAACTCCGTTGGCATATTGGCGCCCTCGCTGACGCAGATCACGCCATTGGCCAACAAAGTCCGGGCCTCGGCCTCGCTGATTTCATTCTGGGTGGCGCAGGGCAACGCGACCTCGACGGGCACGGCCCAAGGGCGTTGATCCGGGTGAAAGGTGGCGCCGCTGAATTGGTCGGCGTAGGCGCTGATCCGACCCCGCCGCACTTCCTTCAGCTCCTTCACGAAAGCCAGCTTATCCGCATTGATGCCGTCGGGATCATGGATGAACCCACCGGAGTCGGACAGCGTGACCACCTTGGCGCCCAGCTCGATGGCCTTTTCGACGGCATACAAAGCCACGTTGCCGGAACCCGAAACCGAGACCGTTTTACCCGCGATGGAGTCGCCCCGATGTTGGAACATGTTCTCGCAAAAATACACGCAGCCATAGCCGGTTGCTTCTTTGCGCAGGAGGCTGCCCCCAAACTCCAATCCCTTCCCGGTAAGCACCCCGGTGAAGACATTTTCCAACCTTTTAAACTGGCCAAAAAGGTAGCTGATTTCGCGAGCACCCACCCCGATGTCACCGGCCGGGATATCAGTATCCTTGCCGATATGGCGATGCAGCTCGGTCATGAGCGACTGGCAGAAGCGCATGACCTCCCGGTCGCTTTTACCCTTGGGGTTGAAATTGGCCCCGCCCTTGGCTCCGCCCATGGGCAAACTGGTGAGGCTGTTCTTAAACACCTGTTCGAAGCCCAGAAACTTCAGGATACTTTGGGTCACCGAGGGGTGAAACCGCAGTCCGCCCTTGTAGGGGCCGATGGAATTATTGAACTGCACCCGCCAGGCGCGGTTGGCGCGAATCCGTCCGTCGTCCGTTTCCCAGGTCACCCGAAAGATGATGATGCGGTCGGGTTCGGTCATGCGCTCCAGAATTTGTGCATCCCGATACGCCTGCCGATCCAGAACCAAGGGCATGACGCTCTGCACGACTTCGCGCACGGCTTGATGAAATTCGTATTCCGCGGGGTTCCGGTTAATCAAACCGGTCATGAAGTCTTCAACGGCAGTCGCGAGGGGGTTACTCATGGAGCAGAAAGGGCGGGATAAATTCCCAAAAGGCAATTTCGCCCACGCGAAAGCGCGCTCGGATTCCGTCAACTCACTGAGCGCGAGGAGCGAGCTTCAGCCGGAGTGATCCGCTCGCGGATCGCGGAAACGTTCGGCCAGCTGGGCCAAGGTCGTGCGGCCTTGGTGTTGCGCGAGCTTGAGCAATTTGAGGAAAATCTGGGCCGTGATGAAGGCGTCGCCGGAGGCGGTGTGGCGATCGTGCGGCTCGACGTGAAACTGGCGGCACAGGCCATCCAAACTAAAGTCCCGGAACGGGGGCACCGTGAGTCCCGCGGCCGCCGCCATCGCTTCAAACACCCCGGCCGTTTCCAAGTGCAGCGTGACTTCCATGGTGTCGATCCAGCGGTTGGCCAGATCGAGGCCAAACTGGCGCTGGCACGCGTGCTGAATGACCTCCACATCAAAACCGACGTGGTGACCGACAATGACGCCGGCGCCCAGATAGTCCAAAAAGTCGCTTAAGGCGGCCGCTTCCGTCACCCCGTCCTTCGCCGCTTTCTCGGCGGTGATTCCGTGCACCACCACGGCCGAGGTGTTGTGGCTGACATGCAGCAGACTTTCAAACTGATCCTCGAGCAGAATCTCACCACCGCGCACGGCGATGGCCCCCATCGTGATGATGCGGTCCCGCCGGGGATCGGTCCCCGTGGTTTCACAATCGAGGGAAACAAAACGCACATCGGCCAAGGCCGTGTTGTCGCCGGGGGCGTCGGCGAGGGCGGCGAGATACCGGGTGACGGCGGGAGGCTGGGCGGCAGCGGACATAAACAAAGTCGAGGGCGGTTATTGCGCCGGGGTGAAGAAGTGATTCACGGCGACGTCCATGAGACGGCCCACTGTGCGGAAGATGGTTTTGAGTCGCTGAATCTCGCCGGGGGTGAGTTCGTCGGGCCGCACGAAACGCGCGTCGTCACCGCGACGCAGCCCGACGCGAGTTTGGAGGCGCAGCGCATAATCGAACGCCTGTTCGGCCTCGTGAAACACCCGGGCATACTGGGGCAGCGCGACGGCGGCCTTGCTCAGCCGGTCGGGCGTGAAGGTGGCATCCTCCATCCCGAGGCCGAGCGCAAACACGCGGGCGAGATCCACCAACGGGCTCAGCGCATTGGTCTTGGTGTTGATCGCCTCGGACGTGCTGCCGGATTTATCCAGCACGCCGCCACGAAACACGGTAATCGGCGGCAGGTTCCGCATGGCAGCGGTGGCCAACACCGGGATGAACTCAGCATTGAGTTCAATGTGCGCGAAGATGGCGTGGCGGATTTCGGCCACCAACGACCGATCACCGGTGACGGCCCGCAAGTCGAAGAAGGGCGTGCGCCGAATGATGTCACTGTTCACGGGATCGAGCACCCACGGACGAAAGGTTTCCGACCAGGCTGAGACCGACTGGCACCACTGCGGATTGCTGGCCATGCGGTTCTGCGCATCCAAGGGAAAACGGCAGACCGACAGGACGCTGCCCATCTCGTTGGCCAGCGCGCTGAACCACTGCAGCATGGGTTTGGGGTCGAATCCCGCGGGGGGATCGGCGTAGACGATGCCGGTGCGTTGGCTGGAGCGCAGCAAGCGCTCCTTGCGCCCCTCGGAGTGGAAGGCGATCCAAGCCCAGGACAATTCCGGGGCGGGCAGCCCTTGCGCCGCCAGCTTGTCCGTGGCCAGCACGATGGCCTGTTCGATGAGCATGCGATCGACCTGCGCAATGAAGTTGGTAAGCCACTGGATCGGGGCTTCGCCTTCGATGTAGCGCAGGAGCAGTTCGTCGGCGCGATCGCGCAGGCGACGCAGTTCGTTGATGTCGAGGGCGAGCGGAAATTCCTTCGACAGGAAAATGGGCACGTTGCCATGCATGGCCTGGATGGTCTTCTCCCCCACCACCCCGATCACCCGACCATCGGTGTCCCCGGTTTCCGTCACCACCAGATGATGCCGCCGGTGCCGGATCATCGTGATGATGATGTCGCCGGCGGGCATATGGGGCGGGATGGTCAAGACAGGCGCACTCATGATCTCCTTGACCGGGCGGTCGACCGAGACCTCGCCGGTGGCCACGCGGCTGGAAAAATTGGCCTCAGTCAAAACCCCCAGCGGGAGGCCCGCGGGATCCACCACCACCACGGCCTCCTGCAATCCCGGCGCGATGGTTTTAGCCACGAACTGGATGCTGTCATCCGGCCGGGCGGTGAGCAGGCGGTTGGCCGCCCGATCGGAAACGGCTTCCGAGAGGGTGAGCCAATAGGCCGCGTCGGCTTGAATTTCCAAGGGCTCGTTCACCGAGATCGCTCGTCCCACCAGATCCTCAATGGAGAAGTAGGACTTCAGAAACTCGACGGCGGGAGGATATTTCGCACAGATCGAGAGCACGGTCTCGGCCGGCAAAGCGTAAAGGATGCTCTCTTGCGCAACCCGTGCCGTGGCGGGATACGGCAGCTGCGGATTCTTCCAATCGATGCCCAAAAGGTCTCCCTCGGCCCGCACATCAATGAGGTCCTCGCCGTGTTCCCCGGGACGATAGAGGTTGATGGTGCCCCGTTGAATGACCCAGATGAATTTCGACCGGGGATCACCCAGATTGAATACAATCTCGTCGGCTTCGTGAAATTTGACCCGCCCCCCCTTGGCTATCTCCAGCAAATCGGATTCCGGCAGATACTCAAAAGGGGGATGTCCCTTAAGAAAATCGGCCACGCGCAGAGAAATGCTGGAGGTTTTCAACAGTCAACAGGCAAAGGGATCGTCGCGTCGGGGGGAAGCCGGAAGCGGCGCTTTGTTCCGCAAGTTGACGGAACAGGGGCTTCGCGGGGTTCAAACGCACAAAGCCCTTGGCCCGGAGACCGGTTCCCTGTTGCCTCCGAGTTTGGCTCGTCAACTTTGTTTCGTCACGGGGTCCCGCTCTCCGGCTATTCCCGGCCGCGGAGCTCCCCGCCGGGACGCGGGGGCTTGCCCTCGCCCACCGGTGTTCAAATTTAAACCCCAATCATCCCTTCCCCTATGACCCATCCCATGCTTATCAATGGCGCCTGGCGCACGGCTCCCGCCGACGCTTCCACTTTTTCCCCCAGTAATCCCACCACCGGGGAAACCCTGCCCGAGGCCTATCCCGTGGCGTCCGCCGCCGAACTCGGTGAGCTGCTGGATGCCGGCCTGGCCGCGGCCGAAGAGCTCCGCACCGTCCCGGTCCGGCGCATCGCCGACTTCCTCAATGGCTACGCTGACGCCATTGAAGCTGCCACCGCGGAGCTGGCCCAGATCGCCGCCCGGGAAACCGGCCTGCCCGTTTCCCCCCGTCTGACCGCAGTCGAAATCCCCCGAACTTTTGGCCAACTCCGCCAAGCCGCCGCGGCTGCGCTCACCGGGGACTGGACTCAACCGGTCATCGATTCCGCCAATAACCTCCGTTCCCGTCTCGAACCGCTCGGTAAACCGGTGTTGGTGATCGGTCCCAACAACTTCCCCTTCGCCTTCAATGGGATCGCCGGCGGTGACTTCGCCGCCGCCATCGCGACGGGTCACCCGGTGATCGCCAAGGCCCACCCGGCGCATCCGGGCACCAGCAAGCGTCTGGCCGAACTCGCGTTCGCCGCGGCTCAGGCGGCCGGGCTGCCCCGGGCCATGGTGCAGTTGTTCTACCGCTCGGCTCATGCCGACGGCGAGGCGATGGCCGCCGATGCCCGCCTCGGAGCGATTGGTTTTACCGGCAGCGAATACGCGGGTCGCAAGATCAAAGCCGCCGCCGATGCCGCCGGCATCCCGGCCTATTTTGAGCTCAGCAGTGTCAACCCCGTGACCTTCCTGCCCGGAGCCCTGGCGGAAAAAGCGGATGAGCTTGCCACCGAATTCAGCGGTTCCTGCCTGCTCGGCGTCGGCCAATTCTGCACCAATCCCGGCCTCTTGCTGGCCGTTGCGGGCGAAGCCACCGAACGTTTCCTTACCTTGGCGGCCGCCAACTTCGCGGCGGCCCCCTCCGGGGTGATGCTCGTGCCGAGTCTGCCCCGTGAACTGGACGAAAAAGTCGCCCAGCTCACGGCCGCCGGGGCCGAATTAATGGGTCGCGGCACCGGCGCCACCTCACCCGGCTTTCTGGCGCAGCCCGCCCTGCTCCGCGTGACCGGCGAGAACTTTCTCCGCGATCCGGGATTGTTCCAATCCGAGATGTTTGGGCCGGCCGCGCTCGCGATCGTGGCGGCCGATGAGGACGAATTGGTGGTGGTCGCCTCCCGGTTGCACGCCTCCCTCACCTGCTCCTTTTACACCGCAACGGACGGCTCGGATGACCCGGCCTACGCGCGCCTCCTCCCCCTGATCGCCCAGCGGTCCGGCCGGATCCTCAACGACAAAATGCCCACCGGCGTGGCCGTTTCCCCGGCCATGATGCACGGCGGTCCCTTCCCCGCCGGAGGACATCCCGGCTTCACCGCCGTCGGCATCCCGGCATCGCTCCGCCGCTTTGGCGCGCTCAAGTGCTACGACAACGTGCGCCCGAATCGCCTCCCGGCCTCCCTGCGCGATCAAAATCCCACCGGCACGATGTGGCGGGTGATCGACGGGGCTTGGACGCAAGGCGATGTCGGCGCCTAATCCGCCACGATTTTCAGTCGCGTGGATCGGGTGAACCCGTCCACGCTTTCCGCCATGAAAACGACCACGCTACGCGGCACGGATCTCACCGTTTCCCGGGCCTGTCTCGGCACCATGACGTTCGGTGGGCAAACCGACGCCACCGAGTCCGGCCACATTCTCGACCATGCCTTTGAGGTTGGCGTCAACTTCATCGATACCGCCAACGGCTACACCGGCGGCGCCAGCGAGAAGATTCTGGGGGCTTGGATGAAAACGACCGGCCGCCGCGAACGCGTGGTGCTCGCCACCAAGGTTTTTGGTCACGTCCAGGGAGATGCCCCCGAGGATCGGGGGCTCGGCGCGGTGAACATCGCCAAGAGTGTCGAGGCCTCGCTGCGGCGGCTCCAGACCGACACCATCGATCTGCTCTATCTCCACCAGCCGGATCGGGGCGTGCCTATCGAAGAAACCCTCGGGGCCGTTGATGCGCTGGTGCAGGCCGGCAAGGTCCGCCACCTCGGCATGTCCAACTACGCCAGTTGGCAAATGGCGGATGCGGTCCATGCGGCGACCCGGCTGAGTGTCACGCGCCCGGTCGTGACCCAGATCCCCTACAACCTCATCACCCGGGCCGTCGATGAGGAGTGTGCGGAGTTTGTGCAGGCGCACGGTTTTGGCGTGACGGTTTACAACCCCATCGCGGCCGGACTCCTCACCGGCAAACACCGGATCGGCTCCCCGGCGACCGACACGCGTTTCCAGCAAAGCGAGGTCTACTACGAACGCTACTGGCACCCTGGCAACTTCCGGGCGGTGGAACGGCTGACTGACATCGCGGATGATTTGAACATCTCCCTCATCGAAATGGCCCTCCGCTGGGTGTATTCCCAGCCCATCGTGGACAGCGTGATCATCGGGGCCAGTCGCCCGGCTCAAATCCAACAAAGCTTGGCCGTGCCGGATGAGCCTTTGGACGAGATGACCCTGCAAATGTGCGACGCGGTCTGGGCCGACCTGCGGGGGCCCCATTTCAAATACAACCGCTGATCGGCCGGCCTTCCCCGGCCCCGCAGGGATCGCCCGATTCACGCCAAGTATTTTTGCATCGTCATTGCGCCCCCGTGCGTTCGTAGATTCTAAGTCTAATCATGTTCCTGTTCGCGACCGCGATCGTTCTCACGCTCAGCATCTCGTTTGTGTGCTCCCTCATGGAGGCATTAATTTTGAGCACCAGTGTTTCGGAGGTGGAATCGCTCAAAAAGACCCGTCCCCGCAGCGGCCAGATCCTGGAGCAGCTCACCGGAAACCTCGAGGAAACGATCTCCACGATCCTGACCCTCAACACCATCGCCAACACCCTGGGCTCGATCACCATCGGCGGACTGGCCATCGAACTCTATGGGCAAACCGCCCTCGGCATCGTTTCCGCGCTCATGACCCTGGGGATTTTGTTTTTCTCGGAGGTCATTCCCAAAAACCTCGGCGTCGTTTATCGGATCAGTCTGCAGCCCCACGTGGTGTATCCGCTCCTGTGGATGCGCAACGCCCTGCGGCCCGTTACTTATCTTTGCAACGTTCTGGTGCGGATCGTCATCACCTCCCCGCCCGAGAAAACGGATTCGGACGAGGAGATCATCCTGCTGGCCGAGCGCGGCACTCTGGATGGCTCCATTTCCAAAAACGAATCCAGTATCATCGCCAACGCGCTCTCGCTCGATGATGTGCGGGTGCATGAGATCATGACCCCCCGGACGGTGGTCACCTCGTTTAGTTGCTCGTCGACGGTCGGCGAGGTCTTCGACGCCTATCCCAACATCCCCTTTGCGCGCATCCCGGTCTACGAAGACAGCCTCGACCACGTGGTGGGCATGGTCCGCCGCCGCGATTTATTGAAAGCGGTGGCCAACGACCTCGAACAAGATCCGATCACGGCGCACATGCAGGAAATCCATTTCGTGCCCGAGACCGCCACCGCCGCCCAAGCCTTGCAGGAGTTTTTGCGCATCCACCAACAACTCTTTGTGGTAGTGGATGAGTTTGGCTCCACCGCCGGCGTGCTCACGATTGAAGACGTGATGGAGCATTTGATCGGGCGGGAGATTTTTGAAAAAGACGACCTGGCGGTGGACATGCGGGAGTTGGCGCGTGCCCGCCTTAAGAAAACCTTGCGCACCCGCCGACCGAATCCACCCGCCCCCACTTCTCCTCCGGAAAAGTAGGCGGCCGCCGCTATGTCCGACCCCGCCACCCCCTCCCATTGGGTGCACGATCTGAGTCCGTTTTTGATTCAATTCAATGAGAGCTTCGGGCTGCGCTACTACGGGCTTTCCTACCTGCTGGGTTTCGCGCTCGGAGGTTGGATCCTCTGGGTGGCCGCCCTGCGCGGGCGCCTCGCCCTGAAGCCCGAAGCCGTGGCCGACCTGATGACCGCCCTCGTGATCGGCGTTATGGTGGGCGGCCGCTTGGGTTATTTCGCACTCTACGAGCCCCGGACCGTGTTGGAGGACCCGATCCAGTTGATCCGGGTATGGGACGGCGGCATGGCCTCTCACGGCGGTTTCGTGGGCGTGGGCGTAGCGATCGCCTGGTTCGTGCGAAAGCACCCCATTCGCTTCTTCGCGCTCGCCGATGCCGTGATCGCGGTCGCCCCGCTGGGCGTAGGCCTCGGGCGCGTGGCCAACTTCATCAACGGTGAACTCTGGGGCCGCGTCACCGACGTCTCATGGGCGGTGATCTTTCCCGCCAGCGCGATTCCCGGCACGCCTCTGGCGGAAATCCCGGCGCGGCATCCCTCCCAAATCTACGCCGCGGCGTTGGAGGGATTTCTGATCTTCGCCTACCTGCAATGGCGCTTTTGGAAAACGGCAGCCCCCCTCCGTCAGCCGGGCCGCATTACCGGAGAGTTTTTGATCATTTATGGTATCGCCCGGGTGATCACCGAAATGTTTCGCGAACCCGACGCGAGTCTGCTGCTGGGCCTCACCCGGGGCACCCTCTACTCCCTGTTGATGGTCATCGCGGGCACCATCGTGCTGCGACGGACCAAGCCTCTAGGGTGATTCCTCAGGGCGATCTAGGCAATCAACCCTAGAGCAAAAAGTTTGGATTCCGAGCAAGGCCCCGCAGCCTTTGGGGGCAATGCGGCACGCGAGGCGAACATTGATCGGAATCCTACTCCTGTGGGTCAGTGGTCTTCCGCTCGCTGCCAGCACCGATTCGACCCGCAATCCCGTGCAATGGGTGCGTGGTGTATATGTCGCCGAGTCCCCCGCGGCGGCACCGGTGCCCGCGAGTATTGCCGAATCGGTCGCCCGGACCCGGGCTCGGGAATTGGGCGGGGTGGCCGTCCCCGCGACCGGTCGATCCATGCTGCCGTTGTATCAAAGCGGCACGATCATGGTCATCGCTCCGGTCGATTATGATGACCTCAAGCGGGGCCAAACCGTCATTTACCAAAACCGCGAAGGCCGTCACGTGGCTCACATTCTGGTGGCCAAGTGCCGCACCGGCTGGCGCGTGACCGGCCTGAACAACCGACTGCACGACGGCCAAGGCGTCAACCCCTCCAACTTGCGGGGAGTCGTGGTCGAGGCCTTCCAACCCGTTCGCGGACTGTCCGTCGCCTCCCGCTAAGCGCGATCCGTCGCGTCCTTTACTTGGCTGGTGCGGGTGGTTTGATGGGGTGCTGATTACCCTGCCCCACCATGAAATCATTCCCCGCTTGTTTTGCGGCCGTTTTTTGCGGCCTAAGTCTTTTTTGCTCCGCGGAAACCACCTCGAACTACGATCGCGCGGCCGATGATCATGACTTCACCGTATTCATGCGCGAAAGCGGTTGGTGCTGGTTTCAAGATCCCCGCGCCATCATCGCCGGCGATCACCTGCTGATCGGTGCGGTGCAGGGCAACGGATCCGGCGCCGCCCACGTCGGGGTCTTTGATCTCAACCAAGGCCAACCCCTCGGCACGGCATTGATGCGCGACGACTTCGGGCACGACGACCACAACTCACCGGTATTCTACCGCCGCCCCGACGGCCAGGTCCTCGCGATGTATGCCCTGCACCACGAGGACCTCCTGCACCGCTGGCGTCTCTCGGATCCGTCTGATCCGCTGCGTTGGTCCCCCGAACGAACCTATACCCACGACTACGCCAACGCGGGCAAGATCACCTACATGAATCTGTTCGCGTTGGCGGATGAGGGACTGCTCTACAACTTCCATCGCGGCATCGAATTCAATCCCGCGTTCATCATCTCCCGCGATCACGGCGACACCTGGAGCGACCCCACCCACTTCATCGCCAGCGAGCTGGACGGCCGTCATCGCCCCTACGCCCGCTACGCGAGCAATGGCACGGATTCCATTCACGTGGGATTCACCGACGGTCACCCCCGACGCTTTGGCAACAGCATCTACTACACGCGGTTCAGCGATGGCCAATTTCATCGCGCCGACGGCACCGTCATCAAATCCCTCGCCGCCGAGGGACCCCTCCGTCCCAGCGAGGCGGAACGGGTCTACCAAGGCAGCGAAACCGTCAACGACGACTGGGACTTGAGCGCAGTCGGGGCCGCTTGGACCAGCGAAACGGCCATCGACGCGGCGGGAAACCCCCACCTCGCCTACACCCTCTACCACGCCAATACCGACAACCGCTACCGACTGGCCTCGTGGGACGGATCGCGCTGGATCGATCGCGAGGTCGCCTACGCCGGGCACTGCCTGTATGACCGTGAAGCCAGCTACACGGGATTGATCAGCCTGGACCCCATTGATCCCGAAGTGGTGTTTATTTCCACCAACGTGCACCCCACCACCGGCGAAGATACGGGCGGCTATCATGAGATTTATCGGGCTCGCATCGGTCCCGCGGATGACATCACCACCCTCGTATGGACACCAGTGACCACCGACTCTCCGGTGCGAAACCTGCGCCCCCTCATCCTGCGGGAGGGGAGCCGGCGAGTCGTGCTGTGGAATCGGGGCGACTTCACAACCTACCTCGACTACCAACTCGATGCCGTTGGTTTCGTGGAAACGGTCGCGGCCCCCTGAGGACGTTTTCTGGGAAATGACGGATCAGCTAAACGGCGGGGGGGGATTGACGATCACCGGCTGCGGCGGTCGCGTGGTGGTGAGCAACCGGATGAAACCGATGGACCGTCAGCCTGCAGCGGCGGTCACGGCGAGACGCGCCCTACCTGTTCAATCCCATGCTATTCCTCTCGCCCGGCCGAAATCCGCCGATCCCGTTTGGTCCGCACGGCCGTGATGATCGCCGCGCGCAGCGCGGCCTCCATCGCATCGAGCCCAAATTCCGGTCGGGGCCGCGGCACGTGAATAAACCCACCCCGCGGGCCAGGATAACGCCGTAAATAATGTATCAGACAATAGAATACATGATTACAAACATAGGTGCCCGCACTGGTGGACACCTCGACCGGCCACCCCGCCCGGACCAACTTCTGATACATGGCCTTGATCGGCAAGGTGGAGAGGTAGGCGGTCGCCCCGGTTTTCCGAATGGGGACGTCGACGGGTTTTTGGCCTTGATTGTCCGGGATGCGCGCATCGTCGAGATTGAGGGCAACCCGCTCCAGCGAAAGGACCTGTCGCCCCGCCGCCAGACCCAGGCAAATGACCATTTCGGGGTGGTGGCGACGAATGGCCCGTTGCAACTCCGTGGCGGCGACCCCGAAAGCCACCGGGAGATTCTGCCCTCTCACCAAGCGGCCGTGCAGTCGCGCTCCGTCCAACCGCGCCGCCAGTTGCCCGGAGGGATTTTCGACATCGCCGCCGAAGGGCTCAAACCCGGTGACCAATATTTTGCGTTCCATCATCCCGTCCAACAGTTCGTGACCGTGACCCCAGCGGCTTTGAGCCCAGCGCGAATTCGCGTGGCGAACGCCACCGCCTGGGGATGATCCCCGTGCAGGCATATTGAGTCAGCCCGCAGGCTCACCCACGCGCCGGAGAGACTCCTGACCTGTCCCCGCTCCATCAAATCCAACACCTGAACCAGGGCTGCTTCAGGGGTCGACCACAAGGCGCCGGGCCGTTCGCGCGAAACCAGTTGGCCGTCGGCATCGTAAGCCCGATCCGCAAACGCCTCTGTTTTGGTATTCACAGGTATTCGCCGCCAATCCCGCAGTGACCAGCGCACCGCTCGCCAACGCCAACAAGCCCAACCTGGGACGAAGGAGTCGCACCGTGGCTGCCACCACGCTGCCACGTCAGCATCCTGCGCCGCCATGTTAGAGGGTACCGTGCGGTTTGACGTAAGTGAAGGCCCCATGAGCGCGCAAGGCGGTCAGTTGGTTCCAGACTGCTGGCGCACCTGAGGGCGTCAACCGCTGTTCGTGCCGACCAAAATTCGCGCGATCCGCGAAACCCGGGATGAAGCACCACGTGATGAGCCGCGGCCAACTGCAAGGTGTGGCGTATCGTGGCATCGTCCCTGGCGCCAGGCCACACTGGCGGAGGTGACCAGGGCATCAACTGATCTCCCGTCCTCCGCCCTCTCCCACATCGCAGTTCAAATCAATGACGGTCATCGCGGACGAATCAGTCGAAGTAACCGGGCCGTAAACCCAGATCCCGGCGGCCCGGTGACGGGCTTCCTGAGCCTCGGCCAAATCCACGGCCACAAATCTCACTTCCCCTCCCAACGGAACCGATGCGAGGACCGGAATATCGGCGGAGATCACTCCGGCGAAACGCGGGTAACCCCCCAATGATTGACGGTCCGCCATCAGCACCAACGGCTGGCCGCTGGGCGGAATCTGCACCGTGCCCAAGGCCACGGGCTGAGACACCATTTCGTCGGCAGCGAGCGGGGTGACCTTGGGACCTTCCAAACGAAATCCCATTCGATTGGAGTCCGGCGAGAGACGATACTCGGCGGCCAGAAATTCCGTCCAAGCGGCGGGACCAAACCCCGCGGCCTCCGGCCCCGGCAAGACGCGAATCTCGGTCAGGGTTTCGCGCGGCAAACCCCGTAATCCGGACGCCAGACTCCACCCGGTCCGCACCTCCGGAACCGGGCCTGAGCCGGTTGCCAGCCAATCCCCGGTCCGCAACTCGCGCCCTTGGAATCCGCCGAAACCCGCCGCCACCTGAGTGCTCGCCGAGCCCAGTTTGAGCGGCACATCAATGCCTCCGGCAACCGCCAAATAGCCCCTCCCTCCCCGCGGTAGCTTACTGAGGTCGAGGACTTCTCCCGCTTGCACGGGAAACGGTAACCCCACCGGTCGGCCGGCCACCTCCGCCCCGGTTATGGCGACCAAGGAAGCCTCGGAAAAACGGAGCACCGGCCCTTTGAGCGCCCATTCCAGCCCCGGCGCGCCCGCGGGATTGCCCACCAGTAAATTCGCCACGGCCAACGCCCTCGAATTGAGCGCCCCGCCTTCCGCCACTCCCATTGATTGAAATCCCGGCCGACCCAGATCCTGCACGAGGGTCTGCACCCCTCCGGCCAAGACTTCGAGTCGCCCGCCCGATGAGGAGGTCGCCTCGCCGGGCACCGTCGGCGCACGGACCGGATCCGAATCCGCGGTGGGCAGGGCAGTCACCGGCTTGAAGCGCACCCGATCCCCGACCTGCAGCCAGGAGGGTTCGGCGGCATCGGGATCGAACAGCCGTTGGGCCGTGCGACCGATCAGATTCCAGCCGCCCGGGAGCTCCTGCGGATACACTCCGGTTTGGGTGCCACCAATTCCCACCGAGCCCGCTGGCACCCGCAGGCGGGGCGTTTCCCGTCGCGGACACGCCAGCACGGGGTCCAGGCCCGAGAGGTAGGGAAAACCGGGAGCAAACCCGAGGGCGCTGACTTGGTAGGTGACCTTGGCGTGGCGCTTGATGACCTCGCGTTCGGTCAATCCGAGCCGCGCGGCCATGCTCGCCAAATCCGGACCCGCTTCTCCCCCATAGACCACCGGCAATACCCGACGGCGGGACGACAGGCGCCCGGTGACCCGCTTTGAGCCGACCCCCAAGACCTCTTCAAGTCGCTCACGAGCCCTAAAAACATCGCTTTCGGGACGCAGATGCAGCGCGACCGCATTTAAGCCCGGCACCACTTCCTGGGCACCCAACTCCGGATCCCGGCTAAGGAACTGGGCGACCTGACGGACCTTCCGGAGCGTTGTCGGACCGGGAGCAGCGGCCACTTCGATTACTAAAGCCGTATCGCTGAGGACTTTGATGGTCATTCCCCGCAACTCTCCGACGGATTGTCGTCCGAGACAAGCCCACCCCTTGGTTACTTATACCCCTTAGCCTCGAGCTGATAGTTTACCGGATAGGGTTGAGTTTAGCTCTGGAAGCCGAGTTATTCCCCGGATGCCCGCCCGACCGGCTATCATTGCCATTATCGCCCTAGTGACCCTCACCGCCTGCAGCCCGGATGAGGTGAACTCTTATCGCGTGCCCAAAGAGACCTCCCCCACCATGCCAGGGGCCGGTGGCGAGGCCCCGGTGTCAACCGGCGGAGGGGCCCTCACGTGGCAGGCGCCGGATCACTGGCTGGATCAGGGTGCCAGCGGCATGCGCCGCGGCAGCTTTCAAGTGCCCGGCGAAGGTGAGGCCGTGGCCGATCTCTCGATCATCGCCTTCCCTGGTGACGTCGGAGGACTCGCCGCCAACGTCAATCGTTGGCGAGGCCAGGTGGGGCTGCCCAACCTGTCACCCGCGCAAATCGACGCCGAGGTCGAACACACCGACACCGCCTTTTTCCACGTTGATATCGTGACGATGACCGGAGACGCGGGCGGGATCCCCACCCGTATCGATGGGGCGATTTTTAATCACGCCGGCGAATCTTGGTTCATCAAGTTCATGGGGCCGGCCGAGCTGGTCGCCCGGGAAAACGATAATTTCCGCGCGTTCGTAAACACCGTGGCGCCAGCCAACCGCTGATTTCCTGAACCGTGAACGACCTGACCAAAGCCTTTATCGTCTTCTTCAGCTCCCTGCGGCTCACCGTGGTGCTGATGGCCTTTTCCATGGTGCTCGTGTTTGTGGCCACGCTCGCGCAGGTGGAGCTGGGCATCTACGGCGTGCAGGAGAAATTCTTCCGCAGCTTCTTCGTGCTGGCCAATATTCCCGGCACGCAAATTCCCTTCCCGGTCATGCCCGGCGGCTATCTGGTCGGTGGCTTCCTGATGATCAACCTCGTGGCCGCCCATGCGACCCGGTTTAAGTTCATTTGGGCGAAGGTAGGCATTCACCTGACCCATTTCGGGCTCATGGTGCTACTGGTCGGCGAGCTCGCGATCGGCTTGTTGCAGGAGGACTTTTCGCTGCGGCTGGGCGAGGGAGAGACCCGGGGGTATTCGGAGAGTTTTCGTCGCAATGAGGTGGTCCTGATCAACAAGAGTGACCCGCAGGAGGACGAAGTCGTGGCGATTCCGGAATCTTTCATCGCCGATTTGAAGCCCGTACAGCATGGTAACATGCCGTTCCAGGTGATCACCCGCGCGTACTATCCCAACGCCAATATCGGCCTATTGAGCTCCCTGCCCGAAGGCATGGATGCGTCGGTCTTCGCCCCAAACTTTTCCACTCATGGAATCGGCCCGCGGTTGGGCATCTCTCCCCTGCCGATCACTTACAACGATCAGGAACGTAACCTGCCTGCCGCCTTGGTGGAACTGGTGGGCACCAGCGGTTCCCTGGGCACCTGGCTGGTATCGCCCATGTTGATCGCGCCGCAGCCGTTCGAATACGAAGGCAAGTCCTGGGAAATCGCGTTCCGCTTCGAACGCGAATACAAACCGTTCGCGGTCGAGCTGATCGAGCTCCGGCACGACATTTATCCCGGCTCGAACATCCCCAAGAATTTTTCTTCGTTGGTCCGGGTGCGCGCGGATGGCAGCGAGGACCGGGAGTCGCTCATTCATGAACCACCCGCTGCGCTATCGTGGGTATACCTTCACCAATATCAGATGGACAGCCAATGGGTCTCAGCGTTTCTGCAGGTCGTGCACAACCCGGCGCGGGCCCTGGCTCTACGTGGCCTTGCGTGCTTATGACGCTGGGGCTGACCTGGTACTTGGTTCCACCTCAGCCGCTTCGCCCAACGCCGCAAGGCCGCCTGAGCGCGCCTCTCCTATGAAACGTTTTATTCCTCTTCTTGCGCTGGCCGTCGCGCTGGTGGTGGTCGTTCGCGGCGTTCAAATCCGGGCCCTGACACCCCATTTCGATCTGGTCGCCTGGCGAACTGCTCGTCCTCGCCGACGGCCGGATCGCCGCTTGATACCGTAGGCCGCACCACCCTGATTTTGCAGGAACGCCAGGCCGTCTACCTTCGAGGATGGAGCAAGCTCACGCCCAACCAATGGCTGCTCGACGCCCTGTTCCGGCCGGAACTGGCCGACACCTACCGCACGTTCAAGGTGCAGAACTCGAGGCGTTGGCCCTGATCGGCAGACCGATGAGACCTTGAAACGCACCTACGACAGCGCGTTCGCCCGGTTCATGGCCGTGTTGGGATTTTGCCTTCCGCCACAGCTGCTTCTCCTATGCGCAGCTCGAGCCCCTACTCTCCGAGAGATCGATCGTCAGGGCGAGCTCGCCGCCGAATTTGAGGCGCCGCAACGCGATCCCTTTCAACGCGCCGTGCTCAAAATCCGCAACCAGGCTGATCATCTATCAACAGCTCAAGCACAGCCTGGCGCCCCCTTAAAGGACCGGATTTCACCGTCTCCAATCCCTGCAGGACAATTACGCGGGAGGGCACGACGCCGTCCGCGCCCGGTCGCAGGGCGACCCACAACGAAGCGTCGCTACCGAGATGATCGATGCCGGCCAGCTCTTCTGCGCATGGACCAACTCGCCAGCCTTCCTGCCCTTGCCGCCTCTCGGCGAAGACACTTCGACTACCCAGTGGCAAAACCGGCGGGCGTTGTTGAGTCCTTCCAAAGTGGCATGGTCAATCCCTACGCGCTCGCCTACGCGGGACTGGACGGGCGGCGCGAGCAATCCCTCGAGACGTTCAACACCATCATCGAGCCACACGCCCAGTTGAACAGCAAGTTTTCGGAGCAAATGAGCAAAGCGCGCACGGAAAGCGTTTAACCAGCGGCCCTGTTCACGTCAGCCTCTGTTGTTCTACACCTCGTTTTCTTCCTGGCGATTGCGTCGTGGCTGGTTTGGCCGGAAGCCCTGCAACGGTCGGCCTTTGCTGTTGAGTCTGGCTTGATCATCACCACCGCCGGCGATCCTCACCCGGATGTGGTTGAGGCGGCCGCCGGTGACCAATCTGTATTCATCCGCTCTTTTTGTCGGCTGGGGGTGCGTGCTGCTGTGCATTGTGTTGGAGAAGCTCTACCCCAATGCCATCGGCGCCACCGCCGGGGGCATGACGGGCTTCGCCACGATGGTGGTCGCGCACCAACTGTCCTTGTCCGGCGACACCTTGGAGATGATGCGGGCCGTGCTCGACTCCAACTTCTGGTTGGCGACCCACGTGATCGTGATCACCATCGGCTATTCGGCTACCTTCCTCGCCGGTTTTCTCGCCATCATTTACGTCTTCCGTGGGGTGTTCACCAAATCACTGGACCGGGACACGGCGAAAACCATGGAGCGCATGGTCTACGGTATCGTTTGTTTTGCCACCTTGTTCAGCTTGGTGGGCACGATCCTGGGCGGGATTTGGGCGGACCAGTCCTGGGGACGGTTCTGGGGCTGGGATCCCAAGGAAAACGGGGCGCTGCTGATTGTATTGTGGAACGCCATCATCCTGCACGCACGTTGGGGCGGACTGGCGCGCACCCGCGGGATCATGGCGATGGCGATCTTCGGCAATATCGTGACCAGCTGGAGTTGGTTCGGCACCAACATGCTCGGAGTCGGCCTGCACAGCTACGGTTTCATGGACGCCGCGTTCAACGCTCTGGTCACCTTCGTGACGGTCAACCTCCTCATTATCGCCCTCGCCTATTTCCCCAGCGGCAAATGGCGCAGCGCATCGAAGCTCAGTCGGGCTTGACCCGCCGTTCCCCGGTCGGCTTTCGCCACGATTGAGCGGTCGCACCGCCGGCTCCGCCCGCTCAAGCCGATTTCGCCGTCGGGAGAATTTCTGATGAATCCACGGCGACCTCATCGGATTCTTCCTTGGTCGGCATTGGATAGGATTTCACGAACTCACTGAACTCGATGAGCTCCATGTGGCCGTCGTGGTCCTCCATGATCGCGGTCAGCGATTCCACCCAGTCACCGGAATTGAGGTAGTGCACCTGCCCCAGCATCTTGTCGGCCGGAGTATGAATGTGGCCGCACATGACGCCGGTGCAGCCCCGTTGGTTCGCCAGTTGAGCGATGTGATCCTCGAAGTTCGAGACGTGGTTCACCGCTTCCTTTACGCGGGCTTTGATCGCCTTGCTCAGCGACCAATATTCCTTACCCCGCCAGGTCCGCCAGGCGTTGTAGACTCGGTTGAGCTTGAGCAAGGCCCGGTAACCCCAATCCCCGAGGTGGGCGAGAAACACAAAGTTCTTGGTCACGGTGTCGAACACGTCGCCATGGAGCACGAGGTAATTCCCCCGCGGGGTCTGGTGCACGTAGTCTTCCACGACGGACAATCGGCCAAACTCCAAGGGCATGAAACTGGCGAGCACGTCGTCATGATTGCCCCGGAGATAGACGACTTCGGTATCCCGCTTCTCCAATTTTTTAAGCACGATCCGAACAAAGCGGGTGTGGGCCTTGGTCCACTGGCCGGAACGTTTCAGTTGCCAGCCGTCGATGATGTCGCCGTTGAGGATGAGCTTTTCGCAGCGCACCCGGCGCAGGAAGTGGTTCACCTGCTCTATTTTGCAATCCGGGGTGCCCAGGTGCACGTCGGAGATGATGACGGTGCGCACATGCAGGTTTTTTTTATCCATGACGGGGGATCTCGGGTTGAACGGAAGAGAGTGCGGACGAGTCCGCCGGACCATGTCGACGTAAAACGTATCCGGCAATGGCGGCCGCGGCCGCGGGTTGGGCCAACGCCTGCAGCCGTTGACGCCAGTCTCGCCAGCCGCGACCACCGTCGGCAAAGGCCGTGCGCAGAATCGCGAGAACCTCCGTCGGCGTGTCCGCCCGCCCCCCGATCCCGTGCCGACGCAACAGTTCGTAGTTGCCCTCCTCTTGGCCGGGGACGATCTGGTTGACGATCATCGGGCAATGCGCGGCGATCGCCTCCTGCGTGGTGGCCCCGCCCGCCTTGCTGATCACGGCGTGATGGGTCATCAACAATTCCGGGATGCGATCGGTCCAGCCCAACACTTGAAACGGAGCGGCGCGCCCTTGCGCCGCGTTTTCAATCCGCCGGCGCAGCGCCACATCCCGCCCCACCGCAAAGGTCAGGTCCCAGTCCGTGGCCTCCAGCAATTGGCGGGCGGTCTCCAGGGCCCGGTGAGCCCCCGAGGTGATAATGAACAGGACTTTCGGTCGCACCGCCGGACCGAGGGGCTGGGTTGACCACGGCAAATTGGTCTGGGCAAAAATCGGCGCAACCGGAAACCCTTTCACGTGCAATCGATCAGCCGGACACCCCGCCTCGCGGAGCACTTGGGCGGAGTCTTCGTTGGGCAGGAACCAACCGTCACATTCGGCCAGCCACCACATGGAGTTAATGCTGATGGAGTCGGTGACCACGTTGTAGGAGGGCACCCGCCAGCCGCGTTCCCGCCCGAGAAACTCCAACATGAAGGCAAAGACCGGATACGTGCTGCAAATCGCCAGCGGAGACTTATCCCGCAGCACCCCTTCGAGCCACCGAATCTCCGGTTTCAGCATCCAAAGGCAGCCGGGCAAGGGACGGGATCGATCGAGCCAGCCATAGAACGCACTCCACAAGCGGGGCGCCCGGTTGATCACCGTGTAGTAGGCCGACCGCGCCAACCGATCCCGGCGCGGGGAAAGGGTCGCCCAGGGGTCCATCAATTGGGCGGTTCCCCTCCCGCCCAACTGATCAAAAGCCGCTACCAGACTCCGGGCCGCCGCGTTGTGCCCTTCCCCGTAACTGGCCGTGAAGATCAGGACCGGCTTCATGGTCGGGGCGCATGGCCGGCTTCGACCTTCAGATCAGATTCAAAGCGGCCGATTACTTTATCCCACGACTGTTCTTCAAATCCATGTCGGGCTTGTTTCCCGAGTTGCACCCGCAACGGATCGTTTTCCACCAGCTGCAGGCTTACTCGCTCCAGCGTTTCGGGCTCATCGCAGGGCGCCAAGAGGCCGTTCTCCCCGTGGCGGATAAATTGCCGACCCGCCGCGTAGTCGAAACTGGCGACCGCCAAGCCGCTGGCCATGGCCTCCGTCACCACATTGCCGAAGGTCTCCGTCAGGCTCGCATGAATGTAGATGTCGGCGGAGGCGTAGTAACGTCCGATTTCCTCCCGGGAATAGAATCCAGCAAAACGGCATTCGGGGTGATCGGCGACCAGTTGTTCGCGCAGCGGGCCATCGCCCGCGAGGACAAACTTGAGCCGGGGATCAGCCGCCCGCATGGCGGCGTAGATCTTAAAGAGCAGATCATAGTTCTTTTCCGGCGCCATCCGGCCCACGTGCAACACCACGCGGTCGCCCGGTTTCACCCCCCACTCCGCGCGCAATCCGTCACAGCGTTTGGCCGGAGCAAAACACGCCGTATCGATCCCTCGGGAGAGCAGCGTCATGTGGTCGAATCCTTGTTTGCTCAATTCGGCGCACAGCTCGTCGGTGGGAGCGAAGGTGCGGGCGGTGCGATTGTGCACGCGCCGGAGCCACCCCAGCACTAACCGTTGGAGCGCCGCAAAACCGTAATTGCCGGTGTAAGCGTGAAAGTTGGTATGAAAACTGGAAGTCACCGGGATGGCGAGCTGACGGGCTACCGTCACCGCCGAGGCCCCCAACGGGCCTTCGGTCACCACATGGACCAGATCCGGCCGGTGTTGTCGCCACGCCCGACGCAACTTGCCCCATGCCGGCCACCCCAGGCGGAGAAGCGAATATCCGGGAATGTTCATCCCGGGCATCGGCACCTGCCGATAGTGCAGTTCCGCCTCCGGCGGCGGCAGGTCAGCCCGCTCCGGTCGGTAGATCGTGACCTCGTGCCCGCGTCGGCCGAGCTCTCGGGCGATGACTCCAAAGGTCATGGCCACTCCATTGACTTCGGGCGGAAAGGTTTCGGAGACGATGGCTATTTTCACATCCGTGGGTTTTCCCCACGGGTGACAAACGAAACCCACGCGCGTTACAGTCTGACGGCAAACGGGCGACAGTTGCGTCAACTCCGTCTCCCGCGGGCCAAGGCGGCCGATAGCATACCAACCCGCGCCCACTCCTGAGCAAACCGCGCGGAGATTTTTGCTGCCAAAATCTCCACCCTGCAGTTCCCCTCCTGCCCGACTGCTGGGCCCTTCATCTTACCCTTTTACCCGCTCTCCACCATGAATTCCGACAAAAGCCTGCTCCTTCGTGCCCTCCGGGGTGAACCCGTCAACCGCTCCCCGTGGGTGCCCTTTGTCGGGGTGCACGGCGGCGCCCTCGTGGGGTGTGACGCGACCACCTATCTGCAGGACGCGGATAAAATCGTGGCCGGTCTCACCGCCGCAGCGGAGCGCTACCAACCGGACGGACTGTCGGTTGTGTTTGACCTGCAGTTGGAGGCCGAGGTGCTGGGTTGCGAGTTGATGTGGGCCCAGGAAACTCCGCCATCGGTCGCCACCCATCCACTCAATGATGACTATAACCTCGCGGGTCTGCCCCCCTTTTCCGTCGCCGCCGGCAGACTCCCCATCGTGTGGGATGCGGTGCGTCGGACCAAAGCCGCGATCGGTGAATCAGTCGCCCTCTACGGTTTGCTGACCGGACCCCTCACCCTCGCCCTTCATCTGCGGGGCGACGAGGTGCTCCTCGACATGTTCGACGAGGCCGATGCGGTGCCTGAGCTGTTGGCCTATGGTGCCTCCATTGCCTGCCAGATGGTCGATGCCTACCTCGAAGCAGGAGCAGATGTGATTGCCGTGGTGGATCCCATGATCAGTCAAATCGGCCCCCACCATTTCAATCAGTTTGTGGCCCCCGTGCTGGATCAGATTTTCGATCACATCCGCGCCCGGGGCGCGATCTCATCGCTGTTCGTTTGTGGCAATGCCAGTCGTAACCTGGAGCCGATGGCCGCCACGCATTGCGACAATATTTCCGTCGATGAAAACGTGGACCTGAGCCGACTGGCCGAAGTCGCCCGCGCCAGCAAAAAGTCCTTCGGCGGGAACCTGCAGTTGACCGTGGCCCTGTTGCGCGGAGACGCGGACGACGTGCGCCGGGATGTCCTGCGCTGCTGGGATCAAGCCGGCGACGCCCCGGGGTTCATTCTGGCTCCGGGCTGTGACCTGCCGTTTGCCGCGCCGCCCACCAATCTCGAGACCGTGGCGTCTCTGGTCCACGATGCCTATCAACGGGACGTGGCCCGCCAGTTGCCCGACAAGCAGCATCACGACACCTACGACGACATCGCGATCCCTGACTATGCTCGCGCGGCCGAGGTCATCATTGATGTCGTGACGCTGGACTCCGCCGGCTGCGCCCCCTGCGCCTACTTGCTCAAGTCCGCCCAAGAAGCGGCGCGACGCTTTGACCGCCCCGTGACGGTGCGTGAGCACAAGATCACGGAGCGCGAGGGGCTCGGCTACATGACCAAACTGGGGGTGTCGGCGATCCCCAGCATCTGTGTCGATGGCCGCGAGGTGTTTGCCTCCATCATTCCCGATCGATCCGACTTGATCGAGGTGCTCAACCAGGCGGCCGACCAAAAGGTCCGCTAGGCCGGCCCGCCATGCCCCCCCTCCCCCGCATTCCCGTCACGCTGGTCACCGGATTTCTCGGCAGCGGAAAAACCACCTTTCTGTTGCGCTTGGCCGAGCAGCATCCGCAGGAACAGATTCTGTTCCTCGTGAATGAATTCGCCCCGGACAACATGGATGGCCTCACGCTGAGCGCGACCGGTCGCCCGACCCATTCCGTGGTGGGCGGCAGTCTGTTCTGTGAGTGCAAGGCCGCGGACTTTGTTCGCCTGATGCGGGAGGAGGTGTGCCAGCTCTATGCCGGACAGGCGATCACCCAAGTGGTCATCGAAACCAGCGGGATTGCCGATCCCTCCGCCATTGGCCGGTTGATGCAGGATCACGGACTCGACGCCCACTTCTCCATCCGTCGAATCGTCAACATCGTCTCGCCGCTCCGTTTCCCCCAACTTCACGCCAATCTGGCCTCGGTGCAGGCGCAGGTGCTGGCCTGCGATACGATCATCATCAATCAAACTGACCTGGCTTCAGTGGCCCAAATTGAGCACTGCCGCCAGCTGTTGGCGGCCGCCAATCCCGCGGCGCGCCTGCTCCGCGCCGAACATTGTCACCTGCCATTTGCCTTGAACGAGGCGCCGACGCGCCCACCGTTGCCCGACGCTCCGCTCGCCACCGGCGACTCCAATCCCTTCACCACCGCGACGGCGAAGTTCGATCAGGTCATTGCGACCACCGCCCTGCAGGCGTGGCTGAATCAGCTCCCGACGACGGTCTTGCGGGTGAAAGGCCACGTGGAGACTTCCGAGGGCTGGCGCGAGGTGCAGCGCACGGTCGGCGGATCCGCCATCACCCCGACGAATCCTCAATCAGAATCGCGGTTGGTCGTGATCACCCATGAGCGGGATCAAGCCACCCTCGATCAGGAGGTGCGGCAACTCGCGGCGCTGGGGGTGGCGTAATATTGCCCTGCGATCAAGGCAATCGCCCTATCGATCACGCGGCGGCGGCATCATATCGCCCTCGGGCGTGACGGCCCACAGGTTGGCCGGAATCGCGGCATCCACTCGGCGGCCGGTCCAACGAATGCCGCCGGCGAGCATCGCCTGAAAATAATCCGCATCCCACACATCCTCCCGGTGGCCCATGGCGTTATACCACACCCGGCCCTTACCGTAGGGCCGCGCCCAAGCCAAGGGGTAGTTGGGACGATCGTAGTCACTGCCTTTCATCCCGGCGGTCTCCATGACCAGCAGAACGTGATTGTCGGCCCCAAACTCTTTGAGGGAATACCATTCCTCCATCACTTCGAGGTGATCACCCCGCCCCCTCATGCCCGGGAAGTCCGGATTGATGATCCGAGCCTTGGCCACCTGCTGGGGCCCATGATTGATGAACTCGCCGCCCAGCATCTTGATGTAGGGATCAGAGGCTTCACCCAGCAGCCGGTAACGGTTGCCGCGTTGGTCCTTCGGCGGATTCCCGTCAAAGGCCTCGTAAGTGTGGAAACAATCACTGCCCGCATGCACCGCCACGAAGCCCCCGCCCTGCGCGACCCAATCCAGCAGCGCAGCTTTGCCCGCGGCGGACATCGTGGGGTTCCCGTCGGTTCCCGGCATCTGAAGGTTGCCGCTGGTGTAAAAGAAAACGACGTCGAAGTCGGTCAGATACCTCGCTGAAAATCTGCTGCCATCCTTGCTGAAAGTGAAGGCCAGGTCGTGCCCTGTGCCCAACCGCGCCAACACCTTCTCCGCATAGCTCATGCCCCCGTCTTCCGCTCGCTTGATCACGTCGTGCTCCCACCCCGATGACTTGCTAAAAAACAGCACCCGCAGCGGGGTGGCCCCCATGGCGGCAGCGAGAGCACTAAAAACGAATCCGGCTGCAATCGGTTTCCAAAACTTCATCCGCTGAAACGTGAGGTCACTCCCGGACGCGGCAAGGTCGAAACCGCGGTGCGCCGCTGCGCGACCGGCCGACTAGCGCACCGAAGCATCGTCGGGCAGCCCCATGTTTTCGTAGAGGTCGCGCCGCGCCGCCTTGTCGCCGGCGATTATCTTGTGAGCGTAGGCCGCCACCGCGAAAGCGACTTCCCGCGGGACCACCACCACGCCATCACCATCGGCGACAACGACATCCCCGGGCCGCACCTGCACGTCGCCCAAAACGATCGGCCGGTTGACGGATTCGATTTCATTGCGCCCCGGGCGGATGCCCCGACCCGGCCCTTTGTAATAAAGGGGAACCTGTTGGGTAATGATCTCATCCGTATCTCGCGACGTGCTGTCCGTGATCACGCCCACTGCGCCCGCCCGTTTCCAGATCAGGATATTGGCCGAACCGATCGACCCGACATCGGTGTCCGCGTCATCAATCACCAGCACGCTGCCCTCCCGCAGAAGCTCCAAGAACGGCTCGGACGATTTTTCGTTATAGAAGTTTCCCACCCAGGAATCGAACTCCGCCTCCGGCAACACGCCCGGCAGGGGCTCATTGCTGGGGACATAACGCGCCGTGACCGCTATCCCAATGATGCGATGCCGATACTCCTTGGGGTCCTTCCACAGGGGGTGAATGGCGGGATCCACCAACATGTTGCCCATCATCCCCACGGCATCCAAACCATCGCTGACATCCGCTACCCGCAGGCCCGCAAAGGCCGCCAACACCTCGCGATCCTGCTCCAGTGAATAGACTTCCGTCGGAATGAAATTCCGGCCCCGCCGCAGGTCTTCGTCTCCCGGTTCGGCTGGCAAACTCACGGCCAGCCCCAATCCACTCAACAACCCATAGCCTAACGCGCGACGCAGTGTTTTCATAAGACTCGCAGCCTAGCGCGACCCGGTCACCTACGGAATCGAAAAGCGCCCGCGTGGAATTGAACGTGAAACGTCACGCCTCCGCCACCGGGCTCGACTCCAGCAGTTCCGTCGCGTGCGCCCGGGCACTGGTCGCTTTGCGATCCCCCAACATGCGGGCGAGCTCGTCCACCCGGAGCTCGGGTTGATCATGGATGCCCCGGATCGTGACTTCCACCCGATCTTTGGACTGGTCTTTTTCGACCACCAAATGACCGACCCCCTGCGCGGCCACCTGTGGCAAATGCGTCACGCAAATGACTTGGTGATTGCGCCCGATTGCCGCCATTTTTTCTCCGACCACCCGACCAATTTCGCCCCCGACGTTGGCGTCAACTTCATCAAACACCAACACCGGCACGGCATCGATTTCGGCCAGCACGGTCTTGAGTGCCAACATCACTCGCGCCAGCTCGCCACTGGAGGCAATGCGGTTCAGGGGTTGCACGTCCTCGCCGACATTGGGGGAGAACATGAACTCCACCGTGCAATCTCCCGTCGGTCCCAATTCCGCCAAGGAGTGCAATTCGATGAGGAACTCCGCCTTTTTGAAGCCTAACTGGGCAATGGAGGTGGCGGTAACCTTGGCCAGCGATTTGGCCGCCTGCTCCCGGGCCTGACGCAGCGCGGCTGCCGCCGTCGCCGCTTTGGCGTGGGCAGTTTGAATCCGATGATCCAGCTTGGCCAGGGTGCCTTCAATGTCACCTTGCGCGGACAGGCGCAATCGCAGTTCCTCCCGCTCCCGCGCCACCACCACCGGGTCCCGGCCAAAACTGCGCTTGGCGTCCATCCACGCATCCATCCGTTGCGAGAGAGACTCCACCTCCTCGGGCTCAAATTGCAGGTCACTCCCGAGGGTCGCGTATTCCGCGGCCAGATCCGCCACTTCAATGCCCAAGGCGCGCAGGCGCTCCGCCAGCCCCTGCGCCTCTCCGTCGAGTTCCCCCAACTCGCGCCCACTCCGCAGTAAAAGCGCCAGCTGTTCTCCGACCCCGCCCTCCCCGTTCAATCCCTGCTCCAACTCCGTCGCAAGGCTCAGCATCTCCTGCGCCCGGCTGATGCGATTGAAGTCCCGCTCCAACGCTTCAATGGCCTCCGGCGTCAGGTCCAACGCATCGAGCTCCGCCAATTGTTGGGTCAGGAAATCAATCTGGTCCGGCGATAAACGATCCTGGGCCACCAACCGCTCCCGCTCCCGGCCCAGCTCCCGCCACTCCGCATAAGCCCGATCGTAGGCCTCCCGCTCCGCATCGGACTGGGCATAGAGGTCCAACAACTCCAATTGACAGGCCGACTTGAGCAACCGCCGCGGTTCGCTGGGGCCATGAAAATCGATCCATTCTTCCCCGATCTGCTGTAGGGTCGTCAGGGTCGTCAGACTCCCATTCACGCTGATTCGCGGCGCGCGAGTCCGCGACAGTCGGCGCTTCAGCACCATCAAGCCGTCCTCACACGGCGGCAGATCGAGTTCATCCAGGAGCCGGTCAACTCGAGTGCTGTCCTTGAACCAGAGCGCCGCCTCAACCTCACAGGCGTCTTCCTTTTGCCGGATGATCGTCTTGTCGACCCGGGCTCCCGCCAGCAAACTCAGCGCCCCCAACAACACGCTCTTGCCGGCCCCCGTTTCGCCGGTGACCGCCGTGAATCCGGCCTCGAACTCCAACGACACCGACTCCAACAGCGCAAGATTTCGAATGGCCAGGGTTTGCAGCATAGGTTGGCGACAGTGAGCGCCAGCGCTGCGACGGGATCAAGCTGGTTTCAATTTCAATGGAGCCAAAAACCGAACACCAATCCGCCTAAATTCCGCCGTAAATTTTTGTTGCCCCCCCGACAACCGATTCTGCTTACTCTCCGGCTCTGGTTATTACGGACCCTTAGCTCAGTTGGTTAGAGCGCTTCCTTGACATGGAAGAGGTCACAGATTCGAGTTCTGTAGGGTCCACCAGTTTTCCCCAAGGGCATGGCTTACAATCCATTGCGTTGGAGCAGACCGACAAACCCGCCCCGCCCCCAGCACAACGCACGGCAGGGCCGACGGTGAAGCCTCACCCGTCAAACCATAACCGGGCGGCACCCCGGTCCACCGTAATTTGGTCGCGGAGGGCGTCCACCGAATCAAAACGCTTCTCGCTGCGCAGATAGGTGCACCAATCCACGTCCAACTCGGCCCCGGCGGTGAAGGTCGGGGTCTCAAACAGGTGCACTTCCAACTGCGGATGAGCGCCGCTTTCCGTTTCCACGGTCGGACGGACTCCGTAGTTGGCCACGCCTTCCCATGCTTGGTCCTGTCCTCGCTCCCAAGCCCGCACGGCGTAGACGCCAAACTTCGGCGGACACTCGGGAGCCCACGGCAGATTGAGCGTCGGAAACCCGAACTGCCGGCCCAAACGCCGACCCGCGACGACCTCGCCCGAGCTCCGGTAGGGGTACCCAACAACGCGTTGGCCCGCTCAATTTCCCTGCCCGCTCCAGGGTTCCGTCGCTGCTGATTGGTTCCCCGTCCAAATTCACCCGGGGTGCGCTGAACACCTGCAGACCGGCCCGGTGGGCGCGCTGCATAAGCAGAGCGACATCCCCGCGGCGGCCGCGGCCGAAGCGCCAGTTCTCACCGACGTAAATCGCCGTGAGATTGGGAAGGAAGCCGCGCAGGTGATCCACAAAGTCATCCGCTTCCACCGCCGCAAATTCCCGGGTAAAAGCTTCGGTGATCACTCCGTCCAAACCCGCCATCAACAACCGCTCCACTTTAGTGTCGACGGGCTGGATCAAGTTCACCGCTCGCGCGGGATTGAGCAAGCGGCTCGGGTGGGGATCAAAGGTCAGCGCTGCCGCCGCGCCCCCACTCCGCCGGGCCGATGCGACCGCGGCTTCCAGCACCGCACGATGGCCGAGATGCACGCCATCAAACATGCCCACCGCCAGGTGCAGGGGCCCGCCCGGCAGGTGCTGCGCGGCAACGGCCAGCTGCGGAAGGTGCTTTCCCGATACCTTCACAGCGCGATCCGAGGCGCCACCTGATGCACCGGCAGGAGCTTGGCGTGGAGCTCCGGCAACGGCAGACTTAACAACTCTTCCAAGGTCGTGGCTTGTTCAATGCGCAGGTCGCCCGCGGCCGTCCGCCGCAGTTGTTTTAGGTGAGCTCCACAACCCAGTTTGGTCCCCAAATCGTGCGCGAGGGTGCGCACGTAGGTGCCCTTGCTGCTGCGTACCAAAAAATCCAACTCCGGTGATTCCCATCGGGTCACGTCATATTGCATGACCCGAATAAACCGGGGTTCGCGTTCCACCTCCTCGCCTTGGCGGGCCTTTTTGTAGAGGGGCACGCCGTCGATCTTCACCGCCGAATACATCGGCGGAATTTGATACTGGTCCCCCTTGAATCCCAGCACAGCCTCCTCGATCTGGTCGCGGGAAAGCGGCGGCACCGGTCGGGTTTCCAGCACCTCGCCATCGGCATCCTGGGTGTTGGTGACCTCGCCCAGTTTGATGGTGCCCGTATATTCCTTTTCGGTGCTCATCAGGTATTGCGACACCTTGGTGGCCTTGCCGACGAGCATGACGAGCAGCCCGGTGGCCGAGGGATCCAGCGTGCCGGCATGGCCGATCCGCTTCATCTTCAGTTTGCCCCGCAACCGCGCGACCACGTCGTGCGAGGTGTGATCGGTGGGTTTGTCCACCAACAGGACGCCCTCTACTTCCTTACGTTGTGCCAGCATGATTCAACTTTTCCGGACGGCATCGACTTCGGCCAGCCGCTGCTCCAGCGCCTGCACCAGTTTGCACCGGAACTCACTCGCGGCCATTCCCGGAACATTCAAGCCCGCCGCACAGGCGTGCCCCCCGCCCCCGAACTGAGCGGCCAATTGGTCCACCCGAAAAACCGGATCATTGGAACGGAGACTCGCCTTGATCCCACCCGGCAGTTCCTCGATCAACCCGCCGATTTCCACGCCATCGATGGCCCGGGCATAATCGACCAATCCCTCGGTGTCCTCATGCGAAGTTCCCGTTTCGGCAAACACCCCGTCGGCCAGTGTGCCGATGCAGATGCGGTTGTCGGCGTGCATTTCAAACGAGGCCAGAAAGCGCTGCAGCAGCTGCATCTTCCCCAAGGGCTCCCGCTCGTAGAGCTGAAACCCCGCATCGACCGGATTGGCCCCCCGGGCCATCAATTCGGCCGTGATTTGAAAGGTCACTCGTGTGGTCGAGGCAAAGCGGAATTGTCCCGTGTCAGTCACAATGCCCGCATACAAGGCCTGCGCAGTGAGCGCATCGATGGGGAGATCTTCATCGAGGAACAGGGCGCCCAGAATTTCGCAGGTGGCAGCCGCGCTGGAGGAGACGCAATTGTGCCTCGCATAAAGGGAATTGGATACGTGGTGATCAATGTTCCCCAACACGGTGGGAAATCGCTCCCGGAGGCGCGGACCCGGCCGGTCGTGATCCGCGCAATCGACGTAAATCGCCACGCCCTCAAATTCCGCCAGACCATCGACCGTGGTGAAGTCCTCCTCCACGGCCGCAAAGCCCAACCGCCGGGGCACGGGATCAGCATTCACACAGCGGGCGGTGAAACCTTGCGTGCGGAGCACCCGGGCCAAGGCAACTTGCGAACCGATGCAATCTCCGTCGGGTCGGGCGTGCCCCACCACCGCCACGGGCCGCCCGGCGATGGCTTCCAGCAGGCCCCGAAACCCCGCCACCATGGTCGGCGCCGAAAACCGCTCGCTCACTTGGAGGCCTCCTCCGCCCCACCGGAGGAACCGGACTCCTGATCAATGCGGTCAAGAATATCCAACACCCGGTTCCCTCGATCCACGGTCTCGTCCATCAAGAACACCCAGTCGGGGGCGTGTTTGATCTGAATGCGTTGGGCCAACTCGCGGCGGATCTCCCCGCGTTTGCGGCGCAGCCACTGAAAACGATCCTGCACCGTCTCTTCCGGGCCCAAAATGGAAAAAAAGATTTTACCCGTCTTAAGATCCGGGGCGACGCGCACCCCCGCCACCGTGATGGCCACCGCCTCCTGCTGGTAGCGGGTATGCAGGTAGGCACCCAGCTCGCGCTGGACCAACTCAGCGATGCGGATCGTGCGGTTTGACATAGGTCTCCGTCGCGACGCGATCAGAGCGACGCGCGAACTTGTTGCAGTTCGAAGATCTCGATCACGTCGCCCTTTTCGTAGCCGTTGAAATCATCGATCTTGATGCCGCATTCCAATCCGGCACGGATCTCGTTGGCGTCGTCCTTGAACCGCTTGAGCGTGTTGACCTTGCCTTCGTAAACCGAGTCCTTGCCGCGCCGCACCCGGGCGGCGGCGTTGCGGATGATCTTGCCTTCGGTGACCAGACAGCCGGCGACAAAGCCTTTGGCCAGCGGGAAAACTTCCCGCACCTCAGCGGCGCCGAGTTTAACCTCCTTGGTATCCGGATCGAGCAGGTCGGCCATCATCTCCTTCACCCGATCGGTGAGTTGGTAAATGATGGAAAAGGATTCAATATTGACCCCGTGGTGCTTGGCGAGCGGGTTGACCCCGTTTTCCAGCTTGCTGTTGAAGGCGAGAATGGTGGCACCGGCCGCACTGGCCCGTTGCACGTCGTTCTTGGTCACCAAACCCACATCGTTGGCGACAATCTCCGTGGAAACCTTTTCGCTCTTGATCCCTTCAATCATGCCGCGCACTGCCTCGGCGGAACCATATACGTCACTCTTGATGATGAGCTTGAGGGTCTTTGCTTGGGTGGCGGCGATATTGGCGAAGAGGGCCTCGACCGAGACCTCCTTGGGTTCAGCCGCTTGGGTCGAAATGGTCTTTTTGAGGGTGTCGGCAACCTCTTCGGCCAGGGTCTCCGCCTCGCGGGCATTCTTGACTGCTTTGAAGGTCGCACCGCTGTCGGGCGGCCCCGACCAGCCGATCACGCGGACCGGGGTCGACGGCGGCGCCGATTTCACGTTCTTGCCTTGGTCATCGAACATGGCGCGGACCTTGGCCCATTGCCTGCCACACACGATGGCGTCGCCGACTTTCAGGGTGCCTCGTTGGACGATAACCGTAGCCATCGCTCCGCGCCCCACTTCCATCTGCGACTCGACCACCACGCCGGAGGCCTCGGCCTTGGCATTGGCTTTGAGCTCCAGCACCTCGGACTGCAACGCGATCATTTCGAGCAACTCATCGATGCCGTCGCCCTTGATGGCTGACACCGGGACGGTGATGGTCTCGCCCCCCCAGTCTTCCGAGGCGATGTCGCGCTGTTGCATCTGGGTTTTGACCTGATCGAGGTTGGCGCCCGGCACGTCCATCTTGTTGACCGCCACAATCAGGGTGACTCCCGCCTCCTTGATGTATTTGAGGGCTTCGTCGGTCTGCGGCATGAACCCGTCATCTGCCGCGACCACCAGAATGGCGACGTCGGTGACCTGCGCGCCCCGGGCGCGCATTTTATTGAAGGCGGAATGACCGGGTGTATCTAGAAACGTGATACGTTGCGCGCCCGACGTGACCTGGTAGGCCCCGATGTGCTGGGTGATGCCCCCCGCTTCGCCGGAGACCACATTGGCCTTGCGAATGGTATCGAGCAGGGAGGTTTTACCGTGGTCGACGTGGCCGAGGATACAGACCACCGGCGGGCGCGACTCCAGATTGCGCTCCTCTTCCTCCGCATCGTGCAGCTCGGCTTCGGCCTTGCGGTCTTCGACCGACTTCACCGCCACCGGTTGAGGGTCCCCCCGGTGTTTGATGTCGAGAATGATGTTGTGCTTGGCCGCCAGATCAGAGGCCACCTGCTCTTCGATGGTTTGATTCATCGAAGCAAAGATCCCTTGCTCCATCAGCTCGGAGATGAGCTTGAAGGGCTTGAGCCCCAGCAGAACCGCGAATTCACGCACGATGATCGGGGGTTTGATTTGGATGGTCCGAATGTCGCCGGTATCCGCCGGGGGAGAGATCGGAGCCGGAGTCTCCGGGACCGCGGTCGGTCGAGCCGGTCCTTTGGAGGGAGGCGGCGGGGGGGGAGGACTCGAGGGTGGCCGCGGAGCCGGAGCGGGCGCGGGGCGGAAGCCGGAGGGTTGACGGCATGGTGACCGGCGCGGGAGAGGAACTGGCCGCCGGGGCGGTGGGGCGGCGCGGCGGCGGGAGGCGGTGGCGGCGGGGCGGAGCCGAGGCCGCCTTGTCGGCGGTGGCGGCGGCGGCTTTTGGGCCGCCAGAGCTGCGGCTTTTTCCGCTTTCTCGCGTTCCAGATCCTGCGTGCTCTTCACAAAGACTCCCGCCGGCAGATTGACTTGGGGAGGCGTGCCCGGTGCCGCCGGCGGGGCCGGAGCCACCGATTTTTCCGCGGCGACCGGTGCCGCGGGCTCGACCGGCGCCGGGTCCGGTTGGGCGAACTCATCCTGCAGGGCCTCGGCCGATATGTTATCGATCGTGCTGGACGCCGTCTTCACGTCAAAGTTCCGCTCCTTGAGGAGGGTGAGCAGGGACTTGTTGTCCATGCCGATTTTCTTGGCGAGTTCGTGAATGCGGATGCTCATCAGGCAGTATTAAGGCAGGCGGTCAGGTGGCGGGCTGGGCGAATCAGAGGTTAGCCGCGAGCGGCAGAAACTTTGGCGAGAATGGCGGCTGACTCCTCCGGCGTAAACCCGGAGTCGACCAAATCGTCGGCTTCGACGCCCTCGAAGATCTCGAGAGAAACAAAACCGGCGGTGATCAAACGGCCCGCGAGGGCATCGTCGATCTGCAGCGAGGCCACCAGCCGCTTGGTGGCTTCGTCTTGGGCGTCCACCGTCTGTTCCTTCCACTCCTCGATGTCGATTTTCCAACCGATAAGGCGGGAGGTGAGGCGCGCGTTTTGCCCTTTGCGACCAATGGCGATGGCGAGGTCATCCTCGGCCACCAACAGCTGGATACGACGGTTGCGCTGGTCGATGATAACCTCGCGCGGCACGGCCGGCTTGAGCGCCTCGTAGATCATCTGTTCGGGATCGGCAAAATAGTTGATGATGTCGATTTTTTCGCCGTTGAGTTCCCGCACGATCGACTTTACCCGGGCGCCCCGGGCGCCGACGCAGGCTCCCACAGGATCAACCTTGGGATCTTTGGAAATCACCGCCATCTTGGTTCGGTAACCCGGCTCCCGCGCGAACGCCTCAATCTGCACTGTACCGTCCGCGATTTCCGTCACCTCGAGTTCAAATAACCGGCGCACGAAACGGGGGCTGGATCGGGTCAACAGCAATTCAGGTCCCCGGGGCGTGCTGGCAATCTCGGACAACAGACAGCGGATGCGATCACCCGGTTGGTATTCCTCTCCCGGGACTTGCTCGCGGCCCATCAGCAGCGCCTCGGCCTTGCCGATGTCGACGTAGATGTCGTTACGTTCCCGGCGACGCACCGTGCCGGTCACGATGTTGCCGACCATGTCCTTGAAGTCGTCGTAGATCCGATCCTTCTCGAACTGCCGCAATTTTTGCATGATCGCCTGACGGGCGGTTTGCGCGGCGATGCGGCCCAGATAGGCCGGATCAATTTCCTTCTCGATGAACTCACCGAGCATGATCCCCGGCTGGAGGACGCCGGCCTTTTCGATGTGGATCTCGGTCTTGGGGTCGCTGACCGAGTCCACCACCTTTAGCAATGACCAGGCGTGGAGTTTCCCGTTTTTGGGATCGATCTCGATCTTGAGTTCCTGCCCGGAATTCACGCCTTTTTGGGCGGCGGTCTTGATGGCATTGACGATGGTCGAGATCATGTCGGCGCGTTCAATGCCCTTCTCCTTCTCCATGTATTCGAGGACGGTAAGAATTTCGCTGCTCATAGGTGGGGGACGGTGCGGAAAAATAGTGGTAAAAAAAGGCGGGCCATAGGCCCACCTTCAGACGTGTGAACTGAAAATGTGAAGGGAGACGTTATCGTTCCGCCAAAACCCTTGTCAAGTCCCCCTCCCCGACCCGTCTTCGGCGGCGAGTTGTTGGCCGATCAGGCCCTGCACATGCCCCCACGCCAAGGGATTTTTTCGACCATCCGCGATTCCCGCGACCCGCGCCGCTCGGGACAAATTCGCCGCCTGATCCCCCGGCCAACTGCTAAACCACCATAAAAAGGCGGTGGCCTCATCCTCGGTCCCACCGCTGGCCAACAGCGGCAACAACCCGTCGCCCCAAAGGTTATCGGCCCGCGGTTGCGGCACGGCTCCCACCACCCCCAGCGCTGCCATCACCCGTTGCCAATGAGTTTTCAGGCCGAGACTTCGGCGCAGGTCGGCGATATCTGACTGCGGAGACAGCCCCGCGGGGAGCGCCGGCCAGGCCCGAGCCACCGCCTCCAGTGTCGTGGGCCAATCGCCACCACGCTGCACCCACCGGGCGTAGGCCGCCAACCGCCGGCGGGGATGGTCTGCTGGCTGTGCCCTGCCGAGTTGCCACTGCTCGGACTACCTGACTCAGACTGCGTCCAGGCTGGTGCCGTCCTGTTCCGCCACCTCCGCCAAAGGCCAATGCGTCGCCACCGCCAACATGGGAACACGATTGAACCGGTAGCCCAGAATCTCGAGGGCGGTGTGGTGGCAGGCAGCCGACCAACCCAATTTTTTGATCCGCTGGGCCGCGTAATAAACCTTGAGCTGCCACCGGCGACGGGCCTCCTCCCCAATCTTTTGCCGCACCTGTGCGCCACTAAGCTCCCGCCAAATCTGGGCCAAACGATCGGCCGGCCGCTGCGCGATGGACGAGACGGCGGCATCGGCCGCATACTCCTCAAGGTCATACCATAAGTGAGGGAGCAGCGTCAGCACCGGGATCGGACGGCGCCCGGCTCCCGACGAGGTCGGGCGGGAAGGGGGGAAGAGCACCACGTGCAGCACCACCCCGTTGAACGCCGGATCCTGGGCGTGCTGGTGCGCCGTCCAATCGGGTTCTCGGAGATGCAACTCGATGTCTCCCTGCCGGAGCTTGCCCCCTATCTCCACCGCCGCTTCGCGGAAATCGGGTCCGCCCTGGCGGTTCCAGCGCCCGGGTCGGCTGATCTTGATCCGCTCCCCCTGCTCCGTCCGCAAATCGGTTCGGCTGAAGGACTGCTCCGCCCAGATCCGTTGCAAGAGCAGCTCGGGGAACTGAAAGGGCCCATAAAGCCCCTGCACTTCTTCAACCTGTGGCATGCGGATTGACACGCCGACCGGTCTAGGGGTTCGCCCGCAACCTTTCAATCCTGCGTTGAGCACTGTCTTCCGCCCGCTGAATCCACTCCCGTAGCGTCTGCGAGCCAATGGTCTCGGCGCCCATCGCACTCACGGTGTCGCGAAGCGCCCGGTCCGCGGTGACTACGACGCAGTCACCCGCGTTTCGGGAATGACTCACCCACTGCTCAATCACGGTGTCCGCCGTCACCCCCGAAGGCGAGTAAGCCACCAGAAAAGTGCTCTCGCCGGCGGGCTTGGAAATACTCAACTCCGCCCCCCGCCCATCAAACACCACCGAGACCCGCCATGCCATTGCATCATGCCAGATACGGGTGCGTTCCACCACCAAGGCGCGAGCCGCGTCGGCATTCTTACGCCAGAGTTTGCCCGTGTCGCCCCACGCGCGGCCCACGTTGTTTCCATCGACAATCAGGTGCTTGAGCGAAGTTTCCATTCTGCGCTAGCACGGGTGGAACGGTGGACTGCGGCAATTTCTTTCCGCCCGGTTGGAACGGACACCACATCCGCCGATACCCGCCGCCTCGTCCCTCGATCCGACTATGGGGTGCGTCGTCGGTCGGCCGATGATCGTCCGCTACTGGCTTAAGTTAGAACACGAACCAATTTGTTCGCCCGGGACATCCCCTGAATTTTGACTCCCGTCTTCGCCTGATCTTCGGATGCCCTCCCCTGCGGCGACCCGATCGGGTCGTCCCCCCGCCCGCTGCCTCCCATTCAGGACGTCAGCCCAAAAAACCCACTCCATCATGCGCCTTCGCCTCATTCCCTTTTTCAGCCTGTTGGTTGGTTCAGCCGTTCTTTCGGCCACCGAGCCCCCGGTGCTCCACTATGATCGTCCCGCCGCCGAGTGGGTGGAGGCCCTCCCGGTAGGGAACGGTCGTCTCGGGGCCATGGTCTTCGGCGGGATCCATCAGGAACGCCTGCAACTCAATGAGGACACCCTCTGGGCCGGCGGTCCCTATGATCCGGCCAATCCCGATGCCCTCACCCACCTGCCCGAGGTCCGCGCCCTGATCGCGCAAGGCGACTTCGCTGCTGCCCAAAAACTAGCCGACACGACCCTGCTGGGGCAACCGCGCATCCAGATGCCTTATCAGACGATCGGCGATCTTCTGTTCTCTTTTTCCGGCGGCGACGCCGCCACCGGTTATCGCCGCGAACTCAACCTCGATACCGCCGTCGCCACGACCACATACACCATCGGCGGTGGCGACTGGGCCACCCACTACACCCGGGAGGTTTTTGCCAGTCCAGTCGACGAAGTCATCGTCGTGCGCCTCACCGCCCGTAGCGGAAACAACCCCGGAGAACTCAATTTTGCCCTCGGTTTTCAAAGCCCCCAGATGGCCCCCAGCCACACCGTCGATGGCCATACGTTGACTTTGACCGGGCGCAATGGCGGCTTCGCCGGGATCCCGGGAGCGCTCACTTTTCAGGCCCGGGCCCGCGTGATGCTGGAAGGCGGCACCTTGGACGATGACGGTCAGCACCTGCACATCCGCGGCGCGAGTTCGGCCCTCATCCTCATCTCCGCCGCCACGAGCTTCAACCACTACGACGACGTGAGTGGGGACCCCGTCGCGCGCAGTGCCGCCACCTTGGACGATGCTTCCGCCAAATCCTACGCCGACCTCCTCGCCGCTCACACGGCCGAACACCAGCGTCTGTTTCGGCGCGTTTCGATCGACCTCGGCCGCACGCCCGCCGCCGACCTGACCACCGACGAACGCGTGCGGCGCTTCGCCTCCGGCAACGATCCCGCCCTGGCCGCCCTGTACCTTCAATACGGTCGTTATCTGCTCATCAGCAGTTCCCGTCCCCACAGCCAGCCCGCCAACCTGCAAGGGATCTGGAACGACAGCCTCAACCCGCCGTGGCAGAGCAAATACACCCTCAACATCAATGCGCAGATGAACTACTGGCCGGCTGAGCTCACTCACCTGCCCGAACTGAGTGAGCCCTTGTTCGACCTGATCGAAGACCTCAGTGTCACGGGCGCCAAGATGGCTGGTGATCACTACGGCGCCTCCGGTTGGGTGGTCCACCACAACACCGATCTTTGGCGCGCCACCGCGCCCGTCGACGGTGCGCATTGGGGCATGTGGCCCACCGCCGGGGCGTGGCTTTGCCAACACCTGTGGGAACACTACCAGTACTCGCTCGACCGCGACTTCCTCGCCCGCGCCTATCCACTGATGCGGGGCTCCGCCCAGTTTTTCCTCGATACCCTGGTCGAAGAGCCCACCCACGGCTGGTTGGTCACCAGTCCCTCGATCTCACCCGAAAACGCCCACCAGCCCGGCGTCTCCATCGTCGCCGGTCCGGCCATGGACACGCAATTACTCCGCGACCTCTTCGACGCCTGCATCGCTGCGGCCGAGATTCTGGAGCAAGACGCGGACCTTCGCGACCGACTCGCCGCCGCGCGTGATCGCCTGCCTCCCCACCAAATTGGGGCGCAAGGCCAATTGCAGGAATGGCTGGAGGACTGGGACGATCAGGCCCCCGAACCCCATCATCGCCATGTTTCCCACCTCTATGGACTTTACCCCAGCGACCAAATCGACGTGCTCACCACCCCCGACCTTGCCCAGGCCGCCGGCCGTTCGCTGGAACTGCGCGGGGACGACGCCACCGGCTGGGCCATCGGATGGCGCCTGAACCTCTGGGCCCGCCTGCACGAGCCCGAGCGCGCCATGGACATCCTCAAACTGCTGCTCCGACCGGAGCGCTCGTATCCAAATCTTTTTGACGCCCACCCTCCTTTTCAAATCGACGGCAACTTCGGCGGCACGGCCGGTATTGCCGAAATGCTGCTGCAATCCCATGGAGGTCGCATCCAACTCCTGCCCGCCCTTCCCGCCGCCTGGCCGACCGGCTCGGTCCGCGGGCTGCGCGCTCGCGGCGGCCTCACCGTCGATCTGACCTGGCAGGACGGTCGCCTCACCCAAGCATGGTTCACCGCGATTCGCAGCGGTCAGTTCGTGGTTCGCACGCCCGACGGCCGCACCACCGAACTCACGCTCAGTGCCGGGCAACGCACGGCGTTTCCCACCCCCTCAAACTAAACCCCCGTCGGTGCACAGTCTCCTCATAAGATGACCCCATCCCGCTTCACGCTCACCCTCTTCGCCTTGCTCACCGCCGCGTTGCCCGCCCAAGAGGATCCCGCCGACGTCACCCCCGAGCGCGCCCGCGCCAACTTTGCCCGCCCCATCGAGTTGGCCCCTGACGACGTGCGCGCATTTCCTGAGCCCCCGCCCGGCTACCGCGAGTTGCCCGCGACCGGACTGCGCGGCACGCTCGAACTATTCGAATACGATTCCAACATCACTGGCACCACCCGATCGGCCCACGTTTACCTGCCGCCCGGTTACCCCACCGATCAGACCTACCCGGTCACTTACATTCTGCACGGTATCGGCGGCGATCATCATGAATGGACCGGCTACGTGAAGGGACACGTCATTCTCGACAACCTCATCGCGGCCGGCGACGCCGTGCCGATGATTGCGGTCTTCCCCAACGGTCGCGCCATGGCCGATGACTCCATCCCGGACAACCCCTTCAATCCGACGGCTGCGGCCGCGTTTGCCGCCTTCGAATACGACCTCATCTACCACCTGATTCCCGCCATCGAGGACCACTACGCGGCGCGACGCGACGCCCCCCATCGAGCCCTCGTCGGCTTGTCGATGGGAGGAGGCCAGACGCTCAACTTCGGTCTCGCCCACCTCGATATTTTCCCGTGGATCGGCGCCTTCTCCTCCGCTCCGAACACCAAGGCTCCCGCTGACCTGGTGCCCGACCCTGCGGCCACCCGGGAGCAACTCAAGTTGCTCTACCTCTCCTGTGGCAATCAGGATGGCCTCATTAACGTCTCGCAGCGCGTCCACCGCTACCTGCAGGAAAACGGAGTGCCGCACATTTGGAATATCGATGACCACGGCCACGACGGCGACACTTGGGGCAGTAACCTCTACCACTTCGCCCAACGCGTCTTTCGCTGACCCGGCTTCCCCCCCCTGAGCCGAAGCCCCGCCCCGCCCCTCTCAGGCACCGCGTCCCATACATCAGCCGGGACTTCGAAGACCCCGGCATTCTTTTCCGGAGTAACGCCGACTTAAACCACACCGCCCAAAAATCCACGCTAACTTTCGCCTGGGCCGCTTAAGCCAAAGTAACCTAATAGGTTACTTTGGCTTCAACTGCTCACCGGGCGCTGTCGGCGGACGCAATTTCCTGTCAGCCCTACCGGCACCCTCACAGAAATACTCGACAAGCTCTGTGGAGGCCGAAAGGTGGGACGCCTGCAACCGGAGAGGTGGCAGAGTGGTCGATTGCGGCGGTCTTGAAAACCGCTGAGCCGCAAGGTTCCGGGGGTTCGAATCCCTCCCTCTCCGCCAGTTCGAATTCAGAATCACGATTTACGAATTACGATTGGGGTTGAGAAAACAGATGGCGCGGGCGTACAGAGGGATGAGAACCCTCAGGGTTCGACGAAGCGAAGCGAAGAAGGGGCGCCTGCAGGGCGAGTGCGCAGCACTGGACCGCCAGGTCCACCAACTCCCTCCCTCTCCGCCAGTTCGAATTCAGAATCACGATTTACGATTGGGGTTGAGAAAACAGATGGCGCGGGCGCACCGAGGGATGAAGCGAGCTCGAAACCGGTCCCGCGCGGGAAGTTTTTTTAGCGTTTCAGATTGGGAAGGGAGGGGCTAGGGTTTGTCGTTTATGCCCTACGTCGGTGAAACCAATCTCCTAACCATCCTCCACAAGGCTTCGCCTGGCATTTATCTCGATGGCGAAGATATGGGCCAAATCCTTCTGCCCAACCAATACTGCACGCCCCTCATGGTGCCGGGCGGCGTGATTGATGCCTTCGTCTATCGCGACTCGGAGGATCGTTTGGTCGCCACCACCAAACGGCCGTTGGCCCAGGTGGGCGATTTCGCAGCGTTGGAGGTGGTGAGCATCAATCCGCGCATGGGGGCGTTTTTGGACTGGGGGCTGGACAAAGACTTGCTGCTCCCCAACCGCGAGTGGGCTGGCGAGGTTGCCGTGGGGGCGAAGGTGGTGGTGCTGGTGCGGCTCGACGAGCGCACGGACCGGGTCGTGGCCACCGCCCGTATCGATCGCCACCTCGACGGCACCGAGCCGGAGTTTGCTTCCGGGCAGGCCGTGAATTTGCTGGTTTTTGGGGAAACTCCGCTGGGTTACAAAGCGATCGTCGATCAAACCCACACGGGCCTGCTCTACCGTTCCGATCTGCCGGAGCCGCTCACCATCGGCGATCAACTACGAGGTTTCATCGGTCGGGAGCGTTTCGATGGAAAGATTGATCTGACCGTGCACGAGGCGGGCTACCAGCGCATCGAACCGCTCGCCGATCGGATCCACCAATTGCTCAAACGCAGCGCCGATGGCTTCCTGCCCTATCATGACAAGAGCCCGCCCGCCGAGATTCAGCGGGAATTCGGAGTCAGCAAAAAGGCGTTCAAACAGGCCATCGGCGGCCTATTTCGCGAACGCAAAATCCGCATTGAGGCCGACGGGATTCGACTCAGCAGTCGTCAGGCCGACTAGGTTGGATTTCCCAGACGGCGCCGAACGGGTTGAGCCTGTAGGTGAAGGACGTTGGCCAGGTAGGGGCTTCGCTCGACATAGCCCGGTTTCATCCTACCGGCGACTGACCTCGAACCCCACACAGGGTCTGCCGGGTCCTATTCTTTCCCCAACCCTTCCTAGCGATCGAACATGCCTTTGACGTTGTTGATGACTTCCGTCGCCTTGGCGTCGATGCCGTAGTTCGCCAGCACCCCGTTGATCAACTCCACTTGCTGGTCGGTGAGATTGCCGGTGCCAATGAGCGCGGAGGCCTGCGCGGCCAGTCGCCCGAAGTCGGCCGCCTGCAGCGAGCCCAGCAGCGGGCCGATGGTGGCGGGATCAAATCCTTGTTTCAGCGCCCAGGCCGTGACCATCTGTTGGGTGGAAGCGACGGCCGCATCCGCCCCGGGGATTTGCCGGGCCGCCGCGGTAAGAGTCTTCAACTGCGCAAGGGCGGCCAAGGCATTTCCCTTGGTGAGCGAGCTTTTCAAGGCGGCGAGTTGCGGGTCGAGGGACACGTCGGAACTCGACGCCATCGCGCCGAGTTGGGTGAGCGCACCGGTGCTGATGTCGGCCAACTTCTCGGGCGAAATCTCGATCAAATCGGGCACTTGAATGGGCGTCGCCGCAAGTTTCGCCATGGCTGGAGCGGCGGTAGGCGTTTCCGGAGCGGCCACGGTGGTCGCCACCGCGGACGGGGCAGCCGCCGGGGTTGGCTGCGCCGGTTGCGGTTCTGATTTGGAGCAGCCGGACAGCCACCCTATTGCCAGAGCTAGAATAAGAAATGCGGATCGGAATGTCATGAGGCCATACTTTGGGCCGGATGGTCGCGGAATGCAACGGCCACGGGACGGCGAGGCCGCCAAACCAGGCTGGTCGATTGAGCTAAGTGGTCGCGTCGCGATTGCGGTTCCGCACGTAGCCCACGAGTCCGATCAGGGCCAGAAGCACGAGGCCACCCATCCCAATGCTGCCCCAAGGCGCGGGCTTGGAGGTCAGAGCCCAAATGCTGGCGAGGGTGGCCAGCGCGGTGGCGATGAGCAGGAGGACATTCCAGATCAACCGGGCCACGCCTTCCGGGCGATTTGCGCCCAGGGCACCCTTGCTGTTGATCAAGAGCAGGAACGTGAAGTAGGCGATGGGCCCGAGCGTCACCGCCGTGACACTGGCGGGAATCGCGAGCGCTGCCCGCGACGCACCGGTCCAGATCACCGGCGCAAAGATGCCGGTAATAAGCGGCATCATCGCACCGATCAGGAAGATCTTGGGGTCCTCCAGACGTTTCAACAACGCGCCGAGCGCCGCGGCATTCATCAGGGCCAGCATAATGATGGTCGAGACCGCCATGGCAAAAACGCCGATGCCAAAGATCAGGTTGGCCCCCGCCGCACCCAGCACCGGTTGCAAGGTGCGGGCGAGTTGGCCCGCGTCGCGGGACGACAGCATGGCGGCCAACTGGCGGTCGGGTTCGGCCAAGGTCTCGACCGTGAGCGGGGTCGCCTCCTCGCCCATCAGGGCCGCGCGCTGAGCGACAAACCCACCGGCTGACGCCCGATAGGATCCGGCCATGTTGGCGATGACCGTGCCGTCTTTGGCGAGCACATCATCGGTACGGTTGTAGAACTGACTTCCGGCTGCGATCACCAGGCAGCTTGTCGCGATCACGAACGGAATGAGCAAACCGAGCGAAAGGTCAAAAATCGCCACCCCCCGGTGCCGCCGTCCCCACTTCCGTTTGAGCAGGGTGTAAGGCAGGAGGAAGGTCATGTTGATCCCCACCGCCGCTCCGGCGGCGGCCAACATGCGATCGCGTTGTTGGTCGGCGATGATCGCCCGCCAAATTCTCTCGTGTTCCCCCGTCGCGGCGGCGGCGGCCGCCAGCGCCGAGGTGGGTTCGGTGAACTGTGAGATGCTGGGCACAAATCCGGCCAGCACGGCCTTCAGGTTGAGTTGACCACTGGTGAGCAACAAAACCACGACCGCCAGAAACGAGAGCACGACCACCCCCACCAGTATTTTGAGCACCAACTCAAACAGGTGAATCCCCTTGCTGCCGGCGCCGTAACTCCGGACCACGATGAAACCCACGATAGCGAGGACCACGCCAATGCCCCACGGCGCGGAGGTGCTCGTATGCAGTGAGGGGATGAGGTTCTGCGTCACGGTCGCCGTCGCCAACGCAAACTGCGGCACGCAGAACACGATATTGGCGACCATGGTGCCGAGGATCCAGGCGTAGGCGAGCACGGGACTGAGGTTCTGACTGATCGTCGCCACCGGCTGCCGTTCCGTTGACAGGGTCACGTAGGTGATCGCCGCCAACAAGGTGATGCCACAGGCCACCGCCAAGGGTTGTAACCACAAGAGATGCGGGCCGGCCAGCACCCCGAGAAACAGCGCCCCCGCCAGACTGCCGCCCCCCAAGGTGACGGCCCCCTGCAACCAGCCGGGACCGGACAACTTGGCATAGATGGCAAAACGGCGGCCTAGGCCGCTGGATTCCGCTTCAGCGAGAAGCGCATCTTCCGTGCGCACTTGAGGGGCTTGGGGCATTGGATGAGGAGGGGGTGGAGGTGGAAACCAAGAAACCTGCGGATAATTGGGCTGTCGCCGGAGGGCGCAAGCCTGTTGCTCACGTCAACGCCGGCGGCCCGCGCAACCAACAACTTCGCAGGGGGCTCCTAGCCCCGGGTAGCTGGCGCGGGTGACGCTAATAATTGAGATCCCGTCAATCTTAGGCTTGGCGCGGATGCCGCAGCCCCTAGTTGAACACTGCATATGAATGATTCGCGCTCCCCCCGTCCGCCCCGCGCCATCGTGGTGCCCGTTTCGTGGCGAGCGTTTGGACTTATCGGCCTGATTTGGGCGATGCCGTGGCTGGTATTTTTCTGGGGCAGCCGTCCGCCGGCTGATCCGTCTCCCGTCGTCCCCGCTGAGCCGAAGGCCGCTCCCCCCGCCCCCGTCGATTCGCAATCGGGACCTTGGGGCACGCTGGAGACCACCACGGTGGTGATCGAACCGCCGGACGATCTGCTGTCACTCGATGCCTCGCCCGTGACCCACAGTGTCTGGCGTTTCGTAAACCACGACCGCCAGCAGCTCAGCGAACTCCTCGCCGCGGTCGACTTGAACCCGACCGCGGCTGCCTTCCTGGGAGACGTAAGCAAGTGGACCTTCGCCCCGAGGTGGATTGAGCTGCGCGTGCCGAAAAACGTGGTGCTGGAGCTGTCGCCCGAGACCCGTCGATCGCTGTATCGCGTGATGGCGGGCTACAGTGAAAACACCCAACACTTTGCCCCGTTCAGTTTTCGGGCGGAGACGACGGCCGAGTGGTTTGGCGAATCCGACCTGACGCCCGAAACCATCGCCCTTGTCGAACCCTTGCTCTACCGTCGTGGCGAGTCCCTCCTGTTTTCCGATTTACCTCTCATTTTGTCCGACGTGAGACCGGCGCAACAGCGTTTGGAACTACTGCGGGCACTGTCCCGCTCCAGCACGCAATTGGTCAAGCTCCGCATCACCCCCGACAGTGACATCAAAGCCATCGCCGCCTATTGGTCACCGGGGCAACGCAAGCGGGACATCGAACCCCTGTTGCGGTCCCTGCCCCTGACGGAAGCGGGAGTCACGATTGATGTCATTCATCTGCTGCCGCGACTCGCCCGGCGTCTGCTTTACACGTTCCCTGCGCCGGCCAAACCGGGAGAGAGCTTGTTTCGGGACTGCCACTGGACGTCATTGAATTTCCACAAGGACGAGATCGACGACAGCTTTGCGGACCTCGACTTGGTGCGGGAGGCCTATCAGCGCGATTTCCGCGAAGTGGCCGGCGAACCGCAGTTCGGCGATATCATCATCTTCGTCCGCCAAGACGGAACCGCCCTGCACGCCTGCATCTATGTGGCTGGCGACATCGTGTTCACCAAAAATGGAGTCGGTGCTTCTTCACCTTGGATTCTGATGAAGATGCCGCATTTGCAGGAACGCTATCCGGCCGATATCCCGCTCGAAATCATGGTGCGACGGCCGCGGACCGCGCCCTAGGCGGGCGGAGAATAAACAGAGCAGGCGAAATGGCTTTGCTTGACGAAGCCCGTTTCAGCCCTGTCCGACACTCCCACCGCAACGGGCGGCGTGCGGCGCCGCCCTACACCTCCGCCGCAGCTCGGCACGCCGGAGGGGCTTCGCTTGACGAAGCCTGTTTCAGCCTGTCCGGCCCACTCCGCCGCAACGGGCGGCGTCAAGCACCGCCCCTACCCACGCCACCGCAGCTCGGCACGCCATAGGGGCTTCGCTTGACGAAGCCTGTTTCAGCCTGTCCGGCCCACCGCCGCAACGGGCGGCGTCAAGCGCCGCCCTACCCATACGCAGCTCGGCACGCCGTAGGGCAGGTATGTAACCGGCCCGTTGGCCTGTCCGGCCCACTCCGCCGCAGCGGGCGGCGTCAAGCACCGCTACCGCACGCAGCTCGACACGCCGTAGGGGCGGGGCTTCACTTTACGAAGCCCGTTTCAGTCTGTCCGGCCCACTCCACCGCAACGGGCGGCGTCAAGCATCGCCCCTACCCACGCAACCGCAGCTCGGCACACCGGAGGGGCTTCGCTTGACGAAGCCTGTTTCAGTCTGTCCGGCCCACTCCACCGCAACGGGCGGCGTCAAGCATCGCCCCTACCCACGCAACCGCCGGTGGGGCCGCCGAGACCGAGGACGCAGACAGTGGGCCATCAGCCTGAAACGGCGGTCTCGGCGAGACGCGCCCTACCTTGCCGGTGCCGATCCCGCGCGACCTACCCGAGATTCACGGGGTCCACGTCCAGCACCTGAATCATGTCGTCGGGCCAAGCGAACGCGTTGCGCAGTTGGTTGAGTTCACCAATCACCCGCGTGACCCCGGAGGTGAAATACCAAACCTGATACCGGTAATGATCCTTCACCTTTTCGATGGGTGAAGGAGCGGGACCGCGCACTTCGATCCGGTCGCCAAATACGGCTTCGACTTTCCGCGCCCATTGCTCGGCGAAGAAGGCCAGTTTCTCCGGGTTTGGTCCGCGAAACTGGTGGTGAATGAGGTGCCGATAAGGCGGGTAACGAAAGTCTCGGCGCGACTTTAGTTCGGCGGCCGCGAAACCGTCGAAATCGGCTTGGCGGGAAAACTGGATCGCCTCGGCCTGCGGGGTGAAGGTCTGCACAACCACGACGCCGGAGCGGTCGCCCCGCCCCGCCCGACCCGCCACTTGCACCAGGAGTTGAAACGTGCGCTCATGGGCCCGGAAGTCCGGCATGTGCATTGAGAGGTCGGCGTCGACCAAACCCACCAAGGTCACGTTGGGGAAATCAAGTCCCTTGCCGATCATCTGGGTGCCCACGAGCACATCGATCTTGCCGGCGCGAAACTCGCTGAGCACCTGCCGGAACCGGTTTTTTTTGGACATGGTGTCGGCATCCATCCGTTCGATCCGCGCCCGGGGGAGCACTCGCCGCACCGCCTCTTCGACCCGTTGGGTGCCGGTGCCTTTCCAGCGAATGTCCGGTGCTTCACATTTGGGACAACGCACGGGGGCCGTCCGCTCGTGGCCGCACAGGTGGCACCGCAGCGACTCATCGGTGCGATGGTAGGTCATCGTGATACTGCAATGCGGGCATTCCTCCACGTGACCACAGCTGCGGCACAGCATGGAGGAGGAGTAACCCCGCCGATTGAGGAACAGGATGGTCTGTTCGCGTTTCTCGAAACGGTCCCGCATCTCTCCAACCAATTTTTGGGACAGGGTGGTCAATCCGCGGGCGCGCATGATCTCGACCCGCATGTCCACGACATCGATGAACGGAAGTTGGCGGTCGTCGATGCGCTGACGCATGTGGAGGTGTTGGTAGCGGCCGGCCTGCGCGTTGGCGTAGCTTTCCAGCGAAGGCGTGGCCGACCCCAGCAGACAATGCGCGTGGTTGAGTTTGGCGCGCATCACCGCCACGTCCCGGCCGTGGTAGCGCGGGGTTTCATCCTGTTTGTAGGCCGGCTCGTGTTCCTCATCGACCACCACCAGGCGCAAGTTTTGCACCGGGGCAAAGATGGCGGAACGCGCCCCCACCACGATGCGGGCCGCGCCCGTGGCCAGTTCATGCCAGCCATCGACCCGTTCGCCCTCACTCAAATGACTGTGCCACACCACCGCGGCGTGGTCCGGCGCGATGGCTTCCAAGCGGCTGCGCAGACGGGCCACGGTCTGCGGGGTCAAAGCCACTTCGGGCACCAGAAACACCACTCCGCCGCCCCCATCCAACGCCTCCTGAATGGCGCGCAGATAAACTTCCGTTTTGCCGGAACCCGTCACGCCCTGCAACAGCGTGACGCCAAATTCGCGCCGTTGCACCGCGGTTTTGATCTCGGCAAAAACGGCCGCCTGCTCGGCATTGAGTTCGTGAGGCAGTGCCGCCACCAATTCACCCGCGGCGAAGTCATCCGCATACGCGACGCGCCGGACCCGCTGACTCACCTCGCGCACCGCTCCCCGCTTGATCAGGGACACCGCCGAAGACGGTCCGACCCCCAGTCGCTTCAGCACCAATCCTTTCGGCACGGGCTGAAATTGGCTCAGGAGAAACTCGTAAAGCTTGGCCTGCTGCGGGGCTCGTTTGCGCAGCGCCGCGAGGTCCGGTTCGCTCAGGCGATCGGCGACCGCCAGCAGTTTCTCCGACTTCAGGCCGGCGGCCCGACGGACCGCGGTGGGCAGCATGGTTTCGATGATGCCATCCAGCGGGGCGGCATAATAAACCGCCATCCACTTGGCCAAAGCCAACAGATCGGGCGGAAGCGCCGTGAAATCATAGACCACCTCGGCCAGCTGTTTGAGCCGCTCCACCGGAAAGTCATCCGGGGCCCCTTCGACGCCGACGATGCCCAGGACGTAGCGGCGTCCGATGGGGATCCGCACCAGCGATCCCACCCCCACCTTGTCCGCATGCACCGCCGGCACCTTATAGTGCAGCAGTTTGTCGAAACCAGCCAGCGGATGGACACCTACGATCTTCAAGCCGACCTTTGTGCAAGGCCGAAAGCCCGGGGGCAAGTGCGCCGACGAACGATTGACAGCACGAGCCTCGCCCGCCGACATTCGACAACGTGAGCAACGACGCCGCGCGCGAAAAATTCAAATCCTACCTTGGCACCAAGGGCCACCGAGTCACCAACCAGCGCTTGGCGATATTTGAAGCCGCCTTTGCCCAGCAAGAACACTTTACGGCCGAAGACCTGCTCGATCTGGCGCGGGAAATCGACGACTCGGTGTCCCGCGCCACGGTTTACCGCACCCTGCCCATCATGGTGGAGAGCGCCCTGCTGCGCGAAATCGATATCGGCAAGAATCTCAAATACTACCTCCCCAACGTGGAGGGCGGCACGGAGGTGGCCCAGGTGATCTGCCTCGACTGCGATCATATTTTCGAAATCGATGCGCCGTTCATGGAGTGGTATGGCAACTCCGTGGCTTCCAAGGTCGGCCTGCGCCCCGTTTCCCAACGCCTGCAGGTCTCCGCCCGTTGCAACCGGTTACGGGACGAGGGCGTTTGCAAACATCGCTCGGCGTGAGAAGGTTGTCCCGTGGCACGTAAAACAGACCCGGAGTGGGAAATCGGATTTTTTGAATCCATCTACCGGCGCGACCCTCACTATGAGGATGTGGTGGCCATCCTCGGTGGGCTCTACACCAGGACGGGGCGCATCGCGGATGGCCTCAAAATGGACCGGCGGATGGTGCGGATTTGCCCGCGAGACGCGACCGCCCATTACAATCTGGCCTGCTCGTTGGCGCTGAGTGAGCGTTACCGGGATGCCCTCAAATCCCTGCATCAGGCGGTCGAGTTAGGTTATGCCGACTACGATTGGATGGAGAATGACCCCGATCTCAATTGCCTGCATGACTATCCCGAGTTTAGCGATTTGGTGCAGACGATGCAGCATCCCTAGCTCCCTTCCCGGCCCCACCGTTGCCTGCCGCCTTCGTCGCCTGATTTCATGCCCGCCGTCCTCAATTACGAACCCTTCATCGTCGCCCCCCGCGCCGAGCCCGCGGTCCTGACGCCGATGCAGGAGGAAATCCTTGCGTTAAAGCAGGAGCGCAACGCCGTCATTCTGGCCCATAATTACCAGATTGAATCCATTCAGCAGGTGGCCGATTTCGTGGGTGATTCGCTCGGGTTGTCTTATCAGGCTCAGGCGGCCCAAGCCGACGTCATTTTGTTTTGCGGCGTCCACTTCATGGCCGAGACGGCCAAAATCGTGAACCCGCAACGCACGGTGCTCCTGCCGGACATGGCCGCCGGCTGTTCCTTGTCGGATTCGTGCCCCGCGGACCGACTGGCTGCCTACAAGGCGCAGCACCCCGACATTTACGTCGTCGCCTACATCAACTGTTCAGCCGGGGTCAAGGCGCTGAGCGATGTGATCTGCACCAGTGGCAACGCCAAGAAAATCGTGTCGCGGGTGCCGGCGGATCGCGAGATTCTCTTCGTGCCCGACCAGAATCTGGGGCAGTGGGTGAGCCAGCAGACGGGTCGCGAAATGAAACTGTGGCCGGGCAGCTGCTACGCCCACGTGCAGTTCACCACGGCCGCGATCGAAAAAATTCGGTTGGAGTTTCCCGACGCCCCAGTGGTGGCGCATCCCGAGTGTGTGCAGGCGGTGCGGGACATCGCGGATGAAGTCTGCTCCACGGAACTCATGGTGAAGTTCGCCAAGGAGTCGCCGGCCGAGCGCATCATTGTGGTCACGGAAAGCGGCATGCTGCATCGTCTGCACCAAGATGTGCCGCACAAAACCTTCATCGCCGGTCCCACCAACACCTGCGCCTGCAACGACTGCCGTTTCATGAAGATGAACACGATCGAGAAGGTCCGCGACGCCCTGAAGAACATGAGTCCCGCCATTGAAATGGACGAGACCGTGCGCGCGGCCGCGCTGACCCCGCTCCAGCGCATGCTGGATTGGAGTAAGGCGTAGCGGCGGATTCCAAGGCCTGAAGAGGAGACCGCCATTGGTCGGCCTCTTGCTTGAACGGCGGCCAGGACTGGCTGGTCCGATGAGGACTCGGCGCTGCCACCACTCCGCCGCTCCGGGCTCAACGAGCCCGGCTACAACCCACCCCCCGCATCATTTGCTGTAGCCGGGGTCGCTGACCCCGGTTCATCTGCCTCGGAGCCTGATCCACTCCGCCGCTCCGGGCTCGGCGAGCCCGGCTACAACTCATCCGCTGAAACCATTAAAATTGCAGCCAGGACCGTTGACCTGGGTGGCACCGTCAGGTGGATTGGAACTGATGGCCGAATCGCATCACCTTAAGCGGCTAGAGCGCGTATGGGTTGAGAACGCGGTTTATTTCGTGACGACTTGCGTTGATGGGCGACGAGGGATTCTCGCGGAGGCTTTCGTCCACGAAATCATCATCAATGAGTTTCACAATCTGAGGGACAAACACGGCTGGGCCATCGGTCGATTCGTTATCATGCCAGATCATGTGCATTTTTTTACCAAACCGATTCCGGGACATGCAAAGTCCTTGAGCAAGGCCATGGGGCACTGGAAACAATGGACGGCTAAACGCATTTTGAAAACAACCGGTGAGCGCGCGCCCCTGTGGCAGTCCGGGTTCTTCGATCACGTCGTGAGGTCAGGTGAATCACGTGCGGAAAAATGGCGCTATATCGTTGAGAATCCCGTTCGCGCGGGGTTGGTCGAGAGCGCCCAAGACTGGCCCTTCGCGGGCCACGTTGATTTTAGGTAAGAGGGAGAGCTGTCTGGGCGCGTTTAAGTCCTCCACTCCACCGGACCGGGGTCAACGACCCCGGCTTCAGCCACTACGTCGCTCCGGCGTCGGGGTGAGCACTTCTACTTCCGCAGGCCAAACAGTAATTGGAGATTCGTCTGCAGGTCGCTGCCCGGCACTTCACGACCGGCGCTGCCCTTGACCAAATCCTTGCAGGTGGTCTGAGCCTCGCGGTCAAACCGCACCACGCGCACCTCGTTGCGTTGGTAGTCCTCGACTGCATCGGACAACAACGGGCGCCATTCGATGGGCACGCCGTAGGGGTCGAAGTCCACCTCCCATCCCGCGAGCCCGCGCAACGGCATCGGCGCCGGCCGCAACGCCGGATAGCGTTTCAAAAAATCCGGAATCTTGGTGGTGGCAATTCGCACGGTGACCGCCGGTTGCAGTCGTTGCCAAAAATCCAGAAAAGAGTCCACCTCTTCGGCCCGAAACGCATCATAGAAAGCCAGCGGATCGACCCCCACCAAGTTCATGCCATTCCAGACGCCGTGGGTGTTTTTGCTGCCAAACCCCTTCCACCGATACCAGGACGCAAAACTATCCGTCAGCCGCAGTCCAATCTCGAGGTGCAGGTGGGCGCGTTCCGGCGGCAGGGCCCGGGCGCCGGCGCTCCGTCCCATGATGCCCAACGTCTCACCAATCTGCACCCGGGTGCCGGAGCGGATCCCCGGCGCGATGCTGGCCAGGTGCGCATACAAGGTCATGACCGGCAACGCCGCGTCGACATGTTCCACCACCACGTAGCGGCCATAACTGCTCGCGCCGGGCTGGCGGCTGACGTGCCGCACGATGCCGTCGGCGATCGCGAACACCTCGTCGAGTGGCTCTCCCTGGGCATCCCGCGAGATCGGGAACAAGTCCAAGGCTTCATGGAACTGCCTCCCGCTCGAACGCACGCAACCGAACAATCCCGACTCCACCCGCCCGGAAACCGTCGGTTGAATGAACGCCTCCACCGGCTCACCCCGAGCATAGGCGGGGTTGGGGGTTGGCCAGGCCAAACGCATGCGTTCGGCCGCGAGCGGTAGCGCCGCGGCGGAGCCCACGAGGAGGAGGAGCAATCGACTGGAACTTAAAAGCATGCGCGGTGGACCCAAACCCAGTCGCGCAAACGGCTCAACTCCAGACCGCATATCGTTGACCGGGCTCGCGCTTGCCAAAGCCGCCGGAGTGCCTCATCCCCGCTTCGCCTCACTCGAAGCCGTCTCCTCCTACCCTATGTCTTCTACCCCCTCCCCCCAGATTCCTCACCCGGTAGTCTGGGTCCCCTCCCTCTACTTCGCCATGGGCATCCCGTTTGCGATCGTCGCCTGGGTGGCGGGGACCATGTTCAAGGACCTCGGTCATTCCGACGGCCAGATTACGGTGGCGACAGCCTCCATCGGCATCATGTGGTCGCTTAAACCCCTGTGGGCCGCGTTTCTCGACATGTATCGCACCAAGCGGTTTTGGGTGCTGTCGATGGAAGTCGCCCTCACCGGCATGCTCATTCTCATCGCGCTGGCCCTGCCCTTGCCCAACTACTTCCAGGTCATCATCGCGTTGATGTGGGTGTTGGCGTTCTGCTCGTCGACGCAGGACATCACGGCCGATGGCATCTACATCACTTCGCTGGACCGGAAAAAGCAGGCGGCGTTCATTGGCGTGCAAGGGGTGTTTTGGAACGTCGGGCGGCTCTTCGCCGTGGCCGCCATTGTCTGGTTTGCCGGCAACCTGCAGGAGTCCCACGGCCACGACCCGAAATCCGCCTGGGCCTGGGCGATCGGCCTCAGCGGCGCCACCATGGCCCTGTTGGCCCTCTACCATTGGTTCGTGCTGCCGCAGGGCTCTACCGGGACCCGGGCCACTTCCGCCGCCAACGCCCTCCAGACGTTTTGGACCTCGCTGGTGGCCTTTTTCCAAAAGGAAAAAATCTGGGGAATGCTCGCCTTTGTCTTTCTGTTTCGCAGCGCGGAGGGGCTGCTCCTGATGGAGGCGCCGTTGTTCATGCAGGCGGATCTCGCGGAGGGTGGCCTCGGGTTGACCCTCAAACAAAAGGGCGTGATCGACGGCCTCATCAGCATCACGGTGAGCCTGGCGGGAGGCCTGCTCGGCGGGGTGTTCATCGCCAGATTTGGGCTCAAAAAATCCCTTTTCTTCATGGCCCTGTGCGTGAACGTGCCCAACTTGTGCTTCGTGTATCTGAGCCAGGCCGTGAGCCCCGAGGCGCCGCTCTCGCTCTACACCATCGGCACTCTGGTCACGATCGAGAAGTTTGGCTACAGCTTCGGCTTCGTGGCCAACATGCTCTACATGATGCAGCAGATGTCGCCCGGGAAGTATCACATGACGCACTACGCGTTTTGCACGGCCATCATGAATCTGGTGATCGTGCCGCTGCAGGCCGTTTCCGGCCCCCTCGCCGACCATGTGGGCTACAAGCTGTTTTTCATCATCGTCTGCTTCGCCGCCATTCCGTCGCTGATCGCCGCTTGGCTGGCACCGTTCCCGCAAGGGGATCAAAATCGGGCACCCGACCCAAAATCGACGTAATATTTGCAACCTTGGTCCGATCCGTTTGTCTCCGTTTGCCATGAAACCAACTCGTTTTCTTTCCGTCCTTGCCAGCCTCGGCGTCGTGGCGCTGTGCACTCAACCGGTCGCCGCTGACCAACCCATCCCGATCGACCCCAACGAGACCCTCCAGGTGGTCGTCCACGACAATGTCATGCGCAAGTCGCGGGACTACTGGACGAGCGACCGCATGGAAACCGAGCGGTATAACATCATGCGTGATGCCCTCCACCGCGCGGCCAAGAAAATCGACTACCCGGGCGAAATCAAAGTTGAGCGCTTCGCCGGCGGCCTGAAAGAGACCCCGCAACGCCTCGCCCTCTACGTCTACCGTTGGGAAGAGGGACTCGAGTCGTTCGGCCAGTCCATCACGGTGGAATTCGCCATGGATGCCGTGCTCACGATCGGCGAGGAGGAGTGGGACATGGGGGCGTTCACCGCCCGTAGCTCCCACTTTGCGGTCGGAGGGCCTTCCAGTGAGGATTTCCGCCCCGCCGCCGAGCGAGCCCTCGAGCAGATGATCGAGCTCTACCGCTCGGCCATCAAAGCGGCCGCCAGCACGGGGAATTAACCTCCCCCTTACTTTAGTAACGACGGCGCTCATCCGAGCGCCGTTTTCTTTTAAGGGGGCATCAACCCGGATCCATGGCGGTCAGAATCGCCTCCCCCACTGCGTCGGCCAGCAGGCGTCCCGCTGTGGTGAGTCGGAAAAGGGGCCCGGATTTTTCCGCCCAGCCTTCGGCCTCTAAATCGGCGAGCACGCCGCGGGCCCGGTCCCATTGCGCCGAGGGAAACCGCCGCGCCAGCGCCACCGGATTCACTCCTGCCGTGAGCCGTAGCCCAAAAATCAGCGCATCCTGCGCCAGCAGCTCAGGGGTCAGCTCCACTCGATCCTCCGTGACCCGGCGGCCTTGACCGACGTTTTCGAACCACTGGTTGAGATCGGCGGTGTTGGCGGCGCGCAGCCCGGCATACTGCGAGGCCGCGGCCGGGCCCAAACCGATCCACTCGTGCATGTGCCACGTATTGAGATTGTGGAGGCACGGGTGCCCCGGCCGCGCGAAGTTGGCTACCTCGTATTGCGGATACCCTGCTGCCGTCAAATGCTCCCACGTGCGCTCGTAGAGGCGGTCCTCGTTTTCGGGGTCGAGCTTGACCCGTCCCTCCGAGAGCTTCACCCAAAGCTTTGTATCTTCCTCGAAGGTCAAACAATAGGTTGATAAATGGTCCGGAGCCAGCGCCACCGCTTGATCGAGGTCGGACATCCACTCCGCTTCAGTCTGCCCCGGCAGCGCGAACATCAGATCCAGATTGACGCTGGGAAACTCCGCCGCCCGCACCCGATCGTAGGCGCGCAGCACCTGCTCCCGGGTGTGTTGTCGACCCAAGGCAGCGAGCAGTTCGGGCGAAAAACTCTGCGCTCCCATCGAAATTCGCGTCACCCCGACGTCCCGCAACGCCTCGAGTCGTGCCCTGGTCACCGAGGCCGGGGCCATCTCCACCGTCCATTCCACCAACTGGTCCCCCACGTAGGCCCGCACCAGCTCGCCGAGTCGCCGCAGCGCCGAGGGCGCCAGCAATCCGGGAGTGCCCCCGCCCCAAAAAACCGTCGTGACGGGACGGTCAGGGGGAAACAGACGCATCTCCGCCGCAATGCCCTCCAGGTAACGGGCGATTCCCTCCGCGGTGGGACGGGTTTGGTAGAAGGCGCAGAAATCACAGGTGGTCGCACAAAACGGGACATGCACATACAAACCCAAGGGCCCGGGAACGGGCTCAGCGGGAGCGGAGGACATCGGAAGCATTTCGCTCATTGCCAACATCCAGTGATTGTGTTGCGTTCCGACCACGATCTAAATGCGAAAGCTCATGGAAAAGAACCGCATCCTTCACGCGAGACGAATCTGGCTCTGGTTGGCCGCCGCCTTGGCGATCACGCTCTTCACCGGCTGTGACGACGTCAAAATCACCAACCTCACCCCGTCCTCGCTCCCGGCCAACCCCTCCCAAATCTACACGTTCTCGGCCAAATTCGACGTCAAGTCGCGTGGCTACGTCGAAGGCTCCCTGCAACCGCAGATCGTGATCGACGGGCGGATTCACAACCTGGCTCCCAGTCCGGTGGGCCCGAATATCTATGAATTTGATTACCAAATTCCGGGCAATCGCTCCGAGGTGACCTACTACTTCCTCGCCACGTTCGATGTCTCGTTCAGCGGCAAGAGCAGCCTGCGTGAAGCCTATTCGCCCGTCACTTCGGCCACCTTGACCAGCCGTCAGGTGCTTTCGATGATCTCCAATCGAGGCCCCGTAGGGGCCCGCATCGGCATCGTCGGCCAAGGCTTCACCGATCAGGACGTGGTGAACCTCAACGGGCAACCGACCCGCACCGTCTTCGAGTCGAGCAACTCCCTCAGCTTTTTTGTCCCCGCCGTGCCGCCGGCCCGCAATTACCAAGTCAGGGTGGAGGGTCCCAATGGCGCTCAGGTCGTAGGCGCCTTCCGGGTCGACCCCTTGGGCATCGATGTCTTCCCTAGCTCGCTCAACCTGTCTGAAGGTCAGACCCAACAGGTTACGTTCACCCTGCCCCAGAACGCACCCAGCGGAGGATTGCTGTTGGACATCACCACCGATGCGCCCGACAGCGTGATCATGCCGGAGGTCGTGATCCCCGCGGGCAGCAATGCGGTCACGGTGCCCGTGACCGGCGGACTCCCGGGCAGTGGCAACCTTTATCTGACCGGATTCGGCGGCGGCGAGGTCGTCATTCCGATTTCGGTCCGCTAATCCCCCCGCGGCTCCGGCCCGCCCTTTGCCCGCCGACCCCTCAAGGGTCGGCGTTATTTTTGGCCAGCTGGCCGCTCACGCCCAAACGCTGCCTAGCCGAACTGAATTTCCTCGCCTTCGATGCGGACGCGCTGACCGCCAATGGTGACGGTAAAGCCGGCGTCCTCAGCTCCTCCCGTCACGCGCGGCAGATCCCCCCGGTTGGCGGCCAAGGCCATGATCGTCACCAACGTGAGGTCGGTGGTGGGCTCGCTCTTGACGTCCACAAACGGGTGGATCCTCGCTTGCTCGCCGAGAACATCCATTTCACCGGTTTTGCAGGTGATCGGAGTTGAGGAAAAAACCCGTGCCTGGAGCACGGCCCCCGGCCGTCGGATCATGAATCCCCCCTCATCGGCGGACAAGTCGAGGGCACCGTCCCAATTGTAACCGAAGAACCGCGCTTGCACCGTGGAAGCGCCCTGCCACTTGGTCACCCGATCAACGACGATCACCGCGGGCAGGTGGTAGAGCACGCCGACCGAGCGGCGTACCAGTTCAATATCCGTGTCAACCAGTCGGTAGGGTTGGGTGGCGTCACTCACCACCCGGGCAAACGTGTCGTTGCTCTCGTGCGACACGACGCGGGCAAATGAGCGCGAAGCGTTGGTGCCCTCTACGCCGTTGTGATGTTCGTGACCGCGGCCATCGATTAACACGGCGCTATGCCCCTCGGTGAGCCGCATGCGCCACGCCGGATCACTGTAACTGTAGGCCGGGCGCAGCGGGTCGGTGATGAGCTCCTGGCCATAACACTTGACGATGAGGCTGTTGCGGTCGGCGTGTTCGTGGTTGGCCGGGGGACCGCTGCGCAGCGCGACCACCAGATGCTCGGCTTCGTAACCCGTCCGCGCCACCACCCGATCGAGATCGGAAACCCACAGCTCGTGGCGATTGGGCGGCAACTCAGCTGGCACCCGCTCATCAAACCACATGGCAGACCAAAGATCGCGTTGGCCGCCATGCTTCCGGGCAAATCCTTGGGCGAGGACATTGCCCGTTTCACCGGCAATCCAGGTGGCCAAGCCCGTGCGCTTTGCGGTGTGGACCGTATCGGGAGTCAACCCACTGTCGCCCCAGTTGATGACGCCATACGGATCCGCCTCGGTCCGCATGGTCATGTGGTAGAGGAAGTCGGTGAAGGCGTCCCAGTCGATCAGATCAGTCAGATCCGTATCGCTGTGCCGTCGCATCGCAATGACCGCCTGCACCAAATGGGTGGCGGTGTAGTTCGCGTAGTTCACTTCCTCCTCGTAGGAACCATCGTCTTGGAAGAAATCCCGGAAGGCGTCCATGCCCCAAACCCCCATCTCGCGGTAGCGCCGAGTGGTCTCATTGGCGCCAAACTCCAATTCATAGGCAAGGGTGCCAATCATCAAGGCCGACGCCGGCACGGCGCGCAGATTGGTGTTAAAGGTGATCTCGGGGCGGCGGTTTTGGTCCGTGCGACTACCCGGACGATACTCGAAGAACGTGCTCTCGGGATCGAAGCGCCAACCCTTCACCGTTTGGGGGTGGCGGATGTCTTCGACGGTGCGGAAGCAGGGGGTCGTCCCTCGCTCCCACATGATTTTGATCCACTGGCGGCGTTCATCGGCGGAAACCCGATCGCCCAATAAATCGATGACCAGCGCGACGGAGACCGTGGCATGGGAGGCCCGTTGGACCGCGATGGGATCGTCGCCATCGAGAAAAAAATCCCACCGGTCGAACTTCATGATCTCCCGCACGGCCCGTTTGGCGAGGCGCTCCGCCTGCGGTTCACCGGTCATCAACGCGATGAACGCGAGGTCCTCGGCCAACATCCGCAGGGGTCGCATCGTCATCAGTTGGTCGTTATGACGAATCGTATCCATCCACGCCGCTTGCCCGGCATAATCGAACTCGACGTGCGACTGACGAAACTCCGCGAATTCGGGATGGTGCTGGTAGTTGTGCCGGATCCGGGCCAAGTCGGCCGGATCGAAAAACAATCCGGGCCCCATGCCGTCGCCTGGGGGCGCCATGGCCCGCAGTGCGCGGGGCAGCAGAGCGGTGGAGGCGGAGGAAGCGAGAACCAAGGATAACCAACTACGGCGATTCATGGTCCGCAACGTGAGTGAACCTCAGCAAAATTCAACGCTCGGTGTTCGATTGACCAGGAAATGATAACGTCCGGTTGCCAGTTCGATGAAATTTCAGCTCGATGCTTCCCATGCCTTCCACTGTTCCTTCGGCGGGCCGCCGCGGTGCCTCCGCGCGCTTGCGCTTCGAACCACTGGCCGCGGCACACATCCCGCGCCTGATCGATGCGCTGCTCGATCCTGCCGTTTACGCGTGGATCGCTCCCCACCGGGACGAGCCATCGTTTCGCGCGTTCTGCGCCGCGGTCATCGCCGGTCCCGGCGACCGCTTTCCCGATCAAACCTGGTGGAATCACGCCATTTGGGAGCGCTCGACCGGAGAGGGGGTCGGTCGATTGGAAACCACCTTCATCGGCCGCCAAGTGGAGATTGCCTACCTCCTCGGTTCGCTCTGGTGGCATCGGGGACTCGGCAGTGAAGCCCTCCAATGGCTGGTTTCAGAAATCCAAACCGCGGTGCCTGACGCGGTAATCTGGGCGACGGTTCACCCCCAAAACCTCCCCTCTCAACGGGGGTTGCTGCGCAATGGCTTCGGCCGGACCATTGCCTTCCCGGAAACCTTGCGGAGCTACGATTCCGGGGATTTCGTTTATCGGCTGCTCGAGAACTCCGACGCCCAAACTTAACCCTCCTCCCCCCCATCCTGATGTCTTCCTCCGATACTGTTGTTTCCATCCACCCCTATTTTCGCGTTCCCGCCGCTCTGATCGAACAAACCCGCGCGGGCTGCGCAAAATTCATCGAGCAGACTCAGGTGGAGCCCGGTTGCCTCTACTACGGGTTTAGTTTCGCCGACGAGGTGATGCATTGCCGGGAAGGGTATGCCGATGCCGAAGCGCTCCTGACGCATCTGCAAAATGTCGGTGGCCTGATTGAAGCACTGCTGGGCACCGGCGTGACGATCGAACGGCTGGAAGTTCACGGCCCCGCCGAGGAGTTGGAAAAGCTCCGCGGTCCCATGGCCGATTTATCCCCCCAGTTCTTCGTTTTGGACAGCGGCTTCCGGCGCTAGCCCGGGTTGGCGGAATAGCCCGCGGCGAAGGAAACACGGCGAGGCCGGTCAAAGGTCTCTGAAGGTGTTCGCCGCGTCCGCGAGGGCGTTTTTCCAACTCCGGAACTCGCCGGCAATCACCATCATTTGCGCGCCCTGCACTTTGCGCTTGGCGGCTTCCGCCGGCGTGAAGGTGGGGCCACCGAAGGCTTTGCCGTGACGCTGACACGCCTCGGCGACCCGCTGCCACGCGTCGTCGAGCGACAGGTCGGTGCGGTCCCTCAGGCGGAGCCCCAAGTCGCCCGGGCCCACGAAGACCAGGTCCACCCCGGGCACGGCCGCAATAGCGTCGATGTTATCAATGGCCTCCGGGGTTTCGACCTGCACTGCCAGAAAGGTCTCGCGCTGCGCCCACGCGATGTAGTCCTCGATCGCGTGTCCGCCAAAGTCGGAATCAAAACCCACCCCATCCAATCCGCGATTCCCTGCAGGCGGGAATTTTACCGCTTGGACCAGTCGGGCGGCCTCGCCCGCCGTATCGACAAACGGCACCAGCACACCGGCGGCCCCGTCCTCTAAAAATCGGTAAAGCCCCGTGGCTTCCCGCGTAGGCGGTCGCACCATGATGTCGATATCGTAGACGTGGCCAAGTGCCAACATCGCCTGCACTTCCCGGGGGGGCATCGCGCGATGCTCCAGATCCAACCAGATGCAGTCGTAGCCGCTCCGCGCGGCGTTCGCCACGAAGCCGGGAATGAAATGCCCGCAGTTGCAGGTCCGAATCACTTCACCGGCGCGGATCCTGGCCAAGGTCTTGCTGTTTCTCATAAATTCACGGCTCCCAGATTGATCAAGGCGTCAGCGGGACGGTCAGATGCTTGCTGCTTGGCTTCACCGGCAAACACCGCAGCGTAAATTCGCTCCGGGACATCGGGGAATTGGAGATCCTCCAGCAGGGCCTTCCGGCACGGCTCGCGCGCCAATCGCGCCATCGCGTGCGTGAAAAAAAGCCGCGGACGCTCCCGTTCCCACCGCGCATCTCGCACCGCCAAACGGTCAATATCCGAGCCACCGCCAACCCCCATATTAATCCCAGGCGCTTCATGATTTTTCCCGCGGGCTAAAAATCCAACACGCCACCAACCCCACCGATGCCCCACTCACCAACGCGGCCGGCGAGATCCATTGGAAGCTCACCGGATCCAATCCGGTAACGGGATCCACCCCGAACAAGACGCCCGAAAAGGAAACCGAACCCGCCGTCGCCACACTCGCCAGAGTTCCCCACCAGACTCCGCGGGCATTCGCAAAGGGCACAAACAACGCAAAGAAGAACAGCAGCGCGATGGGCACGGTGAACAGATTCACAATCTTGTTGGTGACGGCCATGAAATTACCGGGAATCTGATCCATCACCCCACTGCCCAGCACCACGATAACACCGATGATTACCGCCATCCAGCGCGCGAAATAAACTTGCCGCGTTGCCTCGAGATTACGCCCCTTCACCCGGCCCACCAACTCGGCCGTGACGACGGCCGTGATGGAATTCACGCCCGAATCGATACTCGACATCGCCGCCGCAAACAGTCCTGCCACCACCAAACCGGCAATCACCGGCGGCAATTCAAACGCGATGAAATGGGGGAACAGGGCGTCCGCCTGCCCCGCCACCCCACCCGGCTGCGGCAACAACGCGGGAAAGGCCTCGAAATAGCCCAGCAACGCGAGCCCCACCAGCCCCAGGGTCACCCCCACGATACAGCTGACCGAGAGCTGCATGGCCAGGGCCCGACGGGCCGTCCCGGCATCCTTGGTGGCCATGAACCGCTGCACCGAAACCTGATCCCCCGCCATGGTGGCGATCATCCACAGGAAGACCGACAGCATGGAACCGAATACGGTGACGCGCGTGGAGGGGTCCAAACTAAACAGGGGCTGTTCATCCCAATTGGTCGGCCAACTCGTGGGAAACCAACCGAAGCCCCCCATCTTCCAAGTGATCGTGCCGATCACCAACAGGGCGCCGCCATAGAGCAAAAGGGTCTGCATCAAATCGGTGATGACCACCGCCCGCAGCCCCCCCAGCGAGGTGTAAATAACCGCAAAAAAACCGGTGACGATGACAATCAACGGAATGGCGCCTTCATCCGCGCCGATCATGATGGCGATGGCCTTGGCGGTCAGATAGACAAGGAGCGCCATCCAAACCAGGCGCAGCATTAAAAACATGGTGGCCCCCAGCAGGCGCACGCTGACCCCCAGTTTTTCCTCCAGCAACTCATAGGCACTGGTGACCCGCTGGCGCATGTAGACCGGCAGGATGACAAACCCGAGGATCAGAAAGACCAGCGGATAGGACAGGTAATTCGTCAGGTAAATCGGGCCCTTGCCCGAGATCTCCCCCGGGATCGCCAAGTAGGTAATGGTGCTCAACAAAGTGGCGAACAACGACACCCCGATCAGCAACGGGTTCATTGCGCCCGAACCAATGAAATAGTCCTTGGTGGACTGCGATTGCCTCCCGCAATAGGCCCCCAGTGCCAGGGTGGAAAACGCATAAATCGCGACAATAATCCAGTCGATGACAGCCATGTTTGGCCGCCAACGTGAGCGCGCCCCCCTCTCCTGTCTAGCTCACATCGCAGGCTGAAATTTCATTCCGGCGGAGCAGTCAAGGCCGGCACGTCGAACGTGACCACCACCGGCCGATGATCGCTGGCCCGCCGCACCAGCGGTCCATCGGGAATGTGGCCGCGCCCGGCCCGCACCCATGGGATCAACGGAGCCGATACCATGACAAAATCCACCCGCGAATATTCATCATTGCGGCGGTAATGGTACGTCCAGGTTTCACCGCGGGAATCTGCGGCGGGCACCAAGGCGCTGATGGCGCGCTCGCCGATGCGGGAAAAGGCGCGGACGGGGCGGTGCAGTGGACCTTCGTTGAAATCACCCGCAATGATAAACCGGGCCTCCGCTGGGTCGGGGAACAAAGCCAGCACGCGCCCCCGCGCGGCCGTGGCCTCGCGGCCGCGGCGTTCCCGGGCTTCCGGATCGTCCCGCCGTTCGGTCCAGCGGCTTTTGAGATGCACCACAAAAAGCGCCACCTCACCGGCCCGGGTATCGAAACGCACCTCCAGCATGCCTCGTTTCACCGACTCACGTCCGGTGAAGTATTTGAAATCCAGGTCGGTATGCCGGCCCACGTGGGTGAGCGGCCGCCGACTGAGGACGCCAATTTTGCGGTGGGGATCGACCGCATCGAGCACCACCGCCTCCGCATAGACCAACCCCTCCCGCCGCAGGTCGCGTTGCAACTCACGAAGGAATTCGTCACCGCCGATTTCCTGCAGGGCCAAGATATCGGCATCGAGGTCATGTAGCACCCGTCGCAAGGCGGTTTTTTCGTTCTCCGGCTTCGGGTAGGCGGCGAGAAACGCGCCCTCAATCTGGCGGTTCGTCAGGGTGTAATTGGCCAGATTATAGGTCGCCAGCGTGAAGCTCTCGGCGCCGAGCCCGCCGACGCCCAGCACCAGCCCCAAGCTCAAGCTCAGACGCCTCAACTTCATCCGGTCGCCGCATCGGTTGCCCGCATGGCGCGCTCGCGCTCCACCAGCGTGGGATGGGAGTAATACACCCCGCTGAACCAGGGATGCGGGGTCATATTGCTGAGGTTCTTGCTCGCAAGCTTGCGTAAGGCGCCCACCAGCGGGGTGGACCCGCCCATGGCCGCCCGGGCAAATTCGTCGGCCTCGTATTCGTGTTTGCGCGACATCACGTTGCTCAAGGGCGAGAACCAGAAAGTCACCAGTCCGCTGAGCAGACCGAACAGGAGTAAGGCCGGGGCGAGTTGACCGGCGGGGAACCCAAAGCCGCCCAGAAACCAGTCCGCCTGCAGCAGCCAGGCGATCGCCGCCAACGCGCCCAACTGCATCGTCGCCGCCACCGCAAGCATCTTGGGAATGTGGCCCTTTTGGTAGTGCCCCACCTCGTGGGCCAATACCGCCTCGAGCTCCTCCTCCGTCAACTGTTCGATCAACGTATCAAACAAAACGATACGCCGCCACCGGCCAAACCCGGTGAAAAAGGCGTTGGAGTGGCCGGACCGCTTGCTCCCGTCGATTACCTCGATAGTCGCCGCCTTGAACCCGGTTCGCTCCCCCAGCGCCATCAGTCGGTCGCGCAGCGGTCCGGCCGGCAAAGGGGTCAGCTTGTTGAAGAGCGGCAGGATTAGCTTCGGGTAAAGCACCATCATCATCAGTTGAAAGCCAAACAGCAGTCCAAAGGCCCAGAGCCACCATCCGGGGCCGACCCAACTCACCAGCGCCAGCAGCCCCCACAGCAACGGGAAGCCGATCACAAAGGTCAGCGCCAGCCCCTTGAGTTTGTCCGCAATCCACAACCCCGGAGTGCTTTTGTTGAAACCAAACTGTGCCTCCAAGCGAAACTGGGACCACCAGTCAAACGGCAGGCCCGGGATCGAAAGCAAGACGCCCACGGAGAGGATGAACAGCGCGTCATCCCAGTTCGCGGCGGGCGCCCAGGCCGCGATGTCCGCAAACAGCTGCGGCAGGATGCCACTGATCAACACCAGGGCCAGCACCCCGGCATCAAAGATCAAGTTCAGTCGACTGAACCGAATCTTGGCCAACGTGTAGGCCACCGATCGTTGGTAGGTGGCGTCATCCATCATCACGGCGACCGCAGCGGGCGCTTTCGTGGCATGGCGGCAGACTTCCCGCCGGTTGAGTTCGGCCAGCAGCCACTCGGCCAGGAGCCGCGCGGCGATCAGTGCCAGTGCAATCGTGATTACCATAGGCCCACTGAACCCAGCCTAGCCCCCGGGGAAACCAAAATCGGAGATTCGATGAGCCGCCCCCGGGGTAACGAGAGTAAATCAGCCGCACTGCCCTCGACGGACCAGGCCGCCGCCAAAGCTTGCATCACCTTCAATCTTTAACATCCCGCATATTTGTGGCTCTGCCACCGGTCCGGCAGATTATGTTTGAGTGGTGCAGGCGCATTGTCACCCGCGTTGCCCAAAATCATGAACCAATGGACTGGCAGCGGTAGCAAGCCCATCGGGGGCTCCTTTTGCGGCAAAGGGGATCCCCTGCGCGGCATGAGACAGGTGAAGGGAAAGGGATGGAGGCATCCGAAAATCGGAAAAATAGGCCCAGTTGTATCGATTTCATGACGATTTAAACACATTCCAATCAGCGAATTATATAATATCTTAATCTGATATTGAGACTCTATCTCGTATTTATGCTTGAATTGCGAACAGGTCTCATTCAATTTGGACGTTATGTCCTTCGACCGTTCTCGTCTTTTTCTTGTTAAACAGCGGGTCGCCTGCGCGCTGCTAGCCATCGTTACGAGCGGCCTACCAGCCACACTCGCAGCGCAAGGCACTCTCGCCGCAACTCCGGTTGACCCAGTCGGTGAAACCGCCGGCGATGTCGTTACGTTACCGCCGCTAAACGTGCAGGGAGAAACTCAGGGCGACCGCTTGATCCAAGGGCCTTTCCTGCCCGAGGTCGTCGGTACCGCGATCCATGCAGGTAAGAAAACTTCTGTGGTGGACTTCGACGCGATGCCCCAGATCCAGACCGACAATTATCGACAGGCGTTTGCCAAGACTCCAGGTCTGTTGACCAGCGAGCTGAGTAATTCCTCCCTACTCTCGCTGAGTTACCGCGGCATCGGAGATCCGCATGAATCGCAGAATCTCATGGTGCTCAAGGACGGCATCCCTTTCGTGCTGGATCCGCTCGGCTATTCAACGGTGTATTTCGCCCCGCCCTTTGAAGGTCTCGATCGTTTGGAATTCGTCTCGGGTGGAGCTGCGTTGCTTCACGGCGCTCAGCCTTCCGGTGCCTTAAATTACATCACCCATGTGCCCGACCGCACGCAGCAGTGGGGAATTCATACGCAACACGTCGTGGGAAGCGACGGTCTTTATTCGACTTTCAGCACGCTGGAGGGCGGCGATCATCGCGTAGGCTATCTGGCCAACTTCGACCATCGGTCGGGCGATTCATTTCGCACGCGCAACAGCGACTTTGACCTTAATGGTGGTGAGGTTGCCCTCTTCCTCGACCGCGACTCCAACCGACGCGTCATTGTCCGGGTCGAGTCTTACCGCGCCGATCACGGCGAGCCCGGCGGGCGCAGCCCGACCGATTACGTCTTGGATCGGGACCGCAATCTCGTGGATAACGACCGCATACGTCTAGATCGCGACTTTGGCTTGGTGGGATACGATGTCGTTGGTGATGATTTTCTTTGGCAGACTCGTCTATGGGGTTCTGAGGTGGTCCGTTTCAGTAAGCGCCAGACGGGCCAAGGCTTCGGCACGGTGAACGGAAACCAGCTCGCGATCAACCAGCACACCTACGAGACAGTCGCGATCGATAGTCGGCTCCGGGTGGACTACGATTTTGCCGGCAGCACCTCGACTGTCACGTTTGGCCTCACGGGCATGGATATCCGGTCGCCGATCTTTACCGAGCGCACTGCGCCAGGAGATCTCGTTTCCGATCGTGGTGCCAGCCTGCGCTTCGACGCGTTACGCACCTCCCGCTACGCCGCCATATTTGCGGAGAATCTCTTCCGGTTTGATCGTCTCATCCTCGCCCCGGCCGCCCGTCTCGAACTCAACGAGCAATCGATGATTGAGCGCGTCAACGTCGCCAAACCTCTCGCCAATTTGATTCGCAACGACCGCTCCGAACTCGTACCTCTCGGCGGTCTCGGCGCGACCTATGCCGTCACGCGCGCCACCGAGGCCTACACCAATATCTCTACGTCCTACAAGCCGCCCACTTATGGTGATGCATTCCCTAGCGGCGGGGCGGACAGCGTGAGCTCCAATCTCGAAGCAGGTCGCGCGATGAGTTTCGAACTTGGCTTTCGCGGCCACCCGACTACGTGGGCGTCCTTTGACGCGAGTCTCTTCCGCGTCGATTACGATGATCGTTTCGGTCGCGTTGGTTCCAATATTCAGAATGTTGGCCGCTCGGTAAACCAGGGCCTCAGTCTCGCCGGCGAGCTTGATCTCTACGACTTGATCAACGGCCCTGCCGAACTCTCCGTGACGTGGTATGGCGCGTATCAATACCTTGACGCCGAATTTGTGCGCGGTCCCTTGCGGGGCAAGGCCCCTCAATACGCACCGAGGCACATGCTGCGCACCGGGTTGGTGATGCGACATGGGCGGGAGTGGAAATTTGCCGCCCTCTTCACCCATCTTTCCAATCATTGGGCCGATGATGCCAACACTTTGACGGCGACCCAGGATTGGCGTATTCCCGAATACATCGTGCTCGATCTCACGGCCGAGGGACGGGTTTGGGCTGGCCAGGTCGCCGGGCGCGATGCCGAGCTTTGGCTGCTGGCAGGCATTAACAACGCCCTGGACGAAACCTATTATAGCCGAGTCCGATCCAACGGCATCGACCCTGCCGCCGGTCGCAATTCCTACTTCGGCGTGCGGGTCGAGTTTTGACCCTCACAAGCGACGTCCCTTGGACCGAATGAGTGAGGCGCCATCCGATGGGGCTTACTTCGCGCCGTCCGCATTTGGCTCAGGCTTCTTCGGACGGGGTTAACCAACACGTTCCGGGCGACGGGTCAGGCACGGTTTGGCCGAAGTGCTGACCGAATCTTGAATAACCGGGGAGCAGTCCCCCTCGGACTGCTTCGCAGTAAGGTCGGCGGTCGGTGCTGGTGCAACAAACCCCCAGTCGAGACTTTCCATTCGACGGTGGTCTTGTCTTTCTTAGCGCTCCTTACACCTGTGACCGGACCCAAACCCAAGCGCCCACTCTCACTGGGGGTCATCTTTTTGACCCTATACATCGATTTGATCGGTTTCTCGATCATCTTCCCGCTGGTTCCGGATATTCTGGACCACTACCTGACCACGGAAGGCGGCGGTGGACTGCTTGGCGGCTTGATGACCGTGACGAACGGGCTGGCCACGGTCTTTGGTAAGGATTCCAATTTCGCGGCCGTATTGCTCGGGGGTTTCCTGAGCAGCCTCTATGCGCTGCTCCAGTTTGTCTTCGCGCCGTTTTGGGGCGCCACCAGCGATCAACGCGGACGCCGACACGTGCTCACCCTCACCGTAGCGGGCACGGCCTTCAGCTACCTGCTGTGGGTCCTGAGCGGATCTTTCTGGCTGTTCGTGGCCGCCCGCCTCCTCGGCGGAGTTTTCGGGGGCAATATTTCCGTAGCCACGGCCGCGGTAGCGGATGTGACGAGCCGGACGGAGCGCGCCAAGGCCATGGGGCTGGTGGGAGCCGCTTTCGGACTGGGCTTGGTGACCGGACCGGGCATCGGCGCGCTGACTGCCCAGATCAATTTGCTCGAGACCCACCCCGATTGGGCGGCCTGGGGAATTCATCCCTTTTCGGTTCCGGCGTTGGTCGCGCTGCTCATGAGCGTGATCAACCTGATTTGGATCCGGGTGCGATTCGACGAAACGCTGGCGGAGGAAAATCGCACCGACGGCAGGGAGCGCCTGCGCTTGCGACATCCGCTGCGCGCGGCCCGCGAGATCTCCTCACCCACCATTCAGCTGGTGAACTTAATCGGGTTCTGCTTCGCCCTGGCTTTCTGTGCCATGGAGTTCTCGCTCACGTTTCTGGGGCAGGATCGGTTCGGGTTCAGCGCCAAAGAAAACGGTATCATGCTGGCCTATCTGGGGGTCTGTTCGATCCTGACCCAAGGCTTGATTGTGCGTCGGGTATTACGAAAGCGCAGTGAAATCAGTGTACTCCTCACCGGGCTGTTGGCGGCCACGGCAGGGTTCATCCTCATCGGGATCGCGCCCAACGTAGCCACCCTCTACGTCGGCTTGGGGGTCCTGGCGTTGGGGGCGGGCTTCGTCAACCCCGCCACTTCCGGCCTCATTTCGCTCTACGCTGGCGACCACGAACAGGGACGTATTCTGGGGGTATTCCGCTCGCTCGGGTCGCTGGCCCGCGCCATTACCCCGATTATGGCGGGAGTGGTCTTTTGGATGATGGGCGGGCCGACGGTGTTTGCTGCCGCGGCGGCCTTGAGTCTGGGTAGTTGGTGGATGGCCCGAAAACTCCCGCCCCCGGAAAAATAATGACCCTGCCTCGCCTACTCCCGGTTTGTTTGATCGGCGCCCTGGGGATGCTGATGGGAGGGGGGTGTCAGTCCGTGGTTCCCCCGGGCAGCGAGCACGACGAGTCGACCATTTACCTCTCCCCGCTTCCGGTGGTGGCCGAACCGGAGCAGGCTCGGCCCACGCGGGCCGAGTTTCCCATGAAACGGATTGGCGGGTTGGTTGTGGTGCAGGCGAATGATGCCGGTGGGCCTTGGAATTTCCTGATCGATACCGGTTCTTCCGCCACCCTGGTCTCGCCCGAGTTTGCCATCCGCCGGCGCAGTCGGCGGGCCAACCCAGATCCCGGTACCGTTTGGCTGCGGGATGCCGCTGGGATCGCCATCCCGGTGGAGTCGGTCTTTCTGGACAAGGTCGATTTTGGTCCGGCCCACTTCCGCGACGTCCGGGCACTCGTCTTCGATTGCAGTGTGATTTCCGATCACCTCGGTATCCGCATTGACGGCGTGTTGGGCTTCAACCTGTTCGCCAATGCCCGGCTGACGCTGGACTATCCCGGCCGCCGGATTGTGATGTCCGCGATGAACGATGAAGCCCCGCTGCGCGGGAATGTGCTGCCGTTCACCACGCAAAACGGCGTGCCGTTTGTCGAAGCCACCCTCGGGGACCAATCCCTGCTGGCGCTGATCGACAGCGGCAGCGATGGCAGCCTGAACCTGGACCCCGCCGGGTTGGACCTGCGCTTCGCCGTGCCGCCCCGCCGCGGCACCATGATCGGCACGTTGCATGGAAACCATCGCCAAATTCTGGGCCGACTTTCCGATCCCTTGCAGCTGGGTGAATTTCGGATTGAACAACCCATTATCGACTTGAGCGGCCAATTGACCGCGCTGGGAGGGGAGATCCTCCACCATTTCGAAATCACCTTCGATCAATCCACCAATGAGGTCGCGTTTTACCGGCCCGAGGGCGCCGCCGCCATCCCCTCCCCTGCCAAGATGAGCTCGGGGGTCAGCTTCAGCAAGGTTCGGGCCTATTGGCGCATCACGGCGGTGGCACCGGAATCCCCCGCCGCGCAGGCGAGATTTCAAGAGGGCGATCTCGTGATCCGCATCAACGGGGAGGCGGTGGAAGGATGGGACCTCAACCGCTTTAACGAGCTGATCGAGAGTGGGGGGCTGGTGGACTACACCTTTCTCCAAGGCCGCGATGAGGTGACCAAAAGCGCCGAGGCCTTTGCGCTCGTGCCTTGAAGGGTCGGGCAACTCACGGGGACGGCAAACGTCGCAGTAGAAATGCGGCCGCGCCGTCCTGACCAGTTTCCCACGGCAGACTGAGCCGCGAATCCTCCAAGGCAAACGCGCCCCTTTGGCGCCGGATAAACGCTTTCACAATCGGTTTGTTTTCCTCCCGATCGACACTGCACGTGCTGTAGACCAGCCGCCCGCCCGGGGCAACCCGATCCGCCGCCGCCATCAACAGGTCGAGCTGCTGCCGGGCGTGCTGGCGAAAACTACCCAAATCCAAACGCCATTTGACATCCACCCGGTGGCGCATGACGCCGGTGTTGGAACAGGGAACATCCACCAGCACTCCGGGGTAGACGTCCGGCAAATTCCGGGCGGCGAGCGCGCGTCCCAAGCCGTGCCGCAAATCGGCCGCCACCGCGATTCCCTCGACCCCTGCCGGTAGTTGCGCCAGATTCTCGTGCAGTCGGGGCTCGCGGCGGCCGGGCAAATCCACTGCCACAATTTTTCCCGCCTGCAGACGATCCCCCATCGCCAGCGTCTTACCGCCCGGGGCCGCACACAGGTCCAGCAACGTTTCGCCGGAAACCGGGGCCAGCAGATCGAGCGCATGACGGGTCGCCGCGTCCTGCACATGAACCCGCCCACCCGCAATCAGTTCGCGCAACTCCGGGCCATGCCCTTTCGCCACGATAAAAAACCCCGGCGTGTCCGCCACCGGCGTCAACCAGTCGAGGTGACCGGGCGCTGCGGACGCGTCCCGCCACCGCACCACCACGGAAGCCGCGGTTTGATTCCATTCAAGCCAGCGCCGGGCGGTGGCCTGCCCCCAGTGTTCCCAAGCCCGCGCGATGAACCATTCGGGATGAGAATAGTAAAGAGCCCAATCCTTCAGCGGCGCCCCTTCGACCGGTTCGGCCAGCGGAGCCTGCAGGCAGCGGGCCAGCTTTCGACCCACCGCGTTGGCAAACGCCGCCTCTTTCGCGCTGGCCAAACGGCGCACCTGCGCAACGAGGTGGTGGCAAACTTTGGCCGCCTGCCCCGGGTCCTCCGTCGGGGTCAGCATCTCAAAGCCCGCCACGCGCAGCGCCGCCCGCACCACCGGCCGGGGGGGGCGAACGACCAGGGCATTGATCGCGGCATCGATGCGGCCCAAGTGGCGCAGCGAGCCCAACAGCAAGGCCTGCACCCGC
>JAGYIG010000070.1 GCA_018402455.1 Opitutaceae bacterium
GATCCAGTCGAGCTCGCCGCGCGGGGGCGGGGCCGCGCCGTCCACGGCCGTCATGGTGCGCCCCTGAGCCATCCGCCCGTCACTGTGATTGTGGGAAAAAAAGAGCAGCACCTGATCGACCGAAAGCCCCAGCGCCGCGGCCGCCTCCCGGCGCAGCGCCCACGCAATCTCGTAGTCGCGGAAAAACGAAAAATTGAAATCCGTCATCACCAGAGCGAATTGGCTGTCGTTGTCCTGCAAGAGCAGAACCGTGGTCTTGAGCTGACTGGCGATCCGGCGCACCGCCTCGCCCGTGGTGCTCCCGGTCTGGGTGGCGGGAGCAACCAAGGTGCCGAACCGGGTGGCGGCCGCGTGAAGCCGACCGTGCTGCTCGCTCCCCCTCAACGCGTCGTGCCCGGTCGCGGCGAGCACCGGCGAAGCGCCCGACATCAGCAGAAAGACGAAGGCGAGAGTCGCGCGAAGGACGGTTGGCGGGCAGGGGGCGGGGATAACGGAGGCCATGACTTTCGAGGGGCAGGTTACAAGAAAGGGAAGGGCAGGGGTCAGCAACCGCTCCCGCCGGGCGGGAAGCGGTGATGCCACGAACAGGTTCCGCAGGAGCAACGGCCGTGCCGATTGAAGTCACCGCCGGACTTAAAAAATTCCGGGTGGCGGTCATTGGCCCGACAGAGGGGCACGTCACCGCCTTGCTCCGGCCGATGCCAACCCGCGAAGGCCGGACAATCCTCCCGCACGATGCCGGGACCATGGTCGGGGAATACCGCCGGTGGCGGCGCGCTCCCGCCGTCCACCCGACGCTCTTCCCAAGCCGCCACCATGCGCTCCGCCTTGCGCAGCGCATCGCGGGCGAGGTTGCCGTTGGTGAGGCTGGGGGGGCGCACGACGAGGCAATAAGGATCGTCGGTCAGGATGGTGGCGAGGAAGTCACGGAAGTCCCGGGCGCGCATGATGCCGCCGCGACCGCGGCCAAGCGGGGCCTCGTGCAAAATCCCGCAGGCGCGGACCACCTCCTGCATGAGGTCCGGAAATTCATACTGGATGCGACGCCCGTCGGCACAGTGGCTTACGTGCGGGCGGCGGGGGCTCTGACGCCGAGATAGGGCAGTTGCCAGACGTCTTCGAAATAGTGCCACAGGGTGATGCGATCCACGCCAACCCCGATGGTGAGAAGCCAGCCGTCCCTTTCGACGAGCGGTTCGAAGGGATTCCCGGGTCCGCAAAAAGTGGGCGATTCGCAGTGCCCGCGGAGAAGCTCCTCGGCCTGGGGGCCGTTGCCCACCCAGGAGTGGGTGGGGTGGCAACTGCGGAGGCGTCCGGGGCGGGCGAGGGCGGCGTTGGGGATGGCACCTTCGTGACTGGGATGCTGGCTGGGGCAAAGGCGGCGCGGGCAGAACTCGCGGCAATCCGGCATGACCAACGCATCTCGCCATAGACCCGCCGTGAAGGCGGGTGTGAGCAGGGTGCCGCCGGGGCCCATGGCATCCAACACCGCTTCCACCACGGTGGCGGCACCGCCCTCGACCCGGCCGAGTTGGCTGAGCGAGGCGTGCACCATCGCGGCATCGCCGGGTTGTAGGCCCAGGTCACGTAGCTGCTCGGCCAGGGCCTCTCGTGTGATTGACTGCATGGGGTGTTGGTTCCGAAAACCGGAATGCAATTTTCAAACGGGCACGGGACGGGACCGCGATCCAAAAGGAGACCCCGCGGCCTGTGTGCGTCGACGCGCTTTGCGACCGCGACCCCGTTTTCGCTTTGGCTCCGGGCTCGACCTTGCGTCGAACCGCCCCTGCCTCACCGCACAAAGGTAGGGCGGTTTCGCCGAAACCGGCGCTTCAAGCTGACGGGGGAGGGACCGGCTCTGCCGGTCCGCGCTCCATTCTGTTGGCTCCTCCTTTCCCTCCGCCGCTCCAGGCTGACCGCCGATTGAACCTTTAGACCTTTGACCGCGCCGAAGGCGCATAGACTTTCAGACCATCGCCGCAGACGGGCGCCCAACTGCAAGATTAAAAGTTTGACCCCATTGGTTTGGGTACCGGCTCATTCGCTTGCGAAAATCGTTGGGGTGGCGAGGTTGTCCGGTGCCCAAGATGAAAACCAAAGCTCAGCTTCCCACCAAAATCTGTCCGACCTGTGCGCGGCCTTTCACTTGGCGCCGCAAGTGGGCGGAGTGCTGGGATGCGGTCGTGCATTGTTCCCGGCGTTGTCGCGCTCACCGCACCGTTGCCACCATCAAGGTCGCCTCATGAGCCAGGTCTTCCAACGGCAGGTGCAAATCGATCGGCCGGTAGCCGACGTTTTTGCGTGGCACGAACGTCCGGGCGCCCTCGCCCGACTCACGCCGCCGTGGGAACAGGTGGAAGTGATCACTGCGGCCCGCGGGGTGACCGACGGGGAGCGGGTGGTGCTCAAATCAAAGGTCGGTCCGGCTTGGCTGACCTGGGAGGTGGCCCACTTTGACTACCGCCGGAACGAACAGTTTTGTGACCGCCAGATTCAAGGGCCGTTTGCCCACTGGGAACACTTTCACCGCTTTGCGGATGACGGGCACGGGGGGTGCGTTTTGACCGATGAGATTCACTACGCGTTGCCCGGCGGGGGCGCCGGTGCCCTGGCGGCGGGCCCGGTGGAAAAAAGGTTGGAGCAGATGTTCCGCTACCGGCACGCCATCACCAAATCCGATCTGGAGTTGCCTCCCCAAGCGGCCGGCCGGGTGTTGATCAGCGGCGCCTCGGGTCTCATTGGTTCAGCGTTGGGTCCTTTCCTGCAAACCCAAGGTTGGCAGGTGGATCGGTTGGTCCGTCGCGCTTCGCGGGCCCCGGATGAAATCGAGTGGGATCCGACCACCGCCATGATCAATTGGCCGGAGCGTTATCACTGCGATGCGGTGATTCATTTGGGCGGTGCTGGGATTGCGGACGGGCGCTGGACGCGAAAGCGGCGCGAAACCCTTGAACGCAGCCGGATTGAGAGCACCCGCACGTTGGTCAATGGGCTGCGGCAATTGACGGATTTACCGGCTGTGTTTCTGAGCGGTTCCGCCATCGGCATCTACGGGGACCGTGGGGATGCCGTGCTCACCGAGCAGAGCGAACGGGGTCAGGGGTTTTTGGCGGACCTGTGCCGGGATTGGGAAGCCGAGGCCGATTCGGCCGCAACCCTGGGCATACGCACGGTCAAATTGCGCACGGGCCTGGTGATGACGCCCGCGGGGGGCGCACTGGGCAAATTGTTGCCGGTGTTCAAAAGCGGCTTGGGAGGGCCGTTGGGGGACGGCAACTTTTGGCAAAGCTGGATTTCGATCGATGACTGGTTGCGGGCGATTCGGGCTCTGCTCGGAGCCGAAGGTGCCAGCGGTCCGGTGAACGTGGTGGCACCGGAGCCCGTCACCCAACGCGAGTTTGCCACCGTCCTGGGCCAAGTGCTCTCGCGGCCCGCGGTGGTGCCGACTCCCGCCTTCGCGGTGAAACTGGCCTTTGGTCAGATGGCCGATGAAGCGCTCCTCGCGAGCACTCGGGTGGATCCCGCGGCCTTGCGGGACCTCAGTTTTGAATTTCTGCATCCCTCGCTTGAGAATGCGTTGCGGCACGTGCTCGGTAGGCCCGCATGAAAAACACCACCGTAATCATCGGAGCCGGTATCTCGGGCCTACTCGTGGCGCGCGAACTCGCTTCGCGGAATGCCCGGTTGGTGGTGCTGGAAAAAAGCCGGGGGGTGGGGGGACGCATGTCGACCAAACGGGTGGGCAGTGCCGTCTTCGATCAGGGGGCTCAATTCTTCACCGTGCGCGACGAACACCTCGAAGCCCGGATTGCCTGTTGGGAGCGCAAGGGCGTGGTGGCCCGGTGGGCGGGAAAAGAGAACGGAGAGGAACGCTGGATTGCCCGGCCCAGTATGACGGGGTTGGCCAAGACCCTTGCGCAAAACCTGCCGATCAAACTGCAGAGCCAGGTGCAGGCCGTGCGGTGGCATGACTGCGGTTGCTGGGAAGTCGATGTGGCGGGGGGGGAACTCGTGCGTGGAGAACGCCTGGTGCTGAGCAGCCCGGTGCCGCAGAGCCTGGCGCTGCTGGAGGCCAGTGGCGTCGAGTTGCCGGCAGAGGTGCGGTCCGCATTGGCGGCCATCGACTATCATCCGTGTCTGGCCCTGTTGGTGACGCTCGATGGGCCGAGTGCCGTGGACGATGGGGGGGAGAAAATCACCACCGGACCCTTTCGCTGGGTCGCCGACAACGTGCGCAAAGGGATCGCGCAGAATGTTCCCGCCGCGGTGACGTTTCACGTGAACCGAGCGGATTCGGAAAAGTATTACGGTTGGGAGGAAGAGGAGCTCTTTGCCCGGCTGGAGCCCGCGATGAAGCCGTGGCTGGGCGACGCCAAGGTGGTGGCCCGCAAATTACACCGCTGGCGCTACAGCGAACCTCGCACCACCTACCCGGCTCCTTGCGTGTGGCTGCCGAAGTATCGCTTGGGTTTCTGTGGTGACGCGTTTGGCGGCGCCCGCGTGGAAGGGGCCGCCATTTCCGGACTGGCTTTGGCCCGGGAGATCGTGGGCGACTTTGCCACGCCATGAAGCCGGTGATCATTGTGGGGGCGGGTCTGGCGGGTCTCACCTGCGCCCGCCGACTGCAGGAACGGGGCTTGCCCGTCAGTTTGCTCGAAGCCGGGGATGGCGTCGGCGGACGTGTGCGCACGGATGAGGTTGAGGGGTTTCGGCTCGATCGGGGATTTCAGGTTTTGTTGACCGCCTATCCCGCTTGTCAGCGGTGGTTGAACTACGAGGACCTGGACCTGCAGTTTTTTGATCCCGGGGCCGAGGTGCACACGGCGGGCGGCTGGCAAAAGGTGGCGGACCCGCGTCGACGGTGGAGCGATCTCGGGCCCACGCTCGGGGCGGATGTCGGCGGGTGGTTCGACAAGATCCGGGTGCTGCTATGGGCGCTGGCAGCCCGCCGGACCGATCCGGATTCGTTTTGGGATCAGCCGGAGGTTTCAGCGCTGACCCGGCTGGAGGAGCGCGGATTCAGCGCGAAGATGATCGAGCGGTTCTGGCGGCCATGGTTGAGCGGCATTTTCCTCGAAGCCGAGCTGCAGACCTCTTCGCGGATGCTGGAGTTTGTCTTCGCCATGTTCGCCCAGGGCCAGACGGCGGTGCCGCGAGCGGGCATGCAGGCGATTCCGGCTCAACTGGCTGATGCTCTCCCCTCCGGGGTGATCGAATTGAACGCGGGGGTGGCCGAAGTGCGGGCGGATGGGGTCACCCTGCGGGATGGATCGACCCGATCTGCTCAGGCGGTGGTGTTGGCCGTGGATGGGGATGCGGCCGGGAAGTTGGGTTTTCCGGTCGCCGGGCTGGGCTGGAACGAGGCCCGTTGTCTGTATTTTGCGACGCCGATAGCGCCCACTCTCGATCCCATGCTCCGCCTCAATGGGAGTCCCGCCGGGGTGCTCAACCACTTTGTCACGCTCAGCCAGGTGAATCGCCATTGCGCGCCCGCCGGGCAGGAATTGACGATGGTGGGCATTCGCCCGGGGGTTACCCTCGGTCCGCCGCAGTTGGAAAGGGCCGCGCGGCAGGAATTGACCGCCTGGTTTGGTCCGGAGGTGGAATCCTGGCGCCTGTTGCGTCACGATGTGGTGCGTCGCGCCCTGCCTCGGCGATACCCGCTGCAATCCCTGAAGCGGTGCGAGCGAGGCGTGTGGTGCTGTGGAGATGCGGTGAGCCATCCCTCGATCCAAGGCGCGATGGCCAGTGGCGAACAGGTCGCCGATTTATTGGCCAACGACCTCCAATCGGCGAACTAGTCGCGGTGGGGCCGGCATAAAATCAGGCTTCCCATTGGGCAGGGGGAGCGGTTGATTCACCCTTCCTATGGATAAGACCTTTATCATTTTTAAACCTGACTGCATGGCCAAGAGCCTGGTTGGCAAGGTGCTCTCTCGATTCGAGGAAGCCGGTTTCACGTTGGCGGCGGCCAAGATGATTCAACTGACTCCGGAGAAGCTGAAGGAGCATTACGCGCATGTGGCGGACAAGCCGTTTTTCCCCGAGATCGAGGAATTCATGGGCTCCCGGCCGGTGATTGTGGCCGTGCTGAAGGGGGAGGGAATTGTCACCAAGGTCCGCGACTTGCTCGGCCCCACCGACTCGACCAAGGCGCCCGCCGGCACGATCCGGGGGGACTTCGGGGAAAACATGATGGTCAACGTGGTCCACGCGTCCGACAGCGACGAAAACGCCCAGATCGAGATCGAACGGTTTTTCGATCCCAGCGAAGTGCTCGGCTAAACCCCAGCCCCAAGATCACTCTCCCTGCACCCCGTGCGCTCCCCCGAGCCACGGGGTTTTATTTGCCCCATAGTGTCACCATTATGGTGACACTGTGGCGTGGGCTGTTCGCCTGGCGCGTTGGGCTACGTCCTAAACTCAAGTGTCACCATTATGGTGACATCATGGGGCGGGGCTCTGTGGTTCGGCCTGCACGTTTGGTTGGGCCCATAAATACAGTGTCACCATTATGGTGACACTATGAAGCGTAGCGGGCGGCCATGGCGCGGGTGGTCTGGGCGACTTGAGTGCGGAGCTCGGCCGGAGCGATGACTTCGGCGGCGGCCCCCCAGCCGAGGATCCAGCGTTTGATTTCGACCAGCGAGCCGAGACGCAGGTGGAGGTCAACCGAGCCATCCCGGCGACGCGTGGTTTTTTGGGATTCATGCCAGTCGCGTTCCTCGATGCGCTCGGCGGCGGAGGCATCGAAACGGACGTGAATCTGATAGTCACCCTTGCCCTCGACCACGCCCAGCGCCGAGGCAAAGAAAGTCGCGGGGGAGAAGTCGGTCGGTCGGGTAAACTTTTTTTTAGTGAGGGTCACTTCACTCATCCGGGGCAGGGCAAAGGTGCGGATATCTTCCCGGTTGAGGTCGTAGCCGACGAGATACCAGAGGTTGTCGCGGTGGGTGAGGTGATACGGCCGCACGTGCCGCGGTTCGGCTTGGGCGGAGCCGGGTTTTTTGTAGGCGAAGGAGACCTCTCGTTCTTCGGCGTGGGCTTTTTGCAAGCGATCGAACGCCTGGGCGTTGGTGCGTCCCTCCCCGAATTGAGCGAAGGAGACGGCGCCTTGGTCTTCGGCGGTGAGTTCGACGGAACCCTTCAGGGTGGAGGTGAGTTTTTCGAACGTGGATTGCAGACGTTCAAACAGGGGCGTGCCGCGCAGCGGTTCCAAGGCGCGCTCGGCCACAAAAAGCGCGAAAGCGTCGCCTTCGCTCATTTGCACGGTGGGAAACGCTTCGACCGGCGCGGTGTAGACGTAGGAGTGGGTGGCGCGGTCGTATTCGAGGGGCAGCCCGAGGCGGTCCCGCATGTGATCGATGTCCCGCTGGATGGTTTTGCGCGACACATCCAGCTCGGCGGCGAAGCGGGTGCAGTTCAGCGCCGCGCCATCGCGCAGCCGTTCATGAATGCGCATCATGCGCTCGACGGAGAAGCGGGAACGGAAACCAGATGATGACTCAGGCATGGGAGTTTTTAGTCACAGAGTTCACGAAGGAGACAAAGAGAGCACAGAGGAAAATCAGTCTACTAAATCCACTCGGTGATCCCGGTGGGCCTTTCCGTGTCCTCCGTGACGCAAAAATAATTTTTGCATTTTTTTTAGCATGGGACAGCTAGTGTCCCATGCTGGGTGCTACATTGGAAGCATGAACTCAACCACTGTTGCTCGCCGCCGTTCCTCCCGTCGCACCGTTAACCTTTCGCCGGATTTGATCTGGCATCATCTGGGCAAGGCCTACCGGGTTTCGATCTGGCCCGAGGTCGCCTTTGAGCAGGAGATCAGTCAAGGGCTGTGGCGTCCGTTTACGCCGGACCCTCGCAGCGATGTGTTTTGTGCCGGGGCGGTGATGTTGGACCGTCGCCGGTGGAAGCCGTATCTGGAGTTTTGTCCGTCCAGCTGGACGGAGTTGATTGAGCGTTTTTCGTTTCACCGCCTGCACGCCTTGACCGCCTTGGCCTTTTGCCCGGCCCTGCAGGAGGATTTCGAGACGTCGCCCATTCTGGCTCTGCTTGCGGCCGCCCATGCCGAGCTCCGCGGCAGTGCTCCCGAGTGGGGTGAAATCAATGCGGTGCGGGAACATGGCAATATCTATGCGGTGATGGAGTGGCTGGGTTTGCCGTCGACGAAAGAGGCGCTGGAGCAGCTTCAACACATTGATCTCGATATCCCCCTGCGCGACCTACGGCAGGTGCGGGAGCTATTGTGGAAACGCCATGATGCCCGCCTCAGTTCCAGGGGCGCGTCTTTTTCATTCAGTCCGATGGCGGCATAACGGAAACGCCATTGGCGCAAAATGGGCAGGCGCATTGCCCGTGAGTTCAATCCGCACCCGACCGCCCGACGGTCGGGTGCTTTGCATTTTGGCCCCGAGCCTATTCGTGAAAACAGCGGGCGGGGGAAGGGCTGAAAGACTGAAGGGCTGGAAGTGGGAAAGTGGCGGAGGGGCAATGGCGGTGCAGGTGCGAAGTCGGGACCGTAACGGGTGGGGGGGCGGGTGGCACTCCCACGGCCTTTTCTCAAAGGAAGCTGAT
>JAGYIG010000071.1 GCA_018402455.1 Opitutaceae bacterium
CAATGGCGAGCGTGCCATTCTGGATGCCCACCTCCACGGTGATGGCGGTCTTCTTCGCCTCTTCCAGTCGCAGGCGGTGCGCCAACCCGAAGCCCAGCGCCATGGTGGACAAATTGAGCACCAACGTCGTCCAGCCGACTTGAATGAAAAAACCCCGCACATTGGCGCGTTCCTGGATCAGCAGTCCTGCGATAATGAGGGCCAAAAATGCGATCGAGAGCCACTTGACGTGCCGTTCGATTCCCGCGGCGAGCGCGGGCTTGGCGGCGTGCAACCCCATTCCCAGAGCCACCGGGATGATCGTGATGACACCGATCTGGACGACCGTCTTGAGGAAAGGAAGTTGGAACGTAGCCCCGATCCCCCCGAAGTAAGCCGAGGCCGCATTCACGATGAGAGGGATGGTGATGACCGCGATGAGGCTGTTGAGCGCCGTGAGGGAAATGGAGAGCGCCACGTCTCCCTTGGCGAGGTAAGTGATCAGGTTGGAGGTGGGCCCACCGGGGCAGGCCGCCAAAACCATGATGCCCACGGCGAGTTCCGGTGGCATTTTCGCCACGATTGCGATCCCCCAAGCCAGGAGCGGCAGGCCGACCAATTGAGCCAACAGGCCCAGTAGCACTGCCTTGGGCTCGGCCGTGATCCTTTGGAAATCCGCCGGTTTCAACCCCAGCCCCATTCCTGCCATGATCACGAAAAGGGCCAAGGGCAGAAAAACCGCACTCAAGAAGCTGGATTCCATGACCGTAGGGAAACGTCGAATCCCCCGCCGTCAATCGAACCCCCAAGGATAAAACCAGGCCGGATCAGCGCATCAACTCGGGCTGCGAACCACTGGTCGGCGGCAACCAACTGTCTTCACCCAATCGCGATTCCAAGGCGGCAAAAATACTGTCGTAGCGCCCGTGCTTGCCGAGGGCCTGCTTGGTCGCACCGACTTTGAACTCTCCTTCTATTGCTTCGTGCACCAGCATCTCCACGGCCGTTTCATTTTCGCCCACGGTGCGGATTTTCACCGTCACAAAATACTGTCGGGCCGCCCCGCGCACCCGTGATTCCAACAACTGCCCTTGGGCCTCGAGGACCCCCGCCGCCGGAGCGCGTTCGGTGATGGTGTAGCCCATCGTGGTCAGCACGCCCTCCAGGGCGTCAAAGACGGTCGCCTGGTCGCGAGCGTAATAACTGCTCTGCGGCTTCACCCGCCACTCCACCGAATCCCGAGTCGTGCCGCAGCCGTTGAGCAGCAGCGCAATCAAAAGAAGCGCCGGGACGCGGAAAGCGAAATTCGAGAAGTTCATAACGGTTGTTGCTGCGACAGACAATGCAGCGTGCCCAGACCCCAGATCAACTCCGCACAGTCGATCGGCACGATTTCACGGTCCGGGAAACACGCGCCAATGATGCCGCAGGCGCGGCGATCCCGACGCGGTTGGCGGAAGGTCGGCACCAGCACGGCGCCGTTGATGATGAGAAAATTCGCGTAACTGGCCGGCACCCGTTCGCCCTTGATGATGACCGGGGCGGGCATGGGCAGTTCAACGATTTCGATCGGTTTGCCCGCAATCGTGGTGAAGCCCTGCAGAAGCTCTAGGTTGGCCGCCAACAGTTGGTGGTTCGGATCCCGCCGGTTTTTTTCCACGCAGGTGATGATGCCGTCGGCTTTGAAAAAACGGGTAATGTCGTCGATATGACCATCGGTGTCATCGCCCACAATGCCTTCCCCCAGCCACAGGATACGCCGCACACCGAGATAGTCCTTCAAGGCACGCTCAATCTCGGTGCGGGTCAGTGACGGATTTCGGTTGGGGTGCATCAAGCACTGTTCGGTGGTCAGCAGCAGGCCTTTGCCGTTCACATCAATGGAGCCGCCTTCGAGCACCATGGATTTCTCAAACCGCCGCAGACCCAACGCCCGGCCAATTGCCGGCGGGATCTCGTTGTCGAGGTCGTAGGGCGGATACTTGTCGCCCCATGCGTTGTGCATCCAGTCGGTCAGCGCCACCTCCCCGGTCTTCCGGTGTTTGACAAAAATGGGGCCATGATCGCGACACCACGCGTCGTTGGTGGGGTGATCATAAAACTCCACCCGATCCATTGAGGCATCGGCTTTCACGCACAGCGCGCGGGCTTTGGGTTGGAGGGCAGCCGCGCAATTGATCCGCACCGTTTCACGATGACTGATCGCGGCAACGAACCCCGCGAAGGTCGCCGGGATATTCCGCCACAGGCCGGGCCACGATGCCTTCTTATGCGGCCACGACAACCACACGGCCGCCTGCGGCTCCCATTCGGCGGGCATGCGGAATCCCAAGGAACGTGGTGTATTGATCGATTTTGTCATACTGATCCCTTCGGCCGCGTAAGCGGCAGACGAAAATAGCCGGGCGTTTCAACGCCCGGACTCAATGCACCATTACCCACCCGCGTCGCGTCGCGACGCCTGAGGTCACCCCAGTAGGTAACGTTTTTCGTATTCGACACCATGTTTCTCCAATAATTTCTCATACTCCTCGGTAAAGGTCGTGACGCGATGATGTTCCGGTTGGTTGCGGATATAATTTCTTACCGCCGAAATCCGAGATTCGCTGACAGAAAACGCCCCGTAACCGTCCTGCCAGCCAAAGTCACTTAGCGCCGGGTAGTTCTCATGAATCCAGCGCGAGGAGGCGCCTTTGAGGAGCTGCATCGCCTTGGACAACGAACGGGTTGGAGGCACCGCGAGAAGCAGATGCACGTGGTCGGCCACCCCGCCGACCTGCAATGCCTTCATGCCGTTTTCGCGGGCGATTCCCCCAAGGTATGGCCAAAGGCGTTCGCACACCTCTTTGCTTAACCACGGCTTCCGGTTCTTCGTGCTGAACACAACGTGGTATTGGAGCGAGGTGTAGGTGTTCGCCATGGATCTGACCATTCCTGATTCAATCGTCGCTAGGCGACGAGGTGTTTGCTTCATCCGGTTCCCGGCGATGAATCGCCGGGCTACCATCGGATGCCGCTAACGCAGCTGTTCTGTGACCGAACGAGGTGTTTTCCCCTTCACGTTCCCGGCGATAAATCACCGGGCTAACGTCGGTTGCCGCTAACGCGGCTGTCCTAGGATCGGAAGCCGTGTCGATCACCTTCATACCCCGGTGATGAATCACCGGGCTAACGTCGGCCGCCGCTGAAGCGGCTGGTGCGAGGTCGCTCATCGATCCGGTTTTCCTACGTCCCGTCGATGTAGCGTTTCGTCAGATCACCATACGCGTCGATGCGGCGGTCGCGCAGAAACGGCCAGTGGGTGCGGGTCACATCCACCTTGTCCAACTCGATCGGCACCAGCATCACCTGCTCTTGATCAGTCGGCGCCTTGGCCAGGATCTGCCCACTCGTCCCCGCCACAAAACTCTGGCCCCAAAACTCGATGCCGTCGCCCCCGATGGGCGTCTCGTGGCCGATGCGGTTCACCGCCGCGACGTAACAACCATTGGCCACCGCATGGCTGCGTTGGATGATCTCCCACGCACCATGCTGATTCTCACCATACTCAGCTTTTTCCGAAGGGTGCCAGCCGATCGCCGTCGGGTAGAAGAGAATTTCCGCGCCTTGCAGGGCCGTCAGGCGCGCGCCTTCCGGATACCACTGGTCCCAGCACACCAAGACACCGATGCGGCCGAATTTGGTGTCGAAGGCGCGAAACCCGGTATCGCCGGGCGTGAAGTAGAATTTTTCGTAGAAGAGCGGGTCGTCCGGAATGTGCATCTTCCGATAGATCCCGGCCAGCGCGCCATCCGCATCGATCACCACCGCGGTGTTGTGATACAGGCCGGAGGCCCGCTTCTCGAACAAGGACGCGATGATCACCACGCCGTGTTCCTTCGCGAGCGCCTGAAACGCCTTCGTGCTTGGGCCCGGAATCGGCTCGGCCAGCGCAAAGTTGTCATGGTCCTCGCTTTGGCAGAAATACGGGGAGCGGAACAATTCCTGAGTGCAGATGATGTTGGCTCCGCCTTGCGCCGCGGTGGTCGCCAGTGCGAGGGTTTTGGCCAAATTTGCCGCGGGGTCATCCCCGCAGGCGTGTTGCAGGAGTCCGAGAGTAACGTTGCGCATCACCAAAAGCTAAGGGTTCAGGGTCATTTTGGCGACTCAGTAGACGACCTTGTTGAGGGGGTATTCCACGATCCCCTCGGCGCCCAGTTCCTTCAATTGCGGGATCATTTCCCGGGCGACTTTTTCATCGATGATGATCTCCAACGCCACCCACCCCGGGGTGTTGAGTTTGGAAATCGTGGGATTCCGCAAAGACGGCAGGGTCTCCACCACGGCCGCCAGGGAGGATTCCTCCAGATTCATCTTCAGCCCCACCTTGCTCTCCGCTTCGAGCGCGCCTTTCAGCAGCAGGGCGATGGTCTCGATTTTTTTGCGTTTCTGCGGATTCGCCCAACTCGCCTTGTTGGCGATCAACTTGGTGTTCGTCTCGAGCAGGGTATCGATGATGCGCAGCTTGTTGGCCCGAATCGAATTGCCGGTCTCGGTGATGTCCACAATCGCATCCACCAAGTCCGGCACCTTCACCTCCGTCGCTCCCCAGGAGAACTCGACGATGGCATCCACCCCTTTTTCGGCGAAGTAACGTTTCGTGGATGCCAACAACTCCGTCGCGACCCGTTTGCCCGCCAAGTCCTCGGCCTTCTGCACCGGAGAATCCTCCGGCACGCATAGCACCCATTTCGATTTCAGGGTCGAGGCGCGGCTGTAGATCAGGTCACAGACCTCCACCACATCGGACTCATTTTCGCGCACCCAGTCCCACCCGGTCAGCCCGCAGTCAAAAAAGCCGGATTCGACGTAACGGCTCACTTCCTGAGCACGCACGAAGCGACCGTCCAACTCCGGGTCATCGATGGACGGACGATAGGACCGTGATCGGGTCGATATCTTCCATCCTGCTTTGGCGAAAAGCGCTTTAGTGGATTCCTCCAAGCTGCCCTTGGGCAGGCCGAGCATAAGCAAAGGTGTGGGTGCACTCACGCCTCGCACGGCACACGCCGAACCGACCTGCTTCAAGCCCAATCTGACCGGGTGCCCCCTCCCGCAGGCGATCGATCGGCGCGCCTGCTTTGCTTTGACAGGCAAGTTTTAATCAATTGTAAAAAAGCCACCCCACGACTGCGGGGCTTACGATTTCTTAATTCCGCTCATGCCCCGCCCTGAACCCAAACCCCTGATCCTCATCGTCGAGGATGAAGAGGAGCTCGCCAAACTCATCTCCGTGCACCTCGAAGAGGCCGGCATGCAGGCCCAGATTTGCGGACGCGCCTCCCATGCCGCCCGGTTTCTTAAACGCAATTTTGCGAACTTGATGCTGCTGGACATCAACCTGCCCGACCAATCCGGTTTCGCCCTGTTGGAAGAGCTGCGGTTGGCCGATATCACCATCCCCACCATTTTCCTGACCGGCAACGATCTGGAAATGGCCAAAGTAAAGGCCCTGGAAATCGGCGGGGATGACTACGTGACCAAACCCTTTGGATACGCCGAGCTGGTGGCTCGCATCCGCGCCGTCCTGCGACGCAGCGAATCTCGCGACGACTACAAGGTCACCAAAAACGCCCGCGTCATTGATCAGCCATTCGAAATTTGTGGCGGCAGCGTTCACCCCGGGCGGCTCGAAATCCATTTCGACGACAAGATCGAAAAGATCGGTCGCAAAGAATTGGGGATCCTCTCCTACCTGCACGATCACGAGGGCATCGTGATCACCCGCAAGGCCTTGATCCATTCGGTCTGGGGCATTCATGCCGACGTAAAAAGTCGGTCTCTGGATCAATACATCGTGAAGGTGCGCGATATCTTCAAACGCCATGGGCGTTCTCTCGATGCCTTCCGCACCGTCCATGGGGTGGGCTATATCTTCGACCCGAGCGGTCAGGCCAGTCCCGAAGCAGAAGCTTAGGCTGGCCTTCCCCCTATCCCTCCGGTCCGGCGCCTTAAAACAACTCGCCCTGCTTCGCGCCGTAGCGTTTCTCGGCCTCCGCCGTGGCGGACTTCATTTCCAACTCCCGCAGCCGGGCGACCAGGGTAAGGCCGTCCGCCGGAGGCTTGACCGAGGGCTGCACCGGTAAATCAGGATTGAAGGTGGTCAGCTTCAAATTGAGGCGCAGGCGATCCGCATCCGCCGCCAAAATTTCGCGAAAACGATCCGGCTTGATTTCCGCCGCCGCCGCCAAAACCCCTTCCAAATCGCCGTAGGTGTTGAGCCACTTGGCAGCCGTCTTGGGGCCCACCCCCGGCACGCCCGGAATATTGTCCGCCGTGTCGCCCACCAGCGCGAGAAAGGCCGCGATTTTGTCCGGCGTGACCCCGAACTTCGCCTCCACCCCCGCGGCATCCATCGTCCGCCAACCCAACCGCGGGTTCGCCGTCGGCGGCGGCATCAGCATGGTGATATTGCCCCCCACCGTTTGGGCAAAATCCTTGTCCGTGCTGACAATCTTCACGACGTGGCCTTCCTTCGCCATCGCCATCGCCTGCGCCGCCAACAGGTCGTCGCTCTCCACCCCTGCGATTTCAATTCCGCCCAAGCCCATCAACCGGGTGAGTTCCTTGATTACCGGAATCTGCTGACTCAACGCCTCGGGCATCTCTTCCCGGTTGGCCTTGTAATCGGGCAGCAATTCGAGACGGTCCTGCGCCCCCCCGAGGTCGAAAAACACGAGGATGCCATCCGCCTTTTCCTGATCCTCCAGTTTCCAGATGGTCTTGACCCATCCGTGCAGGGCATTGGTGGGGAACCCGTCGGCCCGCGTCAGCTCCGGGATCGCGAAAAAGCAGCGGTAAGCGAGGTTGTAGCCATCAATCAGTAACCAGGTCGACATGACCGAGCAGTCAGCGCTCGCCCCCCGCCGGGCTCAAACCCAAAACCGCTTCCCTCCCGCCATCAGGCCCGCCATCGTTTTTGGGTGTTCTGGTTAAAGAAGCTCATTGGCGCGGTGGCCGCACCCCTCCCCCTCGGAATCGTGTTGGGGGCACTGGGGGCACTGTTAATTTGGAAAACCTCCCGGCGACGACTCGGCCAAAGCCTGCTCGTAGTGGGAGTGGCGCTGCCACTGATCGCGAGCAATCGGGGCTTATCTGAATTCTTGATCAGTCAACTGGAGGACCAGTATGCGCCGCTGCACGTGGCGGAGGACGTCCGCTACATTGCGGTGCTCGGCGGCGGCCACGCCGATAATCCGAACCTCCCCTGGACCACCCAACTCCATGAATCGTCGCGTGCCCGCCTGCTGGAAGGGGTGCGGCTTTACCGACAAAACCCCCGGTCCTTACTGATTTGCTGCGGCCCGTCGGTGGACCGAACCCACAGCCATGCGGAGGTTCTGGCGGGAGCAGCCCGCGAACTGGGGGTGCCTCCGATGAAGATCGAAACCTTGCCCGACGTGCGAGACACCTTCGACGAAATCCAATCGATCCGGGGATTGGTCGGCGACGATTCTGTCGTGTTAGTCACTTCGGCATGGCACATGCCGCGAGCGATGGGGCTGGCACGTAAAGCAGGTCTGAACGTGACCGCCGCGCCCACCGACTACTTGTCTCCCCTCGACGAAATCCCCGGTCTGATGTGGGTTGAATTCAGCTTGGAGGGGCTGCAACAGACCTCGCGGGCCGGACGCGAAACCCTCGGTCTCATCTGGACCAAGTTAAGGGGCCAGCGCTGACGGCGCCCTCACTCGCTCCGCGCCACCACACAACGGCTGGTATGCGCATACTGAATACCAAAAGTGGGATAGACTTCGATCACCATGGAGACCCGCGCCACCATCGGATAGGTTTCGAGCAAACGGCGACACAGCACGCGATTGAAGACCTCCCAATAGTCGGATTCGTTCGGGTAGGCGGTCATCCACTCGATCAGTTCCGCCCGGATGATTTCAAAATCCGAATAGTCCTTGTCGCCGATACCCTCGACATAGACCAAGTCGGCAATCACATCGATGACCTGGGGGCCCTGATGGTCCACCGGGAAAGCTTTGATCTCAAAACTCAGGGCCTCCTCTTCAACTTTAGCGCCGGCCGCCGAGTTCAGCAGCAGCCCGCCAACGAGATAAAGAACAATTTTAGCGAAAGGATAAGGCGATTTGCTCATCACTCCCGTCCAGCACCGCCGATGCCACGAGCGCACGGATTCCGGTAAACACCACAACGCGTCCGATTATACCGGGCGTCCCGAAATTAATTCCGCTCGACGGCTCCGGCCGGCGTGACGACCGCCGGGTTTTGGAACGCCGAACTCGGGGTCACGTTGGGCAGGGCCTGCTTCTTGGGCGAGCCACCAGGGCTCACCAAATTGGCGGTGACAAAAATGAGCAGATTGCGCTTCTGCGTGGTCTCCCCCTCCGAGCGGAACAGA
>JAGYIG010000072.1 GCA_018402455.1 Opitutaceae bacterium
GCTGATTGTGTCCATGACCCGCTCCACCGAAGATCTGCTCGTGGTCTATCTGTTGGCCCGGGAGGCCGGCCTGGCCGAATGGCGCGATGGCGGCTTGAGTTGTCCTCTGCCCGTCACGCCACTGTTCGAAACCATGGCGGACCTGGAGGCCGGTCCCGGCATCGTCGATGCGTTTCTGGCCCATCCGGTCACCCGGCGGAGTCTGGGGTTGGGGGAGACGGGCGCCGAGTTTCAGATGATGGTCGGTTACTCGGATTCGAACAAGGACTGCGGGATCCTGGCGAGCCAATGGGCGTTGCATCGCGCGCAAAACTCCTTGGCTCAGGTCACGCAGGCGCAGGGGGCCAAGCCGGTGTTTTTCCACGGCCGGGGAGGCACGGTGGGGCGGGGTGCCGGCCCGACGCATTGGTTCATGGAGGCGTTGGCAGAAGGCTCTTTGGCCGGCCGCATGCGGATGACTGAACAAGGCGAAACGATCGCTCAAAAATATGCCCACCTCTCGTCGGCCGTCTATAATGTCGAGCTGCTGATGGCATCGGCCGCGACCACCGCCGCCCGGCACCGCCTGGCGGGACGGAATGAAGCGGCGCTATGGCCGCGGTTGGACAAGCTTTCGGCGTGGAGTCGGGACACGTATCGGGAGCTGCTGAATTTACCGGATTTCATGACGTTTTATCGGCAAGCGACCCCGATTGATGCCTTGGAAAATTCCCGGATCGGCTCCCGGCCCGCCCGTCGCACCGGGCAGACGACGCTGGATGACCTTCGCGCGATTCCCTGGGTGTTTTCCTGGACCCAAAATCGATTTTATCTCCCGGGTTGGTTTGGGGCGGGCTCGGCGTTGATGCGGATGCAGGCCGAGGATCCGACCGGGTTTGCCGCGTTGCAAACCGAGGTCAAGTCATCGCCCTTTTTGCGCTACGTGATGACAAACATCGAAAGTTCCCTGATGAGCGCGAACGAAAGTATCATGAAGGGGTATGCGAATCTGGTGGAGGACGACGCCATCCGCGACCGATTCATGGGGGTCATTCTGGGGGAATTCTACCGGACCCGGGAAATCCTCGCCGCGTTGTTTGAAGGCACCTTCAAAGACCGCCGTCCGCGGCTGGCCTTCACCATGGATATTCGCGAGGAGGCGTTGGCGGAACTCCACCAAAACCAAATTCGGTTGCTGCGGGAGTGGCGGTCGTTGTCGGGTGAAGCGGCGGAGGATCGGTTGCCTGAGCTCTTGATTTCGATCAACGCCATCGCGTCCGGTCTGCGCACGACCGGCTGATGTGACCGTCCCGGGCCTTGCCACCGATTTAATCGGCGGCTTTGGGCGGCACGATTACGACCGGACACGGGGAACTCTTGAGCACCCCGTGAGTGGTGCTGCCGACCAGCAGATCATAGAGCGCGGTGTGACCGTGGGAGCCCATCACGATGTAGGCGGCGTCCATCTCGCGGGCTTTGGCCACGATCGCTTTGATGGCCGATCCGGTGGTGCTCTCGGAGTGGGCCTTGATGCCTCGGTCCGACAGCAACCGCAGCGAATGCTCCAACTGGCGTTGGGCGGTTTTTTCCGTCATCGCGACGATCTCCTGCACGTTCTCCATCGCCAGACCGTAGTCGCTGGTCACGGTGGGCGGTTGGGTGGAATGGAAGAGGGTGATCTCGGCCTCGATATCAGCGGCGAGCGAAGTGGCAGCATCCAAAACGTGTGCCGTGGCGGACGAGAAGTCGATGGGGGCTAGGATCTTCTTCATAGTGCCAGAGGATAGCCGAGGTGGCCAATTTTGGCTGCGCAGGGATTGTTTTTGGGTGCGCAGGTAATGCGGGCCCAAAAAACCGCTTGCTTCGGGCTCGGGGATCGGGCTTGGTGACCAACTCCTTTTTGTTCGGGCCGTAGCGTAGCCTGGTAGCGCGCTTGCATGGGGTGCAAGAGGTCGGGAGTTCGAATCTCCCCGGCCCGACCATTAGGAGGAGAGGGACCGCCTGAGCCGTGGCCACGGACTGCGTTTCAGGTCGTAATCGAAGGCGGGAGAACGAGCCGCCATCGGCAGTCCCGACCCTCATTCGGCCAGACCGAGCACCTGGCCCTCGACGATCGCCAAGCCGATGCCTGAGGTCATGGGGGGCAGGGGGTATCCCGGGTGCGCGGGTTGACCGTCGTGAACCGCGGCCCGACCGATATAGAAGAGCAGGGTTTCGCCGCGCCATTGCACCGGTCGGCAGATGGTGCTCGCCATGCCACTGTCAAAGTGGCCGGGGGGACCCAGCGGCAGGATCGGTTTGCGGTCAAAGGCCCGTTCCCAGGACCACCCATCCCGGCTAAACATCAGTTGCAGGTCCATGGTCTGGTCACCGGTATGGTGGGTGCTGACCAACGCCCCGTAGCCCGTGGGCGTGTGGTAGGGCGTCATGAAATAAAACTGCAGGTCCGCCGGATCCTCGGCATCGGGTTGGAGAATTTGGGCGGGTCCGATCCAGCGCTGAGGCCAGGGATCCGCCCACCAGATGGCGATGCCTCGTTTCATGTGGGTGAGGTTGTCGCGATCGATCGGCAGGTCGGCGTCGTAGGTCCACATCTGCTGGTAAATCAGGTGAGTGGTGTCCCGGGGGCCCGGCCGTGCCGCGGGATTTACATCGATGAGGGTGGTGGCGTCGTTGGCGTTGGTGATGACGGGATAGGGGGTGACGGTTTGCCAAGTGTAGCCGTCGGGGCTGGTGGCGAGGTAATAGCCCGCGCGGCTGGCGGGATTGCGGCGGCCCCAATAGAGCAGTTGCCAGCGCTCGGCCGGATTCTCGGCCGCCGCATCATACAAGATGCTGGATGGCATGTAGAATCCCCAGTCGAAGGGGTTGCCGCCGGAGCGCATCACGATGTTGGTGCCATCGCCCAGATCGGGCTTGGTCCAGCTGCGGCCATCCTGCGAGTAGGCCACCGCGAGGACATTGCGCTCAGGCTCGCCGCGAAACATCACAAGATAGTAGAGCCGCAGGCGATCCTGCTCGGGGTCGGGCAAGGCCTCCACGGGATAGAAGTGAGCCGCTTCCCGTTCCCACGGGGTGTCGTTGGACAGGACCGACTCGGTCGAGCGCCAGCTGATATGATCGGACCCGGTGGCGGAGAGGAGGAGGGGACTTGCCAGGAGGAAAAGCGCTGTGAGCAGGGAACGGATGGAATTCATGGCGGGCAGACAGGGGGAAGAGGGGGAGGCTATCGAGGATTGGCGTTGGCCTGCAAGTCATCGACCTCGTGCGCCGGTCTGCTTGATCCCGCCGGCTTTGCTAACCAGCTCCGATTCAATCCCACAGGCGGATTGACGCCCGCCCGCGTCGGCGCACGTTTTCAGGCCATGACTCCGGTTGCCGTCAGCTCTGTGTCTGCCTTGAACGAATTTCTGAGGGTTGATTTCTCCTCCCTTCAGATGGGATCACCGCGGTGGGTCGGTTTGGGCCAAGCCGGGAGCCCGTTGCCCTGCCGGTCGGTCCCTTCGGCATGGCCAAAGGGAACCGCGAGGATCGGGGGAGCGGCGAACGAGGAAGCGTAGGATGAGAACCGACCCCGAAAAAGCAGGAAGCTGGATCTGGCCGGTGATGTTGGCGACGGTGGTGTTCTTTGCTTCTGGCCAAGGCGCGGTGGCCACCCCGGGGTGGGTCGGCATCGATAAGGTGGCGCATTTTGCGGTGTTTGGGTTGCTCGCGATCCTGATTGCCCGGACCCAGCCGTCCCGCCGCTGGTGGTGGGGAATCGTTATCGCCAGTGCTTACGGTGCCGCCGACGAATGGCGACAGAGTTTCACCCCTGGACGTTTCGTGGAAGTGGCGGATTGGGTGGCGGATACCCTGGGGGCGGCGGTGGGGGTCACGGTCTACGCGCGGTGGACGTGGTTTCGATCTTGGCTGGAAAAGCCGGTAAAGACGGTGCTCACTCCCTCGATTGCCAAGCCAGCTTCCGTGGTCCCAGATAAGGCGTGATGGCTCAACCGGATCCCGAAAAACGCATGGCGGAACTGCGCGAAATCATCGCGCATCATGACGAGCTGTATTACCGGCAGGCTGCGCCGGAAATCAGTGACCGCGACTATGACGAATTGAAGCGTGAGCTGGCCGAATGGGAGGTCGCCAATCCGCTGCTGGCTCTGATCGACTCGCCCACCCAAAAAGTGGGTGATGATCGCAGCGACGGGTTTGAATCCTATGTCCATCGCGAACGGATGATGAGCCTCGACAACACCTACTCGGGGGAGGAGATGCAGGAGTTCATCGCCCGGTTGGAGCGCGAACTCGAGCGGACCGATCTGACGTTTGTGATCGAGCCCAAAATCGACGGATTAGCCGTCAGCGTGACCTACGAACATGGCCGACTGGTGCGGGCGGTCACCCGGGGCAATGGGGTCGAGGGCGATGACATTACCGCCAACGCGAAAACGATTCGCGATCTGCCAGGGGAATTGAAAGGGACCGGCGATGCGCCCCTCCCCGATGTGATCGAGATTCGGGGGGAGATCTTCATGACCACCGAGGAGTTTCAACGGATCAATGCCGAGCGTGAAGAGCAGGGGCAGGAGCTCTACAAGAATCCCCGCAATCTCGCGGCCGGCACGGTGAAACAACTCGACGCCACGGTGGTGGCCCAACGGCGGCTGGAGATTGTCCTCTACGGCCGCGGCTACACCGAACCGGTCGAGGCCCTGCCTCAGACCCAGCAGCAGTTCTTTGGTTGGGTCAAAGCCTGGGGTTTGCCCACGGTGCCGCATCAATGGGTGGCGCGATCGGGCCCGGAGGTTTTGGCCGCGATCGCCGAGCTTGATGACCAGCGTCACCATCTCCCCTATCCGACGGATGGGGCGGTCGTGAAACTGGACAGCATTGCCCTGCAGCGCACCATCGGGGCCACCAGCAAGGCTCCGCGCTGGGCCATGGCCTACAAATTCGAGGCCGAGCGGGCGGAGACGCAGCTGCGGGCGATTTCGATTCAAGTGGGGCGCACGGGTGTGCTGACGCCGGTGGCTGAGCTGGAGCCAGTGCAGTTGGCCGGCACCACGGTCTCGCGGGCGACGTTGCACAATGGAGATGAAATCGCCCGGAAGGACATTCGAGTGGGAGACTTTGTCTCGGTTGAGAAAGCGGGGGAGATCATTCCCGCGGTGATTGCGGTGAATTTGGCGCGGCGCCGCCCCGAGTGTGTGCCGTATGAATTTCCGGCAAAGTGCCCGGTTTGCGGCACGGCCACGATTCAGTTGGAGGGTGAAGTCGCCGTACGTTGTCCCAACGTGGAGTGTCCGGTGCAGGTGCGCCGCCGGGTGCAGCATTTTGCCTCCCGGGCCAGTCTGGACATCGAGGGCTTGGGTGAGGCCATGGTCGACCAGTTGGTGGAGAAAGGCTGGGTGAAGCGGCTTCCCGATCTCTACCAACTCGACCGCGAGAACCTGCTCACCTTGGGCAAGAATGTGGGGAAATCCACCGACAAGTTACTGGCGGCGATTGAAGCCAGCAAAACGGCTGAGCTGTGGCGGTTTATTCATGGGTTGGGCATCCCTCACGTGGGGGCGGCCGCTTCCAAGGACCTGGCCCGAGTGTTTGGTGGACTGCGCGAGTTGGCCGACGCCACCATGGCCGATTACGTGAAGGACAAGGAATCGGTGATCAGTGGCATTGGCGCGACCATGGCCGCCGCTCTCATCGCCTACTTTGCCGACGAGCAGAATCGGGCGATGATCGACGATCTGCTCACGCTCGGCGTGAATCCGGATTCCCCGGGCGCGGGCGGTGGAGGCTCAAAATTTGTTGGCCAGACCTTTGTCTTAACCGGGACCTTACCGACGCTCACGCGCAACGAGGCAGCGGAAATGATCGAGGCCCAAGGCGGCAAGGTCAGCGGCAGCGTCAGCAAAAAAACCTCCTACGTCGTGGCCGGAACCGAGGCCGGATCGAAGTTGGCCAAGGCGGAGAAGCTGGGGGTGACGGTCATCAATGAGGCGACCCTGCGTGATTTGCTGGATTGAAGGCGGTGGGGCCTGAGTTTTTGAGACCCGATCGTGCTTCCGACAAACTACTGATAGGAAACTCTCTTTCACGCTGGTATCAGGACTAAGCCAAAGGGATCAAAGTTAAATAATCGTGATCAATTCCTGAAATCATCAGCGCGCATTTGAGTGTCGATCGACCTGATCTTCCGTATGTGGTAAGGGTTTCACGGTGCATACAGTTAGGGTCTACGCGACGTTCGCTCAGTTCAACACATAGCCCCAGTCAGCAAGGATTCAGCATTGCCCCCCTTTGGCCGCCTCTCAACTGGCACGCGTCCGCACCCACGCGGAGACTTGATCCAGCGCCAAAACAACGATGAAAATAGCCAAAAGGATCGTGGACACGTGGCCGAACTGAAACAGATCATAGCGCCCCTTCAGTTCTTGCCCGATCCCCCCCGCACCCACGAGGCCCACTACCGTCGCCATTCGCACGTTGCGATCCAGCACGTAGCACACATAGCCCAGGTAGTGGGGCATCACTTGGGGCCACACCGCGAAACGCAGCACTTTCAACCGACCCGCCCCATGCGCCGCCAATGCCTCCTGCGGCGCTTTGTCGGCATGTTCGATCTCCTCCGCGAAAAATTTCCCCAAGAATCCGGTGCAATGCAGACCAAGAGCCAGAATGCCCGCCGTCGGTCCGAAGCCGTAGGCCAAAACCAAAAACAACGCGCTCACCAACTCCGGCACCGCACGCAAAAACGCCACCAACGCGCGTGCCGCGTGCCGCACGCCCCAGCCTGGGGCATAACCCCGAGCTCCCAGCACCGCTAAGGGCACCGAAAGCACGATGCCCAGCAACGTCGCCTGGACTCCCATTTCCAACGTTTCCAACATGCGCGCCCCGATTCGCCACGCATAGCCGAAAGGCTCCACCATCACGTTTTCGATCTCCACTACTGACACCGTCTCCAGCGTATCCGGATCTACGCGCATGCGTGTTCGCTCCCTTGATTCTATCCGCGCCAACCACGGCATATCGTCGATCAGTTTGTTCGGGTCTTCGCGCAGCTCACTCACCTCAGCCAACTGCAACGGCCAGAATCCGCTCGCTAAACGACTGCTAGCGCGACCGAGTCCGCCGCCCTCGACTTCGTTAAAGGTGACCGCCCGCAAGGTTTCCCACGCGGCGTTGTCCAAACCCTGTCGCTCCGCCGACCACGCCAATAACCCGGCGACCACCGCGAAAATTACCACATGCGCGGCCCGGAACGGGGCCCGCAAGCTCCACTCTTCGGCCCCGCGCGGGCGCGTTGGTGGGCTTGTTTCCTCAATTGTGCTCATGGTCAAAAATCTTCGCCTGTACGCCTTCGTCGAAATTCTCCATCACGCCGCACCACCGCACCGTCGCCGCCCGCAACGCAACCACCCGATCGGCGTAGGCCCGCGCCAAATCCATCTGATGAAGACTGCACAACACCGCGCATTTTCGGTCCGCCGCCAGCCGGCGAATCAACGCCAACACATCCCGTGAGGTCGTCGGGTCCAAACTTGCGACCGGCTCATCGGCCAACAACACCTTCGGCTTCGCCATGAACGCGCGTGCGATCCCTACGCGCTGCTGTTCGCCCCCCGAGAGCGATAAAGCCTTTCGATACAGGTGGTCTTCCCGCAACCCCACTTCTGCTAACAACGCACACGCTTCTTGCCGCCACGCCAGCGGCCACCACCCGAGCGCCGCGCGCCACGGGTCCAGCCCCCGCAACGCGCCCGCGAGCACGTTGTCCAGCACCGTCGCCCGCGGCACTAGTGCGGCCGTCTGAAAAACCATCGCCACCTCCGCCCGCACCACCTTCCACGTTCGCGGCCCCACCCTCACGCCCCCCACACTCACCTCCCCATTTGTGTAGGGCACGAGGCCGTTGATAGTCCGCAACAAAGTGCTCTTGCCCGACCCCGAGGGCCCCAACAGCGCGACGAACTCACCAGGCTCTACCGCCAGACTCACTCCCTGCAGCGCCACCACGCCACCTTTGTAAATGACGCTGACGTCCTGTAAATCGACCCTCACCCCGCCACTCATGGTTGGGCCGCCTTGGCCGCCACCGCCGCCTTAAAGTTTTGGTCGATCGTCGCCAGCGTGACCGCCGTTTCCCCGCCCAACACCGCACCAAACTCGACGTCCCACCGATCTAGGGTTCGGCCGCCGTAGCCCTTCAGCGTCTGCCCGCGGCGGGCGGCGTCTTCGTGCACACGAGCAAATGCCTCGCGCAGCGCCGCCTTCGTTTCCGTGGGCAATCCCTTTCTCATTGCCAGAAACGGATTTGGGATTGCATCACTTCTCGCCAGCAACCGCAGTTGCCCCGCCTCCACGATGC
>JAGYIG010000073.1 GCA_018402455.1 Opitutaceae bacterium
CCAACGCGCTCTGCACCCCAAAGTCCAACAACCGCGGACCCACCGCCCGCACCACCAGATTCTTGGAGCCCGTGCCTTTCGCCACAAACCCCGGGGTCAGCGATCCGCCGACCGCAATCCGGCCCCGAGTGGACAGATTGGCCAGGCGGCTGGTGCCGCCGGCCAACGTGACGATGGCCGGGTCACTCGTCAGGAGAATGTCTCCCGCCGAGACCTCAACCCAATAGAACCCCATGTCGGTAGCCTGCGCATTGAGGATGGAGTAGGCCGCAGCAGTGGCGCCGGCAAGGGCCGTGGGCGTGGATTCGCCGGGACGCAGCCGATACCATTGATAGCTCAGGCTCTGCTCCGCGACAGCAGCAATGCTGAGGTTGACTTGACCTCCCACCGACCCATCCACGCTCTGTGGCTGGAGGGTGACCTCGATTCCGCCCGCGAAGAATTCAAACTCCTGGACCGCGGGAGTGCCGCGAATGTCCGTGGCCCGGACCGTGATCGTCGCCGTTCCCACATTCTGCGGAGTCAGTTGGAGCGTGCTGCCTGCCAAACTGGGGGTCACCACGGACGGATTGGAGCTGGTCACCGAAAAGGCCAGCGCCGCGGCGGACGTGTTGGTCTCGGGATACATCCCGATTTCGAAAACCCGGTTGATGACGATGAAGTTCGCCTCCGTGATGTCTGCACCCGTGGTGTAGTCGCGCAGGGGAAATTCGCTAAAACTTCCCACGACAAACCGGTTCACCCCCGCCATGGTGTCGACCACCGTCATGCCATCGCCCAGGACTTGCCCAAAGACGGTGTAGCCAAAGCCATCGTTAGCCGGTCCCAAGATGGTCGAATTATCGATCGTGTTGAAATACCAGCCCGATGAAGCCGTGTTGGGGTTGGAGGTCCGGGCGGCGGCCAAAGTGCCCCGCGAATTCGGCAGATTGTATTCCAACGCAACTTGTCCAACCGTGGGAATCGAGGTGAGCGTCTCGCCGCTCAGGAAGCCGCCCCCCTGCACAATCGCAATCTCCGGGGTGCTAAATTGCGCCATGCGATGGATGACGGAGTTATCAAAATCCCCCCGGGTGACGTAGCCCATGAAATTGGTCACATGGTTGGGCGCCGCGTCCGGCCGGGTCTGCACATCAAACGAGCCAAACACGGTCTCAAACCGGGCGATGCGGGAATCCACCCCCGCGATGGTAAAATGCCCGTCGAGGGCAATCTCGACGGCAGCGCCCCCCGCGTCCGCGGATTGGGCGGGGATCGTCGCGGTGGAAACCGGGTATTGGGCAAGGGCGAGCCCACTCGTGAGGAGCGAGGCGGTGAGGAGGCGAAGGGGTGACCGAAACATGGATAGAGAGGGGACCACCGTTGGGGGCAATGGTGCCCTCGCAAGTCTGGTTTTTTGAGCCGCCCGGAAAAAACGGCCCCCTGCTACCGCTATAGCTCCAACTTGGGGGTGCCGCCACTCGGCAAATGGGAGAGACCGAATCCGTCCGGTCCGCAGTAGTAGGGCATAGTAGGGGCGGCGCTTGACGCCGCCCGCTACGGCGGAGTGGCACAGCGCGGGCAGGATGGAACAGGCTTCGTCAAGCGAAGCCCCTACGGTGGCGACCCCGGGACGTGGCCGTCGGCCGTCACGGGGTGGCGATCTCGACCGAGGTCACCGACAGACGGGCGTTGAGCTCGGCGGGATTATTGCGCACCGACTCCAACGTGAAGCGCTCGATGCTGATGTAGGGCGCCCGTTGCGACAAAGCTCCGTAAAAAGACAGCAGGCTTTCCCACGCCACCCGGTTGAGGGTGAGCTGCACGGAGTGCACCGAGAACTGCGCGGTTCGTTGCGGGGGCAGCGCCTCACTGCGCAGGTTTTCGTCGATCCCCGCCTCGCGCGCGAGGGTGCTGAGCTCGGCGGAGAGACGCAGGCTGTTAAACGTCCGGGAGCTGTCCAAATCGGCCACCGCCGCGGCCGCCGCTTGTTCGATGCGATCCTGCTCGGCCAGCCAACGGGCTTGGGTCGACAAAACCGTGCGGGTCTCGGCGATATCGGTCACGGCGATCCGGGCCCGCTCAGAGAGGTCCGACAACCACAGCACCGCCGCCGCCAGGGCAAACACCAGCATCAGGAATTTTTCGCGGGCGAGCCGACTGATAAACCACGCCTTCATGCGGATACCTCCTCGGCTGTCGCCTGCACATCGAAGGCGCGGGTGGTGAACCGGACCAACAACCGCACCGAAGAGAGGGAGCCCCGCTGGTCGAGGTTCAGGATCTCCACTCCGGCGGTGGCGCCCAATACTTCCAGCGCCGAGACATAGGCATTGATCGCCTGAGCGTCGTTGGTCTCGGCCTCGATTTCGAGGGAATACAGCCCGGTCGCCGCAGTGCGGAGAAAGATCAGCGTCTCCGGACGGGGACCATCGACGATCGCAATCATCTCGAAGGGCCGCAGGCGTTTGGTGCGCAGTTCATCGATGCGGTTGGCCAACCGGTCAGCCGTCTCGATTTCATTTACGATCGGAGCCTGCGCTTGCACCTGACGGTGCAGGACGTCCCGCCAGGCATTCCCGCCCCACAATCCGAGTTCGGCCACCCCGGTCAACGCGATGGTCACCAACGCTGCCACCAAGGCCCGCCACATCCAGGTGTCCCGAAGGCGGGCCCGGCGGCGGGAGACCAGTTCCTCATGGTCCCGGATATCCAGATCCTGGGCCCGGGCAATCGCGACCGCTTCATCTCGTTCCTCCCAGCGCACAATCAACTCATCGGTGCCTGGCAGGCCCGCCGAAATCTCCGGCCCGGCGATGTGTTTCACCGCCTTGCTGCCCCCGCAGGCCCGTAAAAGCTCCTCCTCCGCCTTTTGCCAGACCGCATCGTCCGCCGGGTCCGTGACCGGAATCGCCTGCACGAAGGTCGGCACCCCGGAATCGTCACCAAAATGCACCGCGGTCAACTCTTCCTCCGTGCGCACCAACCAGGTGGTGGCGGCAGCAGGCTTCGCCGCGGCCAGCAGCGCCGCAAATCGGGGGCCAACCCACTCCGCTTCCGCCCAAGCTTCCACCTCCTCCGGGGTGAAACGCTTGCGGTAGGCCGCAAACACCAAGGCGTGTTCGGATGTCGGTGTCGCCCAGAATCCCCACAGCATCTGGCTGACGGGAAACGGCGCCATGCCCTCGAGCGCCAATTCCAATTGCGCCCGCACCGAGCCACTGTCCGCATCTCGCACCAAAGCCACCGCGCGCACAAAAAAACGCTGGTCAGGCAAAACGGCCACCTCGCGGGGGCGCGCCGTCATGGTCGGGAGTTTGAGGAGGCGGAAGGCCATGTTTAATATTCCACCGCGGCCGCCCGTAAGGCTTCCGCGTCGCTAGCATCCATTTCCTGAATCGAGAGGAGTGTAAAGGGATACTCAATCGATTCCGGCAAATCGTCCTCCCCGCCAGACCCCGCAATGGCCAGCGCCGCGGCGGCCCGGGTGGGCTGGCGATCGGGGGTTGCCGGCGCGGTCTCCGCCGGAACCTCGTCGCCGTCCGCGCGACGCGGTTCGGGAATAGGCGGTGACGTGTTGGCGGTCGCCCCCCCTCCCGGCGAGATCACCACACTCAGCGTGTAGCTCGAGGCCCCTTGCGTCACGAGCACCTTGATGCGCAGGGCCTGAATCGTTGCCCCAAAATTGCCTCCCTCCGTAGCTTGATCACCCAACACGGTGGCGACTTCATTGGCATCTGTGAAATAGCCCGGCCCTCGACTGCGGTAGACCCCGGCCCCGCGCAGGTAGTCCCCGATCAGCTCCTGCTGGACGTCATCATACCGCCCCAACGCGGCCAAGGCTCCGGGTGGGGCCGCGTTGATGTTGGGGGCACCGTAGCGCAGCAGCGTGATGGTCTCCACCAAGCGGTGGTAGTAGCGATTGGGCTGACCGTTCTCGGTAAAAAACTCCTCTCGGATCACGTCGATGGCGCGCAGCTCGGACCACGCATGGGGCTGGCGGGCCGGCGGCACGAACCCGAGCTCATAGCGCTCGTAGTCCTCCGCCCGGGGGGCGTCGAACGACACCGGCGTGTAATCTTCCTGCGACCAACCCATCAAAGCATCCGCCCACCGCTCGGCATCCGCCTCGCGCACCTCCCAAGACTCGAAGAGGCGCACCCACATGGCAAAGTCCATTTGCGCAAAGGGCAGTCGGCCACTTTCGTCGATAAACTCCACCTTCACCTCCCTGCCCTCCTGCGGCGTGTAGTCCCCCCAGGCCAACGGATCCGACCAGCCTTCCGCGGGACTGTGCAGCCCGCCGAGCACCGCCTGAAACTGCCGCAGCACCGCCAGCGTGGTCTCCAGCGCCGAGTAGGCCTCCATGCGCAGGTTGATCCGATCGGCATCCCGCACGTGCACGATCAGATCGGTGCTGGCCCGTTCGATGAACAGCAAGAGCGCGGCCGTGGCGAACAGGAGCGTCACCAGCACAATCACCAAAATGGATCCCCGCCGCCGCGGGGATCCGGCTCGGGCCGAGTGAAGGAGAGAGCGAAACGCAGCCATGGTCAGAATGGAGGCAAGCCCTCCCCAAAGATGGTCAGCGGCACAATCGTCTCAAGGTCCTGCCCCCGATAGGTGAAGGTCAGACGCATACGTCCCGGCGTTTCCAATTCCCCATCCGGTCCGGTGCGCAACGTTTCCTCAATTTCCCAACGCCTGAAGGAGCCGTCAAAATACTCGTAACGCAGGGCGGATACCAACGGTGAGAGCAGCAACTGCCGGGGGGCCTGAGTGGCAAAATCCTCCTCCCACACCGAATGCCAATGCAGCACCAACCCCTCTCCGCGCTTGACCTCGAGCGCCGCCCACACGTCGGGCAACGGCCGCTCCGGCCACGCTAAAATCCGACTCCCCTCCCGCAGCCCAAAAACCAACAGGTCTTCGCGCCGACCAAAATCCACCTCCACTTCTCGGGCCTCCACCGCGCCCACCTCCGGGGCCACCCGGGGAGGCAGCGCCGCCGTGCGCAACTCGCTTTCAAGAAAGCGGGTGAGCGCCCGGGCATGCTGGTCAAACAACCGCCAGTACCGCCCCCGCCCCCAGAGCTCCGACATGGAAAACACAAAGGTGTTGAGCCCGATGATCACCGCTCCGACGAGCACCATGGCCACCAGCAGTTCGATCATGGTGAACCCACGGGCACGGCGGAATCGGCGGGCTGGAGAAACCCTCATCGTTCGCCCCTCACGCCCGCCAAATACTGTTCAAGGTCGTCCCGCAGCTCCTGCTGGAGTTGGTCGCTCTCATCGGCCTCCGACCAGGTGGGCCGCAACAACCTGAACCGCTCCACCACCACTTCGCCTTCCCCCTGGTTCTCGTCAATGACTTCAACCGTGAACTCCACGTCAAACAGGTCGGGCACCCTCGTGGGCGCCACCTCCGCTCGCCACAGAATCCGACGGCCGTCCGCGGTTTCAAAATCGTCGCCGTCCTCCACGGCCTCGAGATCGGGCAGACGAAACAGGATCTCCCGAGCGAACCGCACATCGGCATCGACCCGGGTGGACCGCTCCGCGTGGGCGTAACCCAACAAGACATTCACATAGGCCGTCCCCAACACGATCGCCGCCATGGCCACGATCGCCAAGGCCGCGAGCACTTCCAAAAGGGTGAATCCCGCCCGGGCTTTCACGGGAATCGAGCCTCCTCATCCCGCAGCACCGGGGCACAGGTCCAGGGGTCGATTTCCAAAATTTCCGGCTGCTCTCCATCCAGCGTCAACCGGGCCCGAAACGGCGTGCAGGTTCCGTCCCGAAAAAAGGTCACTTGGTCAAGCTGACTCGTCTCCACCAGTCGGCCGCCGATCAGGATGGTGGGACCGCCGCCGGCCATGCCCAGAAACTCAAGCTGCATCCGACTGGAAGCCGGAAGGGGGATCGTCTTTTCACCCAACAGGGTGCTGGCGATGAAAGCCTGATTCTCGTTGTCAAACCGCAGATCGATATCGACCTCATTTTGCAGGGCCTGCTTGCGAGCCTCTCCCACCGCCTGCCAAAACACCTCCACCGGGGACTCCCCCCGATCAAGCAGTAAGCGGGACGTCCCCACCGCCAGGATCGCCGCCAAGGCGCCGAGCAAAGCGATCACCACCATGATCTCGATCAAAGTAAACCCTCGACCGGGTCGCGACCCGGCGAGTTGACGCCTGAATCTGCGGCGAGAGGGCATGGCGCCGCGGGACAACCTTATTGCCAGTTGCCGACGTCGTCCTCGGTGCCGGCCGTCATGTCCGGACCCTTCGAGAACAGGTCGTAACCTCTTTTGTTTTGGGTGCCCGGGTAGCGATACTCGTAGGGCTGTTGCCACGGATCCATCGGCAGTCGGCCCCCCGGGGTCTCGAGATACGGACCCTTCCACCGCCCCCCGCCCTCGGGCGAGGTGACCAGCGCCTCCAACCCCTGGGCCGTCGTCGGATAGCTGCCCATATCGATCCGGTAGTTGGTCAGCGGCAGACTCAGGGTCGTTTTGACAAACAATTCGGCCGCCTGGCGCTGACCCCGATCGAGGTCGCCCGTGACATTCCGCACCAAGACCGCCACCAGCAGACCGAGGATGGCGAGCACCACCATGATTTCCAAAAGCGTGAAGCCGCGGCGGGAGAAACGAGACGAAGAAGAGAAAGTCATGAGCGGGAAAATTACCAATCGAAGTCCGATCGTGTCGAGAACGGGCTGGTCTTTGATGCTAGGACGCCATTCGTCCGCAAAAGTTTCATCCCCCATGCCGAGCCGGCCCGCCAAAGCGGGCGTAAGGGGACGGAATGGCGCCGGCTTTGCTCCGGTCAGTCGTCCGCCAACGAAACCTGACCCACGATCTCCAGCCCGTGCCCTTCCAGCCCCACCGGCTTGTAATCGGAGGAGGACAGCAGCCGGATCTGGCGCACCCCCAGCGTATTCAGGATCTGGGCACCGAGCCCGTATTCCCGAAACATGGGTGGCGACGCCGGATCGGGCCGCTGGTCCCGCAGACTCTGCAACAGCGACTCGCCGCTGGAGTCACGGGTCAGAATCAACAGCACCCCCGCATCCGCGGCCGCAATCCGCGCCAACGCCGCCCTCACGTCGATCCGGCTCAACGTGGATTCACTCTGCAGCAGATCGGACAGCACGTTCTCCCGGTGCACCCGCACCAAGGTCGGCTCGGCCGTGATGGTGCCTTTGACCAACGCCAGGTGATGACGCTCATCGAAATCACTGCGAAACACGTGCGCATCGAGCACGCCAAACGGGGTTTTCACCTCCTGCCGCCCCACCAGGTGCACGTGCTGTTCCCGGGTGGTGCGATACTCGATCAACTGGGCGATCGAGATCATCTTGAGACCAAAACGCTGGCGAAATTCCTGCAACTGCGGCAGGCGCTGCACGGTGCCATCGTCGTTGACCAACTCACACAGCACGCCCGCCTGCGGCAGACCCGCCAGGGTCGCCAGATCGATGGCCGCTTCCGTGTGACCCGCCCGGTGCAGCACGCCGCCGGGGCGAGCGCGCAGGGGAAACACATGACCGGGTTGGACCAGTTGATCCATGCGCGTCGCCGGATCGGCCAACAACTTGATCGTGCGCGTCCGATCCGCCGCACTGATGCCCGTGCTGATCCCGGCGGCCGCATCGACGGTGACCGTAAAGTCCGTGCGCTGCACCTCGCGGTTTTGGGCCACCATCGAACCGAGGCCCAAGCGCCGCAACTGGGGGTCGAGCATCGGCACGCACACGATCCCGCTGCCGTAGCGGATCATCATGTTGACCGTTTCGGGTGTCGCTTTCGAGGCGGCCATGATCAGGTCCCCCTCATTTTCGCGGTTCTCATCGTCCGTCACGATGACCAGCTTGCCAGCGGCGATGTCCGCAACCGCGTCCTCCACCGAGTCGAATAAATCTGCTTGGGTTTGATCCACCGGACAAGCGTTGGTGGGCGCCCCCATCGCGTCAACAGCGGTGAAAACACCCGCCACCGAGGCATTTGTCGCGACGGCGTTTAGCCCGGCCCGCGCCTCCGACGCACCGGAGGCGCTACAGGCGGTCCGGTTTCAGTGGGTGGGTTGGTGCTGGGCCAGCGGCCCCGACACCCGCTAAGGTGACCCATTCCATCCGCTCAATCATGCCGTTCCCGGGGTGGCTGGGGA
>JAGYIG010000074.1 GCA_018402455.1 Opitutaceae bacterium
TACTTTTTATGTCTGTTTTATTTCCAAAACACTCCCTAACCCTTCCAAAAAATTATGAGTGATCCAGCTGCTTCCAAAAAAATTCCCGCCGGCATTTGCGGCATCCTGCTCGGTGCCCTCGGTGTGCACAAATTCATCCTCGGTTACACCAAAGAGGGTGTGATCATGTTGCTCGTCACCGTCCTTACCTTGGGCTTCGGCGCATTCATCGTCGGCATCATCGGCCTGATCGAAGGTATCATGTATCTGATCAAGTCGGACGAGGAATTCGTGGCCACCTATGTGAATGGCAAAAAAGGCTGGTTCTAGTCTGCTTTTTGCCCCGAGCCCTTTCTCGACCCTGCCTCCCCCGAGGCGGGGTTCTTTTTGACCTGACTCACGCAATATCCGCGTAGTCCCGCCACCACAGGATCCGTTAGACTCAAACCTTACCCCCTGCCGCCATGCCCGTAAAACCTGTTGCATTCAACCAGACTGTCCTGCGGGACGGTCACCAATCCCTCGCCGCCACCCGCATGACCACGGCGCAGATGCTGCCGGTAGCCCCCCTGCTGGATGAGATGGGATTTCATGGTCTGGAAACCTGGGGCGGGGCGACGATTGATGCGTGTCTGCGGTTCTTGCACGAGAACCCGTTCGACCGGCTGCGGGCCCTGAAAAAAGCCGCGCCCAAGACCCCGCAGATCATGTTGCTGCGTGGGCAGAACATCGTGCAATACACCAGCTTTCCCGATGATGTGGTGGAGGCGTTCGTGCGGGCCAACGCCGCGGCGGGGCAGGATGTGTTTCGGATTTTTGACGCGCTCAACGACACCCGCAACCTGCGCACCGCGATCAAGACGGTGCTGGCCTGCGGTAAGCATGCCCGGGGCGAAATCTGTTACACGACCAGCCCGGTGCACACCACCGCGGCGTTTGTGAAAATGGGCATCGAACTCGAAGCCATGGGGTGCCAATCGATCGGCATCAAGGACATGGCCGGGATCATGAAGCCTCAAGTCGCCCGGGAGTTGGTGACCGCCCTCAAACAGCGGGTCGGCCTGCCGCTCATCCTCCATACCCATGATACGGCGGGTCTCGGTGCCTCCACCTACCTGGCGGCGGTGGATGCCGGGGTGGATGTGATCGAGACTTCGATCACCCCCTTCGCCAATGGCACCAGCCAACCCGATACCCTGCGCATGCTCGCCTTGCTCGACGGCCACCCCCGCTGTCCCGATTACGACGTCGAAAAACTCAAGGAGTTGGCCAACTACTTCAAGGGCGTCTACGCCGAGCTGTCGCAATTCACCTCGCCCGCCAATGAGCGGGTGGATGCCGATACCCTCGCTTATCAGGTGCCCGGAGGGATGCTCTCGAACTTCCGCAATCAACTCAAAGAACAGAACATGGCGGACCAGTTCGACGCGGTGGTGGCCGAGATCCCTCACGTGCGAAAAGCCTTGGGCTACATCCCCCTCGTCACTCCGACCTCCCAGATCGTCGGTTCGCAATCCATGCTCAACATCAAGTTCGGCCGCTGGAAGAACATCTCCCAGCCGGCGATCGACATCGTCCTGGGTAAATATGGAAAGACGCCGGGACCCATTGATGAAGAGCTGCTGGCCCGGATCCTAAAACAGACTGGCAAGGAGCCCATGACCGATCGGCCGGCCGACATCCTCGAACCGCGGATGCCCAAACTCCGCGAGGAACTGAAGGCGAAGGGCCTGCCGACCGACGATGAGGCCTGCGTCCTGCACGCCATGTTCCCCAATGAATTTGCCGCGCTGGCCCAACCCGCCGCCTCCGCCGCGACGAAACCACCGCCGGCCGCGCCCGTCGTCCAACCCGCGGCGCCGGTGACGCCACCGACCGCCATGCCCCCCGGGCCGGCGACGCGACTGCGCCTGACGATTGACGGACGGGCACACGACATCTCGGTGGAAGAGCTCACCTAGATCGGGTTGCGCAAATAACCCTCGAGCGGGCGGGCGAACCAGGCAGTCAAGCCGCCCCCACGGCATCGACCCACCCGCCGCCGATCGTTCCGGCCAGCACTGCGTCAAACCTGAGTTTCACCGAGCCAAGGGTATGAAATAAAGCAGAGTGGAGTGTTTCCTCGCGGAAGGCAGAGCTGTTTGCCACCGATTCGTCTCGTTGAACTCGATGCTATCCTCCCTGATCTCCGGGACATTTGAAAAACGCGGAAACGACCATGAACTCACCTCCATCAAGTAAGTCATGAAAATCACGGTCATCGGTATCGGCAAGGTCGGCTCCACGGTTGGGTTCATGCTCGCGCGCGAGGGGCTCGCGTCAGAGTTGATGCTGTGGAATCGCACCTTTGCGGTGGCGGAGGCGGAAGCCACCGATATCCAGCAAGCCTGCGCATTCACCCCGTTCCGGGTGCAAGTGCGCGCGGCGCGAAACGTCGAGGATACGGCCGGCTCTGACGTGCTCGTGGTGTGCGCCAGCGTGCCGACCCCGGAGGATATGAGCGAGCGCACGGTCCTGGCCCACGGCAATGCCCGTTTGCTGCGGGAGCTGATTCCGGCCTTTGCCGCCGCCAGTCCCGCTGCGGTGATCGTCAACGTGACCAACCCCATGGACGCCATGACGTGGCACTTGATCCAGCTTACGGGGTTCCCTTGGCAGCGCGTGATCGGCACGGGCACGCTGGTCGACTCGGCCCGTTTTCGTGATCTCTTGGCCGAGCAGACGGGGATCCATCCGGTTGACCTGAAGGCCTACATTTTGGGCGAACATGGCGCCACCCAGTTTGCGGCCCTCTCCATTGCCACCGCAGGGGGCGAAGCCATCGACGCGACCCCGGCCCGGGAGCAACTTTTGGAGGAGACCAAACAAAGCCCCTTTCGGGTCTTTCGGGCGAAGGGCTACACCAACTATGCCGTGGCCAGTGCGGCGGTCATGATCGTCGAATCCATCGTGAAGGATCTGCGTCACACCTTGCCGGTATCGGTTCAAATCAATGGGTTCGTGGGGGTGAGCGACGTGTGCCTGTCCCTCCCAGCCGTCATCGGCCGGGGAGGGGTGTGTTTCACGATGACCCCGGGTCTCAGCGAACCGGAACAAGCCTGTTTCCGAAAATGCGCCGCGACCGTAAGCGCGGTGATTCAAAGCCTGCACTAAACCATCCCCCGCCACCCGAAGTCCTTTTGCCGTGCCGGGCCACCGACGGCCGGGAGCGGGTCAGGGAGAGTCGGCGTCATTCCTCTCCCGCGCCAGCCGTTCCCGTTGCTGGTGACGGACCTCGTCGAGGTCGGATTGGAGTGCTTCGAGCCGCGCCAACATCTGCTCTTGGGCGCGGAGCGACGCGGGCTTGTCCCTCTCGCCGCCGAGGAAAAATCCCGCAGCCACCCCGCTGAGCGTGCCGAACAAGCCGATGCCGGTAATCATCAGACCCGATGCGATCAGGCGACCGGCGGTGGAGACGGGATAGTGATCACCATAGCCGACCGTGGTGGTGGTCACGATGGCCCACCACAGCGCATCTTCGGCCGTGGTGATGTTCGCGTCGGGTTTATCATACTCGACCATGAGCACCCCGATCGAACCGAAGGAGATCATTAAAATGGCAATGACGCCGACCCCACTCAACCCCGCGCTGGTTTTACTGGAAGCGAGCACCCGCTTGAAACGGGCGAACGTGCGCACCGCCAACAGCAGCCGGAGGATGCGGAAAAGTCGAAGCCAACGAAACGCCTCGATTGTGGGGATGCAGGCGAGAAGATCGATCCAACCCCATCGCATGAACCGCAGTTTGGATTTGGCGCCGAAGAAGCGGTAAAGCCAGTCGATGAACAGCAGCAGACAAATCGTGGTATCAATAAACAGAATCAATCGGGCCACCTCAAGTGGCACCCGAAAGACCAACTCGGCCGCCAAACCCGCCAACAGCGCAATGGAAAGAATCAAAATCCCAAACTGGAAGGGATTCAGATCCTCGGGCTCGGGAATGGAGTCCAGAGTGGGGGCACGCATGCAACGGGTTTTGGCGTCCGGGGCTGGTGCCGTCAATCCGCGGCTACCCACACCGAGACCCTGGCTCAACGACCCCGGCGCCAGCCCTGCCATCGTTCGGGTCACGCGACAGAGGTAGGGCGGTTTCGCCGAAACCGCCTTCGTAGCGAGGGACCGGCTTCGTCAAGCGAAGCCCCTACGGCGTGCCGAGCTGCGGTGGCGTGGCGGGAGGGACCGGCTCCGTCCGGTCCGTGACGGTGGAGTGGCGCGGCAGGAAGGCGGAGAGGCAGGATGGCGGAGGGGCAGGGGCGGACGACACGGAGGTCGTCCCTCCCGGGTTGCGGCGGAGTGGGCCGAACAGGCTGAAACAGGCTTCGTCAAGCGAAGCCCCTACGGCGTGTCGAGCTGCGGTGGCGTGGGTAGGGGCGGCGCTTGACGCCGCCCGCTGCGGTGGAGTGGCCGCGACAGCAGCGGACGCGGACGGTATGCCTTCAACCTGAAGCGGCGGTTTCGGCGAAACCGCCCTACCTGAGTGCGGCGGTCTTGAGCATTTTACTTATGTCCCCAACCAGCGCCGGAGCGCACTCCGAGGAGGGAGGACTGAGAGGCAACGGTGGATCCCGCGGCTGCGGGAGAAGTCGTCCCTCCCGGATAGGCGGTAGTGCCCATCGGTTTGCGACGATCCGGTGAAATCCAGGGACGAGTCTCAGGGCGGGCTTGACGACCTTCCACTTCATCGGACGGCTTGATCTGTGCCCGCTCCTGCCGTCGCCTCCCATCCCTCCGCTTGGCGACGTGGCTTCGACCTTTACCTGGAGCATCCGGTCGCCAACGCCGGACGTTGGTTTCACTACCTGGCTCGACGGATTTGGCCGGGCCGCGCCCTTCGATTCACGGATGCCGATGGCAATCGCTATATGTCGATGAAAAACAATTTCACCGCGTTGGCCGTCGCGGTGCTGGGGGACCGCGACCCCAACGTTGCCCGCTTCCTGCGTCGTTGGGTGCGGCCGGGATTCGTCGCCTTCGACATTGGGGCGAACATCGGGACTTATACCGTGCCTTTGTCACGCTTGGTCGGGCCGACTGGCCGGGTGGTGGCGTTCGAGCCGAACCGTCCGACCTTTGCCTGCCTGCGTCACAATGTGCGTCAGAATCGCTTGGCGAACGTGGTCGCGCTGCGTGCCGCCGCCGGACCCCACCCGGGACGGGCGGCTTTAGTGGTGACCGATGCCAATTACGGCGAGGTCCATCTCGCGCCCGGGGTCCCCGCGGCCGATCAGCCGGGGGTCACCGTGACAACGGTGGACACCGAGGTCGCCCGCTTGGGACTGGAGCGGGTGGATTTTATCAAGCTCGACGTCGAGGGTTTCGAACTCGCGGCTTTGCGGGGAGCTCGGGACACGTTGGCCCGCACCTCGGATTTGGTGGTGCAAACCGAGATCGTGGCGGCACACGCCGCCCGTTACGGCTTCGGACTGGAGGAACTGGTCGCCTTTTTTGCGGAGTTGGGCTACCGGCCCTTTGTGTGCGACGCGCAAGGACACATGCAGGCATCGACGGAGGTGGGCGCCGCCCCACAGGCGTCTGATTGGTTTTGGGCACGTTCGGAGGCCGTGCTCAAATCGGCGCGTACCTGAACGGTTGGCGGGCTGACCGTAAAAGCAGAGGTTAAACCGTCGGGACAGGGGGCGGACGATATGGCAGTCGCCCGGTCCGTGGCGGCGTGGGGGGAGGCAGACAACTCAGGGCGGAGATTCCTATCCATTTCCCTTGCACCTGGGCCGCTGGTTTGAACGGATGTTGGTTTCACTATGATCGAACCTGAAGTCCACGACCACATCGAGCTCATCAAAAAACGGGCCGGACAGTTATGGAGGTTTCTTTGACGGCGAACAAAAGCTGAGGGAAATCGAAGCGCTCGACGCCCAAATGGGTGCGCCCGATTTTTGGGACCATCAAGACCGCGCCCAAAAACACATCGCCAAGGCCAATCTGCTCAAGAAGGCCGTGTTGCCCGTGGTGGATTTCCGTAAAAAACTGGAGGATGTGGACGTCATGATCGAGCTCATCGAATCGGGCTCGGCGGATGAGGCCGCGGAATACGAGGCCGAACTCACCACCACGGTGAACGACCTCAGCGACGTGATCGATGAGATCGAAATCGCGGCTTTCCTCACGGAGCGTTTCGACGCCAACAATGCCATTTTCTCCATTCAAGCTGGCGCCGGGGGGACCGAATCGAACGACTGGGCCGACATGTTGTTTCGCATGTATTCACGCTGGGCGGAACGGCGCGGCTTCAAGCTTGAGGTCCAGGATGTGCAGTCGGGCGATCAGGCCGGCATCTCCAAGGCCACGATTTTGATCAAAGGCGAGAACGCCTACGGCTACGCCAAAGCCGAGCGAGGCGTCCATCGCCTGGTGCGGATCAGTCCGTTTGATTCCAACCAACGCCGCCACACCTCGTTTTGTGCCGTGGACGTGATCGCCGAGATCGATGACGAAGTGAAGATCGACATCCCCGAAGATGAAATCCGCACCGACGTGTATCGCTCCTCCGGCAAGGGCGGGCAGGGGGTCAACACCACCGATTCGGCGGTGCGCCTGACCCACTTGCCCACCGGGCTGGTCGTCACCTGTCAGAACGAACGCTCCCAGATCAAAAACAAGGCCAGTGCTCTGAGTGTGTTGAAGGCGCGCCTCTACGAACGTCGCGTGGATGAGCAACGCAGCGAAATGGAGAAATTCTACGGGGAGAAGGGCGAGATCGGCTGGGGCGCCCAGATCCGTTCCTACGTGCTGCAGCCCTACCAGATGGTGAAGGACCTGCGCACCGGCGTGTCCACCACCGATACCCAGGGCGTGCTGGATGGCGACTTGGATCCGTTCGTCAATGGCTGGTTGCGGGCCGGATGCCCCCGCCACCGCAACAAAGACATCCAGGTTGATGATGATTAAACCAAACGGGCGGGGATAATGCGGGTCGGGTTCGCCATTCATCGGTTCACGGCCAGAGGTTTTCCGCCGCCACATGATTTCCCCTGTGTCTGACCTTCCGCGCCACCAACTCGAAACGGCCTTCGCCGACACCTCGTTGTTTGAAGCGAAGACGTGGCAGCTTTCCCCGGAGGCCTGGCCGCTGACGGCGGCCGAAGTGGCCGAGTTGGAGGCGATCGGTCAGGCTTGCCTCCAGTTTCACCAAGCCTTGGAAAACCTCTATGTGCGGTCCAAGGCCGGTAAAAATCTCCTCCGCAACCGCGCACTCCAAGCGCCTTGGGTGCCCGAGTATCTCGAGCGGGGGAAACCCGACCGACTGATCACCCACGCCCTGGATAGCCGTCAACGGGGGCGCGTTCCGACGGTCCTACGGCCGGATCTGCTGCTCACGGAAAAGGGCTTTGCCATGACCGAGCTTGATTCGGTCCCCGGCGGGATTGGTCTCACCGCGTTTCTCAATCGGCTCTATGCCCGACAAGGGCGGATCCTGGGGGCGGAGGATAAAATGATCACCGCCTTCTACCGCTCGCTGGCCGCGTTGGTGCCACAGATCACCAGTCCGGTCATCGCGATTGTCGTCAGCGAGGAGTCGGCCACCTACCGTCCGGAGATGCAGTGGTTGGCGGAGCAGCTGCAATTGCGGGGACTTCGCGTTTTCTGCCTCGGCTCCGACGATGTGTTTCCGCTCGGTTCAACGTTGTGTTTTGATATCGACGGGAATCCCGAGAAAATAGACGTCCTCTACCGCTTTTTCGAACTCCACGATTTGCCGAACCTGGCCACGGCGCAGTTCATCTTCGAAGCATGGGCGGCGGATGAGCTCGTGGTGGCCCCGCCGATGCGGTCCTTCCAGGAGGAGAAAATGGGGGCGGCGTTGTTTCACCATCACCTGCTCACCGATTACTGGCGGGAAGCGCTGCCGGGCCGATCCTATCAACGCCTGCGCAAGCTCATTCCCCGATCGTGGATCATGGATCCCGCCCCATTGCCGCCGGGGGCCGTGCTCGACGGGCCGCCCGCCGGGGGGCGGCCGCTGGCCAACTGGCAGCAGCTCACCGAGGCCTCGAAAAAGGAACGCGATCTGATCATCAAGATTTCCGGCTTTCACGAATCGGCTTGGGGCGCCCGCAGCGTGGTCTACGGGGCCGACTGTTCCCGGGAAGAGTGGAAGGCGGGCGTCG
>JAGYIG010000075.1 GCA_018402455.1 Opitutaceae bacterium
TGACGGCCCATGCCTTTCGTCCGCGCTCGTCGCGCTCCGTCGACTTTCGACCGCGCCGAAGGCGATCCGACTTTCCGGCTACTCACTACCCGCTACTCGCTACTCGCTACTTCCGGTCCACCTTCGCCTCAAACAGAGTTTGGGGACGAAGGAGGGACTAAACTGCAAGATTAAAAGTTTGACCCCTTAGGTTTGGGACTTCGCGCCGTCGCGTTTAACCCCCAGGCTGACGGCCCTTCCGACCTTTAGACTTTCGACTATCGACTTTCGACCCCGCCGCAGGCGATCCCGCTACTTCCGCTCCAGCCCTCCGCCGTCCCACAGCCCGGTTCGGATTTTCAGCTTCCCACCGTTTGGGCTTTCGCCGTTAAATCGGGGCGTGTCACCCCGTGCCGACCGCCATCTTCGCCAATTCAAGGGTGACCTACGCGCTCCCCTGCCCGTCCATCCGTTGGAAAAGGCCTTGTTGGTCGTCATTGCGATCAACGTCTGTTCCCTCCCCTGGATGCTGGGCGGCATGCGGGTGTGGGCGCAGCTGATCACGTTGGGGTTGTCGCTGGTGGCCTTCGGCCTGGCTCTTTTGCCCCGGACCTACGACGGCGATCTGGTGCATGGCGACGCCTACCAGACCCATCCGCTTCGCAAGCTCCTGCGCTGGCCGCTCTGGTGGATCGGACTGGTGTTTTTTGGTTACGTATTGGTGCAGGCGCTCAACCCGGCGTGGGAATTTGTGCAGATGGAGAAGAGCTGGGGCATGAAACAAATCGAGCACATCGCCTGGCTTCCCACCGGCATGCGCACCCCCTTCGAGATGATGAATCCCTGGCGTCAGATAATCATCTGGGGAGCACCCTTCCTCACCGCCTGCGCCCTTTGGATCGGGCTCACTCGAAATACCTCGATTAAACGCCTTGTGACTCTGGTTGTCGCCAATGTCATTTTGTTGGGGATCTTCGCCCTCGTCCAGAGGGCTACCGACGCCAAGGCGATTTATTGGACGATAAAGTCATCCAATGAATTCTTCGGCTCATTTATTTACCGGAATCAGGGAGGGGCTTACCTCGTTCTTGGTTTCATGCTCACTGCGGGATTGGCGGCATGGCACCGTCAGCGTTCGAACCAAAAAATGGAGAGGTCCAGTCCAGCGCTCGTGCTGGCGTTTTTTGCCTGCGTTCTGCTGGTCGCCGTGGGGGTGAGCTATTCGCGCGGCAGCGTGATTGCGCTTCTGGGCTGCTTGTTCTGGTTGCTGATCGTCGTAACCGTGAGTCGGTTCCGTCGATCGTCACCTCGCGGACATGCGATCATCGTGATTCTTTTAGTGCTGATGTTCACCGGCTTCGGCGCGATGGGACTCAAGGCCTTGAACGCAGAGCGGACGGTGGATCGATTCAAGTTATTGCTGGAAAACAACAACGCCACTTGGGCGTTGCGACAAATGGCCACGGACGCCACGGCCGAAATGTGGGATGAAAAACCGATTTACGGGTGGGGCGCTGGTGGCTTTCGATTTCTGTTTCCCAAGTTTCAACAAACCCGGCCGGAAATCCTGTGGAGTGATCAACGACGCCAACGGGGTTATATGTTCTGGGAATACGCCCACAACGATTGGATACAAGTCGCGGCGGAGGTCGGCTTTGTCGGCTTGGGATTGCTGGGATCAGCCGCCCTATTCGCTACGATCACGTGGACACGAAGATCGGGATGGCGGCATCCGTTCTCGATCATGGCAGTGGGCGGGTGTGTCGCCACCCTCGGCCACGCCAGAGCTGAGTTCCTTTTCTACAATCCCGCCATCGTGATGCTGTGGGTAATTGGCGCCACCATGGCATTGCTCGTGGTGATTCCCCCATCAGGGTCGGCGAAGCGACTGCCGCGTCGCCCCTTGACCGAGGCCAAAGAATCGCCGCTCCAGGGTGCTCACCCATAGCCCCCCACAAAAGGGGTATACTCCGGAACGTAGCGTTTCAGGGTTTGTTTGATTTCCGACGGAGCGACGTCGCCGATCGACACCCGTTGCAGTTCCGCCTTCATCGCCTCGGCGTCCGCGAGGGAGATCGCCGGTGAGACGAAACGCATGATTCGAGAATGATCGGTGGGGTGATGATCCTCTCCGCTGTGCTGCAATTCCTCGAACAACTTTTCGCCCGGACGAAGACCACTGAACTTGATTTCGATATCGTCCTCCGGCACGAAACCACTCAGTTCGATCATCTGACGCGCCAGGTCCGCGATCTTCACAGGGCTTCCCATATCCAACACAAAGATCTCCCCGCCTTTGGTCTGCAGCGCACACTGCAAGACCAACCCCACCGCCTCGGGAATGGTCATGAAATAGCGGGTCACGTCGGGATGCGTCACCGTAACCGGGCCGCCTTGGTCGATTTGTTTTCTAAAAATCGGCACCACGCTGCCTGAGGATCCGAGGACATTACCAAACCGCACCGCGGAGTAGCGCGTCCGGTTGCCCGGGCGCTGCTGCGCGGCCTGCACAAACAATTCGGCCAGGCGCTTGGAGGTTCCCATCACGCTCGTCGGGTTGATCGCTTTGTCGGTGGAGATGAGGATGAAATTTTCGACGTTATGCCGCCCCGCCAATTCGGTGAGACCGGCCGTGCCGAGGGCATTGTTTTTCACGGCCTCCGCCGGCTGGCGCTCCATAATCGGCACATGTTTGTGGGCGGCGGCATGAAACACGACCTGGGGTTGATGCAGGCTAAAAAGTCCTTCCATTCGGGGCTGATCCAGGATGTCCGCGATTTCTCCCCGCATCGTTGCCCCCGCCCCATCTTCCGCGAGTTGCTGTTCGATGGGAAACAACTGGACTTCGGACTGCTCCACCAGAATCAGCCGAGTCGGAGACATGCGAAGAATTTGGCGGCACAATTCACTCCCGATGCTCCCGCCGGCCCCGGTGACCATGACCCGCTTGCCACGAATCATCTGCTGAATGCCGGCCGTGTCCAACGCCACCGGGTCCCTCCCCAGCAGGTCCTCGATATCGACCATCCGGAGTCGACTGGCTTTGACCCGACCCGACATGAGTTCACCGAGTGAAGGGACAATCTCCGTGGTGACATCCAAGGCCCGCGCCAACGCGATCACTTCTCGAATCCGGCGTTGAGGCGCCGATGGCATTGCAATGATGATCTCGTCGAGTTTCAGCTCCTTCCGCTCCTGCAGGAGTTCCGGTCGGCCCAAGACCGGCACGCCGTGAATATGCAGGCCCCGTTTATCCGCCTCGTCATCAAAAAAAGCCACGGGCTTGCGTCCTAATCCCCGTTTCGACAGCAGATCCGACACCACCGTGGCGCCCACGTCACCCGCCCCGACGATCGCCACGCGACGCTGCCGCTTCCCCGCCAACTCATTCCGGTCCGCACCCCGCTCGCGAAATGACCGCAACCCGATGCGGAAAAGGGTGATGGCTATCAGTGAAAAAACGAAGTCGACCAGGACCACCCCTCGCGGCACGGGCACAGTAAATCCCAACAACCCAAACCGCTCTATCAGCAGCGGCAACGACGCCACCATCAGCCCTCCCGAAAGTCGATAGAGGTCGGGCAACCGGAAATAAGTCAGCATGCCCGCAAACTGCCCAAAGGCTAGAAGACACAATATCTTCCACGGGACTACCCACTGCATCATATTCCGTCGCTGCGCCGGCCACGGGTCGGGAACGTCGAAATCGAACCGCACTTCATAGGCCAAGAAAAACCCGGTGCCGAGGAGCAGCGCATACGCGCCGACGAGAAAACCGCCTCTCAGCCAGTGACTCCCCCACAGCTTCAGTTTCTTGGGCACCGCTTGGTTGGAGGTCTTCATGCTTGGGTCGCCTTTCCTTCAATCCAAACTCGCCGCACGAGGTCCACAACCCGAGTCAGGTCTTCGGTGGTCAAATTTGATCCTGAGGGCAGACACAAGCCCAACTCAAAAAGTCGATCCGCCACCGCGCCACCTTCGATCTCTGCGCCCGCAAACAGGGGCTGTTGATGCATCGGTTTCCAGACCGGACGGGCCTCCACGTCGTCCTGCTCCAGCTGCAACCGCACGTGTTCTCTCGTGATTCCACCCGACTTTCCCGGATCGATGGTCAAGCAGGTCAGCCAGCGGGTGCTGCGACCGAAATCAGCTTCGGGCATGAAGGTTAAGCCCGGCAGATCGCCCAGCTCTTTGACGTAGTGATCAAACACCCGCCGTCGAGCCTCCACCCGATCACTCAGGACGCGCAGTTGGCCTCGTCCGATACCGGCAAGCACATTACTCATGCGGTAATTGAAGCCCGCACACGAATGTTCGTAGTGAGGAGCCGGATCTCGGGCTTGGGTGGCAAGGAATCGAGCCCGATCAGCCAGCGCCGCCTCATCGGTCACCAACATCCCGCCCCCGGAGGTCGTGATGATCTTGTTACCGTTGAAGGAGTAGATCCCAAATCGCCCCATCGTCCCCGGAGTCACCGCAGTCTTACCCTCCGGACAATTAGACACCAGGACATCCACCCCTGGATCCATGGGATCCCCTTTATGCGTTCCCACCGGTCGAGTTTTTCGACTCGACCAGTAGGTCGCGCCCAGCGCCTCCGCCGCATCCTCGATCAGGGTCACCCCAAACTCTTCGCAGGCATCCAGGATCGGATCGATGTCGGCACTTTGACCGTAGAGGTGAACCAGCACCACCGCTTTGGGCAGCTTACCCCGAGCAGCTTTGCGCGACAGCACCTCCCGCAACAGGCCCGGGTCCATATTCCAACTGGCTTCATCACTGTCGACAAACACCGGAATGGCTCCCACTTGCAGAATCGGGTTGGCCGAGGCCACAAACGTCAGCGTCGAGCACACGACTTCATCCCCCCGTTCCACTCCCCCCAAAATCAGAGCCAGGTGCAGGGCTGACGTCCCGGACGAGACGGCCGCGGCGTTTGACGTCCCGACCGCCTGACAAAACTCCGCTTCGAATGCGTTTACATGGGGCCCGATCGGAGCGATCCAATTGGTTGCGAACGCCTCTCGGACAAACGCGAACTCCTGTTCACCCATGTGAGGAGAGGATAGATAGATGCGGTTCATTCGCAGAAACCTTTACTGCAACCATTTGGCTCAGTCCGAAGCGAGAGAAAAGTCGTTCCGGGACAGCGTAACCAACGGCCTCAAGGCGATGGCGTGACCCCAGATCCGGGGCTTTTCCAAAATCCCAGACTTATTGGTCAGAGCGGATACCGGTCGACCCCCGAGCGGCCTGAACCATGCGCGCGGGGCCTGCCCGGCGGACCGGTCTCCGGCGGGAACCTGCGTTGCCTACCCGTCGTTTTGCGGGGAGGTGCCGCGAAACTCCGGCATGGTGGCTTCCCCGGCCGCGGAAATGTCCCGGCGGGCGAACACCTTGGAGACCGTTTTGAACAGAATCTTGAGATCCAGCGCGAAGCTGAGGTGATCCACATACCACACATCCAGCGCGAACTTTTCCTCCCAGCTGATGGCGTTGCGGCCGTTCACCTGCGCCCATCCGGTGATCCCCGGCCTTACTTCATGTCGGCGGGCCTGTTCCGGAGAGTAGCGATCAAGATAAGCCACCAACAGCGGCCGGGGCCCCACCAGGCTCATTTCGCCCCGGAGCACGTTCCACAACCCCGGCAACTCGTCCAGACTGCTGGACCGCAGGAAGCGACCAAAGGCCGTCAATCGGACCGCATCCGGTAGCAGCTGGCCGGTTTCGTCCCGCGCGTCGGTCATGGTGCGAAATTTGAAGATGGAAAACACGGCTGCGCCTCGCCCCGGCCGGGTCTGCCGAAACAAAACCGGGGACCCCAGTTTCACCCGCACCAGCACCGCCACTGCCAGCACGACCGGCCACAACACCAGCAAGCCGCCCAGGGCCGCCAAAAAATCAAAACCACGTTTGCCAAATCGCCGATACATCACCGCAACAATCCCCTGCCCTCGCGCAGGTTGGCAAGCCGGGTTTCCCCACCCCTTAATCCCGGTTGGAAATGACGTGGGGTTCCCCGATCTCCAACCAATCCCCTTCCTGCAGGTGGGCACACCATAAGGTGAGCCCCAGATAGTGCGTGCCCTCCGGGATGACGGGAAACTGTCGCAACTGGGTCCACGCCTCATGACGGCCGCTCGGCAGTTTGATGTCCACCGAGGGACCCATCGGCTGCATATTGGCATCGTAGGGCCGAAGTGTCAGGCTGAGAAACGCGGACTCACTCAGGTCCCCTCGCACATCAACCGCGATTCCCCAGTCTCCCAGCCGACGACCCGCGTCACTCCTGGGTGCATGATATCCCCGGACGATCGAGGTCAGTTTATGGTTTTCCAGCCGCAAGACCCGTGGCCCGGTCTCGGCCGGGGCGGCTGAACCGGCTTGGGGCTGGGAGGCCCCCCGACCGCCGGCCTCGGACCAACCATTCGGCTTTGGATTTTCGACTTTCGCCCCGGACACCGAAGGCGTTTTCATTTCGGTCACCAACCCTTCCCACGCTTCGACCGTGCTGCGCCAGCCGACTGGCAGTCCCAACTCAAAGGGCAGACCGGCGATCTCCAATCCCGGCTGCAGCTCACCCTTCCAGCCATTTATGGAAGGTCGAAGGTCGAAGGTCGACGGTCGAAGGTCAGAATCAGGTTTCGTCTCCGCAGCGAGCAACGCTTCCGCCGTCGGCCCCGGATCATGCCGCAAAAACACCTCCAGCAACAGACGCGAAAACGCCAACGGCCGCGCCTCCTGAATCCACGCGGCATACCGCTCGAACTCCGCCCGAGCCGCCTGATACGTTTCAAGTAAATCTGGTAGGGGCTTTGCTGGTCGAAGCCCTGGGTGTGGGCCGCCCCGCTGCCGACCTTCAGACCTTTCGACCTTCAGACCTTCGGACTGCGCAGAGCGACCTTGCTGGATCAACTGGTTCTGCAAGGCCGCTCTGTGCTCACAGAACGCCACATACCGCTCCGTGAGCCCCCAGGCATCGCTCACGAAACGGATGCGTTCCACCACCAGGGGATCCCCCGCTGCCACCGCCTTTTCGGCCGCCGCATCCAGCAGTTCCCGCAACTCTTGGCACACCGCAGAGGGAAACACCTCCGCCTGGGAATCGTTCTTAAAATGCTTCAACCAATAGGACGGCCCGGACTGGTTGATCCATTGCTCCTCGCAGCGCTCGAAGAACCGCCGCATGGGTTTGGCGGCGGACTTGAAGAAGCGCGCATAATACTCGTCGAGCAACGCCCCGACATCCTGCTGCGGGTCCATCAGCAACTGCGCGACCAGCCACGGTTGCGGGCCATCAACGCCCCAGTTGGGCGACATCTCCGCGTAGTAGTCGGTGAACCCAACCGCCCGAGCGTGGCGCAAGTGCTCCGCCAAATAGGCGATATGAATCCGCGGAATCACAAATCCCACCCCGTAGATGTAGTCATACAGCCCCAGTCGGGGTCTGGGGCTGTAGGTCGAATGTCGAATGTCCAATGTCGAAGGACCGGACGAAGCCTCATCAACCGCCAGTCTGTTTCCGGACACGCGACCTTTGACTTTTAGACCTTCAGACCGCACATGCTCCGCATGCGCCCTTCCCCAGCGCTCCTGCAGCGCCAGTTCCTCATGCTTGAAAGCCGCATCGTAGAACTGACTCCGATCAGCCGTGAGGTAGGGCACCACCCGCGGGTGCAGGGGAAACGACGGCACGTTTTCCGTCCAATAGTAGGCCAAGGCCCCGACATATTTGTCCGGCCAAGTGGGCTCCAGTCGGGTGGCCACCCCGTTCATGAACTGAAAGATCAGATCGCTGTAGTCGGGCCGATTCCGAAACCACCGAGGAGGACTCACCCAGCGCAAGGTCGCGGGGGATTCTCCGAACCGAAGACCATCGTTGATACCGAGGGCGAAGGAAACGGCATCCGGGTT
>JAGYIG010000076.1 GCA_018402455.1 Opitutaceae bacterium
GTCACCGACGGAACTTCTGCAAGCCTACCGATGTTGAATTGGGTGAAGTCGTTGCAGCCCGATCAACGGGGTCAGCCCGTCACCTATCACGTAGTTTCCGCAGTCGCCAGATTTGGGTGCGCAGACGGGCCGTGCGGGGAATCTGCAGTTGCTGCGCCAGCCAGACCAAGAACGTCCCCAACTCCCGCTGGTGCTGGTCGGCGATCTCAGCCTTCCAGCCTGAAACCCTGCCGTTCATCGCCAAATCCTGCAGCGAGCGACCATGCGCACGCTCGTTTTCGGGCACCGCCTGTTCCCGCCCCAGATGTTTGAGTGATAGGTGACGGCCTGGCCCCTTCTGACCGCTTCCGGGCTGGCCAGACCAGCGCGCACCGTGAGTTCCCCCATCCGGATCGTGCCTCGCCCCCAGTCCTCGGTGATTCCGCGGCGGTAAAACACCCGCGCGATCAGCGGATTCCACGGCAGCGATTCATGCGGCAGGTAGAGAGCCTCCGGCGTCAGCCCGAAATGCAGCGTGCCGGTGAAGCCGATAATTGCGCCGTTGCCGAAATCTCGAATCGTCTGGCCTCGGACAAGAGGCGGTGATTGCGGATGGGTCAGGTGGAGACTCCGCCCAACACACCCACCTGCGGCTGGCCTTGTGACCAAGAACTACAGATGAGGGCGCGGGGTGATGATGGCCTCCAACGTAGCGGTTTATTGAAAACCGAACATTCCATTACCATTTGCCAAACCCTCAGTAGGAATTTCCTGAATGACATCCCAGTGCTCCACGATTTTGCCGTCCTTCACCCGGAACAAGTCATAAAATACCTGTGCCTTCCCGCTCCACTCTCCTTCACTGATTGTCAGGACAAAATTCCCTTCACCCAGCACCTTGTGGATCTTGGTGTATTGGAACATATTGTTTTGTGAAGTCAGATACTGCACGGCTTCCACAATGCCGCTCAATCCATCTTTGATTTGTGGGTTGTGCTGGTGGTAGTGTTCGGCGCTGATGTATTCGGTGATCTTGCTTGGATTTTTCCCCATCAGCACGTCTTCGACCAGGGCAACGGCCAGCGCCTTATTGACCTCCGTTTTGTCCCGGTCTTCCACTGCCGTAGGCCCGTCGGTTTGAGATCTGCCGCTGGCGGTTTCTTTGACCAGCGTGGTCATCGCGTCCCAATGTTCAGCGACTTTGCCGTTTTCATCGACGCGCAGAATGTCGAAGGCGACCATTTCATCTGCTCCGAACGGTTTGGCGTTTCGCCAGATGTTGTGCATGAAGACATAGTTGCTGTCTTCAAACATCCGCACGTTTTCGGCGTGGGTTCCGTGTTCATTGAAGACGGGCAAGAGCTGCATGAAAGGCTCAAGTCCGGTTGGGACGAAAGGATTGTGCTGAATGTAATCAGCATGGGCCACTTCCCGCATGGTGGTGCTGTCCTGTTTGACGACGGCACCTAAAAACGTTCCGACAATTTCTTTCTTGTTCATGAAGTTACATTAAATGTGATTGAGTTAATGGCTCAGTAAGACGATCCGGTGGGTGAGAGTTTCAGGCAGACACACCGCCCAAGACGCCTTCCAGTTGCATTTCGTGGAGGATTTTGTCCTGGATGGGCTGGGTCAGGCGGTTCATTTCATCGACGCCCCAATCGATACCCACGACCCTCCGCACGGGGCGCTGGCCTGCGGGCATTTCGGCGAGGTTCAGATAGGCATCCACGACCCATTTGGGGTCAGGTGCGCCGTCGCTCTGCAGCATTTTCGCAAACTCTGCTCCCATGGCGGCCGGGACACCGGCAAGTTCGCCGTAAGATTCCAGCACCGCGCCATGAGCCGGCGCCTTGCCGGAACCGAGCAGACCCGTGCCGAAAGGGCCAGGCTCCACAATGGCCACATCGACGCCGCGCTTGGCCACCTCGTATCGCAAAGCTTGCGAATAGCCTTCCAGCGCATGTTTCGTGGCGGAGTAGGTGCCAAAAAAGGGCGGCGAGATGCGACCCACGATCGAGCTGGTGTTGATGATCAAACCACTGCCTGCCTTCTGCATCGCGGGTAGAACGGCCTGGATCGTGCGGATGGCACCGTAGTAGTTGGTTTCCATCTGTTCCTTGGCCTGGGCAACGCTGAAGGCCTCGGTGATGCCGAGATACATGATGCCGGCGTTGTTGATGAGGATGTCAACCGGACCCTCGTTCAGAATTTGAGCAAATCCCGCCTCCACCGACGCATCGTCCGCCACGTCGAGGTCGATGATGGCGATGTGCGGCGAATGGGCCTCAAGCGCGGCTTTCTTGGCGGCATTGCGCCCGTCGGTTCCCCGCATCGTGCCCCTGACTCGATAGCCTTTGTCTGCGAAGGCTTTGACCGCGCCCTCTCCGAATCCGCTGCTAGCTCCCGTGATGACGACTGTTTTTAGGGTGTTTTCCATGGTGTGATTGAGTTGAGTTTTTGATTGCCCCAGTGCCGCACGCGACATTAGGTTACCAGCCAGTAATAAAATAAAAAACCCGCCGTCAAATTAAAATAATACCACACGGTATAAAATGATCGAAGACGAACCCAAACCCCAACGTGGAAGACCCCGGACGATGAGCCCGGAGGATGTCCTCCAGGTCGCTGTGACGGCCTATTGGCACGAGGGACCGGAGGTCTCGGTGAATGCGATCTGCCAGCGGGCGGGGATTTCGAAACCGTCGCTCTACCGCGATTTCGGGGGCGAGGACGGGCTGACTCTGGCCGCGCTGGAGTCTTACGCCGGCATGATCCAGAGCCAGTTGCAGGGGCTGTTTTCGAGTGAGCTGAGCTTTGCTGGAAAGCTGGAGGCGCTCATCGCCTTCACGAGCGAAGATCCCCGCAACGAACACGGCTGCCTTTTCGTGAAAATGCGAGCCGCACGACTCGACCTTGGCCCGAAGACTCAGGCAAAAGTGGCGGAGATCGAAGCCGCGACACTGGAGATTTACACCCGCTTCTTTCGGGACAGCCGGGAAAAAGGCGAGTGGCCGGGCAGCATCACCCCTGATTTCGCCGCCCAATACCTGCACGCCCAGATCGGCCTCGCCATGTCTCAACGCGCACTCGGCACTGAACCCGCCGTGGTCCGAAAGCTCATGGAATGCGCGTTGTCGGTCTTGACTTTGAGTAGCTGAAAGAAGCCGAGCGGCGGCCGCCTTCGGGCATGAGTTTTTTCACGATTTGCTCGCCGTTCTTGCCCCTTGGCGCTGGCGAAGGGAGTGAAGAAATATTGATGAGCGCCCCCGCGTTCACCCTTCGGGCTGCCTGCGGCGGTCTTTGTCGCTAATCATAAATGCGGCCGACCAGATCGACGGAGCGGTGGGTCTTCTCGCCCTCGCTGGCGGGGCCCGATCAACGGGGTCAGGCCGTCACCTATCACGTAGTTTCCGGAGTCGCCAGATCTGGGTGCGCAGACGGGCCGTGCGGGGAATCTGCAGTTGCTGCGCCAGCCAGACCAAGGACGTCCCCAACTCCCGCTGGTGCTGGTCGGCGATCTGAGCCTTCCAGCCTGAACCCTTTCCGTTCATCGCCAAATCCTGCGGCGAACGACCATGCTCACGCATCAACTCACTGAAACGCCGTTCCCACCGCAGTGCTCGCACTTCCCGGGGCTCTACTACCTCCTCGCTGCCGACCACCTCCGGCGGCTGTTTCTTGCAGCGATCGGCCAAAGCCTGCTTCCAGTCGTCTTCTCCGATCGCCCATCCGAACGACCAATTCTCACGCTCGTTTTCGGGCACCGCCTGTTCCCGCCCATACTTGTCGAACAGATGTTTGAGGTAAACGCTCCACCCATCCGGGCTATCATCCAAACCCAAGGTAGCCATCCAAGGTTCCGCCGTAAACCCCTGAGGACAATGACTCTGCATAAATCGTGGCAGACTGCTCCACCGAAATTTTGGCAACAACTTGGGTTCCACTACCTTCGCCCGCAGAGGGTTTAAGTGTATGTAGTCCACCACCCTTGCCCAAACACCCTCATTCTGGAGCACGACAGCTTGGAACCTGCCTTGGAATAAGTGACCGTGCACACCACGGAATCGATTGAAACGACTGGCAAACGTAGTTTGCAACCAGTGCATCCCGGCGGATAGGTTCGGGTCGGGAGTTCGGATCGCCAAGTGATAGTGATTTCGCATCACCACGTAGGCTCCCAGTTCCCAACCGAAGCGCGCGACGGCTTCTTCCACCACCTGCACGAACGCCTGAGCGGCGCCTACGGACTCAAAAACGTCCCGCCGATAATTGCCGCGATTGATGACGTGATAAATCGCTCCAGGGTATTCAATGCGGGGAGGGCGCGGCATAACTCTTCCACGCTGGGCAAAAAATCCGCAGGGCGCAACGTGATAGGTGACGGCCTGGCCCCATATTTCTGCCCGTGGGCGAGGATTTTTTTGGCCCGGTGTTGCCGCTGGTTTATCTGCCGGAAAGCGACACGGTCGTGGTCGTCTATCGACTGGCGGACGGGTTTTTGTGGGAGCGGCGGATCGGGGAGGGCGGCGCGCCGACGGCAGCGGTGCGGGTCAGTGATCGGCCGGTCGTGCAGCATTCGGTGGACTCGCAACAGGCCGGGGCCGACGTGGTGGCGGACGGCGAGGAGTTGCACGTGCTGTTCATCGATGAGGCGTCGCGGGACTTGTATCACACGACGACGGCGACGGGGGCCTGGGCTCCGAGCGTGCTCGTGGTGGGCGGTTTGGACGCGGCGTGGGTGCGGGGCGCGGTGCACCTCGAGGCGGACGGGCGGCGGGTGTATCGGTATGTTTACGATGCGGGCTCGCGCGGCGGGGCCGGCATGAACCGGTTTGGCGAGAAGGAGTTGACCGCCGTCCGCGATTGATCCGCGGCGAACGGGGTGGGGCGGGCGCGGTGACGCTCGCCTCGCGGGGACTCCGTTTGATGGGACGGACTCAGGCGTCCGGGCAGAAGCCGTAGAGCTGATCGTCACGGCCCTTGCCGGGCCAGTTCACCTGGTCCACCCGGAGGTGGCGCATGGCGGCGAATACGGCGTCGTTCAAGGCTGCTTCAAACCCGAAGATCGAGAGCAACGGCGGAGCATCGACGGCCACGACGTAGGCACTGGCGCCCACCCCTCGGAGCATATCGACGCTGCGATTCACCATTTCCGCCTCACCGGAACCGTTGCCTTGCAGGATGATGACGGGCTTCGGGTGGGCGGTCATTTGCTGGAAGGGACCGTGGGCGAACTGCAAAAAATCCGAGATCGCCGGACAGGTCCAAAACAGGCCTTCCATGAACTTGCAGGCGAGGTTCTGCGCGTAGTCCGAGATCGGCGCGGCGGTGATGAGGTTGAAGCCGCTGGAGAACGCGCTGGGGAGCTGGCACATGGCGTCCCGCAGCGGGGCGGGCGCGGTGGTGTGCAGGAGGGGGAGCAGGGTGGCCGCGTTGGGTTGGGGCGCACGGCTCGCGGGAGAGAGCAGCCCCACAAGCTGGAGGCAAAACGAGTACGGGAAAGGGTGCACTGGCCAGCTGAGGGTGGTGTATTCTTCGGCCAGCGGGAACACCACCAGTTCACCGTGGGCCTGTTGGATCTGGCGCAGCAGACGAGCGCGGTCGGGCTTGCCGGCGGCCTCGGCCGCGTCCGGGGTGGTGGCGGTGAACAGCACGAGGTGGTCGAAGTCCGGGGCCCGGGCGAGGGCGATCTGGGCGTTGGGGGAAACGCCTTGGCTGAACACGACCAGGGTTTTGCCGGCAAAGTTTTCCGCCGGGCTGTCGACGAATCCGGACAGCGGCAGGTAGGCCGCGGCGCGATCGGTGTGGAGGTTCAGCAGGGTGGCGAGGTAGCGGGCGTGCGCTTCCGAGCTGCCCGTGCCGGTGATGATAAAGCGTTGGCCGGCGAGGGTGCGGTCGCCGAGGCGGGGGGGACCCTCGGTAAGCATCTCGTCGAGGATGGCCGGAATCCGGGCGAGTCGGTCGGATAGGAGGAGGTGGCCGAGGGGGTCGAGGGGGTCGTTCATGGTGGGTCGGTGGGTCCCGCGGCGGTTCAATCGCCCAGCGAGTCTTCGTCGATGAAGATCCAGCGTTCGACTTCGATCCGGTGCTTTTGCAGGGCGAGGGAGTATTCGGGCTTCTTCACCAGGCTGGCGGGGGAGTTCATGACCATCTGGATCTTGTCGCTCTTGAGGTGCTGCTTGAGCAACGCGATGGAGGCCTCGTAATCACGGCTGTCGTAGTCCACGCCGATCCGGCGGTAGGCTTCGTCGGTGGAGAGCGCGAGGCCCGCTTCGGACAGCATCAGATCGGTGGCGTAGGCCCCGAAGCCCGCGCCGCGGCCATCGTTGTAGATGAGTTGGATGACGCCGACGCCATAGGTGACGATGTGTTTGACCGACTGTTTGAATTTGTCGCGGTTTTCGACGGTGCGGAGGGGGAAGCGATTGAAGAGGGATTCGCTGTGCAGGCGCACGACGGGGATGTCGTAGATCTTGGCCCGGCCGTGGGTGAGGACCACAAACTCCTGACTGGTCACAATGTCGTAGTAAACATGGACCCGGAACCAATACGGGGTGGTGAGCAGGTCGACGATGGGGTCTTCCGGGTGGGCGTCGGCATAGGCCTTGAGGTTGGCGGCGTGGATGCGCACCAGGAAACGGTTTCCGCGAATGAGGGAGTAGTCGGTGAGGAGCGGTTGGTCCTCGCTGAGGTAGTCCTCGATTTTCTTTTCGCCGAAAAACTCGCGGAACTGTTCGTCGTTGAGCAGCACCTCGTCGTCCACCGGTTTCATGGGCAGGAAGTAGCTGGCGGAGTAGACAAAGCGCTTGGCCTGGGGCAGGGCGTGGGGCTTGAACGGCACCACCGGTTCGGGGGGCAGGGCACGTTTGACGCGGGTGGCGGAGGGGCGGTTGAGGATGTGGCCGCTGGCGGCTTTGGAGGTGAGGTAGGCGAGGTTGAACGGGGAGGGCTCGAACTCGAGGGTTTCGGTGTTGGCGATGGCGATGCCCTGATCGCGCAGGGCATTCACCTTGTCGGGGTTGTTGGTCAGCACGATAAACGGGGCGGTGATGCCCAACAGCCGGCAGATGTCGGAAATGTTATCGTAGTTGCGGTGGTCTTTTTTGAGGCCCATGGCCCCGTAGGCTTGGAAGGTCGAAAGCTCGTCGAGGGAGGCCTGCACCATCATGCGGTCGCGGGATTTGCCGACGTAGCCCACGCCGCGCCCCTCCTGCATGAGGTAGAAGAGGATGCCGCTGCCTTTTTGGGAGATGACCTTGAACGCGCCTTCGAGTTGTTGCACGCAGTCGCAATCACAGCCCCGCAGGGTCTCACTGGTGACGCAGGAGGAGTGGAGGCGGGTGTAGAGGACCTCGGCTTCATCGATATCACCGTGGGCCAGGGCGATGATGTAGTGTTTGTCGATGATGTCCTGGAAAATGTGGGTGCGAAACGTGCCGAACCGCGTCTCCAGGGAGCAGGTGGCGATGTAGAGGGTGGTGCCGTGGAGGGGACGGTCGTCCACCGACTCGGCGACCAGGGCGTGGCCTTCGCGGTGTT
>JAGYIG010000077.1 GCA_018402455.1 Opitutaceae bacterium
GGCTCAGGGTGCCGCCTTCATGGTCGATGCTGGTGGAACCAATCGGCTGGCCACTGGCCGGGGCCCACCAGGTCACCAGCCACGTCCCGGCGGGGTGGTCCGCCAACTGCACGGTGGCGGAGGTGGCCGTGAGCTCCTCGTCGGGGGCGGGGGAGAGCAATTGGTTGCGGTGCCGCACCCAGAGGATGCCACGGTCAGGGCCGTGCCGGGCCACCGCCACCAGCGCGGGCACAGGGATGCCGAGGTCCAACTCCGCGAAGTCAATCCACTCCGGTCCGATCGGATTTTCCAAAATCAAGGTGTGCTGACCGTAGCCCAAGCGGAAGGGGATGCTGATGTTCTGTGGCGCGGCTTGTCCGCTCATGGCGGGGGGCCACACCTGATCGGCGATGATTTCACCGTCGAGGGTCACCCGCAGGCTGGATCCGCTGTTGCTGACCCGGGCGATGGTGAGTTTGGCGTTGGTGGCCGCGGGAGCGTGCACGTGGAAGGTGGTCCGGCTGGGATAAGGGTGGGGGGGCTGAGCGTTGGCGGCGGTGAGGACCCGCCGGAATTCCATGAGCTCGGGCCCTTCGTGTCCGGTGCGGTCGAGATGGATTTCAGGATTGGGCCCGGTTTCCCAGTAGTAGCCGGGTTGGATGCGCCACGGGGTGCGGTCGCCTCCGATCACGGTGGGACGGGTGGTGCGGTTGAAGGGGTGTTCGAGCAGTCCGGAGGACCGGGCGAAGCGGGCCAGCGACGCCAGCTCGTCCCACCGGTCGTTTTGCCGCAGCACATCAATATACCAGAGCTGCGCCGGCTGGGTGGGGGAGCCAAACAGCCCGGCCCAAGCCATGGGCACGTGAGCGGACCCGCGACTGCGTTGTTCGGAGGCCAGATTGATCATGTTGTCGTCGCCCACTTCGCCGTAGAACAAGGGCCGATCGAGCCGGGTGGGGGGATGCAGGACGGATTGGACCCCGAGCACCATGTTGGAGGCGTAGAGATGGGGTTGATAATAATCCATCGCGGCCCACAGCGGATGGGTCAGATCGTCGTCGCTGGTGGTGATCAGGTGACCGTGCACATCGAAGCGGCGCAGGTGGCGGGCCATCTCCTGATGCCAGTCGGCCACGGCGGCGTTGGTTTCCGGGGGGCCGCGGCGGGCATCGGTCCACTTCACCTCATTGAACAGTTCCCACGCCATGATGCTGGACGAGTAACCCCACCGCGCGACGATGTAGCGGAATTTGTCCCGGGTGAGTTGACGGGCCTGCTCGCTGGTGAAGAAGTCCACCGGAGACTCGAGAAACCCCGCATTGGTAGCGTTCCAAGGGTGGTCGGCCCAATCCGAATTCACCGTGGTGCTGTATTGGCCGTGATGTTGCAGCACCATCTGGAAGCGCACGCCAGCGTCATCGGCGGCGGCCACGATCGCGTCCCATCGGCGCGCGACCTCCAGGTCCAGCATGCCCAAGGGAGGGTTGTCGCCGTGGTGGGGCTCGATCCAGTCCAGGTTGAGCTTGCCCCAGTGCGCCATCCAGATGCGGGTCCAGTTCAACCCGGTCGCGGCGAAGCGGCGCAGGTTCTCGCGATAAAAGGAGACGGTGTCCTCACCATCGGCCCAGGGGAGGTTGCCGCCGAGAGGAACATACAGCTGTCCCCGCCCATCCAGAAAAGAGCGGTTGGTGCGAACATCGATCCGCAACGGCGGTCCCCACCGGTCCTCGTCGCGCACCCGCAGGCGATCCCGATCGTTGAGGGCGACGGCCAAGGGCGTCAGCTGGCCTTCCCGCCATTCTTCGGCCTGTCCGAAACGGTAGTTGCCCTTGCTCGAGGCACGCGTGCGGACGGCCCAAGTATCGCCGCCGTCGTAGAAGGCGGGGAGCCGCAGCAGGGTGCCTGCGGGGGTCTCCACCTCGGCCCAAATCTCGCGGGCAAACGGGTTGGCTGTCTCGTCGGGTTCGACCCGGAAGGAGAATTCCACGGGTGCGGTGGCGAAGGCCAGACTACTGATCAGAACGAGGCCAAGGCCCCGTGAGCGGGCTAGAAGTCCAAAGAAGTGCATCATGGGGAAAGCCAGGAGACTTATGCGTGGGGCGCCCGGCGGCAAACGTTCTGTCGTATCCTGTTGAATCTGCCGGGACGGTGCCGTTGGACTACCGCAAGTCTCCGACCACTTACGGACGGGGGCCGCCCTGTTTACCTTATGCGTCAGCTAGACCTATCTCGTGCGAAATGGACGTTTCGTGACTGTGCTCAAGACAACTGGATGCCCGCGCGGGTGCCCGGGTGCGTGCATCAGGACCTCCTGCGGGCGGGCCGGATTCCCGATCCCTTCTGGGGCACCAATGAGCTGGATCTCTCGTGGATCGAGCACCGGGATTGGGAGTATCGTGCGACGTTCACGGTGCCCCGGGCGCTGCGGGCTGAGGCGGTGATCGAACTCGTGGCGGACGGATTGGATACCCTCGCAACCGTCAGATTGAATGGTCGGAAAGTCGCGGAGTCGCAGAACATGTTCACCCCGGGGCGCTGGAATATCACGCGTCGCCTGCGGCCGGGAGCGAACGAGTTGTGTATCCGGTTTAAGGCGACACCGCCTTACCTCGCGAGCCAACACGCGGAACGCACCTTCCGGGAGTTCAATGATCCGGTGGGGAACTCCAATCGCATCCGCAAGGAGCAATGTCAGTTTGGGTGGGACTGGGGCCCCCGCTTCGTCACGGCCGGCATCTGGCAGGGGATCCGACTCGAAGGCTGGACGACCAATCGATTGGCCGGGGTGAAGGTGCGGCAACGCCACCCGCGCAGTGGCCGCGTTTTTCTCGACCTGGCGCCGGAACTGGCCCGGGAGGATCCGGACGCGATTTGCGAATGGACGCTGCGGCTCGGCGAGCACGCCGGGACGACCGGCACCGGTCGGACGATTCGGGTGGATGACCCGCAGCTGTGGTGGCCGGCGGGGCAGGGGGCGCAACCGCTGTATGTGCTGGCGGTGGTGGTCAAATCGGCGGCCGGCACCGTGATTGGCACGTGGCAAAAACGGTTGGGGTTGCGGCGAATCGAACTGGATCAAACCAAAGACCAATGGGGGCGGGCATTTCGATTCAAGGTCAACGGCCGTCCCCTCTTCGCCAAGGGGGCGAACTGGATCCCGGCCCACAGTTTTGTGGCGGGCCTGCAGCGGGCCGACTACGAACGGGACCTGCGGTCCGCCGTGGAGGCGAACATGAACATGATCCGGGTGTGGGGCGGGGGCATCTACGAGACCGAGGCCTTCTACGATGTCTGTGACGAATGGGGGCTGCTGGTCTGGCAGGACTTCGCCTTTGCCTGCACCCAATATCCGGGAAGCCCTGCTTTTGTGGACCTCGTGCAGGCGGAGGCCGAGGCGCAGGTCAAACGCCTCCGACATCACGCCAGTCTGGCGCTGTGGTGCGGCAACAACGAAATTTGGATGATCAACGGCGAGGGCATGGCCGCGGCGGAGGATCAAGCCCCTCGACGGGAGTATGAACACCTCTTCCACGAGGTGTTGCCGGAAATCGTCGCGGCGCAGGATCCGACCACCGCCTACTGGCCCTCCTCACCTTGGCGTCCGGGAGGCGCCCTCGGCCAACCGGCCGGTGAGGTCGCGGGAGACACCCATTTCTGGGATGTCTGGCATGCCCGTCGTCCGGTCAAAGACTACGAAAAATGGGCGTTCCGGTTTGTGTCCGAATTTGGCATGCAGAGCTACAGCTCACCCGCGACCAATCGCACCTTTTGTCCGGCCGACGACACCAACATCTTTGGTCCGGCGATGGAGAATCATCAGAAAAATGCCGCCGGGAATCAGATTATTTTGGACTACGTCTCCCGCCGCTACCGGTTGCCCAAAACGCAGGATGACCTGATTTACCTGTCGCAGCTCAACCAAGCCTACTGCATGCAGGTCGGGGTGGAGCATTACCGGCGGCTGTCCCCGCGCTGCATGGGCGCTTTGTATTGGCAACTCAATGACACCTGGCCGGTGGCGTCGTGGAGCTCGATCGAGTTCACCGGCCGCTGGAAGGCCCTGCACTACGCGGCGAAACGTTTTTTTGCCCCGGTTTTGGTGAGCGGAAAAGTGCGAGGCGAGGAGACCACCACCATCGGCAACTACCGCCACTCGACCGTCGATGCGGTGGAGATCTGGACGGTGAGCGACTCACCGGCTCGGACCAAGGCCGTGATCCGCTGGGCGGTGATGCACGTCGACGGTCGCCGCCTGGACCGGGGGTCCCGGACGGTCGAATTGGAACCGGGGGCGGGCGTGAAACAGCACACCGTCGAGATCACCCCCTGGCTTGCGAACCACGGCCGGGACCAACTCTACGTGCGCTTGCAATTGCAGGTGGGCCGCCACGAGGTGAGCAGCCAGACCGTGCTGCTGTCGCCTCCTCGTTTCGTCGATCTGCCGCGGGTTGCCACCACCGTCGCCGTGCAGATGCAGGATCCCACGACAGCCCGTGTCACCGTCGAGTCCCCGGGTTATCAGCACGGGTTTGCCTTCGATCTGCCGCACGCCGCCGACCGCGCGGACGACAACTATTTCGATCTCCATCCCCACGAGCCCCGGACCGTCATCGTGCGAACTGCCCGGCCCACCACCGCCGCCAAATTCAAGCGCGCGCTCACGTGGCGGTCGCTCGTTGACACCTATTGATGGCCCGGCCCCCGGCGGCCCTTCGGGGCTCCCGGGGGTGGTTAATGTCCACCAGATGGCGTGGCGCTTCGCTTTACCGGCGGGCGGAGGGAGTGTTTTCTGAGCGGCCTAGCTTATGCCGTTTCCGCAGAATTTCACATGGGGCGCCGCCGCCGCCGCCTATCAAATCGAAGGGGCCTGGAATGAAGGTGGTCGGGGTCCCTCCTGCTGGGACACGTTCTCGCAGACCCCCGGGAAAATCTTTGAAAACCACAACGGCAACGTGGCTTGTGACCACTACCACCGCTGGCGGGAAGACATCGCCTTGATGAAGCAGTTGGGCCTGAAGGCCTACCGCCTCTCCCTGTCCTGGCCGCGGATCCTACCCGCCGGCACGGGGCCGGTGAATGAAGCGGGTTTGAAATTCTACGACGACCTGATCGACGGGTTGCTGGAGGCGGGCATCGAACCGTGGGTGACGCTGTTTCACTGGGATCTGCCCCAGCCGTTGCAGGATCAGGGCGGGTTCTTGAACCCGGCCATGTCCGACTGGTTTGCCGAGTATGCCACCGTGGTGGCGCGGCGCTTGGGCGACCGGGTCAATCATTGGATGACCCTCAACGAGCCGCCGGTGATCATCGGGATGGGGTATCAGGACGGGGTCTTTGCCCCGGGGCGGCAGGAGTCTTTTGCCGACTGCCTGTTGGCCGCGCACCATTTGCTCAAAGCCCATGGTCGGGGGGTGCAGGCCCTGCGGGCTCACGCCCAAGGGCCGCAATTGATCTCCCTCGCCCACACCTCGCGGGAACCGGTGCCGGCCACGGCGGAACCGAGTTTGGTCGAAGCGGCCCGGGCCCGGTATTTCGGGTGTGAGGAACGTCGATTTTGGAACCTGGCGTGGTGGGCGGACCCCATTATGTTCGGCCAATATCCGGCCGAGGGATTGGAGAATTTTGCGGCGGATTTGCCCAGGATCACGGATGCCGACATGAAGCTCATCGCGGAGCCCATCGACTTTCACGCCTACAACTGCTACTCCGGCTCGCCGGTGCAGCTGGGGCCCGAGGGTAAGGCCGAGGACGTGGCCGGGGGATGGGGCATTGGCAACGGGCGAGGCACCCTGCCGTGGTTGAGTGTTGCTCCGGAGGCGATCTATTGGGCCACCCGCTGGCAAGCGGAACGGTATAAACTCCCGATGGTCATTTCCGAAAACGGCCTCTGTAACCCGGACTGGGTGCACCTTGACGGCCAAGTGCACGACCCGCAGCGGATCGATTTTATGCACCGCTACCTCGCGGCGATCGAGCGCTCCAATCAGGACGGCGGCAACACGGTCGGCTACTTTTATTGGTCCATCATGGACAACTTTGAGTGGGCGGAAGGCTACAAGGATCGATTCGGTTTGATCCATGTGGACTATTCCACCCAGCAGCGCACGCCCAAGGATTCCTACCACTGGTATAAGGACGTGATCGCCCGCGGCGGGCTGCCGGAGTAGGCGGCGAGGCCGCGGTTCGCCGTGGCGCGAAGGGGCGGTCGGGCTGCGCGTCAGGTGCCCGGTGGGGCCGCGGACCGGGTTCTACCGTCTGGCCGTGTCGTTGTCGTTATTCCAAGGATCCCGGCGGACCGTAGCCCGCCTCGGGAGCATCAATCACCAGCAGCCAGTCTTCGCCGGCGGTGGGAGCGGTGGCGTGGATGAGACCCGTTTCAATGCCGCGACGGGTAACGGTGCGCTCAGCGGTGCCATCACGAGGGTTGAACCACCAGGCGGTCAACGGCCCTGCCGTGAAATAGGTCCCCTTGATCGCAATTTCTCCGCCGTGGGGCAGGTGCGCGATCAGGTAGCTGCCATCGGTGGCATGGCCCACCAGCGCCGGATAGCCATCGCGGGGTTCCGGCGCGGTGTGCAGCGCTTCCGGCGCGGGCCGCAGCAGTCCCAAGGGGCGGGATTCCCACAGGGCCCGCACATGGCGCATGGCCCGGGCGCCGGGACGATCCAGGGCCTCGCGCCAATCGGTCAGGGTGGGCAGGGCGATGTCTTTGCCGACTTGATACATCTGCCAGATTGCGTTGTTGCCGTAGGTGTAGCCGGCCGCTCCCAGTAAAAACGTCATATAGGCTTGGCGCCGCACGTCCCCCGCCGTGACGAAGCCGTGGGCAAAGTGGTCCGGTTTCACGATAAAGCCCTCTGCATTGAGCACGCCGGTGGGGACGCGCCGCGGACCCGGTTGACCGAAATCGATATATTCCCAGAAGCGGATCGGAATGTCCTCGTAGGCCGGTTCGCCGTTGACGAACGGCTTGCGGGGCGTCCGGCCTGCCGTCTCGGCGGTGAGGCGATCCATGGGGACGATGCCGAGTTCGTGGCCGCTCTGAAACATGTTAAAATCCAGCCAGTCGGCGTCATGAAAAAATTGGGCGGAGGTGGACCAGCCACGCGGATGGTAGGTCGCGAGTTGACGGCCACCGGTGGCGGTTTTGAGGGCCTGTCCCATCGCCTGCCAGATCTCCGCGGCGTTGGCCGTGTCGGGGTCACGGTCGCCGCCCAGAATCCAGACCACGGGTTGCTCCGCGTAGCGTTGACCGAGGAAGGTGCCGAAGGCGGCGGCGTTTTCGGGGGTAAACACCAAGGGGCCGGCGCCCCCACTTTTCGAGGGCACTTTGTCCCCCCAGGTCGGCAGCAGTCCCAGCACCAACCCGCGGTCCGCGGCGGACCGGATGATGAAGTCCACGTGTTCGAAGTAGGCCTCGTTGGGGCGGCGCGGATCCAAGTCGTGGAGCGGAACGTGGCCGTAGGCGTTGGGGCGGCGCAGGCCGTCGAGTTCGGCCCCGAAGGCCGGGTCGGCCAGGGCCGCGTCATAC
>JAGYIG010000078.1 GCA_018402455.1 Opitutaceae bacterium
GGCCCGGGCAGGATTGATCAGGCCTGTTGCGACCAGCCTTCGGGCCATTGGGTGCCGGGGACCGGTCGCCACAGGATGCCTTTTTCGATCCGAGGAGGGTGGTGGCGGTAGGCCGTGGTGAGGGCGATGCGCTTGCGCAAAAGATCGGATAGATCTTCGCCGTAGATGTAGGTGTGGTTGCCGATCGCTGAAACCGCCATGAAGGCAGTGTCGCTGTTTTCGATCAACTCGATCAGTCCGGCCGTGTTTTCGAGATCAAGGTCGATGGCCTCCTGCAGTCGTTTCTCGTGGACCGCCCGTTCTTTTTCATCGGTGGTTTCGAGGGTGCCGTAAACCGTGGCGCACCAAGTGCAGACGTTGCGCAGGGCGACCACCCAGTGGAGGAAGCCTTGGATGCGGTCCCGCAGGTCGCCAAACACCCGCCGCGCGCGGGCGTCTTTCTCGGGGTCGATCGCCTGGTGCGTGGCCGTGAGCTTTTCCAGCAACCGGCGCACCCGGGGCAGGACTTCAGCATCCATATCGCGGCTCATCTTGTCGCCTTGTTCCCGGCTGATGAGATCAAAGAGAACATCGCGGCCGAGGTCGTTGACGCCCGGGTTGTTGGATTGGAAGCAACCGTGCTTCTCGTAGTAGCGGCGTTCTGGCAGGGGGATCGCCTCAATGTCGGGCACAAAGGGCCGATCCCACGTGCGTTGCCAGCAGTAGCCGAAGGCACTGTAGAGTCCGACCAAAGGCTGCCAGATCATCGCCGCTTCAAACTCAGACCACGCGCCATCGAGGGTGGCCGCGTGGGCGGGGCCCACGAGATCGGTGGCGTAGTTGAGCAGGATATCGTCGATGGATTGATCGGGCAGAAACTGGGCGGCCCGGATGGCCACCGGATTAGGCCAGAAGGGCGTGGCCTCGGCGTGGGCCAGCCCGCCGAAGCAACTCGTCCGGTGGGCGCCGATTTGCCGCAGCGCCAAAATTTTCTCATGCAGCAGGCGGGGGAAGGGCAGCCCGAGCAGGGGTTCGTGATTCATCACCCCCGAGCCGGAGTAGTTGAACACGGGATCGACCTTGGCGGCCTGGGACTGGGCCAGCGCCGGAGCTTCGGCCTCGTCCATGGTGGTGTGCAGCAGCGAGCCCGCGACCCCCATGTTTTCCGGGTATTTGGGATGTGGATACGGGAGGGAGTAGCCCTTGACCAGCATCGATGGGCCTTCCCAGGTCAGGTGTCCGCCGAGCCCGGCCTTGATGGTGTCGTGCTCCATTTTGAAGGGCTCCAACCGGAGGATCACATCGAAGTCGGGGTTGGTTTTTGCCGCCGCGGTTTGCAGGTTGTCGAGGTAGGCGACGATCGAACGGCCGGCGGTCTCGGCGATTTTCTGGTGGTTGCGCCATTCGCGGATCATGTAGGGACCGCCGTTGCGGCCGACGTAGAGCGAAGCGGTGTGTTCAAACCCGGCCCCACTGTCGTTGGACCAAATGGAAAGGTAGGACAGCTCCGGCACGGCGGCCATCAATCGCTCCATGACCTCGCGGTAGTGGCGTTGGGTGATCGGGTGGTCCTGCGCCAAACAATAGCGGGGCAGCCGGGAGCGGAAGGGATGATCGACGCGGGCTCCGCGGAGGGTGGGGTATTTGACGAAAAACTTTTCCGGCAGGCTGCGGGGCTCGAACATGAGCAGGCCGGGTTTGAGCCCGTAGCGCTTGGCCAGGGCGGCGAGGTGTTTGAGGCGGTTGAGGTTCGCTTCGAGGTAGTGTTCCGGCCACAGGCCTTCGGTCAGCTTGCTGTTTACGAAGTGATTGAACCCGGCGCAGTAGGTGTAGAATTGCGGGTAGAACTCGGACTCGATCGACTCCTCGTAGGGGAAATGGGCCTGCAAGGCATTGACCTCGCAGTGGGTGAACCCGGTTTCGGCCAGTCGGCGCACGTAGGCCTCATCCTGAAACCCCCGCGCCGAGCGCCAGTATTGGGTGAGGCAGGCGTCGAAGTGGGGCCGGTGGAAATTGAAGGTGGCGGGCAAGAGCACGCCATCGGCGAGAGTGGCGCGGAGACTTTGCGGCAGGCCCTGCTCCAGCAGGCTCAGGCCGGTGAACAGAAAACTGCCCTGCGTGGCGATCAGTTCGCCGACGCCATCCTGGGTTTGGCGCAGCCAGATCCATTGTTCGTGGGCTGCCGCGGCGGCGGGGATGGCCCAGCCGCGCGCGGCGAGGGCGATGTTGAAGCCGGGGCCATAGGGATAGCCGGTGATGTTGCGGCACCGGTGCGCTCAGACATGGCGGCGTAGGCGGCGGTCACGTTCGGCCGGGGTGGCGGCGGAGGGGAGAGTGATGGTTGGCATGGTTTTAAGAGAAGGTAAGCAGGGCGACGGATTTGGCCGGGAGGTTAAAGGCGAGGGCTCCGTCGGCCGTGGCCTGAACAGAATCGTTCGCGACGGGGACTACGTGGTCCGGCTCGGCAAACGTGTTGTGCGCATCCATCGCCGCGGCGGTGAGCACGCGGCCCCGGCCGGTCGCGTGCGCCAGCGAGCCCGGGGGGAGCGACAGGGTGATCGGATGCTCGTGGGCGGGGTCGAAGTTGATCAACGAAAGGTTGACGGCGCCATCCGCCGCCCGCGACGCCGAGGCGTCAATCGCCGGGAGGGTCCGGCCTTCGTGCGTGTATTCAGGAACCGGAGACAGAGTGATCGGCAGGTGGAGGGCGTCCTGGTGGACCTTGAGCATCTCGAAGACGTGGTAGGTCGGCGTGCGCAGCATCCGGGGGCCGTCGGTGAGGATCATCGCCTGCAGCACGTTGACTGTCTGGGCGATGTTGGCCATGCGCACCCGGTCGCGGTGGCGGTGAAAGATGTGGAGGTGCTGGGCGGCGAGCAGGGCGTCGCGCAGGGTGTTCTGTTGATACAGGAAACGCGGGTGAGTGCCGGGTTCCACGTTATACCACGCGCCCCATTCATCGACGATGAGGGCGACCCGTTGGTCGGGGTCGAACCGGTCCATGATGGCGCGGTGTTGGACGATGAGTTCCTCCATGTGCGTCCCGCGTTGGAACATGCCGAACCAGTCGGCGGCGCCGAATCCGGTGGCGTTGCCTTGGTCGTTCCAGTCGTCGGTGGGCAGGCAGTAGTAGTGGAGCGACAACCCATCCATGTGCGCGGCGGCGCGCTCCATCAGCACCTCGGTCCAGCGGTAGTCGTCCCGGTTGGGGCCGCAGGCGATGCGGAAGATCGGGTGGTCGGGATCGTGGTGGCGCACGTAGGTCTGATAGCGCCGGTATTCGTCGGCGTAGAATTCCGGCCGCATGTTGCCCCCGCAGGCCCAGTTTTCGTTGCCCACGCCAAAGTAGCGGACGCGCCAAGGTTGCTCGCGACCATTGGCCCGGCGCTGGCGGACCAGCGGGGAGTCGACGTCGGCGGTCAGGTATTCCACCCATGCCTGCATCTCGCGCACGGAACCGCTGCCCACGTTGCCCGCGATGTAGGCATCGCAACCCAGTTCCTCGACCAGATCCATAAATTCATGGGTGCCGAATTGGTTGGAATCGATTCCGCCGCCCCAGTGGTTGTTGATCATGGCCCGCCGCTCGGGACCGATCCCATCCTGCCAATGATACTCATCGGCGAAACACCCCCCGGGCCAACGCAGCACCGGAATCGAGAGCTGTTTCAGGGCCGTCAACACATCGGTGCGCAGCCCCCGCGTGTGGGGGATGGCGCTATCCTCGCCCACCCAGATACCGCCGTAGATGCAGGTTCCCAAGTGCTCGGCAAAGTGACCATAGAGCTCGCGGGGGATGCGGGTTTCGGGACAATCGGTGGCAATGCTGAGGTGGAGCGGCGACGCGGCGGCATTCATTGGTGGATTGGGTTATCAGGGAAGTACTGGAGCATACCACCACTGCAGAAAAAGTGCTTGGCGGTGCAGGAGAAAAAAATTGGCAGATTGGGCGATACTGGGTAGCGGTGGGGGATGAAGACCTCTGAGCCGGTGCAATTTACGGTGCCTGATGACGGGGTGTATTTTGCGGAGAGTTTTCATGCCCGGGACTTTGCCATGCCGGAACGGGCGGATCGGTTTCACAAAATCATCTTTGTCCAGCGGGGTCGGTTGGAGCTGGTTTCACGGGAAGGGCGGACGAGTGCGGTGGTGATGGGGCGAGAGCGCACGTTGCTGGCCGTGCCGGCGGGGGTGAGGCATCGCCTGCTCGACCATGAGCCGTCGGTCATTTTGGTGCTGGGGTTGGGCGATTGGTTTTTGCGGCGGGACCCTGACATGTGGGAGATCTGGCAGCGGTTGCAGGTGCATCCGGTGAGTGGCCGCATGATGGAAGGCGGTTTTGCCGGCTGGTGGCGGCGGGCGGTGTTGGAGCAGACGCTGCGCGGGCCTGGCTTTGCCGTGACGGTGCGCGCCATGGCCATGCAGGTTTTGGTGGCCGCGGACCGGCATGTCGCGGGTCCGCGGGAGGACACCACGGAGGAACGGGTGGCCCGGGTGCAGCGTCAGGTGCGAGAGACTTTTTTTGAGCCATGGACGATTGATCGAGCGGCTTCGCGGGCGGGCTTGTCGCGGCGGCAGTTCACCCTCCGCTTCAAGGAGCTCACCGGGGACACGTTTGTGGCGCACCTGAACGGGCTGCGGTTGGCCCATGCCGAGCGGTTGCTGCGCGGCTGGGGGCACAGCGTGACGGGAGCGGCGTTCTCCGCCGGCTTTGAGGACCTGTCCCATTTCTATCGGCTCTTTCGCGGTCAGCACGGGATGCCGCCCCGACGTTGGTTGCAGACGCCGCGCTTAGCCGAGTAGGCGCTCGCCAGTCATGCCATCGAAGACGGTGGTCGAGCGCGGCGGCAGCTCGGTTTCGATCAGCGGCCCCCCGGGGTGCTGGAGGCGGCGCGGGCCCCCGGTCACGGTGTGGGGAATGATCAACCCATGGCCGATCAAGGTGGTCTCGGGATGGCTGTTGATGGGGTGGCAACCCGCGGTCAGGGCCAGTTCCCGGAGGAATTCCGGCGAGGTCGGCGGCAGGGCAAAGGCCCACCAGGTGACGTCCGCCTCGCGGCGACGCGCGGCGCTGATGCGGCCGTCGGACCAGCGTCCCACCACGTCGTCGTCAGGCACGGCAAATGCCGGCACGGCGATGGGATTTTTCAAGGAGGCGGATTCGGTCGTCCCGTTGAGTTCCAGTTGATGGGACAGGGTTTCGGGGGTGTGGAGCTGGGTTGCGATCCCGGTGAGGGCGGTGGCGTTTTCGGGCCGGACCTGGGCGTCGTCGCTCCAACCGGCGTAGCCCATGCAAGCGATGTGGCGGCCGGCGGCGGCCACGCGGTCCCGGAGGGTCTCGCGCTGTTCCGGACGGACCACCGGAGTCGTGGCGAGAATCACCAGCCGGTAGGGCGTCAGGTCGAGTTGTGGCAGTTCGTCCAACAAGGCCTCATCAAAACCGATGCCGGTCCGATACAGGCCGTGCAGAAGATCATCCACCAGCCGTGGCGTGACCGGGTCGGCCGCCACCGTGGGCAATTTGCCAAACTCGGCGGCAGGGTATCGTTGACTTACGGTGTGGCAGAACGACATCGGGTCGTGCACCAACAACACGTCAACGGGACGGTGGAATGCCTGACCCTCGCGCGACGCGATCAACCGGGTGAGTTGGCCGATCTCGTCGAGCATGGCCGGGGTGTCCCATGAGCCGACGTTGCCGTAGCGTTCGAACTGCGGGGTGCGGCCGGTGGGCCCGAAGTCATACCACCAGTGGCCACCGCCGCGCGTGAAGGGTTGCAGCACGTTGCGCCGATGCAGCGCGAGGTCGTCGCTCGCCGAGCTCGCGAAGTCGGCGTCCCACGCGCAGCCGCTGTGCGTGGTGGCGTGATCCATTTCGTCGAGCCAGAGTTTTCCAGCGCGCCGCGCGATCCCGATGATGCCCCGGGCGTTGCCGGGTCCCCCCAAGGCCCGGGCGGCGGTTTCATAGGATTGCGGGGAGCACCAACAGTCGAGGTGGGGCGAGTGCAGTGCGGGCTCAACCGCCAGTTGCGCCCCCGCGCCCTGTCGGCCGAACACCCCGTAAAAGTAGCCAAAAAACGCCGCCGTCACCAGAGGCCGCGGCCACGACGCCTTGGCGATCCGGGCGAACTCCAAAATCACCGCCGTGAGGGCCTCGTGGAGGAAGGTGAAGTAGTCGATCACGCACCGTTGCGATTGCGGGTCGCGCAGCACTCCCACCCGCGATTCCTCGCGGGCGGCGGAAGTTGGCGCGGTGACCGCCTCCCACGTCAACCCGGGTTGCTGCCAGGCGACCGCCAACTCGGTTTCGGTGGGGTATTTCCGTTGCAGCCATTGGCGGAAAGCCTGCAGGGCGGCGGGACCGGTATCCGGATCGTGATGGAGGAAACCGAACTGGTGCCACTCGCCGTAAACGCCGTAGGCCAGTTGCAGGCCGAAGAGACGATCCCCTTCCGGCGTGCGCGCGAGCTTGGCACAGAACTCGCCCAGCGCCGCCTGCGCCCAGTCCTGCCACGCCACACTGTAGAAGCTGGCGCGGCGCGGACGCAGGGCATCATCGGCCACCGGGCGCATGAGCCCGTGTTGCGGTGGATCCTCGGCGGTGGTGTCGGCGTAGCCCACACACGCGTCGGGATGCGCCGCGCACCATGCTGCCGTCGGGTTGAGGTGCAGGCGCAGCATGACGGCGGCGTCCGGGGCCACGGCGATGACCCCGGCAATCTGTCGGCAGGCCAGCGCCACATCGATCGATCCCTCGGGGGTCAGCATCTGGTTAAGCCAGACATCAAGTTGAAACAACCGCACCCCGCGGCGGTAGAAGGCGCCGATGTTGCGTTGGGGCACCTCCTCCCAGGACAGTCGGGCACCGGGGCAATCGCTGAGCCCATAGATCAAGGCCGCCTGAGGTTGGCCATTGAGGAGGAGCGTGGGACGCTCGTGGCGGATCTCGACGCAAGCGGAGATAGGAGAGGACATCGAGTCACCCATTGTCCGCCCATCCGGCCGAGAAAAGATGAAAGCGAATGAATATTTCGGCACCGCGGCGCGGGCGCAGCCGACGGTCTCACCAGTCCTGTTCGAGTGTGAGGGTGTAGCCGCGACCGCGGTTGTGGTAGTTGGCCGGGGAATAGCCCCGATTGCGCCAGAGGGCAGGAGGCGGATCGACGTCGAAAAGATTGGTCACGGCGAGACGGATCCGCAGTTGGCGCCGGGGCTCCCAGCCGAGGGTCAGGTTGGTGAAAATTCGGCTGTCCAAGTCAACGTCGCCATCGACCGCGTAACCCAACCCGCGCTGGGGGCCGACGTAGCTCGCTTGCAGGGCACCGTTCCACTTGC
>JAGYIG010000079.1 GCA_018402455.1 Opitutaceae bacterium
GAAGCGCCCATCGTCCACTTTGTGGTCCGTAGTGAACCGCACTTCGAGATGGTCCTTGGACAAAGCGGTAAAGGCGGGGGCCGCGGCCAGCAGGCTGGCAGCGCCGGACGGGTTGTAAGTGACCGATGCCCGGCGATAAGCCGAGTTTTCCAGCACGCCGTCGTGGAGGAATTTACGGAAAATCTCTTCGGCATTGCCCATGCCAATCTTACCGATGGTTTCGAAACTAATGGTGTAGGGATCGGTGTCGGTTTCACCCGCGAGGTGGGCCACAACTTCCAACTCCGTCAGCCCGTCGAACAACGGCAAAATCATCGGCTGGATCGGCACCACCGTGCCATCGGCCGTCCGAGCATCGCCCCAGGATTCGAGAAAATGGGTGGCCGCAATGTGGCTGGAGGCCACCGCTGAGGTCTCATCCACGTAGTAGCCGTAGCGAATGACCGAGTCGATCTGCTGGACCATGCCGTTGAAATCCAGATCCGCCGGCGCGTTGTAACTGGGATTTCCCTCGAGCACGATCAGGGTGTCCACTTTGCCCGCGTCCACGGCCGCCCGCAGATCCGCCAGGGAGGCCGCCTGATTCGCCGGCACTTCCACGAAATCAATCGTTTTCCCGACATTTCCCAGGGCGAGGTTGATCTGATAGACGATGGCGTGGACTTGGGACGGCAGATGAGAACCCGCCACCAATACGCACTCGCCTTTGTGCTGATTGAGGTCGGCCACGCACGCCTGCAACCAGGCTTCCTGGTCCTTGAATTCGAGCCCCTGCGCGAGGCGATCCAAGGCAGCATCACCCGTGATTTTGGCCCCGAGAGCGGCGGCAAATGCCAGCATATGGCTGCTGGCTAGTCGTAGCCGGTGATCCGCCATCGATCCGGTCAGCGTGAACGTGCTTTCCACCGTGTAGAGGCGATTCATCGGGTCGTCTTTCTTGACGACCTTGCGTCCCGTGGCGAAATCCCGGGTGAAACCCACCGCCCCGGATTCAGCGTGGAAAAAATCCGCGTCAATCGATAGGATGCGCTTGGCCTTTTCGAAGTGATACCGCGGCTTCACGCTCTGGCCGAACACGACTTGGGCAGCCTCGGCCGGCGGGGTGTCGTTGACGGCGTCAAACTCGGCCCAAACCGCTTGGGGCAGGCGCTGCTTGAGTAGCTCAACCAACCGGGCCCGACTGGGAGAGGAGGACGACTCAGCGAGAATGGCCAATCCCGTGCCCCCTTTGGCTTTGGCAGCGCGGTGAATCGCAGCCAGATTATCGCGCACCGCCGCGGAGGTAATGGCCGTGCCCTTCGCTGTGTGGGTCGTGGCCCGATCCGGATCGTAGAGGTCGAGCACGGTGGCCTGGGCGACCAATGAGGTGCTGCCTCCGTAAGGCTGGTAGGACGGGTTGCCTTCCAACTTGGTGGGCCGGCCTTGGTGCGTTTCCGCGAGCAGGGGAATCGCCGCGCCCCGCAAAGGGAAGGAGGTGGCGAAATACTGGGGCATGCCCGGGATCACCCCCTCGACCGATTTGCCGTAGGGTAAAATGTAAGATTCCGGACGGCGGCACCCGGTCGCCAAACCGACGCCCCCCAAGGCGAAGGAAGCGGCCATGAGCTTGAAGAAATGGCGGCGATCGACACCCGACAGGTTGTCGGCTCCCGCCGGGAATTCACGGGCAATCTGCTCCTGGATGGCCGGTGTCTCCACCAACTCATCCAAGCTGCGCCAGTAGCGAGGTCCGCTCAGCTCGCGAGCCGAGGGTTCGGGATGTTCAACTTTGCGTTTCATCGGTGGCAGCCAGAGCAGCTCTGGGGAGGATTAATATTCCAGTCATGGATGAAGGCTTCGCCGTCCGCCCGTTGCCCGGCTTTGCCTTCCGGATGCACCCAATCAAGCTGGGTTACGAGTTTCGGGTCGCGCAGACTCGGCGCCGGATCGCGATGGCAATCCAAACAGAAACCCATCGAAAGTGATTTGGTGTGGGTCACTACCTCCATCTGGTCGACTTGCCCGTGACACTCCACGCACGAAACGCCTCGATTCACGTGAACCGCATGGTTGAAGTAGACGTAGTCCGGAGATTCATGAACGCGCACCCAGTCGATGGATTCGTTGGACTCGTAACTGGCCCGGACCGGCGCCAGCAACGCGCTGTCCTGTTTGACCTGACTATGACAGCTCATGCAGGTCTGAGCGGTGGGCACCGCGGCATGGCCGGCCTTTTCCACGGTCGAGTGGCAGAATCGGCAATCAATGCCCATTTCCCCTGCGTGCAGCGCATGGCTGAACGGAACCGGCTGGATCGGCGCATACCCCACCCGGGTGTATTTGGGTGTGGCGTAATAGGTGGTGGCCGCCGTCACAATCCCTCCCAGCACGACGGCCAAGATGATGATTTGAAGCGGCAGCCGGTTGGCTGATTTGGGGAAGAGGTGCGACATTTACCGAAAGTTTTCTGGTCTGGGCAGGCTCACACCGAATCCGCTTCGCGGGCGACGGCTCGTCCTTCCGGCTTCAGCTGGAATTGAGCACCCTGCCGGGGATGCTGGACCGCCTGGGAAGCGGACCTTGCAAAGGTCTTCGGGACGACAACGGAAGCGGCAAAGAGGGCGCCGATTCGGCTGAAGAAGGACTTACGAGTATGTGGCTGGGTCACGTTTGTTTTTTGGTCACGAACGGGCCGAAAGAACCGTTCGAAAATTCCAAAGTAAAACAAATTCTCCCTCTGAGGTTGACTCCGCGGAACTATTAGGGGCTCCGCCGGCTTCGCCCTCCGTCGCTAATTGCGTGAAACGCATTTCACCTATCGGCCAAAGGTGATTATTCAGTTCCCGTCAGGCCGCGTTTTTGGAAACCCGCTTGGCGCGACGGCGCAGCGAGGGCCGCCTGCGACCGGACACCACCCCGGCATCGATGACAACTTCTTCGATATCCGTGCGTTGGGGCAATTCATACATCACTTCAAGCATGAGCTTTTCCATGATCGAACGCAGCGCCCGGGCCCCGGTTTTCAGCTCAATCGCCTTTTGGGCCACCGCTTTAATCGCGTCATCCGTGAACCGCAGTCGGACCCCATCCATCGCGAAGAGTTTGGAATACTGCTTCACCATGGCGTTCTTGGTTTGAATTAATATTTTTTGCAGATCGGCGACCTGCAGTTGGTCCAACAACGAAATCACGGGCAATCGTCCGATGAATTCGGGAATCATGCCAAACCGCACCAGGTCCTCCGGTGCGATTTTGTGCATCATTTCTTCAGGAGTCATTTGCAGGTCTTCATCGCGGTGAAAACCGAGCGAGCTGGTGCCCATCCGCTTCTTGATGATCTCGTCCATGCCCACAAACGCCCCTCCGCAGATAAAGAGGATGTTGGCAGTGTTGATCTGGATGTATTCCTGATTCGGATGCTTCCGGCCCCCCTGCGGCGGCACGTTGCAAACGCTTCCCTCCAAAATTTTGAGCAGGGCTTGCTGCACGCCTTCTCCCGAGACGTCCCGGGTGATGGAAACATTCTCGGTGGTGCGGCGCACTTTATCGATTTCATCGATGTAGATGATACCGCGCTCGGCCTTGGCCACGTCATAGTTGGCGGCCTGCAGGAGCCGCAGCACCACGTTTTCGACATCCTCCCCCACATAGCCCGCTTCGGTCAGCGTGGTGGCGTCGGCAATGGCAAAGGGTACCTCCAAAATCCGAGCCAAGGTCTTGGCTAGAAGGGTTTTACCCGATCCGGTGGGTCCTGCGAGCAAGATGTTGCTCTTTTCCACCTCCACCCCATCAAATTCCGGATTAAGGGTGTTTTCACCCGACGAAAAGGCATGGCCTTCGTCGAAGGCGATGCGTTTGTAGTGGTTGTAAACCGCCACCGAGAGTACTTTTTTGGCGTGGTCCTGACCAATCACGTGCTCGTCCAACGTCGCCTTGATCTCCGCAGGTTTGAGGAGCCGGAAATCCGGTTTGCGGTCCACCGGGCTCTGCTTGGTTTCCCGATCAATGATCGTCTTGCAGACGTTCACGCAGGAGTCGCAGATGTAAACGCCCGGCCCCGCGATGATTTTTTTCACCTCGGTCTGCGATTTCCCACAAAAGGAGCACAGGGTCATCCGCGAAGATTTGGCCATGGGGAAAGCGATAGCCGCGAAAGCTCAGCTGTCGAGGGGAGAACGCCAAATATGAGAAAGCCCCCTCCCGGGCGGGACGGGGCTTGGCGGCGAAACGGAGACAGCGGGTCAGGCCTTGACCGGTTCGGCGAGGTTCTTGGCGTCATCCGTCGAAGCGACCACATGATCCACCAATCCGTAGGCCTTGGCCTCGTCGGCACTCAGGTAGTAGTCCCGGTCGGAGTCCTTTGCGACGTCTTCGATCGGTTTGCCCGTGTGCTTCGAAATCGTGGCGTTGAGGGTTTCGCGCCACCGTAGAATTTCCTTGGCCGCGATGGAGATGTCGGCGGTCTGCCCCCCCGCACCACCCGAGGGCTGATGGATCATCACCCGGCTGTTGGGCAGGGCAAACCGTTTGCCCTTGGTGCCGGCAGCCAACAGGACCGTGGCCATGGAGGCCGCCATGCCGATGCAGTAGGTCACCACATCGCATTGGAGGAAGTTGATGGTGTCGTAGATGGCCATGCCCCCCGTCACCACCCCCCCCGGGGAATTGATGTAGAGGTGGATGTCCTTTTTCGGATCTTCCATCTGCAGGAAGAGCAATTGGGCGATCACGCTGTTGGCCACGCCATCATCAATCGGCGTGCCAATGAAAATGATGCGGTCTTTCAGCAGACGGCTGTAGATGTCCATCGACCGCTCGCCGCGGCCGGTGTTTTCGATGACGTAGGGGACGTAGTAGGAGCTCACAGGAAAATGGGTCGTGGGTGGTCGACCGCAGGTTATTCCGCAGCCGCTTCGCGCTCGGTCACAGTGGCTTTGGCCACCACCAGATCGAGGGTCTTGTCCAAGAGGATCGACTGTTGAATGGAACGCAACTGTTCGCGGTCCTTCGTCAGCTCTTTGACGAATTTATCCGGCGCCTGCCCGCTGCGCATCGCCTGCTGGTAGATGAACTGGTTCATATCCTGATTCTCCACCGTGACCTTTTCCTGCTCGGCGATTTTTGCGAGGATGAGTTGGCTCACCACGCGGGACTCACCGGCTTTGCGCGCATTGGCGTAGAGGGCTTCCTTGTCCCCTTCCAACTGCTCCTGGGTGACGCCTTGCCGCATGTTTTGATCGATAAACTGCCGCAACACACTCTGGGTCTCGTTCTCGACCAGCGATTCCGGGGCGTGGAAAGATGCCTTGGCGATCAAGGCCTCGGTGACTTGGCGGCGTTGCTCGGACCGGTTGCGCGACTGCTTCTGCATCGTGATGTTGTTGCGCACGTTGGTTTTCAACCCTTCGAGATCGTCGGCTTGGTGGGTCTTGAGGAACTCTTCGTCAATTTCCGGCAGCACCCGTTCGCGCACTTCCAGCACCTCAACCGCGTAAACGGCCTGCTTCCCGGCCAAGGCCTCCACCGCGGTAAATTCGGCCGGAAACTCAACGGTGATTTCCTTTTTGTCGCCCGTCTTGAGTCCGGCGAGCTGCCGACCCAGACCGGGGATGAGGCCTTCGTTCTCCCCTTCCACCTCTTCCCAGGTTTGCGGGACCTTGCCATAAATCTGCTTGTCCGGCGCGATTTCCAGAATCGGTTGGCCATCGATCGAGCCCTCAAAAGACAGTTTCACGTAGTCGCGCTTGGCCGCCGCGCGCTCCACCACCGCAAAATCCGCCCGCTCGGCCCGCATGTTTTCGATCACTTTCTCGATTTCCTCATCGGTGGCCTCAGTCGGCTCGACCGTGGTGGGAATGCCTTCGTAAACCGGCAGTTCGAACTCGGGTTGGACATCAACCGTCACGGTGATGGTGGCCGGCTCACCGGGTTCGATTTCACCTTCCTCCACGTTGACCACGTTAAGGACCTGCAATTTGGAGTCCTCGATGGAGGATTGGTAGGCCTTGGTCATCACCTTCTTGCGAAACTCCTCTTTGATTTCCTTGGCGTAACGCTTTGCGACCATCCCGGTCGGGGCTTTGCCCGGACGAAAGCCGGGGAGGCGAGCCATCTTGGAGAACTCGGCCACGATCGCCTGATGTTCGGCGGTGGTTTCGTCGGCGTCTAAGGAGGCCACGAGGCTCTTACGGGTGTCGGAAAGGTCTTGGGTTTCGATGTTCACAAGCGTAGCTGCTCAGCAGGTTTTATTGATAGAATCTGCGAACCTACGAATCGTCGATCCTTTCGGTCAATGCCGGATTACCATCCGGACCAGCTGGTTGAAACCCGAACCGACTTCTGGCGTCTCCCCCAGAACGCATGCCCACCGCCGCCCGTCTTACCTCCCCCGATGCTTGGTCCCCCCTCCCGGCGACCGAATGGAGGGCCGATCATGCTCGGCACCTGCTGCGTCGGGCCGGCTGGTCGGCGCAGCCCGCGGAGG
>JAGYIG010000008.1 GCA_018402455.1 Opitutaceae bacterium
GATTGTTTCACAGGAGCTTCTCATGCTGACCCGTCATGAAACCTCGTCCCTTGCTCCTGCTGTTGGTCACGATCCTGGTCTCCGCATTCGTCATCCTCAACTTCAACGCCTTCGTCGAACCGTCCACGTTGTCCCTCGGATTCATGCACGTGGAGGCCCCGCTGGGACTCCTGCTTCTCGCTTTCAGTGCGACCCTCGCCGCCGCCCTCCTCAGCTACGCCGACTACCTGCGCAAGCGCGCTCTGCGCGACGCCGGGATTCACGCCAAAGAACTCCGCCACCAACGCCAGCTCGCCGAAAAGGCCGAGAGCTCCCGCTTTCACGAACTGCATCAATTCCTCATCGAGGAATTCAAACAACGCAGCGAGAACGACTCCGCTTTCCGCGAAGCCCTCAACGCCCGCTTGGATAGCGTCGAGGCCCGGTTGCCAGCTCCACCGACCGGCCCCCCCGCGGACTGATCCCGCATGCGAGGGAGGAACCGGCTCTGTTCGGTCCGCCGTTGCCTCTCAGCCCGCGAACAACCCAGAGGTCGTCCCTCTTAAGCATGTCGGCGTGGAAGGCGATGCGGGAGCCCCCCGCTCTAATCTTGGACACTCGCTCGGGCAATTCGCCCCCACCTCGCTACTCGGCGGACTTTGCCCGATTCGCCACCCGGACATTGACCTGCCGCAACCGCCGACTGAGCACGCGGGCCAAATTCAAGACGATCATCGTGAAAACCGCCGGATGCTCCGAGTTCAACGCGTGGAGCTCGTGGTGGTTAAGCGAATACGTTTCAAGCTTCGTCAGGGCCTGCACGGAGGCCGAACGCGGCTGGGTGTCGATCAATTCCATTTCCCCAAAGGCCTCCCCCGCCCCCAACTCGGCCAATTGAACCGGCGTCGGGGTTTTGCGCGTCACCCGCACCCGCCCCTCGCTGATGAAATAAAGACGATCGCCGCTTTCCCCTTCACGGATCACCCACTCGCGGGCCGCAAAGGCCTCCCGCCGCAAATGCGGCAATACCACGGCCAACTGCTCCTCGGTGAGGCCGCCAAAGAGAGCATGGTGGACGAGCTGGGACCGCTCGATCATCCCCGGAGTTTGGGTGCTGCGCCCCCCGAGGGCGAGCCTCAAGGCGATCAAGCAAGCCGCCCGGGATCGCCTCGCCCCCCCGTTGTCCCGGCCGCCGGGTAGCGGTCGAACCGGCGGTAATCGACCGCCGTCCGCCCGATCGCGAGCCCAGCCTTGCTATCGGGGATTTGATGACTCAAGGTGATCGTTCTGTTCTTTGATTGAGTGAGATACTCAATCAGAGCACGACCTGTAGATGGCTATGGGGGTGTTCTGGATTCGACCCTTGGTTGGATTGTCTCGCTGCCGGTCGAGGATGAAGGATCCTCGTTAATCCCCTTCAAAACACAATAAATGGCACCTACGAAGAAATGCCCCTCGCTGCTTAAATAACGCAGTGACGATCGCCCAGTGACGCCTGATAGCTGACGTGATCGCCGACTTCAGGCATAGCGCATTCTGCGACCCGCGGAGTTTGCGCCGTATCTTCGACCCGGGGGTTGGGAGTTGGTTTGGCCGGGTTCATCGCCTGCTGACTCCGAGATTAAATTGAACCTATACCGGTAGATGCGTTGCGAGAAGGTCAGGGGGACGCGGGTTCAATTCCCGCCACCTCCACCATTTTTCTTTCTGAATAAGTATGCCAATTGCCCGCCATAGTCCCGTCAGCGCGGGACGAAGGAGGGCATTAAGTCGCACGATTCAACGGCATCGCGCGAAGGCGAACCTACGCCTTCGGCACGCGAAAGATCACGGAGTAAATTACGGGCAGGATCACCATCGTGAGCACGGAGCCCACCACCAAGCCGAAGATGATGGTGATGGCCATCGCGATGAAGAAGGCATCGGCAAACAACGGGATCATGCCCAGGGCGGTTGTCGCCGCCGCCATGGCGACCGGTCGCAACCGACTGGTGCCGGAATTCAGGATGGCCTCCAGCGGACCCGCCCCCGCGGCATTCTGGGTGTTGATCTCATCGATCAGCACGATGGCATTTTTGATCATCATGCCCACGAGGCTCAAAAACCCGAGGATCGCCATGAAGTTGAAGGGTTGGTCAAAGAGCAGCAGACCGGCCGTCACGCCGATGAGGATCAGCGGCACGCAGAGCCAGATCACCAGCGGTTGCCGCAGGGAATTGAAAAGGATGATCGTGAGCAGAATCATGCCGCCGATGAAGGGCGGGATCTGCTTGGCCAGGGATTCGTTGGCGTTGCCGGAATCCTCATATTCGCCGCCCCACTCCAAGCGATAGCCTTCGGGTAACTCGATGGCTTCGATCGGGGCCCGAATGGCTTCGAATAACTCCGACGCCGTGCCCGCACTGGGGTCGGCAAAAACCGAATAGGAACGGCGGCGGTCCTCCCGGATGATGATCTCATCCTCGAAGAACGTTTGGGTGGCATCGATCACCTGAGCCAACGACACGTTGCGACGAGCCACCGGGCTCCAGATTTGCAGGTTACCGATACTCGCAACGTCGGAATTTTCCCCCAACGGGGCTTTCAGGATAATGGGCAAAATGAGGTCGTCCTCCCGGTAGACCCCCACGGTGAGGCCCGCGAAACCCTGCCGCAGCGTCTGGGCAATATCGGCTTTGTTGATGCCGAGCAGGCTGGCCTGTTCCTCCAGCACCTGCGGGCGCACCACCTTCACCCGTTGGCGCCATTCGTTGGTGATGGCCTTGGCGAGGGGATGGGCTGCGATGATGGCCTGCGCCTGATCGCCCAACCGCCGCAGAATATCCGGATCCTTACCCAGGAAGCGGGGTTCGATTTTGCCCTTGGACCCGGGTCCGAGTTCGAACCGGTAGGCGTAGATCTGGGCTCCCGGAAAGGACTCGGGAAATTCGTTATCGATGCGGTTAATGAGCCCGTCCATCTGTTTGGCATCCGCCACATCGACCAGAAAGTGGGCGAAGGCGGAGTTGGGTTTCTCCGGACCGTAGGTGAGAAGAAACCGCAGCGCGCCCTTCCCCACCACGGTGGTCACGTTTCCGGTGGCGTCGTCGTCCAGCAGCATCTTTTCCAGCCGAGAGGCTTCGGCGGCGGTCGTATCGATGTGGGTGCCTTGGGGCATCCACATGTCCACCATGATCTGCGGCCGGGTCGAGGGCGGGAAGAACGCGTTCTTCACGAACCCAAACCCCCAAATCGATACGGCAAACGTCACCGCCACCACGGCGAGGGTGAGACCGCGGCGACGAATGCATCCCGCCAAAAATCCGCGGTAGGCTCGATAGAAACTCGTGTCATAAGGATCCCGCTGCTGCTGTCCGGCCGGCGCCGCCGCCGGTCGCTTCAGCAGCATGATCCCCAGCAAAGGCGTGATGGTGACCGCCGTCACCCAACTGAGGGAAAGCGACACCAGAATCACCTGATAGAGCGATCGGCAAATTTCCCCGGCCGCGTCCTGCGACGTGCCGATGGCCCCAAACGCCATGACGGCGATCGCCGTCGCACCGAGCAGCGGAATCGCCGTGCTGCCAACCACTGCCAGCGCGGCATCGCGCGGCTCTTCCCCCTTGGCGATGCGCGTCAGCATGCCGTCCACCACCACGATCGCATTGTCCACCAACATGCCCAGGGCGATGATGAGCGCTCCGAGCGATATCCGCTCCAGCGCCACCTCCATGGCGTTGAGAAAGATGAACGAGCCCAAAATGGTGACGACCAGAATGAATCCAATCAGCAGGCCGCTGCGCAGTCCCATGAAGAGCAGCAGGACCACCACCACGATGGCGACGGCCTGAATGAGGCTCACGATGAAGTTGTCGATCGCCGCCGTGACGGCGTCGGACTGCATCGAGACCACCCCCATCTCCATGCCCAGGGGGATGTTCTCCCGCAGTTCGTCGCCCCGGGCCTGCAGCGCCGCGCCCATCGTCACCACGTTGCCGCCGGGCCGCGTCGACACGCCCATGGCGATGCCCCGATTGCCGTTGAACCGGACGATCTCCTTCATCGGCTCGGAAAACCCCCGCCGAATGGTGGCGATGTCACGCAGGCGAATCTGCACATTCCCGGCACTGATTTGGATCAGCCCGAAGTCCTCGATCGAGTCCACCTCACCCGTGGGGTTGAGCGCGATAAATTCACTGCTCACCTGCACCCGCCCCGAGTCGGCGACGACGTTGCGCCGTTGCAATTCCTGAATGACCGCGCCGGCCGGGATGCCCATCTGCGCCATCCGCTCCCGGTTTAATTCCACGTAAACCGCTTCCGGATTTTCGCCCAGCACATCAATCTTGGCGACATCCTCGACCAGCAGCAACTCGGTCCGTAAGTCGTCCATCACCGCCTTGAGTTCGGCGTAAGTGTATTCGTTGCCGTAGAGGACCACGAACACCCCATACACATCCCCGTAGTCATCGATGACCATGGAAGGCTGAACGCCGGGCGGCAGCCGGTTTTGGGCGTCGCCCACCTTGCGCCGGACCTCGTCCCACACCTGCGGCAGGGTCGACTTGTCATACTTATCCTGAATGGTGACCGTCACCGTCGACAGGCCCCGCTCGGAGCGTGACTTCACCGAGTCGATCTGGCCCAGCTTTTGCACCGCCTGCTCAATCTCATCGGTGACCTCCTGCTCCACTTCCAAGGCCGAGGCGCCCGGATAGGGGGTGATGATGAGCGCATCCTTGATGGTGAACTCGGGATCTTCCAACCGCGCCATGTTCTGGTAGGACGTGATGCCCATGCCGATCATGAGCACCGTGATCACCAGCGTGACCACGCGGTTGTTGATGAAATATTCGACGAACTTCATGGCGGGCGATCAGGGCTCGAAGAGGCGCACCCGCATGCCCTCACGCAGGTGCAGCAAACCGGACGCCGCGATCAAATCGCCCAGCGCCAACGACTCCGAGGCCACGGTGATGTCATCGCCGGACACCTGACCCAACTGGACCGCAACCTTGCTCACGGTCATGCTGGCGGGGTCAATCTTCCAGACAAAGGGCTGTCCGTCCCACTGGCCTCCGATGGCATCACTGGGCACCTCCAACTGGGTGCCGTCGGGATGGAGGACCGCCGTGGCATCAACCCGCAGGCGGGCGGTCATGCCCGGAAGGACGTTCAGCGTGGGCGGGGGATCAAAGGCCAGCGTGACCGCGAAGGTGCGGGTGACCGGATCGGCCAGTTTTGCACTCTCCAGCACCTCGGCGGGAAAGCCTTGGGTGCTGCCGGTGGTCAGAAAAACCGTCGACTCAAAACGTTCGTTCTGCACCTCCGCAGGGATGGTGGGATCGACCAGAACGGCCAATGTCTCCGGCACATCGACGACGATTTTGAATCGCGACAGATCGTGCACAATCATGATCGGCTGTTTGGCCTGCACGTTTTCGATGTCGTCGACCAAGACCCGGGCCACCGACCCGTCCATCGGGGCCCGGAGCACGGTGTCATCGAGCGCTTTTTGGGCCCGGTGGAAGGCAGACTCCGCGACCTGTAGGTTGGCGAGGGCCACATCGAGGCGCTGCTTGGACGTCGCCTGGCGATCAAACAAAGCCTGCGCCCGGGCCGCCTCGGAACGCGCGGCGGTCAGTTGGGCCTGGGCCGAATCCCGCGCGGCCCGGAAGTCCCGGTCATCCAAACGGGCCAGCACGTCTCCCTGCTTCACCCGATTGCCCTCGTCGACGAGGGTCCCCTGCAGGAGGCCCGGCACTTCAAATCCGATGCGGGCTTCGCGAAGGGATTGAATCTGCCCGGGCAATTCAATCATCCGCCGCATCTCGCCGCCGCCGAGTTCCACAATTTTGATCGGGCGAACGGGAGCCGGGGCCGGCGCTTCCTCCTTTTTCGCACAACCGGTGACGAGCATCGCGACGAGCACGATTCCGCCGAGACGACTGAGGTTCAGGTTTTTGACAGATTTCATCAGCACGTTGGGTTGAAGAGACAAAGCGGGGATCAGGAAGCTTCGGCGGTAGCGGGATCGGCTGAACCCGACGCCTCCGTCGGAGCGGCAAAGTCGCCGCCAATGGCCAGGTGCAGGTTGATGCGTTCGGCGAGCCGGAGGTTGCGGATGTTGATCAATTGGACCTGCGCATTCACCAAGCGGCCCTGCATGATCAACACATTCAGCAACTCCACGGCTCCCTGCTGATACTGGAATTGAGCGAGGTCCAGCGCCGCCCGGTTGTCCGCGACGACCTGCTCCAGCAGTTCTTCCCGCGACTGCAACAGGGATTCATTGGTCAGCGCATTCTCGACTTCACTGAACGCCTTGAGGGCCTGTTGGCCGTAGGATAACAGTGCCGCCTCCTGCTCGGCCGACCGAATCTCGACCTGCGCCTGCAAAGCGCCACCCGCGTAGAGCGGTCCCAGAAAATTGGCTCCCAGATTAAAGAAGCCATTCCCGGCACCCAGCAACTCGGCGAGCCCCCCCGTGGCCGCTCCCCCACCCGCGGTCAGGCCCAGTCGCGGCAGGCGGGCGGCCTTGGCAGCCGACACTTGATTGAAGGAGGCGGCCACCCGCCGATCCGCGGCGACCAAATCCGGCCGGCGTTCCAACAAGGCCGAGGGCAATCCCACCGGGATGGGCGGCGGCACGGCCACAAACTCCGTCGCCACGTCGATTTCCGCTGAGGGATAACGGCCCAACAACACCTCCAACGCCCGCTGCACCGTGCGGTAGGCGCCCTCAACTTGCTGCACCCGCTCCTGGGCCGATGCCAGATCGGAGCGCGCCAGGTGCACGTCCCGCATGTCGACTTCGCCAAACTCATACTTGGTTTCCACCACCCGGAGGGTTTCCGCATTGAGCTTCACCACTTCGCGGGCAAAGGCCATCTGCTGCCGGGTCTCCACCGCCGCAAACCACGTCTTGGCGATCTGGGCCTTCAGGGAAAGGCGGGCAAATTCATAATCAGCGGTGGCCGCTTGGTGGCCCGCTCCTGTGGCGGCAGCCTCGGACCGCACGCGACCCCAGACGTCCAGTTCCCACGAGACCTGCAACGCCGCCTGAGAGGAGCTGGTTTCCAAACCGCCCTGAAAATTAGTTTGAGCCGATTCACCCGCGGCCGCCACGTGCGGCTTCAATTGTGAGCCCGCCTGAACCACCAGTCCCGAGGCCGCGGTCAGTTGGGCGGCGGAGGCCCGCAGGTTGAGGTTGTAGGCCACCCCTTCGTCGACAATGGCCTCCAGCTGCGGATCGCCAAACGACGCCACCCAGTCATCGGGTAGCTCACCGATCACCGGCGACCCCGCCGCCGCATAGCCCGCGGGCACCGGGGCTTGATCGCCCAACACGGTGGCCAGGTTTTCCGCCGCCGGCGGCGGCTCCGGCACCGCACAACCACCGAGCAGTAAAACAAAAAGAAGCGGGGGGGAAACCTTGGGTGCGGCCATACAAAAGGTCGCCAAAGCAACCGGTCTCCTCCCCATGAGTCAATCCCCTCATGGCCTCGGCCCTCCGCGGTCTGATTTCCCGCCCGCCTGACCCAAAATCCCGAGCGCGGTCCAGCGCTGCGCCACCCACGCCGCTTGCCCCCGGGCAACCTAGGGCGGTAGGGTTGATCCTTGGGGCCAGCCGAACCTTTCCCGATTTCGCCGCCCCCCTATATTCATCGGGCTAACTCCCTTGCGGTCGCGATCCCTTTTCCCCTCCATGGTTGGTCATTACCTTTCCACTATGAAAAAACATCTCCTGCTTGGCGTCTTGAGTGTCGCCGCTCTCGCTCTCTTTTCCGGCTGCGCCACCAAACCGACCATGGCCTACGACCTGAGTCCCAAGGTTGATACGTCGAAGTTTGAGACCTTCGCGCTGCTGCCCCTGCCCGAGCGCGTCAAGGGGGCCCGACTCGACACCGTCCAGCACTATGGTCCCGCTGCCCAGGAGGCCATGCGCGAAGCCCTCGTGGCCAAGGGCTATACCGAGGCCCCCCTCGCCGAGGCCGACTTTGCCATCAACCTCAAGGCCGCCGTCACCCCCACCCTCAATGTTTCCCAATGGGGCTACACCACCGGCAATTACGCGGGCGCCGACTACTGGGGCACCAGCTCCTACTACGAGGTCGTGGCCGATGTGGACGTCCGGCCGGATGACCATGCGATCGTCCTGCTGGAGATCTACGAGAATAAGGAGAAGACCCTCGCTTGGTGCGCCTGGTCGGTCGACCGCACCAAAAAGGACCGCATGCCGGTGCCCGATTTCAAAATCCTGCTGCAGGAGCTCCTCGCCAGTTTCCCCGCCCGCTAACCCTCCCCCATATTCCGATCCCCCATCCTGAATCCCACCCAAACCCCGTCATGAATCCCTACCATATCGTCAACTCCACCAAACCCTTCGCGCAAACGGTGGCGGATTTGGAGACCGCCGTGACGGCCCATCACTTCAGCGTGCTGCACACCCATGATCTCGGGGCCAAGCTCCGAGCCAAGGGCGTGGAGTTCGCCGAGGAGTGTCATATTTTGGAGGTCTGCAATCCCGGCCAAGCCGCCAAGGTGCTTGCCGCCGACATGCGATTGAACACTGCGCTGCCGTGCCGCATCTCAGTCTACACCGAGCAGGGGCAAACCAAAATCGGCATGATCAAACCCGGGGATATGCTCAGCGCGCTTTCCTCTGATCCGGCCCTGCGCCAAGTCGCCGGCGAGGTCGAGGCCCAGACCATCCAGATGATCAGCGACGCGGCCGGCTGACGCCGACATGACGGGCGGGGAGGCGGGCCCGTGCGATGCGCCGCTGGCGGAGGAAATAAAGCTCCTTTCCCTCTCCTGCGTTGGTGGACTAATCTAAACCCGATTGGTCGCTCCTGACCGTGTTTTCATGAATTTCCCGCGCTCCCTCCTGCCCCCGGTGATCGGGTTGGCCGTTGCCACCGGCGCATTTTTTGCCGGTCGTTCTTCGGTCGACGGGCCGACCACTCCCCCGGACCGCAGTCCGCTCGGCGAGCTTCCCCCCATCCCGGAGATTTCCGTTCCTCACGAACGTTTGGATCTGACCGGGCAACCTCCCTTGGAGGAGATCATGCGCGACGTCGATCGAGTCGCCCGGAGCGGCCATTGGCAGATGACCAAGCGCTGGGAAATCATCATCAACGCCCTCGATGCCGCCGATCTGCCTCGGCTGCTGCGGGGACTCGAAAAGCACCCTTGGAACGGTGCTCGGATGAGGCTGACCCACGCCTTCTATTCGCGATGGGCGGAAATGGAACCTGCGGCCGCCCTCGCCCACGCCCAGCAACAAACCGACCGGCGTCACCGTGATCAGGCGATAAAAAGCGCGCTCCACGGCTGGGCGTATACTGACGCCGGAGCGCTCCGAGGCTGGGCCAACGCGCTGCCCGCCGGTGAGCTGCGCGACAAGGCCGTCAGAGCCCTCCTCCCCCATTTGGCCGCCCATGATCCCGCCGCCGCCCTCCAGTTGGCCCTGGCCGACGGGGGCACCAACGACCGGACCCGATGGTGGCAGATTTTTTCGATCTGGGGGAACACCGATCCCGCCGGAGCCCTCAGCGCCATCAAACGCGAGCTCCCGCCGGCCGAACAGGCCGCGGCGCAGCGACAAGTCGTGCAGGCGTGGGTCCAATCCGATCCGCCCGCTGCATTGGCCTGGGTGGAAAGCCAGCCCATCACTTCGCGCCACTCCCTGCTGCAATTGGCGCTGGGGGCTTGGGCCACCAGTGAGCCTGAAGCCGCGGCCCGCTATGCCGAGTCCGTGCCTCCCGGACCGGCCCGCGCCCAATTCCTCCAACAGGTCGCATCCTCGTGGGCCCAGCGCGATCCCGCCGCCGCCGTCGGGTGGCTCTCCGCCCTTCCCCAAGGTTCGGTAACACCCCAAGCCTACGCCGGAGTCTTCAGCACCATCGCCCTCCAAGACCCCGACCGCGCGCTGAGCTTACTCGCACAGGTTCCCTCCGGCCCCGCGCACAGCCTGACTCAACAACACATCGTGCAAATGATCAGCCAACGCGATCCCTTGCGCGCCGCCGAAGTCGCCCTGCAGATGCCCGCGGGCCATGAGCGGGACCAAGCCCTCCACCAAACCTTCCATCGCATGGCCGCATCCGATCCGGCCGGCGCGTTTGAACTGGCCCGCCAATTGCCGGCCAATTCATCCCGCCAACGCATGCTGCAGCAGATCATGACCAACTGGGCGCAGGCGGATCCCGCCGCCGCCATCGCGGCCGCCGATCAAGTCGAGCTGGGGGCCAACACCCACCAGGTCGTCGCCACCGCCTTGGCGCAGATGGCCCGCCAGGATCCCGAACGCGCGATCGCCTACGTCCAATCCCTGCCGGACGGCACTCCCCGCCACGAGGCCCTGCAACGCATGGCCTCGACCCTCGCTCCCGACGATCCGGAAATGGCCGCGCTCATTGCTTCGGCCCTGCCCAACGGCAATCACCTGGTGAACGCGGCCGTCAGCATCGCGGGAGCCTACGCTCAGCGCGACCCGGGCCCCGCCATCGCCTGGGCGGAGAGCCTGCCCGCCGGCAATGCGCGCAACAACGCCACCAATCAAGTGATCTCCACCCTGGCCGCCCAACAGCCCGATGCGGCCCTCGCCCTGGCCCTCCGCCAGCCCGGGGGCCAATCCCGGGACCAGGCCATCAGCTCCCTGTTCAACTCCGTGCTCCGGCACGACCGCGCCAAGGCCACCCATCTGCTGCAACAAATTCCCCTCGGAGCCGACCGGGATCAGGCCACCATCGCCCTGATCAATGATCTCGGACAATTTGAAGCCCGCCAAGCCACGTCGTTGCTATCGACGATCTCGTCCCCGCAACAAAAAGCCCAAGCCACTTCCCAGCTGATTCACGCTTGGGCCTACCAAGATCCCGCTGCCGCTGCCGCCTGGCTTGATCAAAACCCCACCGTGGGTGGCGGCACGGGGCAGGAATTTGCCAACCTCGCCAATGCCTGGACAAACAACGATCCCGCCGGCGCCGAACGTTGGGCTCGCGGCCTTTCTTCGGGCCCTGACCAGCAGCGGGCCTGGCAATCCATCGTCAATACCCTAAGTCATCAGAGCCCGTCGGAAGCCGCTCGTCTGATTCCTGAAATCAACGATGCCCGGGTGCGCCTCAACCAAAGCCTGCAACTCGCCCAGCAGTGGTTGCAGCAAGACCCAGCGGCCGCCCGCGCATGGATTCAGCGCAGCGACCTTGATTCGGACACCCAGCAACAGATTCTCAACCAACCGGGCAACTGAAACTGACTACCACTGCCCCTTCACGCTGTCCTTGAGCATCTGCTGGAGCATGTCGAAACGAACTTCACCGTAGTTGATCGCGTAGCGCATGCGGCTGTCGCGAAACACCCACGTCGTCGGCATCCACGTGACCGGCACGCCGAGCAGCTCGCTGACCCGTTCACCTTGTCGACTCGCTTGGTTGGGATGGCGCCAGATCTTCAGATTCGGCTGATCGCCCAACCCATACTTGGCCAACCAGCCCGCATCGTCCTCGTCACTGTTCCAGACCGAGACAAAGATGAAGGTCACCTCGGGATTCGCCTCGATGAAGTTCTTCCAACCGTGGTCGTCGTGTTCATTGACGCAGTTGATGCACCAGCTGGCCCACGGATGGACCACGGTGATGCCTTCACTCGAGACGGCTTCGAACAGGCGTGCTTCGAAGGCTTCGACCGACTCGGCCCGCCCGGGGACGAGGGCGGCGAAACTGAGCGTGAGGAGAAAAAATAGCTTTTGCATAAGGTTGGGAAGGAAGAGGCCGACGGTTATTCCCTCAAATCACCGTGGCGATTTCAGCGAAGGATTTCTTGGACACGACCGGCACCCGCGCGCCCGCTTCCGGATACCCCACCACCAGGAGCAGAAAGGGTTTCTCGGTCGCCGGACGATCGAGCAGGTCGTTGAGGAAATTCATGGGACTCGGCGTATGGGTGAGCGTGGCCAGCCCCGCTTGATGGAGGGCCGTGATCAATACCCCCGTGGCGATGCCCACCGACTCCTTGGGGTAATAGGTCGGCTGCCGCTCGCCGTCGGCAGTTTCATACGCGTTGACCGAGAAGACGGCAATGAGCCATGGCGCGCGCTCCAGGTAGGGTTTGATCGCATCGGTGCCAAAGGGCTTCAAAACATCCAACCACGCTTGGGGCGCGCGGCTGGCATAGAACCTCCGCTCCTCCGCTTCACTCGCGGCGCGGATGCGCGATTTCAGTGCAGGATCCTGGACCGCCACAAAATGCCACGGCTGCAGGTTCGCGCCACTGGGGACCGTGGCGGCCGCCCGAATGCAGGTCGTGATGATCTGCTCCGGCACCGGATCCGCGGAAAATTGCCGCACCGACCGACGCTTGCTCACCAAGGCATGAAACGCGTCCGCCGCGGCCTGCATGGTCGCTGCGTCTTGTCGGGCGAACGCCAATGGCTCCATGGGTCTTTCGTCCATCAGACCGAACGGTGGCCGCCTCTCCCGGGTTTGTCTGCACTTTTCCGAGTCGCCGGGGCCGGATCAAGGCTCGCCACCGCCGGAGTGTGGTTTAGGTTATTCTCAGCCACGAGTTGGCCGAACCGAGTTTAGCCCCGTTCGAGTGGTTTTGTTCGCTGGTGCCGGGTTGGCCGACCCGCCGCAAGCTGACGGCTGACGATCGGGCTCCCCCCACATCGGCTGACAATTTTTGGCCAGAACAGGCACCCTCAATTCACCCCTCCCATGTCCAAAATCAAAATCTACACGACCCTCATCGCCGCGGCGCTCATGGCCATCATCATCGCCCAGAACACCACCGTCGTGGAAACCAAAATTCTGTTCGTCACGATCGCCATGCCGCGAGCCGCCCTGTTGGCCGTCACGTTGCTCATCGGCATCGTCACCGGGATCTCCCTGGCTCTCGGTTGGGGACACAAACACAAATCTGCCGATGACTCCGCTTCGACCGATTGACCCGCCGCCAACCGCTCGCAGCATCCTCCGTATGTCCCAACGATCGTTCCGCCGCCCCCCGCCCCCCCGAACGTTGCCCGGGCTGATCGCCGTGGCTTTTCTCGCGGTGGCCACCCTCCAAGCGGAAGATAGACGCATCACGGTCGAAGGCTCGTTGGAGGTGATATTGCCCGTCGAGCTTCGGGGACTGCCGCTGGTCAATCCCCACGTGGATTTTCTCATTGATGTGGGCGAAGACGGCACCCTCTTCGATGCCATGCCGACCAAGTCCAACCATCGCGATCTACTTTCTCCGGCGATCGCCGCCATCCAAAAGGTCACCTTCACCCCCGCCATCGAAGACGGCGTGGCGGTGCGTTCCCGCGATTCCGTCCGGGTCGTTTTCTACGATCCGGAACAACGGGCCTGGCGCCAGGGATCCGGACAACTGCCGTTCGGCGGCACCCCGGCGGACGCCGCCAAAAACCGCATCTTCGCGGCCTCCGCCGAGAGCTTTACGTATGGGATCAGCGACCGGGAGGAACTCGACAGTCCCATCACGCAACTACCGTCCACCCGCCGGGTCTACGCCTCTCAGGCCGGGGTGAAAACCACCGGCGAGTGCCTCGTCGAATTCTACATCGGACCCAACGGCCGAGCCCGCTTTCCCCGGGCCTTGGAGAGCGACAGTGATGACGTCGCCATCAGCGCCGCCCTCACCTTGCTCGAAACCCGCTTCAATCCCCCGCGCAAAAACGGGCAACCCACCTACGTGAAAATCCAACAGCGGTTCCGCTTCGACTGAGCCGAAAGAGTAACGCCGTGCTTTCGCCGGCGTCTGCAGTGCCGGCGGCAGCACGGCACTGCGTCATTAACGATTAAAACGCCGCATTACCCGGCGTGCGGGCAAACGGGATCACATCGCGAATGTTGGCCATGCCGGTCACGAACATGAGCATACGCTCGAAGCCCAACCCAAAGCCCGCGTGCGGCACACTGCCGTAGCGCCGGAGATCGAGATACCACCCGTAGTCGGCTTTGCTTAAACCGTGGCGCTCCATGTTGGCTTCGAGCACGTCCAGTCGTTCCTCGCGCTGACTGCCTCCCACGATCTCGCCAATACCCGGCACCAGCACGTCCATCGCGGTGACGGTTTTCTGGTCATCATTGAGCCGCATGTAGAACGGCTTAATCTCCTTCGGGTAGTTGTAGACCGTCACCGGGCACTTGCAGTGCTCCTCCGCCAAATACCGTTCGTGCTCGGACTGGAGATTGTCGCCCCATTTCACCGGATGCTCCCAGGCTTTGCCGCTGGCTTCGATGATCGCGATGGCCTCGGTGTAACTCACCCGCTGGAAGGGGCGCTCCAAGACGAAGGCCAGACGCTCATCCAGCCCCTTGTCCACAAACTTACCGAATAACGCCAGGTCGTCCGCACAGTGCTCCCGCACGTCCGCAATGAGGTATTTCACAAACTCCTCCGCCAGGTCCATGTTGCCGACCAGATCAGTGAAGGCCATCTCCGGCTCAATCATCCAAAACTCGCTCGCATGGCGCGAGGTGTTGGAATTCTCCGCGCGGAAGGTGGGACCAAAGGTGTAAACCTTGCCCATGGCACAGGCGAACACCTCCGCCTCCAACTGACCCGAAACCGTCAGGTAAGTCGGCCGGGCGAAGAAATCCTGACCATAATCGACGGCGCCGTCTTCCGTCTTGGGTGGATTCAACGGGTCCAAGGTCGAAACCCGAAACAACTCACCGGCGCCTTCGCAATCGCTCGCGGTGATCAGGGGCGTGTGCACGTAAACGAAACCCCGATCCTGATAAAACTGATGCACCGCGTAGGCCAGCCGACTCCGCACCCGAAAGACCGCACCAAAGAGATTCGCGCGTGGCCGCAGGTGGGCAATCTCCCGCAGGAACTCCATGGAATGCCCCTTCTTTTGTAACGGGTAAGTTGCATCGGCTTTGCCCACCACGGTGAGCTCGCTGGCCTTTACCTCCCAGGTTTGGCCCTGGCCCTTCGATGCCACCAACTCCCCGGTTACGGCCAGCGCCGCGCCGGTGGTGATTTGCGGCATCAGTTCCGCATAACCCGGCAGCGTCGCATCGGCGATCACCTGGAGATTCTTCAAACTCGAGCCATCGTTGAGCTCAATAAAGGAGAACGCCTTGCTGTCGCGCCGCGTGCGCACCCAGCCGTTGACCAGAATTTCCGGTGCCGGTGCGGCCGCCCGCAGGGCGTCTTTGACGGAAGTCGCTTTTAACATGCATCCAACCAATCCCTCCCCCCGCCACCCGCAATCCGATTCCCGCCCAAACCCATGGAATCAAAAGTGTCACCATTATGGTTACACTTTTCGCGTCAGGCCCCGCGCCCTCAAAGTTTAATGACGGTGAGGTTGCGGGGAGAATAAAGTCCGCCACGATGGGAGCAGCATGGATAATTTCACGTTTCACAATCCCACCCGCATTCACTTCGGCAAAGGCCAGATCGAAAAGGTCGGCTCCGAGATCCCGGCATCTGCCACCGTGCTCCTCCTCGCCGGCGGCGGCTCGATCAAGGCCAACGGGGTCTATGATCAGGTCACGGCTGCGCTCGCGGGCCGGACGGTGCATGAGCACTGGGGGGTAGAGGCCAACCCCGACTTCGATACGCTCCTGCCTGCGGTCGAGCTGTGCCGGACCGAAAAAATCGATTGGGTGCTAGCCGTGGGCGGTGGGTCCGTGCTCGACGGAGCGAAGTTTGTTTGCGCCGCCGTCAACTACGAGGGTGATCCGTGGCAAATCCTGCAAGACCAAGGAGCGTCCGTCACTTCGGCGCTGCCCTTGGGCACGGTGCTCACCCTTCCTGCCACCGGCTCCGAAGCCAATGGGGCATCCGTGATCAGCCGCCGGAAGCACAAGGCCAAACTCCATTTCATCAGCCCGTTGGTTTATCCCCGGTTTTCGATTCTCGATCCCGAAACCACCTTCACCCTGCCTCCGCGCCAGATCGCGAATGGGATCGGTGACGCGTTTTGCCATGTCGTCGAGCAATACCTGACCTTTCCCGCCCGCGCCGCCGTCCAGGACGAATTCGCCGAGTCGATTCTGCGCGTGTTGATCAAGGAAGGGCCGCAGACGCTGGCCCATCCCACCGACTACGATGCCCGCGCCAATCTGGTCTGGGGCGCCACCTGTGCCCTGCAGGGCATGATTGGGGTCGGGGTGCCCCAAGACTGGTCCACTCACATGATTGGGCATGAGCTCACCGCCCTCCACGGCATCGATCACGCCCGCACATTGGCCATCGTCCTGCCGGCGCTGCTCGAAGCCCAACGCGGCACCAAGTCCGGCAAGCTGCTGCAATACGCCGAACGCGTCTGGGGGATCTCCATCGGCGACGACGAATCGCGCATCACGGCCGCGATTGAAAAAACGCGCGAGTTTTACGAGGCCATCGGCATCCCGACCCGTTTGCATGATTACGACGTGTCCGCCGATGTTGCGCCGCAGGTCGCCGCTCGCTTGGCCGCCCGAGGCATGACGGCCATCGGCGAACATCAGGATCTGACTCCCGATCGGATCGAGGCGATCCTGCGCGCCGCGGCTTGATCCCGCCCTCCCTCGAAGGCACCGGCGGGCTCACTCCGTTCGCCGGTGCTCAGTAACGCTTGCCGACAATCGCCCCGGAGCCGTCTTTGAAAAACAGCACGTTTTCGTGCGGGTCGATGGTATCGAACACGATGCCCAGCCCGTGATCGACGGTATCCCCTCGCTTGACCAAGACTCCGTTGATGAACGCGCGGGGGTTGCTGGTCTCTGCCACCCCGCTGATCACGGCGTCATTCACCCACTCGCGAAAGGCGGAGGAGGGTACCAAACCGTTAGGGCTTTGGGCCGTCGGATTCGGATCACTCCTCCCCGTCGCCGAAGCACCGCTGCCGGTGCCGGTGCCCGCCTGAGCTTCGGCCTCAAATGCGGCTGAGATCGCGTCGGCCTCCGCCGCTTTTCGTCGTGGCCCGCCACGGCAACCCTGGCCTTGTCCACCAACTGGCCCGCCATCGACAGGGCTCCTTTCGCGGCGTCCGATACCGCAGCGCCGGGATCGGTGAGAAGGGGGTGCCGGGGTTTCGGCCACCGCGCTTCCAGCGGAGCCGCATAAGGGTTCAACTCCGGGGCGGAGGAAAAAGGGTGTACACCATAGCCCCCGCCACCGATAGCCCCAGCACCATCAAGATCACGACGAAAAGCAGCAATCTTGAAAATGGGACGTTGCTCCGGCGCAGTCGCTTGCGCGCGGGAGCCTCGTTTCGTCGTCCTCATCGCCGTCATCCAGCGGAAGGGGGCGGGAGGCGGCAACGGTGGGGTGGTCGCCAGTTGCCCGCCGCGTCTGTGACAACCGGCAGCGGCGGGGGTAAACTCGGATCGCCGGGGCCCCTTGGGGCGGGGCGGGAGGGAGACGGCGGGAAAGCGGCGCGTCGCCGACGAACCCGTCGACTGTTGGGGCGGCTCCTGGCGGGAGCGGCGGGCTTGGCCGATTCCGCCGCATCGTTGGTGTGGACGGTGGACAGCACCAGATGCCCGGGCAGGGCGGCCTGCACCGCCGGGTCGATCGCGGGGTTGGTCTCATCGCGGTGTTCCACCAAGGGGGGAGCCGGATCGCCGGACTCGAGTCTGGCCTCAGTCGCCGGGTCAGCCGGCGGCTGGGCCGTGAGTCGGGGCTTAAGCCGCGGCGGCGGCGGGGGCGCTTGATCGGGCGCGGGGGAAACGGGAGGGGCCGGAGCAGGCTCCGGGGAGGGTTCGGATTTGAGCGAAAGCTTGGGCTTGGCTCGGGTTTTACTGGCGGCCGTTTCGGTCTCCGGCTTTTTCTTGGGCTGGAGGGTCAGTTTAGGCGCCACCGCTTCGGCCGAACCGACATCATCTCCGCCCGATTTGTCATCATCGGGTTTCTTGCGGGGCCGAAGGCTCAAAGCAGGTGGCTCTGACTCGTCGCTCATGGCCTTCTATTGCAACCAACGCGCGCGCCGTGGCGATGTCTTTTTTGGCCCCGGCGTTCCGATTGACGACGTGAGGAGTGTTTTGACGAAGGATTCACGGTTTTTGGGGTCATCGGCTGGAGCGCCGGCATTGACCGCCCGACTCCCTGAGCAAACCTTGGCTCCGTTGTTTCAAGCGTCTCCACTCGACTCCTCCGCGGCCAGCCGCGGCGCTACCGCGGCGGCGCTGGCCTACCTCCTGTGGGGCACCCTGCCCTTGTACTGGAAACTGCTCGACGGCATCCCGGTCCAGGAATTGATGGCCCACCGGATAGTTTGGACACTGGCCGTTGTGGTGGTCCTGCAGCTGCTGCGGGGACGGATGGGGGTCTTGCGGGAGACGTGGGCGGTGCCCGCCAACCGCCGCGCTCACTTTCGTGGCGGGGTCTTCGTGACGCTCAACTGGGGCATTTTTGTTTGGGCGCTGCTGCATGATCAGGTGATTGAAGCGAGCTTGGGCTATTTTTTGGTGCCGCTGGTGAGTGCCGGTCTGGGTCGGGTGCTGTTTCAAGAGCGACTGGAACGCCTGCAAAAAATTGCCCTCGCCTTGGCCGGTGCCGGCGTGGCCGTGCTGTTCTTTCAGATTGAGAATCCCCCGTGGGTGGCGTTGGGCATTGCCGCGACCTGGTGCAGCTATGGGGTCGGTCGCAAGCGCTCGGATGCCGGCCCAATCAGTGGGCTGGCCCTCGAATTGGCCTTTGTTCTACCCCTGGCTATCGTCTATCTCGCCGTAATGGCTTGGGAGGGAGCGGGCTCGTTCGGGACGATTGATCGGGTGACGGATGCGACAATCATCGGCACCGGCGTGATCAGCATGGTGCCCCTGGTGCTGTTTGCCTACGCCGCGCGCCGGTTGACCTACACGACGCTCGGGCTGTTGCAATACCTCGCCCCCACCTGCCAGTTTTTAGTGGGCTGGTTGGTTTTTGGAGAGCCCTTTGCCGGTATCCGGGTCGTCGGATTCATTTTCATCTGGGCCGGCATTGCCTGCTACAGCGTGGGCACGCTTCGGCGCCATCAGGCGGGCCGACGCTGAACGCCCGCGGTCGGGGTCGCCCCCTCCTTCCCGGAGGAATTACGCTTACGAACGCGGCTCAATTTTCAACAATTCAACCTCAAAAATGAGGGTCGCCATCCGCGGGATATCCGGGGCGCGACCGCGGGTGCCATAGCCCAGCTCGAAAGGCACGATGAGGCGACGCTTCTCGCCTTCCTTCATCATGAGCAGGCCATACTCCCAACCATCAATGACCTTGCCTCGCGCCAATTGAAAGGTGAATGGCTGGGCCGGATCTTCCGCCGCATCAAATAGGGTGCCGTCCAACAAATACCCTTTGTAGAGCACCGCGACGGTATCACCGTGCTCGGGTTTCGGACCGTCACCGGCTCGAATTAACTCGGTCCACAGCCCGGTGGAGGTGCGTTCGGCTTGAGGCCACCGTTGTTCCACTTGAATCAAGTCACGAGGGGGCAGCTTCTCGCGCTGAGCTTGAGCCAGGCTGGACCCGCCCATGACCATAAGAGCAAAAAGAATAAACAGACGACGCATAACCAGAAAGGTAGAATGGTTTGGCGGCCGGGCGAAAGGCCCGATTTCAGATAATCCGGCTGGGCGGACCGCTCACAAAAAAGCCCCCGACACGCAGGGCGAAGATAAACCGACTGCATTCAAAGCCGGGACCGGAAGGGGATCGGGTAGTAACGATCGCGACCGCCGCCACGGCCTCACGCCGTAACCGCGCGCCACCGCCGCCGCGACATCCCCGCCACGCCGAAGCCACGTCCACCACCACCGCCGCCGCCGCCGAAGCCACGACCGCCGCCGCCGCCGCCACCACCGAAGCCACCGCCCCGGGGACGATCTTCCTTCGGACGCGCCTCATTGACCGTCAACGCACGACCACCAAAGTCTTCGCCGTTGAGGCCTTCAGCCGCTTTGGCCGCATTCTCGGGGGTGTCCATGGTCACAAACGCGAAGCCACGGGGGCGTCCGGTCATTTTGTCCATGGCCACAAAAACGTCGGCAACTTCACCGTATTGAGCGAACGCGTCACGCAGTTCGTCTTCGGTGGTTTTAAAGGACATGTTTCCTACATATAGTTTGGCACTGCTCATGATGTTGATGATTGTCGTCTCCTATCGTCTGCTATCAGTCCGTTCCCGACCATCGGGTTTCAAATCATCACTAGAGCCTTACCCAAACGACGATCTACCAGTTCCTGTTGCCTAACGCTATTCCAACGAACGAGGCTAGCAGAGGCGGGTGCTAGCCAAATGCAACACTAATCATGGGCCCGCCCCCGGGGTGAAACCAACTTGTAACCCAAGCAAACCCCCGCCCGACGGCGACCTTATTCGGCCCGTTCCAGCCAGATGGCTTGGAAGGGGTGAATGTCAAGCAGCGTCGGATACCAGCCCTTCACCTCGGTGCTCTTGGCGTAAACACTGGTGTAGAAGTAGAGCGGAATGACCGGCACTTCTTCGCCCAAAATACCCTCCATGGCGTAGAACAGCTCGGCCCGCTCCGCCGGATCACGCACCGCCTGCACGTCATCGACCAGTTGGTCGTAACGGGCATTTGACCAGCCGGTGCGGTTGTTCCCCCCGTCGGTGACATTCATGTCCAGAAAGGTCATCGGGTCCGGGTAGTCCCCGACCCACGCGCTCCAGGCGATGTCGTAGTTCTGCTGCTGCATCGTCTCCAGGTAGACCTTGAACTCTTGATTATAGAGGCGCACATCGAGACCGAGATTGGTGCGGAGCATAGCCTGCAGGGCCTCACAAACAATGCGCCCCGAATCCGACGTCGGGTAGAGGATCTCGATCGGCGCCAATCCTTCTCCTCCGGGGTGCCCGGCGGCCGCGAGCAGCGCCTGCGCCTCCGCCACGTTGTCCTCAAACGTCAGGGGCGGGGAGAATCCCGGCATCGGGGGCGCAAAGTGCCACGCGGGCGATTTGGTCCCGCTGAATATCTCCCGGGCCAGCCCTTCCCGGTCGATCGCCAAAGCGATGGCGCGACGCACCCGGGGGTCCTGCAGCTGCGGTCGGTTCACGTTGACCCGAAAATAGGCGGCCGCCAAAAAATCGTCGATCTGCAACACGTCCTGATGGTGGGTCCGATAGTCATCGATCTTGCTGAGGGGCAGCGCCCGGGTCGTATCCAGCTGCCCCGTGCGGAACATGCGCTCTTCGGTGTCTGCGTTTTCGATGGGATAATACTTCACGCCATCGAGTCTGACGTTGGCGGCATCCCAATAGGTCGGGCTGCGCTCCACCAAAATGTGCTGATTCGGCGCCCACTCCGTCAGGATGAATGGACCGTTGCCCACGTAGTTCTCCGGCCGGGTCCAGCGACTGCCCTTGCGAGCCAGTCCGCCAAATTTTTCCACCGTTGGGATGTGCACGGGCTTCCAGCTCTGGTGATGCAGCACGTCGAGAAAATACCCGGTGGCATGATCCAGCGTAAGCTCCAGCGTGCGCTCATCGAGCGCCTTCGCGCCCACTTGCGAGAAATCGGTCAGCTCGCCGTTGTTATAGGCCTTCCCGTTTTTGAGCAGGTGAAGCTGGTAAGAGTATTCCGAGGCCAGGGACGGGGTGAGCATCCGTTGGTAGGACCTCACGAAATCATGGGCGGTGACCGGATCTCCGTTGGACCACTTGGCGGTGGGGCGAATTCGAAAGGTGTAGATCGTGCCGTCTGCGGAGATTTCCCATCCCTCCGCCTGACCCGGCATGGGCTTCAGCGTTTGCGGATCCGGGGTCACCAATCCCTCCATCAGCGAGCGGATGATGTTCGACTCCGGTCGGCCGGTCACGGTCTGAGGATCGAGGTCGGCGGGCTCGGTGCCATTGGCGAAGTGCAGCACATTGCCCTTGGCCACCGAGGCCTGGCCGCCGCAGCCCGTGAGGCCGAAGGCGAGACCAACCAACGCCAGGACGGCGAGAACGAGACGGGTTACCGGAAGATTTTTCATGGGATTAGATGCTGTAAGTGTCGAGTATGTCGGCGGGCAGGTCCACCGCCCGATTGGTTTTTAGATCAATCAAAGCGTAATCGCAAAACCCGTCGCACGATCGTTTGTGCTGCGGCAGCCGATCGATTTCAAAAGCGACCCGACACCCCCTCTCGGAGAACCGCTCAATCCAACAGCGCACGACCATCCGATCCCCCAGGCCCAGCGGGCGTTTGTAGTTCACGGTCGAACAGGTCATATACCACCCCAGACCCCGCGCCGCGAAGGCGGCCATCGACATGCCATAATCCCGCTCCATCTGAATGAAGCGGGCCGCCAGGACGTAGTCCAAATAGCGGGTGCTGTGCACGTGTTGATACAGGTCGATGTCGTCCGGGCGCACTTCGAGCTCCGTCTCAAATTTGGAGTAGACGTTTTGACCGGGGTTCATGGGGTATCCAGCATGTCGAGCAGCTTGCGCCGGTCCCGCTTGGTGGGGGCGCCCCATCCCGAGGTCGAGGGCCGCCAGCACCTTCACCACCTCCCCATCTTCCTCCATGGGGGCCACCACCTGCTGCTGCTGCTGCGGGGGCGGCGGCGGCGTGTGGTCCTCCGCAAAGTCCGCCACCCCCTTCGCCCCGACGCGTGAAGCCGGAAAGTCCCGCACCGTCCACCTCTTGAGCTCGGGCCCGATCCGCAGCGTGACGGTCTCGCCGATGTGCAGTTCCCGCGCCGGTTTGACCACGGCGTCATCCACCCGCACCCGACCACTGCGGCAGGCGGCGGTGGCCAAGGCCCGCGTCTTGCAGGCTCGAATCGTCCACAACCAACGGTCGACCCGGCGGGGATTGGCGGCAGAGGGAGACGGCGGACTGGTTTTCAAAATAAAACAGCCGCCACCCTAGTCGGGTGGCAGCCGGTATCAAACCCTTAGCGACCGTCAGGTTCGCCCCGCGGACCGGAACTCGCGACGAATCCAATCAGCGAGGAGCTGTTTTTCGTGACGCAAGGGATCGGAATCCATCAGCCGGACCGCATACATGAAGTTGAGGTCACGCAGCTTCCGGTTGCCTTCTCGCAGGACCGTTCCGTTTTCATCCACCAACCGAAAACTCAGGTCGATCCGCGGCGGGTAGAGGTCTTTGACGATGCGCACGTCATCGAATCCGCCTCGGCGCCACGGCTCGAACTCGCCCGCCATGTCGACATCGGTGATGACCACTTGAATCGACTGTCCCGGCGCCAAGGTCGACGCCAGCCGATCTTCCATGAAATCCGTGAGTTCATCGATGTAGGCCTGCTGGACGGAGGTGACCATCCGGTTGTGATCGCTGAAATCCGTGAACTCCTCGGAGTCCACAAAATCGACTTCCACAGCCCCTGCCGCCGCGGCGGAGAGACACGCGGCAGCCAAACCGATCGTGGTGAGTAGCTTTGAAGTTTTCATAACAGTTTCCTTTGCCCCATCTGACCACGGCCTGGGGGAAATTGTTTCGCCCGTTTCCGTTTAAATCGATCCCCGCGATCGCAATCGGTTGCTTTTATGTATGCTAATCAACCGGTTAATATCGCATGCGACCAACGCTCGAATAGTCCAACCGCCCCTTTCCAAAACCCGGGACGTCGCGTAGATTAGACCCATCATGTTTGCCAACCTGCTGCCTTTCCGTCGCCGCCCGAGTCCTGCATCGGACCGGCTTTTCGTGCAGGAGGTGAAGGTGAGCCGCCCGTTGCCCCGCAGCCGCCGCTCCGAGGTTTTGATCGTCGTCGGATGGTTCCTCATCGCGCTGAAAACGGGGCTTACGTTCTGGTTGGTCGAACGCTACCAGATGCCTTTCAACGCGTGGTGGATCGTATTGCCGACCTACGTCTGCGCCGGCCTCTGCACGTGGGTGTATTGGCGACGGAACTAACCCCTCCCGCTCCATGCCCGCCCTTCCCGGACTCCGTAGCCCTTACGCCAAAGTCGGTCCCCTGCTCTACGTGGGACGGATGTTCGACAAGATCCGTCTCCACCACCGGGGTGAACTCCCGGAAGAGTTTCAGGCTTCGCTGGGCGCCGGTCTCGACCGCCGGGCCTGCGGTTTTCTGGGCGTGGACTACGAGGAGCTGAAAACGAAGGTGTTGAGTGGCGCCGGCGATGAGGAGGTGCTCGCGTGGTGCTTCGCCACCGGTCGCTCCCGCGACGCCCACGACTGCGCCGTGTGGAACGCTTTTATGCGCAAGCTCGGCTGGCGGGATCACCGCACCGCGTTTCTGCAGGAACGCGCCGCCGCCTACGGTTATGCCGACCGGGGGGTCGAAACCTTTTTTGATTTGATCGAAGTCGACGAAGATCGCCCCCTTCCTTCCGAGCATGAATAATCCCCCTGCCCCGCAAGCCATCGTCGTCATGGGCGTATGTGGAACTGGCAAATCGACGATCGGCCACGGGCTCGCCGACGCGCTGGGCTGCCCCTACGCCGATGCCGATGATTATCATCCCCCGGCCAATGTGGCCAAAATGCAGGCGGGCATCGCCCTACACGACGCCGACCGCGAGCCATGGCTGGATCGTCTGCGCGAGATGATGGCCTCCCATCTGGCCGAAGGACGCAGCATCGTCGTCGCCTGCTCCGCGCTGCGCGAAGTCTACCGGACTCGGCTGCAGCCATCGGGGCACTCCCTCGTCTGGATCTACTTGCACGGCGACCGGGATCTGCTGGCCCAACGCCTCCACGCCCGCACCGACCACTACATGCCGCCCGAACTGCTCGACTCTCAGTTGGCAACGCTGGAGGTTCCCGCCCCGGCTGACGCGTTGTGGTGTGATGTCGCATCCTCCCCCGCCACCCTCCTCGCCGCCGCCGTGGACTACGTGCGGGCAAGGTAGGTCCGGCGGCACCCCGACCACCAAGGCCCTGTCTGGACATCGGGGCGGGTTGCGCTGATGGTTCGCCGCGCATGAACTTTGCCCGAGTGCTCAAAATCGTCGGAATCCTCGGTAGCGTGGCCGCGTTGGTCGCCCTGCTGGCCCTGGCTTGGCTGTGGCACCGTATCGAAGCCAGCCTGCCACCGTTGGACGGGACCCTGCCCCTCGTCCACCTGACCGCCCCGGCCGAAATCGCGCGCGACGACCAAGGCACCGTGATCATCACGGCCGCCCACCGGTTCGATGCCGCCCGGGCCCTCGGTTTCGCCCACGGCCAGGACCGGTTTTTTCAAATGGACCTTTCCCGCCGTCGGGCTGCGGGTGAACTTGCGGTGCTGGTGGGCGATGCCGCGCTGGACCTCGACCGGGCCACCGTGGGGCACCGGTTTCGGCCGCGGGCCGTCGAGGCCATCGCAGCCCTCCCCCCCGCGCAACGCGCCGAGCTCGAGGCCTACACCGAAGGGGTGAACGCCGGCCTCAACTCCCTCGCGAAGTCGCCGTGGGAGTATGCCGTGTTGCGCGCCGAGCCCGCGCCGTGGGCGGTCGAAGACAGCGGCTTGGTGTTCTACGCGATGGTACTGGAACTGCAGGACTCCACGGGCAGCTACGAACAGACGCTGACGACCCTGCGCGATGTCATGGGCAACGTATCCGTGGATTTTTTCAACCCCCTCATCGGCCCGCACGACAGCGCGTTCGACGGCAGCACCGCTGCCCTGCGCGCCCCGCCCAGCGCAGCCATCATTGACCTCCGGACCACCGAGGAACTCCCCGTGCTCTCCGCCCGGGCGGCGCCCGAACACGCCACCATCGGATCCAACGCCTTCGCGCTAAACGGCACCCCCACCCGCCATGGCGCCGCTTTGGTCGCGGGTGACCCTCATCTCGGTCTCAAGATTCCGAATACATGGTATCGGGCGCAGTTGAACTGGACGGGGGCGAACGGCACCCCGCATCGGGTGGAAGGGGTTTCGCTGCCCGGGGTCCCCGGCATCATCATTGGCTCGAACGGCCACATCGCCTGGAGCTTTACCAACGCAACCGTGGACACCGGCGATCTCGTCGCGGTGGACCTCAACCAGGTCGCCCCCGAAATCTTTTATTATCATCTGGGGGAGTCCGTGGAATTCGAAGAACACGTGGACGTGGTCACCCATCATGACGGCCGCACGGAGGAGGTCATTTCCACCTGGACCAAATTCGGCCCCATCGTCGGCCGCACCATCCGCGGCAAGCCCCTCGCCTACCGGTGGACATTTCACGACCCGCTCGCCCTCAACTTCGATGTCCTTGACCTCAATGAGGCAACCAACGTCGATGAGGCCCTCGCGATCGCCGCGAATTCCGGCATGCCCAACCAGAATATGTTGGTGGCGGATCGCGCGGGCCACGCGGCCTGGACCCTCACCGGAAAGCTGCCGCGCAGGTTCGGCTTCGATGGACGGTTCCCCGTGGCCTGGACGTTTGGCGACCGGGGCTGGGCGGGCTACTTGGATCCCGCGGAGCGGCCCCAACGGCTCGCCCAGCCCGGCCACCCCCTCTGGTCGGGCAACCAACGCAAGGTCTCCGGCGTTGAACTCGAGCGCCTCGGCGATACCGGCTTCGACGGTCCGACCCGTGCCGCCCAAATCAAACGCCGACTGGTCGAATTGCCCGATCCGGCCACTCCGGAACACCTCCTTGCCATCCAGCTCGATGATCGGGCTGATTGGGCCCAACGCTGGCAGGAGCTGCTGCGCGAAACCCTGCAGTCGGAACGCCTCGCGGCACATGATCCCCTGCGCAACGAGTTGCTAACCGTGCTGGCTGCATGGGACGGACGAGCCGCCATCAATTCAGCCGCCTACCGAGCCATCCGGCGTTGGCAGCGGCTCCTTGCCGGGGCGACCTTGCAGCCCATCTTTGCCCAATGCCGTCGGAAGGATCCGTCATTCCGCTATGAAAAATTGCGCTACGAGGAGGCGCTGTGGGCCTTGCATCGCGATGAACCCGCCCACCTGTTGGGTCCTCCTTTCGTCGACTGGGCCGACCTGCGGGCCCACGTGACGCTGACCCTTTTCGCCGAAATTCAAGACGCCGGTGGGCTCCCTAAATTCACTTGGGGCGAAGCGAATCGCCTGCGTATGCAGCACCCGTTTGCCCGGATGCTTCCGGCCGTGCTGGCCGATTTTTTGAACCTGCCCGCTGACCCTCAGGCCGGGGACAGCCGACTGCCACGGGTCGCTCGACCCCGTCACGGGGCGTCGCTGCGCTTCGCGGTGGCGCCAGGTCAGGAAGCCGACGGCATCCTGCACCTGCCCGGCGGACAGTGCGGAAATCCCCTCTCCCCCTACTTTCGCGCGGGCCATGCCGCCTGGTTGGCCGGCGATCCCTCCCCCCTTCAGCCCGGTCAGCCTGTCCATCGCCTGTCCCTGCAGCCTTGAGGTTCGACGCGGATGGTGGTCGGATGAGCCCGGTCTTGAGCCCTTGGCCGGCTTACCTCTCTCCTCCGCGTGAAAAAGTCACTCCCCTCCCCCGCAAACTACTCCGTCTACTTCGGCGGCGAACTTTTCGACCTCAAGCACTTGGCGGGCAACGCGCTCCTCGCCGAATCGATCTACACCCAATCACGCGGCAAATACCGCTGCCATCTGCCTCAGGATTTTGAGCTGCGCGGGCTCGATCCGCAGGTGATCCGGGATCAGGATATCATCGCACTGCTCGACTCGGACCTGGCGATTTTCAACTTCGACGGCACCGAACTCGACAGCGGCACCGTGATCGAATTCATGATCGCGAAGTTTGCCGATATCCCTGCGGTGCTCTTGCGCACCGACCTGCGCGCCGCCGGCGATCAAGGGGACGCCACCAAAGATCCGTGGAACCTCATGGCCAGCTTCTATCCGCGCACCGAGGTCGTGCGGGCCGCCAGCCTGATTGACTACCGAGTGCGCTAAAACACCGCACCGGACTCAGCCTGCCAACCGACTGCGCCACTCGCGCCTCAACCATCCACGCCCGCCGAGGCCCGCCCTCGTGCCCGCCATCATCGCCGCCCTCGATCGGTGGCTGCGCCGTCGCCGGTGTTGGCTGCCGCACAGCAACCGGAGGCTTACACTCGGCTGGCCGCCATGCCTGGGCTCAAGGGGCGGCCCCATACGCTTCGGCGGGAAACCGCCACGATCCTGCAGGGCAAGACTGACCGCGGCCTTTAACCCCTTCCATCGGGATCCTTCTGCGCCCCACGATCATCCCTCGCCGCGCACGCCCTCACCCACCTGCGCGACCGCACGGCGCCCGCCACGTTTCGCAGAATCTGAGTTACCAGATCGGCTTGTTGGCCTTGAAGCCACCCGCGACCTTCCCACGCGGGACAAGGCCATCGAGACGCCGCTGGAAGCGATGGCGAGTCCGGTGCTGGCCAAAGCCCGGTGGTCGTGCCCATTCTGCGGGCCGGCCTGGGGATGCTCCAGCCCTACACCGATCTGTTTCCGTCAAAGTCGGCTGCTGTGGCCGAGCGGATCATGAACGGTTTAGCCCACAGCTACTATTGCAAACTCTCCCCGGGAAGGCCGCCGCGTGCTGTGCATCGACCCCATGCTGGCCACCGGCGGCCTGCCGCGGGGGCGCTGTCCAGGCTGCGAGAGCGGCGCCGCCGACCTGCGTTTAGCGTGACCATCGTGAGCCGAAGGCATCGCGCTTCTTGTCGAAGCCCGGCATCCCGAGGTGCCCATCATCACCGCGGCCATCGATCGGCAACTGAATGGCCAAAGCCACATCGTTCGGTCTCGGTGACTTTGGCGACTGACTTGCGGCACCTGATCCGCGCCCCTTCGCCATCAGAACCGCCACCGCGCCGACAACGCGGTGTGGCCCGGCTCCGCTTCGCCTTGTGGCCGGAATCGCCCGCCCATCGCCACGCCGTGGGAACGAGAAAGCAACCTCCGCTTGCCTGGAATCGTCGGCCCCGGCGCCACCGGGCGTCGGTCGGGCCTGATCGATTTCTGTTGCCGCCTGCCTGGCTGCCAAGGGATTTCGGGAACTGGCCAGTGATGTTGAATGGGAGAACCACCCCAGTCGCACGCTCATCAAAACCTCGGTGTCATCGGAAACCGAACGCACCGTGAACTACCTGCTGAAACTTGAAACCTGAAATAACCCCAACTACGACGCCCCTGGGACCAATCTGTGGCCGGCTGCATACGCTGGCCTGGATTCGTCAGGTGACAAACCCACCCGCACCCACGACGGCCAACTCCCCCCGCTGATTTTGAACCGTTTTGGGGCCATCGCCTCGCCACCGACGCAAATGCTTCGGCGTTCTTTGAACTCGACTTCGATGCTCGTGGCCGCCATTCGTAGTCAGGTTACGGATACGAAAATGGCCAATGGTTCACCGCTCAACTCCACCACTACAACCGAGCGGATCGATGCCTGGAATGCGCTCGCCCCCTCACTTGGTTTGCCCGGTCAGCCGATGGAACGGGCCTCGCTACGCTCGGCGCTACTACGGCGGCGAGGCCGCCGATCCCCGCGTGGTGAGTGTCTTCACCGGGATCGCGTGGGACGAGGGCTACTTGGATGACTGGCCGGGCGACTCCTGAACCAAGCCACTTTGCGGGCCGCCACGCCCGCCGATTTGAAGGCGTTGGCCGCGGGACGCGCGTGATCACGGCCAACGGCGAACTCGGCCGGCTGCCCGAACCAATCCCCCCGGCCGTAAAGTTAAGCTTGGCCGTCCATTCTCCCGCCCCTCCAATTCATCCCACCGCCGATGGAACGCTTCGCTCGCCTGTTTTCGCAAAACCGCCACTGGGCCAACCGCACGCTGCAGGGGAATCCCGAGTTCTTTAAAGAACTGTCGAATCAACAAAGCCCCGACTTTCTTTGGATCGGCTGTTCCGACAGCCGGGTGCCCGCCAACCAGATCGTCGAACTCGCCCCCGGCGAGGTGTTCGTGCACCGCAACATCGCCAACGTCGTGGACCCGGATGACCTCAATTGCGGAGCAGTCGTGCAATACGCGGTCGATCATCTCCGGGTGGAACATGTGCTCGTCGTCGGCCACTACGGCTGCGGCGGCATCAAGGCCTCGTTGGACCACACGCCTCTCGGGCTGGCCGACCAATGGCTGGCCCGCGTGGACAAGGTCAAACAACGACATCACGCGTGCCTCCGGGTTCTACCGGCCGGCAAAACTCGGGAAGATCGTTTGTGTGAGCTCAATGTCATCGAACAGGTGCGGAACCTCTGCTCCATGGCTGTCATCCAAAACGCCTGGACCCGGGGGCAGACGGTGATGGTCCATGGTTGTATCTACGGGTTGCAGGACGGACTGATCCGTGATCTGAGGGTCAGTTGTCGAGGGCCCGCCGAGGTCGAGCCCAACTGCGCCGCCGCCATCGCGCACCTCGGTGCTCCCTCCCAAACCGGACTCAGCCACTGAGGAGGGAACTCAAACCCCCGCGGGTCACCGCCACCAAACCGGGCGACCGTTTCTCGCAAAGTGCTCCAGCCGCCACCCGCAAAAATGCCTTCCCCCGGCGGCGTGGGGAGCGCTGCCCCAAGCGCAACGGTGTTGACGTCGGACAGACCGCCGGACTGCGTTGCCCTACCCGGCAAGTCACCCCTGCTCTTTGCCGTAGCTTCTCATGAGCCTCTGGCACACTAAAACCGTCTGGGAAAAACTCGCCCGTCAGGACCCCTACTGGGCGGTGCTGACCGATCCCGACAAAACCGGCAACCGGTGGGAAATCTCAGAGTTTTTTGCGACCGGACAAACGACCGTGGATCAGGATGTAATCTCGATATCTCAAACCGTGCCGGGCTTTCGCGCCGACCGGGTCCTCGACTTCGGCTGTGGGGTGGGACGCCTTACCCAGGGCTTGGCCCAGCATTTCCAAACGGTGGACGGCGTGGACATCGCCGGGCCGATGATCGACCTCGCTCGCCGACACAACCGGTATCCCGAAAGGGTTAACTACCACCTGAACCCCGCCGGCGATCTTCGCCTGTTCCCGGACGACCACTTCGATCTGATTTACAGCGTGATCTCCCTCCAACACATCCCCCCTCCGCTCATCAAGGGCTACTTGATCGAATTTGTCCGCGTCTGTCGCCCCGCGGGGCTCATTTTTTTCCAACTGCCCGCCACCGCTCCCCCCTCAAATTTTCGGTTCTCTTGGTATCCGCCCACCCTGGTCAAGCGAGTCAAGCGATGGCTCCTAACCAAAACCACGATCAAGGCCGAAATGACCATGAATTCACTAAAAACGAGTGAAGTTTTAGGGATTTTGGAGGGAAACGGAGCAAAATCACTCAAAGTCTCCCCCTACTACGCCGCCGGCGACCTGGAATCCTTTTCCTACCTCCTGCAGAAGGGGTCAGGCCGTTAGTTGTTAATTTTTCTGTGCCTCCAAAGATAGACCCGAACCGATCTTTCATTTCCCATGTTGAGCTCCCGCGCGATCCACTTGATCGGCACCCCGAGCTCCCGCTGCAGCCGCTCGGCCACCGCAATTTTCCAGGGCGCACTTTTTCGGTCTGATTCCAAGTCCGTGGGAGACTTGCCTTCATCAGCCAGTTCCTGCTTTAGCTGGAATTTCCACTTGGCCTCGAGCAAATCCGAGCTCCATCCAACCCTCCCACGTTCGCCTTCTCTGAGCTTGTCGGGCAGATGATGCGCCAACGTGGACTCCTTCCACTCGCTCGAGCCAAGCGCCCATCCGGTGGTCATTTTTTTGTGCTCCAACTGGGCGATTTCAGGAGCAATCTTCGCCCGCCTTAAAAGGCGACTGGCATAGCTGGTCCAGCCCTCTGCGGAATCTTCCAAACCGATTGCTTGCATCCACTCAAGTGAACTCAACCCATTAAATCGCTGATTCTTATAAAATCGATTGAGGCTGCTCCACCGGAAATGTGCGAGTTGATCTGCTTTGACCAGTCCGGCCCTGAAAGGGTTGAGGTGGATGTAATCGACCACGCGGGCAAGATCCATCCCCCGTTCCAGTAGAAGTGCCTTGTATCTGCCTTGAAAGAGATGGCCGTTCTCTTTCCGCATGCGATTGAAGCGGGTGGCGAAAGTGGACTGGAGCCAGTGCATTCCGGCCGCGAGATTGGGCTCAGGGGTGTGTAACGCCAAATGATAGTGGTTTCGCATCACCACATAGGCAGCCAACCGCCATCCGTAGCGATCCACTGCTTCCTCCAGCGCAGCAACGAACGCTTGGGCTGACCCCGCCTCGGCAAAAACATCGCGCTTATAGTTGCCCCGATTAATCACGTGATACTTAGCTCCGGGGTATTGGATTCTGAGTGACCTAGGCATGACCAAGCCTGAAAAAAGAGTTGGAAATTTACAATAATTAACAAATAACGGCCTGACCCCCTTTGGGATTATGACCACTGTGCCGGAAATTTTGTATGAAGATTCGGAGGTTGCGGTGGTCTTTAAGCCCACCGGGATGCTCACCGAGGGTTCGAGTTCGCACGGTGAGGCCAGTCTGGAGGCTTGGGCAATGGGGCATTGGGACGAGCGGGCCCGTTGTTGCCACCGCTTGGATCGCGCCACGAGCGGCGCGATTTTGATCCGGAAAACCCGCCGGTGGAATGCCGAGCTTGCGGAGATTTTCGCCAAGAGGCGCATTCGGAAGACCTATTGGGCACTGGTAGAGGGGGTTTGGCCCAACACCGTAACCTCAATCAAAACCCCAATCGCGGCCTCTTCCTCCCCCAAAGGGCGGCAAGAAATTTCCGAAGCCGGCAGGCCTGCCCACACCACCGTGCGGGTATTGGGATCTTGGCCCGAAGGAGAGATTTCCTGGCTGCAGCTCATCCTGAAGACCGGCCGAACCCACCAAGCCCGGGTGCATTGTGCTTCCGTCGGATGCCCCATTCTCGGCGATGTGGACTATGGAGCCAAACCCCATCCGGCATTTTTTGGACTTCATGCCCAAGAACTGAGGTTCACCCATCCGGCCACGGGCAAATCGCTGCAGGTCGCGGCGCCGCCGCCTGAGAGCTGGCAGACCACCCTCGCGGCGATGGATTCGCCCAAGTAATCAATGGGTCACGGCCTGCCGCCCAGAAAGAGGGCCGGGAGGGTGGTACTCAGCGCGGGCCAATAGGTGATCAGGATGACAATCGCCAGTTGCAGAGCAAAGTAAGGGAGCGAGGCCTTTAATACCTCCCCCATGGGTTTGTTGAACCGGTAGGACGATATGAAGAGGTTCATGCCCACGGGAGGGGTCAGAAAGCCCAGCCCCAGATTCGCCAGAAAAAGAACCCCCAGGTGCACGGGATCGATCCCGTAAGCCACGCCCAGCGGCACCAGCAGGGGGACCACGATGATAATCGCGGAGAACACATCCATCATGCAGCCGAGCAGCAGCAGGATGACAATCAGACAGGCCAAAAACACGAAGGGTGAGCTTACGTGCGTGGTCACAAAGTCCACCAGCAGAGTGGGGACCTGAGCATCGACCAAGTAGTTGGTGAGTCCCTGAGCCACCCCCAGAATCAAGAGCACTCCCCCGATGAGCAATCCGCACTCGCGCATGACGCCCACCAGTTTCCGAGGGCTGAGATCCCGATAGATCACCATCTCGATGATTAGAGCGTAGAGCGCCGTGAGCGCGGCGGCCTCCACCGGGGTGGCCAACCCCGAGAAGATGCCGCCGAGGCTGACCAAGGGGATGAGCAACTCCCACTTGGCATCCCAAAAAGCCGACCACGCCTCCCGTCGATCGAATGACCATCGGGGAGCACTCCGCGCCGCCGCCGGTCGAGTCCAGGTCGCCCAGGCGATCACTCCTGCGGCCAGCGCCATGCCCGGACCCACTCCGCCGAGAAACATCGCCTGAATTTCGACCTGAGCCACGATCGCATAGAGGATCAACGGCAGGCAGGGGGCAAAAAGCATGCCGATCGAGCCCGCCCCGGTGAGTAACCCGATGGAGGCTTTTTCCGCATAACGCGCCTCGGTGAGGAACGGCACAATCAGTCCCCCCAAGGCCAAGATCGTCACGCCCGAGGCTCCGGTGAGCGACGTGAAGAACGCGCAAGCCAGCACCGTGACGATGGCCGGTCCGGCCCGCAGGTCTCCGGTCAGCGCTTTGAGCAACCGCACCATCCGATGGGAGGTCCCGCCCTCGGCGAGAAAGTAGCCGGCCAAGGTGAACAGGGGCAGCGCGGGGATGGTGGGGTTGGTTGACAGGCTGTAGTGGGACAACGCAACCGATTCCAGCGGGTTCCAAGACCCCCAAAAAAGAAACACCGCGGCCCCACCCAACAGCGCAAAAATCGGCGCGCCCAACACCGCGCTGATGCCCAGGACCCCGAGCAGCACGACTGCAGGCGTCCACGTCTCCGGTTCCGCCGCATAGCCCAGCACATACCAGACAATCCCGATCGCCACCGCCGCAGCCGCCCCCCGCAGCCACCATTCCGGGCCGATGTGCCGCACCAGCCGCAGGCTCACCAATGCAAAGCCGACCACCAAGGCCAGTTGCGCCACCCAAACCGGCACCCCGTAGGCGATGACCTTACCGCCTTCTTTTTCGAACAACAAAAACCGCCAGCTCGCCCATGCCAGCAACAGCGAAACACTCACTGCCACCCCCACCCGCCACACTTCACAAAGCCACCCCCACGGGACGGGCAGTTTGGCAAAGCCCTGCGAAAGCGTGAGGAGGCGCGCCTCCCGGGCGGCCACCGCGCCTCCCAGCATGCTCACGAGCAAGGTGAAATGTTGGGTCATCGCATTCCCCCCCACCAGCCCCGAGACAAAGAAGGTGCGCAACACCATCTCGACCAGCGGTACCATCAGGATGCCGGCGAGGGCCAGCGCCAACAGGACATCTTCCCCACCATGGATAACCCGCCAAAGACGCGGCGAGTCCAGGGACTCCGCGGCCCCGACGGCCGCGACCGCTTTCCCTCCCGCCTTGTCGTCAGTCGGCTGCATCGGCGTGGGAGGCGCGGTACTCCTCCAGCAACCTCATGATTTCGTCAAACTCGTCGGCGGGCACCACTCCGCCCCGGATCTGCGGATGCAGGCCAACGCCAAATTTCATCCACTCGGTCAGCAACTCACCTTCGATGGCCTGCACTTCGAGACCACGCTTCGCCATGGCGTCAATGGACTCCTGCATCTCCGCCCGCGCGCGTTGGGTGAGTTTGGCGCCGGCCGCCGCCGCACTGGAGCGCACCGCTTCCTGTTGCCCGGCGGTGAGCCCATCCCAGCTCTTTTGGCTCATGACGATGGCACCGGAGAGCGGCAGCCAATTGACGTCGAGCATGTAGGGGGCGGGTTGAAAAAACTGCGCGGCCAATGCGTAGATGGGCGGGGCGGGCGCGATGTTGACGAGCCCGGTCTGCAGGCTCACCAGCACTTCCGTGGGCTCAAGCTCGACCGGTTGGGTGCCGATGGATCGGGCAATCTCCAAGGTTCCCGGACTTCCCGGCACGATGAACACCTTGCCCCCTTTCAAATCCGCGGGGCGCACAATCCGTTCTTTGGAAAAAAGCTTCACCCATCCGGTGTCGAACCAACCCAGCACGATGAACCCTCTGGCCTTGAGGACTTCCGCATACTTGGGCCCGAGCCGGTCCCGCACGTAATCGACTTCGGCGTAGGACTGGTAGGCGACGGGAATATTCTGCAGGCCACTCACCCGATTATCGATCTCGGTCAGCCCGGAGGTGGTCAGCAAACCGGCCTGTAATTGACCGAGCCCCATCCGCCGCACCACGTCGCCTTCGCCGCCCATGGTCCCGTCGGTGAAGATGGTCAGGCGCACTCCGCCGTCGGGGGCTTCCCGCCAGGCCTGACCCATCTCCTGCAGGATCTGATGAAATGACGTTCCCTTGGGCGCCAGGGTGGCGAGTTTCACCCGGGCTTGGCGGGCTTCGACGGTGGTTGACAGGCTCGCGAGCACCAGGGCTGCGGTCACCCCTACGCGGGACAATATTGGAAACTTCATACGTCGGCTATCACTCGGATCATTCGAGAAACAAATCGTCAACCCGCTCCCGCAACCACTCTGCCCGCTGTTGCGCGATCAGAATGGCGAGTCGGTTGTCGGGGAAGCGGTCCGGATCGATCGCCAGCGCCTCGGCCAGAAGCAGCTCAAACTGCGGTCGGTTCTGATCCTGAATGCTGACGGTTTCCGCCAGCGTCACATGGATGCTGGCACTGGCCCCCGCCGCGAGGCGCACGGCCTCCTCGTAATGGCCCATGACCTCGGCGCGAATGGCCTCCGGGTCGCCAGTGCCCGCCGCTTTGAGGATGATGAGCAACTCGTGGACGGCCCCGAGGTTCCATACCGGCTCAAGGGCCAGGGACCGTTCGCCCAGGGCCTCCACCGCCGGCAATTGGGCCAACCGTTCCGGGTTGGTGCGGCTCAGTGAAATCGCCGACCCCAAGCCGGCCGCGGTCCAATAAGCCAAGGGGGCATCTTCCCGGCGCAACTGCGCGACGGCGGCCAGCGGGTCGGTTTGAAAGGCGGCCGTGAAGCCAGGGTGACGGATTTCCAGTCCCCGCAGACCGTAGTTGTAGCCGCGAAGATAGAAGCGCGCCGCCCGCTCGTACTGGACTTGGGCTGCAAAAAAATCTTCGTCCTCGATAAAGTCCGCCGGCTGTTCCACCCACCCGGCCGCATACTGCGTGAAACCGGAGGACGCGGCTAGGAGCAAATCCGCGTTGCCGGGTTGGGCCGCCAGCAGCGATTCCACCAGTTTGAGGCTGAACGGAATCGCCTCTCCGGCGAGGACGATATCCGACTCCTGGGCAAAGGCACTACCGGACCCCTCGGCCAGCGATGTCGCGATCTCTTTGATCGCGAATTGTTTCACCGAACAGCCGGCCGTCATCCCCGCCAGCCCCAGCCAAACCAGGCCGTGGGCCAAGGCTCTGATTCCATCATAAGACTTTGCTACATTCACTTCCGGTATGGTTGATGAATTCCGCTCCCCGCTCCAAGGCCGTTCTGCATTATCGTCCTGACTGGCTAGCGACTGAGCGTCATGCAGGTGGAGGTCGCAGTGGCCACCAACTTGCCCCGACGGTCGTGAATCTCACAATCGAGAAAGCCGATGCGCAAACCGCGTTGCACCATTCTCGCCGTCGCCAAAATACGGCCCATTTTGACCGGCCGCATGAAGTTCACCTTGAGCTCAATCGTGGAAAAATCCTCCTCGGCGAGCAACACCCGCCCGTAGGCCGTGCCCATGGCGGCATCGGCGAGCGCGCTGATCACCCCGCCGTGGACCCGCCCCATCGGATTGGCGTGCTGCTCGCCAGCCGCCAAAGCCACCACCGTGACGCCATCGCCTGCGTCCTCCGCCACCTCGAAACCGATCAAACGGGAAACGGGTGCTGCGCGGAAACGGTCAGGGCTTTGCTCCATGATTGAGGCCATCGCCCAACGGGCCGCACCTTGCATGCCGCCGCAAGCCGCGAGTTCGATTACCCCTTAATTTCCCGCCCGCGGGGAGGGGGGCGGATTCCGCGAGGGGGGCGGGGACACGCCACGGTTCACTCTTCGCCGCGGATCAGCTTGTCGCGAATGAGGCGATTGTTGATGAGGATGATCTGGTTTTCTTCGATCAGCTTCCGGGTCTCTGCCCGCATCGCCCAGTCATAATCGATCTGCCGCCACTTCGCGCCCCAGGGCGCAAACCCCGCCATGATCTGCTGATCTTCCATCTGGTCGAAGCCGAGGTGGAGCACCAGTAGGTTCAGGCCCGCCTCCAATTCGGCCAGCACACGGTCATAATAGTCGATCATTCCGTCAGGAAACATCTGCGGAGCCGCGCCGCCCACCGTGTCGTAGTTGGCAGGGTAGTTCAAAAACAACGACTGCAACCGGGGGGCGCCTTCAATTCCATCCCCAAAGTGTTTGTGCAGCCGGATCGGCAACCGATACTCTTGGCCGATTCGCAGGTACATGGCGGCGATCTCATCGGTGGCCAACAGCGAGCCCATGTGGCCGTCGAGGTGGGTCACATCCACTCCCAACTTGAGCGCCAGCTCGATCTGGGCACGCACCTCGGCCTCGACTTCATCGATGTCGGCCGCCTCCGCAAACGCGGGGACACTCGCGTGAAAGTAGCCTTCGGGGGTGACCAGACTCGGCACGGTGTCGGCCCCCAGCAGTGGGCCCCATTTGTAATCGCGCCACTCCGCGGTGAGGGTCAGGTGCACGCCAATGTCGAGTTCCGGATTCTCGCGCGACATTCGCACCGCCTCCCGCATCCAAGGCGTGGGCATCATCAGACTGGCCGAAGTGACCACCCCCTGCTTCATGGCCGCGAAGGTCGCCACGTTTTTGGAATGGGACATCCCCAGATCGTCGGCGTGGATGACCAGGAGTTTGGCGTCCGCGGCAAAACCGAGCCGTTCCTGAACGGTCGGATGGCCTTCCGGGTGGGCCGACGCCAAGCCGGCAATCATCAGCGTCGTCGGCAGGCCGATGGTCAGGGGGCGAGTGATCCGGGACCAGAGCATCCCTCCATCCTTAACGACAACGGGACACCAGAGGAGCCCTTTCGCCACAGACGTTAAGCACTCAGCCTTCTCGCTTGGCAGCATCTCACCCCCATGAAAGAAAGGAAACCACCCGATAAGTGGGCTCCCCGGCAACCTCCACAACCCCGGCGAGCTCGAGCGGCTGTATCAAGCCGATCCGGCGGCGTTTCGCGCGGAGTTCAAGACGATGCGCGGAGCGGTGGCCGAGTCCGAGACCCTGCGCGTCTGGGCCGCCCGACGGGATTTTGCGGCGGAAACGGCGGAGACCGGTCCGGTGAGACTGGGGGAACTCGCGGCACTCGGTGGGCTGTCTTTGATCGTTTGGGCACTGGTCAAACTACCCGCTTGGTTCAGTTGGTTGGACGATTGGTATTGCCCGCGGCTGACGCCGATCTGGGTGCTGGGCGGACTTATCACGTTGTTCCTGATCCGCCACGTGCGCAATCGGCAGGCCCCCGATCTGGGCGCTCAACTTGGTCCCGTTATCGCGCGGTTCCTCCCGGCGGATGCAGGGTGGCCCCTGGCCATGGTCACGCGCTTGCCGCTGGGGTTTGGATTTGAGTAAGTGGAGCCATGACGAGTCATCAAACCGCTGGCGTTACCATCATTTCGGGCGATCCCGGCGCGCCGCAGGTCGCCAACCTACTGGCGGAGCACCTCGCCGACCTGCGGAGGATTTCACCCCCGGGAAGCGTGCACGCACTTGACATCCAGCAACTGCGGGCGCCGACGGTAACATTCTGGGGCGCATGGTTGGGGGACGACCTGCTCGGTTGCGGAGCATTGCAGGCGTTGTCGGCCACGGCAGGAGAAATCAAGTCCATGCGCACCGCTTCAGCGCACCGCGGCCGGGGCGTGGGCTGGCTCCTGCTCAACCACATCCTGAATGAGGCTCGGAAGAGGGGCTACGTGCGGCTAAATTTGGAGACGGGATCTCAGCCCGAGTTTGAACCGGCGCGGCGCTTGTATGCCCGCGCCGGGTTCGCGCCCTGCGGACCCTTCGCGAACTACCGCGAGGACCCCAACAGCGTCTTCCTGACCCTGTTGCTCTGAGGTCGGGCACGCCCCCGGTCCGGCATCAACGCTGCATTTTCCTCGTCGTCGCCTTGGGCCGCCGATCAGCGGACACTCACCGTCAATGTCCGTCCCCGTCGAGGTCGCCGGGCTTGAGCAGGTGGGCGAAGGTCTGCTTGTTGGCCGACTTCATGTAGGCTTCCTTGGCGGAGATGGAACCATCCTTCACCCGGTCCATCAGGCTCCAGTCCATCGTGGTCATGCCTTCGTTTTTGCCGCTCTCAATAATCGCGCGAATGTTCGCGATCTGACCGCTGCGGATGGTGTTGGGCAACGCCTCGTGCCGGAGCAGGATTTCATGCACCGCAACACGGCCCTTGGGTTGCCGTTTGCACAGCAATTGGGCCACCACCCCGGACAAGCAACCGGCCAGCATGACGCGAACCTGATTCTGCTCCTCCGCCGGAAAGGTGTTGATGATCCGGTCGACCGTCTTGGGCGCATTGTTGGTGTGCAGGGTGCCAAAAACGAGCATGCCCATCGAGGCACAACCGAGAGCCAGTTTGATCGTCTCCAACTCACGCATCTCGCCGAGCAACAGGATGTCCGGATCGTGCCGCATCGCGCCTTTCAGGGCGTCCGCGAAGGAGATGGTGTGCTCCCCCACCTCCCGGTGGACGATCACGGACTTCTTGTTCGGGTGCACAAATTCAATCGGATCCTCGATGGTGATGATGTGGCGGGCCAGATTATCATTAATGTAATCGATCATCGCCGCCAACGTAGTGGATTTACCACTACCCGTCGGCCCCGTCACCACCACGAGGCCTTCCGTCATGTGACAAAACTTCTTCAGCACTTCGGGCAACTTGAGGGTGTCAAACGACAGAATCTCCGCCGGGATCTGCCGGAAAATACCCGCCTGGCCCCAGTGGTTGTAGAGGTAGTTGCCCCGGAACCGAGCCACTCCGGGGATCTCGTGGGCCAAATCCAGATCCTTTTTGACCAGGAACTCCTCCCAGCGCGCCGGCGGACAGATTTCCTTGAGGTATTCCTCCATCTGAATCGCGGTCACGATGCCGTCTTCCAGCGGGATCACGTTGCCCGAGATACGGGCCTTCGGGGGCAGGCCCACGTTGAGGTGCAGGTCGGACCCGCCTTGTTCCAGCATCAGTTGCAGCAGTCGATCGATGGCGGCCATGAGAGGATGTCGTTTAAAAGAGTCGCGTTGTCGCTCAGCCGGTAATCTGGGCCAGGACCTGTTTGGTGGTGACATTCTGGCGGGCGGTTTCGGCGGTGATCTTGCCGGCGCGCCAAAGGTCCATCACCGAGTTTTCCATCACGCACATGCCGTCTTTCACCCCCGTCTCCATGACGTTGCGCAGGCCCTGCATTTTGCCCTCGCGGATCAGCGCGGCCACCGCGGGATTGGCGGTGAGGATTTCGCAGGCCAGCACCAACCCCCCGTCCTTCGTGGGCAGCAAGCGCTGGCAGAGCACGCCGCGCAAACTCTCCGCCACCGAGGTGCGGATCTGGGTTTGCTGGGCGGGCGGGAACACGTCCAGCAGGCGGTTCAACGTCGTGGCGGCATCGCTGGTGTGCATGGTGCCGATTACCAAATGGCCCGTCTCCGAGGCACTGATCGCCATCTCAATGGTTTCCAAATCCCGCAGTTCCCCGATCGCCATGATGTCCGGGTCCTCGCGCAGGGCGCCCTTGAGGGCCGACGCAAACGATCGCGTATGCTCGCCGACTTGGCGCTGGGTCACATTGCAGCCAATGGACTCCTGCACGATTTCCACCGGGTCCTCCACGGTGATGATGTGGTCCTGGCGGTTCTTGTTCAGCTCGTTGACCAACGCCGCCAGGGTGGTGGTCTTGCCCGCTCCCACCGGTCCGGTCACCAACAGCAGGCCGTTATGGTAGGCCAGCAGTTTCTTAATTGTATCTACATTTTTAATACCCAGCTGGTCCACCTCCGGCACTTTGGCCGCGACCATCCGATACGAACCGGACGGGCCGTCCTTCTGAAACATCAGATTCACCCGGTAGCGGTGGGAGGCGTCGAGGGCCAGGGCGTAGTCGTAGTCTTTGCGCTCCAGATAGATCTTCGCCTGGTGCGGGGCCAACAGCACGGTGTTGAGCCGCATGGCTTCGTCCGCTTGGAGGATGTGTTCGCTGATGGTCGACAACGCCCGCTGTTTGCGCACAAACGGAGCCGCCCCGGCCGCCAAGTGCAGGTCGCTCACTCCTTCCTCGCCGCACAGCACGAGCAGTCCCCGCAGTTTTTGAGCCAGGGTGGCGTCGTCCATACCGCCAATCTGCGCAAAATCCAGCTCGCCAGCGGCAATCGTCGCCGAGGCCTGCCCCCCCCGGGGGACCGGCGCTGAGTCCTTCGCGGGAGACGCGGCCGGAGCTTCAATCCAAGCATCACGGTCCGGCGGCCCCTTGGCGCCATTTATCTGGGCCACCCCCGCCAGTTTTTCGAGCTCCCCCAGGCGGTCGTCATCGACATGCCCCTCATCGATCAGCCGCTGCGCGAAGGTCAGCAAATCGGCTCCTTCGCCCACGTCGTGGCGTACGAGCTTGGCTTGATCGAGGGTGAAAAGACCTTGGCCGACGCCAAGTTGAACCAACCAGCTGATTGCGTGTTCCATGAGCGGGAGAGAAGAAGCTCCGCCACGCTGGGACACCACCCGGGGGCTGCCAAGCGCTAAGCCACCGGTTCGGTCCCGATCACGGCAATTTCAGCACCGGGTAGGCCGCAGCGGCATCCACCGAAAGTCGAGTCAAGCGGAGCGCCAAGGCGCGGTCATCGTCCCACCACCCCATTTCCGCCGGGCTCCGGGCCCCCGCTTGATTGACCAACTGCAGGATTTGCCCGTCGGCCGAGGTCGGGATGGCCACCGAAAACCTCACGGGGCCATCGCTCCACGGCACCACGGTGGTGACGTCTCCCATCCGCAGAATCACGTGACCCGTGCTCACGGGATCAAAACGGGACTCGATCACCACATTCAGAAAGCTCGGGGCCTTCGCCACGACCCGGGCGCGCAAGCACTCACTGGTCCAACCGTGTGGCCCCTCCGATTCCCAACCGTAAAACCCCGCCTCGATCCGCAGCCCCCGTTCCCGGCTCCACGCGCCGTCGTACCACGACCAGATGGGATACAGGGGATCTTGCGACCAGCGCGGCAGCTCCGCCCGACGGATGCCATCCAGCTTGAGCGGGGTCCATCGTGAAGATGCCGGTAACGAAATGCCGCTGGGCTGATCGATTAGGTCAAGCGGGCTCCGCCGTCCGTCCCACTCCAGTTCCACCGGCCCAGCTGTCCTGGCCTCGAGGCCGAGATTGAGGTAACCCCCCGTTTGACCCGCCACAAACCAGCGCCCGCCTTCCGGTGTGAGTCGAACCGGACCGCCGGACCGCGGTCGCCACCAAATTACGTCGTCTCCGGGAGCCCACGGCAACCACCGCAGACTGGATATCCCGTGCCGGTAAAAGGAAAGTCCCCGCTCCTCCATCCACGGCAAGCGACGGTCCAAATCAAGCGACTCGACCGCGGGAAACACCCCGTTCGGCACCAACCGTTCGGCCTCACGCCAGTCACCGCTCTCGGTCAACTCGGCGATCCACGCCAACTTTCGCTGCTCGAACGCTCGCAGGTTTACGACGTCACCATCGCGCAGGCCAGCGGTGCCCACCCATTGAGAAACCGGACGCCCGGACAGCGCCAGCAACGGCCCCAGTGCCATCACCCAGCCCAGCGCCGCCACCCCACCACGCAGTTTCGCTGACGTCACCCCGGCGACGAAAACATCCAGTCCCCACCAGACGAGGACCACCAACGTGGTATAGCGCGAAGCCATCGCCCCGATTTCGCCCAGATGCACCCGCCCCAACATGGTAAACCCCATGAATGCGACCCCCACGCCCACCAGCACCACTCCGATCAGTTTTGCCCCGGCGCGGTGGTCATCGCGCCGGCCCCGCCACGCCAACACGCCAAACCCGGTGAGCAACCCGCCGAGGGCCAGACCCAGCACCACGGCCGGCCCGGCGGTGGACTCCACCCCCATGCGGCTGGCCAACATCAGGCCCATGAATTTCAGCACCGCCCCGGCCGAATCAGGGGGAAATTTAAAACCCTCACTCGCCGCCGCAAACACATAGCCCCGGGCAAAACCCGCGGCCGCCACCAGCAACACCAGCAGCCCCGCCACCGCGCCGCGGCGATGCGACCGGGAGGTCACCGCCCACCACAGGAGCCCTCCGCCCAAGCCCGCTGCCACAAATATGCCGAAGCCCGTGAAGATCGCGAGCCCCGCAACCAGCCCGACCCCCACCAGCCGAGTCGTCGACGGCGACCCCACCAACAGATGGCAGCCCAACACCAGCAGGAACAACGGCATGACACTGTGCGAAGCGTTGGGCACCAACAGCACGGTCTCATACTGCAACAAACTCAGACCGCTGAGCGGAATCCATATATCCGAATATTGAATACGCCCTGTCAGCCGATGTTTCAACCCCAGCGCCAGCGCGCTCGCTCCCGCCAGCCCCGCCACGATCCCCAGACTTTCCACCCGCCCATCCCAGCCGCTCGCATCGCCCACCCACGCCGCCAGCACAAACCCCAGCCCTTGCCGATGCGGCCCGTGCTGCCAGCTAAACAGGGTCCACCAGTCGGCCTCAGCGAACCGCGGAGCATAAAAGCTCCACTGGTCACTGAACAAACCATTCACCTGAAACTGCGCCACCGCCGCGACCCAGTTCGCGCCCATCGCCACCAGCACCACCGCCGCCAAGACGGCCACGCCCCTCGACCGCTCAGGTGTCATCGCCGTGCTCCAAGACCGGGAAGGTCGCGTCCCGACTCAGCTCGAGCCGCCGCAGCCGCAAGGCCAGGTTGCGTGCATCCGAGGACTCCCCCTGAGCCTGGGGACTGCTGGCCCCGGCCCGGTTGCCAATCTCCAGTTGGTGCTGGGCGCCGCCCCGCATGGGCACGGAGAAGCGCAAGCCTCCCTCATCCCAGGGTAACGTCAGGGCCCGACCGCCCCACTTCACCGTCACCGGACCGTGGTCGACCGGCTCATAACGGCTTTCGATTTCGATATTCCAGTAGGTTGGACCCCGCGCCCGGGAGCGCAGCACTAACTGGGCATCCGTCCAGACAAACCGTTCGCCGTTCTCCTCCTCCCAGTTCCAGCGTCCGGAGACCACCTCAAAGGAATGATCGTCCCACCAACCCGCGCCCTCCTCCGACCACCACTTCACCTCAAATTGGGGCGCGGCGGTGACGGTCGGATCGAACACCAGGTAGGAGGTCCGCCGTGGGTCCAGCGGAGGGTGCAGGGGCACCGCCCCCGCCGTGCTGCGGATCACCAGTTTCGTGCGATCAGTCGGGGCCGGCAAGGAGACCCCCGCCAGCATGACCTGCGCCTCCACCGTGGTGCGGAGATCCCCCCAGGCGATGACCACCTTGCCCTCCGGGGGCAGGGCCGGCGCGCGGGCGCCAAATTGCAGGTTCACGTAGCCCGATTCCCGACCTTCCACCAGCAACACCGCCTCTTCCGCCATCCACTGCTGGTGCTCACCGCCCAGTCCCTTAATCCAAGTGTAACCCAGCGGATTCCACCAGGGCAACCAAGCGAGCGGCTCGTTAGCGGGATCCGCGAAGGTCAGCCCACGAGCGGCCAACCAGTCCATGCGTTCCCCCAAGCGCAACGACTCCGCTTCGCCAAAAATACCCCGCGGCCGCTGGGTCTCGGCCGCTCGCCAATCGCCGGTTTCCTCCCACGCGAGCAACCACTCCATCTTCTGCCGATTCGAAAACGCGATCCCGTTATAGCTCACTTCACTCATGCCCAGCATGCCCGGCCAGCTGGCCAGTGGTCGGCGCGGCAAGTCCACCCACGACATCACCACGGAGGCCCAGCCCAGCCCGGCGGCCGCCCTCCCCACCCGCGACATCGGCCCGCCGCTCCCGCCGCCACGAACCCCAGCCAGATCGCGCCCACCAAGGTCACATAACGCGGCGCATCCGCGGCCGGACCCCAAATGCAACCGCCCGAGCGCGGTAAAAAACCGTAGCTCAAGCCGGTCCCGACCAGGAGCGCCGCGACCATCCAGCCCGGCGAAACCTCCCGGTCGCGCAACAGCCGCCAGCTCACGTATCCAAAAAGTCCCAACGCCAAGCACCAGCACTCCCCCAGCCCAACGCCATGCCCACCGCCCCCGCCCGCCAGATCCATCCGCGACGCCAGCATGCGGGCGACAAACTGCAGGTAATCGGACAGGGGCAAATGCGGGAACTCCGATCCCGCGCTGCCGCTGCGGAGGCGGTAGCCCTGCAGGAAACCGACCAAGGCAGGACCAACACCAGCCCGGCGGCGGCCGCCCGCCGACGGTGCCCAGGTCGCGGCGCCACCACGCCCGCAGCACGCGCAGCGCACCATCCAGCCCGCCGCGACCCACGCGAAAAGCCCAAATCCCGTGAACATGGCCAACCCGCCCAAGATGCCGAACGCCCCCCACCGCCCCAGGGACATCGGCCCGGCCGCGATCCACGCCATGCCCATCAACAGCACCAGGGGAAACACGCTGTGCGACAGATTCGGGACCACGATGACGGTTTCGAATTGGCGCACGCTCAACAGCGCCAGCGGCTAGCCACAGGTCCTCCCACCCCAACCGGCCGGTCAACCGCTGCTTCCAGGCCAACGCCAACCCGGCCGCCACGACCAACCAAAACACGATCCACAACCCTTCGATGCGGGTATCCCAATCGGCCAGGGTCATCAGGGGAGCCGTGAGCACAAACGCCACCCCCTGCCGGTGCGGACCAAGCTGCTGCATGAAAAGGTCCAACCAAGTCCACTCCTCCCTGAAGAACGGCTGACAATACACCCACTGGTCCCAAAAAATCCCCTCCACCTGAAACCGCGCCACCGCCGCCACCCAGTTGACCGTGAGGACGACCATCAGGATCCCCATCGCCCAAACCACCGGCCGATTGGTTTTGCTCGGCTCGATCATCCGCTAAGACCGCTTCTGCTTAAAAAACTTCTGGAACGGTTTGGGACCGGGTTTCTGCCCCCCTGCCTGCATCGGTTTTTTGGCGCCTTTGCGGGCGGCGGCGAGGCGGGCTCCGGTCGGATCCGAAGGGGTGACCACCGGCTTGCCCGCCTTGGCAATGTGAGCCGGCACCGACATGCCGCAGGGCGTGATGTGCGGCGGCGGGGTGACATCCTCGGTCGCGCGTTTCTCGTCCAGCAGGCGGCGGGCGATTCCGCCGAGGCCGAGCCGAGTCATCGACTTGCGCAGCGCCTGGCGCATTTCCGGCTTATACCAAAAAAAGAAACTGCGCTGCTCCTGCTTCTCTTCGGGCGACCGCGCCACGCAAAGCTCGGCCCCGTCATACGGGTGCACCCCCGTCGCGTAGATCTCCGTCGCCACCGTCATGGGCGTGGGGGTGAAGTCCTGCACCTGCTCCAGGCGAAACCCCAGATCCTTGGTCTTGAGCGCCAACTCCGCCATGTCCTCGGGGCGTGAGCCCGGATGCGAACTGATGAAATACGGCACCACCGGCATCTTCTTCTTGCCGGCTTTTTGGACCGCCGCATCGAACTTCTCCTTGAACTTGTAGAACAGATCGAAGGTGGGTTTGCGCATCACCCGCAGCACATGGTCACTGGTGTGTTCGGGCGCGACTTTGATGCGGCCGGGGACATGGTGCGCCGCCAGTTCTTCAACGTAGCGGTCGTGACTCGCCTTGGCCTGCGGCGACGCTCCCTTTTCGTGCAGGAAGAGGTCGTAACGGATCCCACTCGCCACGTAAGCGTGGTTGACGCCTTCGGTCTCGCGCACCGACTTGTAGATGTCGAGCAGGTCGGTGTGGTCGGTGTCGAGATTCCGGCACACGTCGGGCCAAATGCAGCTCGGGCGCACGCACTCGTCGCAGATCCACTGCTGCTTGCCCTTCATCTTATACATGTTGCCGGAGGGGCCTCCCAGGTCGCTGATCGTACCCCGAAAATCCGGCATCTGCTTGATCGATTCCACCTCGCGCAGAATCGATTTTTTGGAGCGGCTGGCGACGAACTTACCTTGATGCGCCGAGATCGTGCAGAAACTGCAGCCGCCAAAGCAGCCGCGGTGCATGTTGATCGAGTGCTTGATCATCTCGTAGGCCGGGATGGGCCCGCGCTTGCGATACTTGGGGTGCGGCAACCGCGTGTAAGGCAGGTCGAACGCCGCATCGATCTGCTCCTCCGTCATGGTCGGAAACGGCGGGTTCACCACCAAGGTGCGCTCCCCGGTCTGTTGAAACAAGCGGCGGGCTTTCACCCGGTTGGACTCGGTTTCGATGTCCTTGAAATTCTTGGCGTAGCGGGCGCGGTCCGCGAGGCAGTCCTGGTGACTGAAGAGCGTGAAGTCGTCCCACCGCTTGTTCTTCGGCGGTGCGGCCTCCGGGGGCAGCAACACGGCCGTTTGCGGGATGGTGGTCAGCGAGCCGAAGGGCACGCCTTGTTTGAGCAGGCGCACGGTTTCGCGCAGCGGCAGTTCCCCCATGCCGTAAATCAGCAAATCCGCGCCACTCGATTCGAGGATCGAGGGCATCAGTTCATCCGACCAGTAGTCGTAGTGCGTCACCCGGCGCAGGCTGGCCTCGATGCCGCCGATCATCACCGGCACGTCGGGATAGATTTCCTTGAGAATTCTCGTGTAAACGGTCGTCGCGTAATCCGGGCGAAAGCCATGCTCCCCTCCCGGCGTGTAGGCGTCCTCGCTGCGTTGTTTCTTGGCCGCAGTGTAGCGGTTGACCATGGAGTCCATGCACCCGGAGGTGACGCCGAAAAACAATTTCGGCGGGCCGAGTTTTTTGAAATCCCGCAGGTCGTCGCGCCAATTCGGTTGCGGCACGATGGCGACGTTGAGTCCCTCCGCCTCCAACATGCGTCCCACCGCCGCCGTGCCGAAGGCGGGGTGATCGACGTAGGCGTCGCCGGAGATGATAATCACATCCGGCTGGTCCCAGCCGCGCGCCTCGACCTCTTCCCGGGTGGTCGGCAACCAGCGTTGCGGGTCCCAGAGGGGCTCGCGGGAATAGATTTTGCGGGACGCGGGTTGGCTCATGATCGACGGCAGATCCGGCACCTTGGGTGACGATCGCCCCGGAGTGCAGCACTATTCCGCTCGGCGTTCCAACTTCGAAAGACCGGTCCCACCGAGGGGGACGCCCACCGGCCGCCTCCCCTCCCGGAGGCAGCGGGTGGCGCCACCCGGGCCGCCCTTCACAGCCCGTAGGCAACGATCTGGCGGCCCTTGTCAAAGTAGAACAACCGCCCGGTGGTGTGGTCGACGATGTATTCCGGCTGCTTGTCCTGCAGGAGGATCTGCTTGTCGGCCTCGCCGGTATCGAGCGAGATGCCCATCAGGCCCACCCCCTTTTTGCGACCCTCCTCAACATTGGTGAGGACATAGGCGTAGTTGCCGGCCGAACGCGTGGCCGACTTGCGCTTGCCCGCCGCCGAGTTGTAGCGGTCGAGGGCGCTGTGGATGTTACCCACCCCCGAGCTGTATTGACTTGACGAATACGAAGGGGCCGAGGCCGCTTGGGCATTGCCCGCGGTGGCGGCCACGGCGGTGACGGCAAAGAGCAACGAGTCGCCCATCAAGTTGCCCGGCGCGGCGTAGTAGGTGGACCAGGCAATGTCACGTTCAACGGGGTCAAAGCCCATGAGGTGTTGCTTGCCCATGACCACGATATGCTCATCCCGACGCGTGATCGCGACCGGCACATCGAGACGTCCTTTATTCTGCGCCATCGCCCCCTTAGCGAGACCTTTGAGTCCCCCCAGGGCGCCGAGGCCAATCTTGGCAATGTCGCCGCCGCCCATCTTGCGCTTAAACTCGATGGGGACCTCAAACTTTTCCGTGACGCCCTCCCCCGAGATGTCGAGGCCGAAGAGGTGCTTGGCATCGGCGTAGAGCACCATGTTGTGCTCCGGCAGCACCATCAGATTCGTGATGCCTTCCTTGGGCTTGTCCGACTTGTAAAGTTCATCCCCCGTCGCGGCATCGAAGGCCGCTACGCCCAGCGGCTCGCGCAGCATAACGGTCTGGCCATTGGAAAAATTGCCACCGAACCGGATGAACACCTTGCCATTGATCGGCTCGACCTGCGAGACGATGGCGTTGTCGCGGGCGCTGAACAGGCCGGCGTAGGCGGAGATACGATCACTCTTCCAGCGGATGCTGCCATCGGCGCGATTGAAGACGAAAACGCTGCCACCGCCCGCGCCGTAAACCCGGTCACCCTCCACCCGGATTGGCGCGTAGGTGCGCTTCCAATCCTTGGCCCCGGGTTTGAATTCCTGCGTCCAGAGGATTTGCCCGGTCGTGAGGTCTAGGGCGTCCACGCCGCGGAAACCGAGGAAGGCGATATCGCCATCCACCACGGGATCATGGTAGCCGGAAAGATCGAGGCGATTGGAAAACTTGCCGGCGTCGTCGGCCATGTGCAGGGCTACCGAGTTTGAATTACCAAATTTGGTCATCCACTTAAGCTCGCCGGTTTCGACGTCGTGGGCCCGTAGGATCAATCCCTTTTCATCCTTTGAGCCTTCCCAGCTGTTGAGGGCAAAAATGGCCAGGTTGTGCGAGGGGATCGGGTAGGTCGCCAGATACTGACCCATGAGTTCTTCGGTCTTCCAGAGGGTCTCACCGGTGAGGTAATCGACGCCGAGTAACACCATTTTTGATCCGCCAATTCCCCGAGTATGATTGCCCAGCATGAAAGGGGTGCCGGGAACTTCGCGGACATTAAACTGGCTCGTCTTGTCAAGGTCATCACGAGTCCAGAGCAATTCTCCGGTGTCGGGATCGTAGGAGCGCACCGCGCCTTTCGAGCCCACCAAGAGGGTGCCGAGTCCGGTGATTTGGTGCCAAGTTGGTTTCTCGGAGAGCTTGGCGGACCAGATTTCTTTGACCGCGTAAGCGGACGGGGCCAGCAGGGCCAAGGCCGAGCCGGCCAGCAGGACGCGGATGAACGGTAAGGGAGAGCGGAAGTGTTTCATGGGTGAGGGGGGTCGAGTGAGCAGGTCGTTTAACCCTTCCAATATAGGGAAAAGTCCCTGCCCGCTCCATACGCACAGATGCGTAGATGGGAATCACGGCTCAAACCGGCGCCGACATCGGAGGGGGCGGGCGGATCCGGGGCTACTTGAGCGGCGCTCCTTTCCGGGCGAAGATTCGGTCGATTCGCTCGCCAGTTTGGCGTCGGTGGGTAGGGTTCATCCACCATGATCAAAGTAGCCGTCTACGACACCAAGAGTTACGATCAGCACGAGTTCGCCAAGGTCGCGGCGGAACTTTCCATCACTTGCGAGTTTCACGAATTTCGCCTCAGCGCGACAACGGCAGCTTCGGCGCACACGGCCGATGCGGTGTGCGTGTTCGTGAACGATCAGGTCGACCGGGACTGCTTGGCGGCCCTTAAGGAAGCTGGCATCCGACACCTCGCCTTGCGCTGCGCCGGGTTTAATAATGTCGATTCGGTCGCCGCGGCGGAAATGGGGATCGTGGTGACCCGAGTGCCGGCCTATTCGCCCCACGCGGTGGCGGAGCACTCCGTCGCCCTGCTCCTGTCGCTCAATCGCAAAATCCATCGCGCCCACAGCCGCGTGCGGGAGCTCAACTTCTCGCTCCACGGCCTCGTGGGCTTCGATCTGTTTGGCAAAACCATCGGAATCATCGGAACGGGCAAGATCGGGCGTCTGACGGCGCAGATCTTCCGCGGGTTTGGCACTCAGGTAATCGCCTCCGATCCCTATCCGGCCACGGACTGGGCCAAGGCCCACGACGTCCACTACCTGCCCGTGGAGGAACTGTTGGCGCAGAGTCACGTGATCTCTTTGCATCTGCCGCTGACCCCTGAGTCCTACCACCTGCTGAACCGGGAGACCCTCCAAAAGATCAAGCCGGGGGCCTACATCGTGAACACGAGCCGGGGTAAACTCATCGACACCACGGCGTTGATTGAAGGCCTGAAGACCGGCCGGGTCGGCGGGGTGGCCCTCGATGTCTACGAGGAGGAGGAAGGCGTCTTTTTCGAAGACCTTTCCGATGGCATTCTGGCGGATGATGAGTTGGGCCGACTGCTGACCTTTCCCAACGTGCTCATCACGGCGCACCAAGCGTTTCTGACGCAAGAAGCGCTGGCGGAAATCGCGCGCGTCACTTTGACCAATGTGGCGCGACTGGCCGGCGGCGAAGCACCGCTGGAAGGCACCGCGGTGAGTTAGGGCATTTCTCAGAAACCGGCAGCCCAGCCCGATCGCCGATGCCAAAACCCTCCGGCTCAGACCTCGACGAGGTCTTTCTCGATCCGCAGATTTTCGATGATGAAGCTCTGGCGGTCGGGGGTGTTTTTGCCCATGTAGAATCCCAGCAGTTTATCCGTATCCGGGAGGTTTTTGAGGCTCACCGGTTCCAAGCGGATCCCCATGCCAATGAAGTCCTTGAACTCCCCGGGGCTAACTTCACCCAATCCCTTGAATCGCGTGATTTCGGCACTCTTGCCCAGCTCATTGAGCGCCGCCTGCTTCTCCGCCTCGTTATAGCAGTAGATGGTTTTCTTCTTGGTGCGCACCCGGAAGAGCGGCGTCTCCAAAACCGTGAGGTGGCCATTGGTGATGAGCTCGGGGAAGAACTTCACCACAAAGGAGATCAGCAGCAGGCGGATGTGCATGCCATCGACGTCGGCATCGGTGGCGATGACGACATTGTTGTAGCGCAGGCCATCCAGCCCGTCTTCGATGTTCAGGGCACTCTGCAGCAGGTGAAACTCCTCGTTTTCGTAGATCACCTTCTTGGTCAGCCCGAAGGTGTTGAGCGGTTTCCCTTTCAAGGCGAAAACCGCTTGGGTCTGCACATCACGGCAAGACGTCAATGATCCGGCGGCGGAGTCGCCTTCCACGATGAACAGCGTGCTCTCCTCGGCCCGCTTGTCCTTGGTGCCGAGGTGCACCCGGCAATCGCGCAGCTTCTTGTTGTGCAGGTTCGCCTTTTTGGCCCGCTCCTTGGCCAGGTTGCGGATCCCGGACAGCTCTTTGCGTTCGCGCTCACTAGCTTCGATTTTCTTGCGCAGGGTCTCCGCGGCCTCGGCGTTGCGGTGCAGCCAGTTGTCGAGGTGCTGCTGCATGAAACCGGTCACAAATTGTCGGATACTCGGACCGCCGGGCCCCATGTCGGTGGAGCCGAGCTTCGTCTTCGTCTGGGACTCAAAAATCGGCTCCTGCACCCGCACGGAGACGGCGGCCACGATCGACTGCCGGATATCGGCCGCTTCATATTGCTTGCCGTAGAAGTTGCGGATGGCGCTGACCAATCCCTCGCGAAACGCCGCCTGATGGGTGCCTCCCATGGTGGTGTGTTGGCCGTTCACAAAGGAATAATACTCTTCCCCGTAGTGCCCGCCGTGGGTCAGAGCGACCTCGATGTCCTCCGCCTCCAGATGCACAATGGGGTAGAGGGTTTCGCCGGTGAGTTTCTTTTTGAGCAAGTCGGACAACCCCCCCTCGGACTTGAAATTTTTGCCGTTGAAACTGAGGGTCAGCCCTCGGTTCAGGTAGGCGTAGTTCCACATCATCTCCTCGATGTATTCGCGGCGAAAGGCAAAGCCGGGGGTGAAGAGCTGCTCATCCGGCGTGAACTCGATGTAGGTGCCGTTGCGCTCGTCCGTTGGGGTGACCCGATGCTCCTTGAGCAATTTGCCCCGCTCGAATTCGACGAGCTTGCACTTGCCGTCCCGCACGGCCTGCGCCCGGTAAGAGACCGACAGCGCGTTGACCGCCTTTTGGCCGACACCATTCAAGCCCACGGATTTCTGGAACGTCTCGCTGTCGTATTTCGCCCCGGTATTGATGACGGAAACGCAATCGATGAGTTTGCCCAGCGGAATGCCCCGGCCGTAGTCACGCACACACAGGGTGCGCTCGGCCAGGTGCACTTCGACGCGCTTGCCGAATCCCATGGTGTATTCGTCGATGCAGTTATCGATCGTCTCCTTGAGCAGCACGTAGATGCCGTCCTCCGCGTGAGCCCCGCTACCGAGTCGGCCAATATACATGCCGGGCCGCAAACGGATGTGCTCCAGCGCTGAAAGGGTTCTGATCGAGTCTTCGGTGTAGTTGTGTTTGTCGGCCATTTAGGGTGCAGATCAAAAGCGCTCCAAAGCTCCCCATCCCATGTCGAAACTGACAAGCGCAAAGCGGCCCAACCGATAGAATAGCCGCCAAAGTCTCCATGAACGAAGTCCGCAGCGCACGGCCCAGCGGTCCGTCCGTCCCTACCCTTGTGTCGATTCATGCCGGAGAGCCCGAGGCCTCGATCCGGGGGGCAAACCGATCGTGCGGTCTCGGTTTTACGACGGGTCGCGGGTGACGCGTCGGTAGCGCACGGTGACCACGGCCGAGCCCGGACGCACCGCGAAACTCGGCGGGCGCACACCTCCATCGACCGCATAGCACAATTGCATCTGGTCACCTTTCACCCGGGCGAGGGCTAAAATTGTGAGGCCACGGTGTTCGCCCGTCATGCCGATCAGGTCGACCGTTGGCTGCGCTTGATCCCCTCCCCACGTCAATTTGCCGGTATCGTGGCCCTCGGCCGAAGCCACCGTGTAACGGTCTCCCGCAATGCGCAGGGTCGTGGCGGGCAATGGGATCGAGTCCGTGCCCAACTTGCCACTGACCACCTGCCAGGTGCCATCAAACGACACGGCGCATTCTCCTTTCGGTCGAAAAGCAGGGACATGAGGAGGCGAATCGCAGGTGCATGGTCTAAAATTCAATCGCTGCCCGGGAATTGGCAAGTCACCGGCCGGGGGCCTCCGGGCTTGAGCAGGCTGCCCTTCAGTTCAACCTTCTCCGACATGGCACTCCCCAAAATCGGCAAAATCTTTCTCTGGCTGGCCGGCAGCGCCGTCGTCCTGGTCGGTCTCACCGTGCTGGTCATAACCCTGATGTTGGGCCGGATCGTGAAATCCGGGGTCAACACCTTCGGCCCTCAAATCACCGGAACCGCCGTCGAGCTCGCCGCCGCGGAGGTCTCGCTGTTTTCCGGAACCGCCACCCTTTCCGGACTCCGCATCGGCAACCCCGTGGGCTGGGGCGAGGGCGATCTGGCCACTCTGGGCAAGATCCACCTCGACCTCGATCCATGGTCCCTCTTGGGCGAAACGATCGTGATTGAAGATCTGGACATCGAAGACCCGGTTTTCAGCTACGAGATGCAAGGCGGCACCAGCAACGTCGAGGTGCTGCTCGGCGCCGTGAACCGAGCGCTAGGCTCCCGGCCGGAACAGAACGGAGGCACGCCCCCGCCCGATGCTCCTCCGGACGCGGCCGCTCCCCCGACCCTGATTGCCGTCGGCCACTTCGGACTCCGCGGCGCCAATGTCAGGGTGGTGGCGGCGGGGCGCACCATCGACGCCACCATGCCCGACATCGACATGGTCAACCTCGGCACGCCCGCGCAAGGCCTCACCCCCTCGGCCTTGACCCTGCAGGTCAGCCGTCGCGTGTTGACTGAAATCGCCACCGCCGCCGCCAAGGCGGCTGTCCAAAACAAGCTCGAGGAGGCCGTCGGTGGCAGAATCCGGGATCTTTTCGGCCGCGGCAACTGACCCCACGGTTCCCCGCAATATTACCGAAAACGCATTTGATCGCGGGTCCCAAACAACTATAGTCACCCCCTGTCAAAGATACCCCCTTTCTCCCCCCCCTCCGTCACTCTAGCTTAACCTCATCATAACATGACCAAATCCTCCCGCCTTTATTCCCACCCTCAATCGGTCTGGCGCCGCGCCGGCTTGGGCTTGGCTGCGGTGGCCCTCGGCTTCACTGCCCTCACCGCTCCAGCTCAATCCGAATCCGAAGAAGAAGAGAAACCCTACATCGCCCTTCGCGCCGCCGAGGCCGACAGCCTGACCCTCGCCCGCGATGGCACGGTCACTTTGCAAATGCTGCGGGCGCCTGCCACCTCGACCGGGGCCAAGATCTACATCGTCAACAGCGCCAACTTCGCCATCTGGGAAGGTCCTCTGGCCAAGAGCGGAGCCAACTGGACCGGCCGTTTCAACCTCGAAGCGGCGGAATCCCTGCTCACCGGCAGTGCCGTGCACGCCGAGTTTCCCGGTGCGGCCACCGGCGGCAAGGACCTCCGTATCAGCTTTGTGCGGGACGTGCTGCAGGAAAGCCTGACCGCCTCCGCGGCCCTCATGGGAGACGAGCCCATGTTCTACGACGCCCCCAAAGCTCCCCAACCCGTCGAAGATATCAGCGCCAACCCCGACGCCACCAGCATCGAGAGCTACGCCATGGCAGCCCGGCGTTACGACGAGGAGCTCGCGGCCTACCACTACCAATTGATCGCCGCCAAGGCATCGGCCAAAGCCCTTTGGACCGACCTCAAAACCTCCGGCCGTCTGGTCAAATGGCCCGCCACCATCATCAGTGCCCAGGACGGGGCTTACGCCAGGCTCGACCGGCTGCAGCAAGAAGTCACCGAGATGAAACAGGCTCATCGCGAAAAAGCGAAGCGCGTGGTCGACCAGTGGAACGCGGCGAACCCTGACGCCCGCCCCGTGGAGCTTCCCTTCCGCACCCACACCCTCGAATCCTGAGGGACAACCCTTTCTCCCCTCGCCTTCAACCCCGCCTGCCCGGCGGGGTTTTCTTTTGCCCGGCCGCCTCGGCGGGTCAGTCCCGTCTCCGCCGGGGCCGCTCAGACCAAAGCCTCGCGCAGGGACGCCACCCCGTCTTCCGGCCCCATCACCAACAACAGATCGCCATCGTGCAGGCACTCGTCGGGGGCCGGACCGGTGATGCGTTTGTCGCCGCGCTGCAGCCCCACCACAGAGACGCCGAACTCCGAGCGGATCCCGGACTCCAGGAGGGTTTGACCACACAACCGGGATGTCGGCGCGACCAGCAAGCGGGTAAACTGGTGAGGGAGTGCCGTGGGCGCAGCCGCGGCCCCGCCCACGGCGGTCAATAGTTCGGAAGCCTGGTTGAGCTGGGCTTTTTCCGCCACCAAGAGAATATGGTCCTCCGGCGAAAGCGGCAGATCCGGGGTGATATCATAGTGGGTCACCCCCGTACGTTGCACCGCCACCACCGTGGCGCCCGTTTCTCTCCGGAGGTTGATCTGCCGCAGCGTCCGCCCCACCACCAAAGCCCCCTTCGGCACGGCCACTTCCAACAACTCCACCGGCCAGGGGTTCCGACGGGTCATCGCCTTGATCGCGCCCTGCATCGCCTCCTGCGCTCCGGTCCGGGCGGCGTCCTCCATCGAGGACATCACCGCAAACTCCAGTTGACTCTGCAGCTTCACCGCCCGGCGCCAGCCGACCATCAGCAGCACCGCCGTGGTAAGCGCAAACACCAGCAACGAGGTGCCCGTCGGAAAATAAGGCGCACACGCGATCAGGAACAGCCCACTGAAACCAAAGAGAATCAGAGAAAAGGCACCGATGCGCCACAGCGACCGCACCGGCCCTTTGGCGATCAAACGCAACGACGGGTGGGATAGCGCGATCTCGGACAACGCCAGCGTGACCACATCGAGACTGCGCAGGATATCGACCAGAAAAGGAATCGCGGCCAGAGCCACCCCACCCCAGAGCAACCGCTGCCATGTCGAGTCGCCCAATAGACCCGCCCCGAGTGACGCCACAATGAGCAGCCCAGTGAGCATGAGAAAGTCGATTGCGACCCGCAACAACGGCCGGCGCACCACCCTCAAAAAGCTACTGGATCGAAAGGTAAACTTAACCGTCTCCACCCAGCCCAAATAGATTCTGATCAAGCTATGGATCTGGTCAGGCACCAATCGCTTCGCCCACCTTTCCATGATCGGACCCAAACTGAACGCCGACGGCGTCAACGTGATGCTGATGACCGCCACACCGGTCGTGACCGCTTTTAAGGCCGGATTGGTGAGTCCCAGACTCAAGGCCAGCGCCGCGATCACAAACCCGAACTCTCCAATCTGCACCTTCGAAAGCGAAGCCCGCAGGGCGACGTGAGGCGGCACCGCCGCCAACACAAATCCGACCCAGCAGGCGATGAATTTGCCCAGCATCATCATCGCGGTGACCAGCAGAATCGTGCCCTTGTAAGCCCATATATCGAAGGGGTTAACCAAGGTGCCAATGGTCACAAAAAACAGGGCCGAAAAGAAATCCCGGATCGGCGTGGTGAGCCGCTCGATCTCGTGGGAGATGGCACTACGGGAGAAAATGGCCCCGGCCAAAAAACTGCCCAACGCCAACGAAAACTCCGCCTGCTCCGCCAGCAGGCTCACCGCAAAAATGAAGCCGACCGTAAACAGGGTCATCGTCTCGGCGTTGCCGATCTTCTCCAACATCGCCACCGCCGTGGGCGCGATGAGTTTGCCGATGAGAAAGACCACCACCACGAAGATGCCGACTAGGAAAGTTGTTTGACCAACCATCCCATAGTCGAGTTGGCCCGACACGCCGACTCCGGCGAGCACCACCAACAGCACGATCGCCAAAATGTCTTCGAGGATGAGTACCCCCGCCGTCAACTGCGCGTAAGGGCGATGCATGTCCCCGCGTTCCCCAATCAGGTTGAAACACACCATCGATGAGCTGATCGCGAGGATGCCCCCCAGAAACAATCCCTCCACCGCCCGCCAACCCAGCCACTGGCCGACTGAGGTGCCGATCATGACCATCAGGATCGTCTGCAAGGCCAACCCCAAAACCGCCGCCGGAGCCACCGGCTTGAGCTTGCTCAGATCGAATTCCAACCCGATGTAGAACATCAGGAACAAGACGCCGAGTTCGCTCAGCGACTGCAAATTCACTGAATCGTGCAGCGGCGTCCATGGCAGCAGATGCGGCCCCAACAATAGCCCCGCCAGCAGGTAACCGATAATGGCGGGCTGGCGCAGGGCGCGCAGGGCAATCGACACCACCGCCGCCGCGGCCATCAGCCATCCCAGATCATGCAACAAGTGATGTTCTTCCATCGTCAGCACCTAAAGACCACGAGGAGCCCGCGGGCACAAAGCGATTTCTGCAAATTATCCCAACCACACCACCAGGCCCAGCGTGAGAATGAACCCGCCGACCAACAGCGGGGTGGCCCCGCGCACTTCCGCCGCTCGCCAGCGCGCCACGGGCCGGTCCGCGCCGGGGCGGGTTTCATGATCCAGGCTCAACAGCAGCGCGGCCCCCGCGGTGACACCGAAACCCATCACATTCCACCACATCCAATGCAGCGGCCAAGCGCCCAACCACGCGGTGAGATTGATGGCCACCCCGGCCACAATCCCGATCAACATGGCGGGCCCACCCACCCGCTTGACCGCGAGGCCGATCACAAATGTCGCCAGCACCGGACCAAAGAAAGCCGAGCCGACTTTGTTGATCGCCTCGATCACCGTGCGGTCCAACCCATCCGCCACCAAAGCGAGCGCGGTGATCAAGCCCCCCCAAATCACCGTGATGGTGCGCCCCGCGAACGGATGATCGCCCACCTTTCTCCCGGCCCAGGGCTCCACGAAATCCCGCAGCGTCACGGCCGAAAGCGAGTTCAGGGCCGAGTCCACACTCGACATGGCCGCCGCCAGAATGGCGGCCAGAATCAGCCCCTTGAGACCCACGGGCACATAGGTGAGCAGAAACTGCGGGACCAATGAATCGATCCGTTCCGGGGATACGACCGCTTGGAATTCGGGGTGCATCTGCCAAACCGCGCCCAACGCCACGCCCATCATCACATACAACAAAGTGAGCGGCAGCCGCAACATGCCGCCCAGCAGCATCGCTTTCTGCGCCTCTCGCGACCCCGTCGTGCCCAACAGCCGCTGCACCTGGCTTTGGTCGGTCCCATAATAAGAGGCGTAGAGGAAAAATCCCCCGACCAGATAAGCCCAAAACGGCGCGGCGGCGGCATCCCCCACCCCAGACGACCAATCGACCGCCACCCGGCGCTCCGGCGCCAGCGCCTCCCACGCCGCCCCCGGCCCGCCCACGATCGCATAGGCAATCACGATGGCACTGCCCACGCCCACGACCATCAGGCCGAGCTGGATCACATCCGAAGCCACCACCGCCTTCATGCCGCCCAGCGTGTCGTAAACGATCGCCACGACTCCAATCAGCAAAATCGAGGCGGTCAGGCTCCAACCCAACATCGGCGAAACCACCAACGCCGCCGCGTAGACCGCGATGCCCGTGGCCAGCCCCCGACTGATCAAAAACACCAAACCCAGCGTCTTCCCCGTGGCTACGCCGAACCGCTCCTGCGGAAATTCAAACACGCTGACCAGGTGCCGATCCCGCAGGTAGGGCACCACCCATCCGAGCAAGAACAACATCGCGAGCGGCACCGCCAATTCATACTGCAGCCACGTTAAACCGCCACCCGGACGCAGCGCGACAAAGGCCGGGATCGAAACGAAACTTATGGCCGAGCTCTGCGTCGCCACGATCGAAATGCCCACTGCCCACCACGGTAGCCTGCGCCCCCCCACAAAATAGTCGGCACTGTCCGCCTGCCCCCGTGACAACCACGCACTCAACGCGATCATCGCGCCAAGGTAGCCGGTGAGAACAATCCAATCGAGGGTCAGCATGGGGCCATTCCGGCGGAGCAGAGTTCATGCCTCCCGGCGGAGCTTTCCCCATCCCTTGCACCTCAAGGCTTGACGGCCGTGGGATCCTTTGCCGTTTTGGCGCTTCCGCATGACTCCCTCCGTCACCAAATCCGTCCTCTCCTCCGCGATCGCAATTATTGTGTCCGTGGTAGCGGTCGTAGCCGTGACCCGCGCGCCGCGAGAGGAGTAAGTGCATCCCACTTTGCCCCCTCCGGTGCTCACCGGAGGGGGCTTTTTTTTGGGCCCAACATCCGGATCACTGCAGGGGGCTGATTCCCCACCCACCACCATCAGCTCACCCTCCCATGAATCCACCCGCCCAACCTGCACCGTCGCTCGACCCCACCTGCGACCGCGTGGTCGCCGCCCTCACCCGCCGCCTGGCCGAGGCTGCCCGCGCAACCCCCGTCCCCCGGTCAACCGCCCACCACGACTTTCTCGTGCCGATCATGCACCCTGAACTGGCCGAACCCAGCGCAACCCGGATATCCCTGCGTTGATCATCCCATTCAGGGAGAGTTCGAACGGGGTCCACGGGCTGCATGAAAGGCCAAGTCTAACCGTTCGGCCACATCGTGGCGCGCTGAAGCCGAGGGGGGACGGAAATGGTCTTTCCCCCCCCCAATCCGTTCCAAGAAAGCCCCGGTTGGGGATCATTTGGGCTAACCGGCAGACTCGGCCCGGATCTGCGCCTCCACCACCGCCACGGCCATGGAGTTGAGCGGGGTTGGCACCCCCAGCGCTGCACCAATCCGCACAATGGCCCCGTTCCGCGCCGCCAGTTCGGTCGGTCGCTTCGCCATACGATCGGCCAGCAGGGAGTTCACCCCGTCCGGTGCCGCGGCCAGAACTGCCGCCATCACGTCATCGATCACTCGCTCATCCAGTTTCGCCCCGGCCGCCTGCGCCACCGCCACCGACTCGGCCGCAATCCGTCGGGCCACCGCCTGCATCGCCGGGCCTTGGAAAATTTCATTCGGTCGCAAAACCATCGCGGTGAGAACGGCCACACTGTTGAGCGTCAATTTCCGCCACGCCGCAGACTGAAAATCACCGGTCAGCCAAAAATGATCATCCACTCCGGCAAACAACGCCTTGAGTTCGGGACCGGCCCCGTCATCCCCCACCACAATGTTCAGCGCCCCGCGTTGCACAATGTGATCCGGACTGGGCCGCTCCGCCGGACAATCGATCACGACCGGCACCAGTCGGTCATCCGGGACCCACGACCGGAACCGCTCCCGGTGTTCCACGCCGTTCTGAAAAACGGCCACCCGCGTTTCCTCTCCCATCAGGGCCGCAAGCCAGCGGCCCGTTTCTGCCGCGGCATAAGTTTTGGTGGCAACCAACACCCAATCCACCGGACCGGCTTCACCCGGCCATGCAACGAGCACCGGACCCACCCTCTCGCTATGCCCTCCCGGTAATTCCACGGACAGCTGCGGACTCGACCGCCGTCCGCACAGCAGGACTTCATGATTTCCCGCTCGCTGCAGATTTCCCGCCAAAGTTCCGCCGATGGCTCCCGGTCCGATGATTGCGATGCGACTCATTAAAACCAGGATACAGGCCGGAGCCCCCAGACCAAGGCTCGCCTTGGGTCGGACCTAGCCGCCCCTCCGCTCGTCCGCCTTCATCGAGGCATGACCCTCCGCGTGCCCCGGTAAGGCGACCAACATGTCGTGCACCATCGAGCGTCCTTCCGCCGCATCCACCCGATCGTCGTCCTTCGCCAACAACTCACCCTCCGGACCATAAACGATGAAATGCGGGACTCGGCGCAGGCCGAACTGCTGGGCAACCGGAGAGCCCCAGTCAATTTTGGTCACGTCATCCCGGTTGATGTCCACCTCGACCACCACCACGTCCTCCCGGGACTGGTGCAAGGCCTTCAACGGATCCCCCAGAGATTCACAAGCCTCACAGGGGCAGGGTGGACTGTAACTACTGAGGAAGCTAAAAACCACGGTTTTGCCGGGCACCAAGTAGTCCTTGATGCTGAACGCCTCTCCGTTGGGGATGGCAACCGGGTCCGCGGTTTTCTCCGTCGCCGCGAGCATCGCAGCAAAGGAAAAGAAGATGAGGACCAGCGCTTGGGGGTGGGTCGAAGCTGGCATGTAGCTTTTTTAGAAGCATCGGACCCCTATTCGTTCAAAGAAATCTACAAATGGGGATAAGTAGCGCTAAAGCGGGGGTGGGCATGTGCGATAAGTGGGCTCAACCGCGAGTCGCCCTACCCGCCACCCTCGCCGCCTACGCTTTGTCCAAGACACTCGCGCCGTGCTCCGCGTAGGCCTTGAAGTTCTGCGCCTGGGTTATCGTCGGTTTCTTGAACATCCCCAGCAGGAGGAGGCCTATTCCCTGCAGCAGAAAGCTCCCAAATTCGAAGGTGTTGTCCATCTTCCAGCGCGTTGCTCGTTCGCTGACGGCGATGAAGCGGTGGTGCACGTCATTCACGGCGCCATCGCAGTCGTAGCGCACGACCTTCGCTTCCGGTAGAGTGTTGCTCACCACGGTCTCGGTCATATCGAGGGCACGCTTACCCATCTGGAACTTGAGCCGGGAAACCGCGCCGGTCTTTCCGGGCTCACCGGAGAGGTGTTCCAGGGATTTCAAGCCGTCCATCCAGTGCGCGGCCCGGTCAGTATCCTCGAGGAGGGCGATCACTTTGGCCCGGGGGAAGGCGACCGGGATCTCACAGGGGGAGTTTAGGGTCGACCCGCAGGGCGGGGCGCCGCGATCCCGGATCGCATTCCCGGATCATACCGCCCGCAAACCCCAGTGCAGCACCCGCCGCAGCGTGTTCTTCGCCTCGACCGTAATCACCTCGCCGTGACTGACCACCACTTGGTCGAACTCCCACGCCAGGATCTCCTCCAGCGAGGCCCGCACCGCCCGCGCGTCCTTGACGCACAGCTTCACCAGCCGGCTGGTGCCCGGAAACGCCTTCAGCCCCGAGATCCATCGCAATGCCCAGGGCACCCGCGGGCCCGCCGGAATATCCAAGTTGAACACGAGGTCGGTCAGCACCAGAGTGCGCGACGCTCGATGCAACAGGGCATGCTCCTGCAATCGCGGCAGCCCGGCGATTCGGTGCACCTTGATCTCATCGCCCCACCGCTGGGCCCAGCTCGCCAGCGGTTCGGCCGGAGCGAGCTCCGCCGCCGCCACCGGAAACCCTGCCGGCAAGCCGTAGGGCACACCCGGAAACCAGCGCCGCATCTCCCGCGCAAAGGTGTCATGAATGCGGGATCCTTCCATCAGCCCCGCCACCGGGCCCCATTGATTGATCGCCCGCACCTCGGCCTCTCCCCACGGGCCGGCCGAGTGGAGCAGCAGGCGACCATCCGTCAATCGGATCACCGTCGTGGTCTTGCCCAGGGGCATCCGCAGCACCGAGAACGGGCGTGGGATCACCGCAATATTTTCGCCGATCGTTTTCATGTGGGGAGGAGTTACGGGGTTAACCGCCGTTCGTAAAACACATCCGCCCGGGCATAACCATGTCGTGAGGCCGACTGGGTCAGGGGCACGAATCCATATTTTCGATACAGATGGTTGGCCGCTGCGAGGGTTGCATTGGTCTCGAGGTAGATACGGGCAAACCCTTTGGCCCGAGCCGCCGCGATCAGCGCCGCCATCACCCGCCCCCCCAGGCCCCGTCCCTGCCAGTCCGGGGTGATGGCCATCTTTACCAACTCCACGGTTTCGCCATCGAGTTTCTGCAGGGCCGCCGTGCCCACCACTTCGCCGGCGGCGAGCACAAACACCACCACCCCGCCCGCATCGACCAAGGCCTGGGGATTGGCCAAAATCTGCTCGTCGGCGGTTTCGAGCGCAAACAGCCCCTCGATCCACTCGCGATTGAGGCGACTGAAATGGGGCGCGAGTTCGCGGGTTAATGGGGTGATCACCACAGCCATGCGTCGCCCCAACTTGGGGGGTAAAAAGGGGCGGGTCCACGCTTTGCCCAAATTTCCCATGGCTCCAACATTGCCCCCGCCTGGAAGGCCGATCTGGATCGCGGTCTTGACCGTCCCCACGCCCATCTGGCGCCTGCAGGCCCACTATTTTGCGATCTACGCCGTTTTCGGCAGCGTGACGCCCTATCTGCCGATCTACCTGCGGGATAACAAAGGAATCTCCCCGGCCGATATGGGGTTCATTTTTGCGGTCGGCCAAGGGTCGGTCCTGTTGATGCCCGTGTTGATCACGTTTCTGGCCGATCGCTACCGGCTGGTGAGACCGCTGCTCATCGGGCTCTTTCTGATCAATATCGTCGCCATGACCGCGCTGACCAGCGCGGTCGGGTTTTGGCTGTGCCTGACCTGGATCGCCATCAATCGACTGGCCCTGCAGCCTCAGTTGGCCCTGGGCGATGGGCTCTATTTCACCCTGCAGGCCGACCCGACCCAGCCGCGGTCCTCCTACTCCATGATTCGGGTGTGGGGGGCCATCGGTTTTATCATCCCGAGTGTGGTGATGTTTGCGGTCTATCAGGCGGGAGGCGACGTGACCTGGCTGCCGCCGATCACCGCGCTGTTTGCCCTGGCCGGAATCGCCAACTCCCTGGGCCTGCCCGTCCGATCACCGGTGCCGGAGACCACAGCCAAGGCCAGGGTGCCGACCTGGGAAGCCGCCAAGGTTCTGGCCCGCCCTCCGCTGGCTTTGTTCTGCCTCGGCGTGGGGTTCGTGATTTTTTCCAACATGGCGTTCTACACGTTTTATCCCCTCTACCTCACCCAGCAGGTCGGTTTTGCGGAGAAATGGGTCGGTCCCATTTCAAGTCTCGGAGTCGGGTTGGAGGTGCTCTACATCCTCGGACTCGACCGCATGAAACGCCGATTCGGCTACGAGGGCATCATGGCGCTCGGCTCGGCCGCCAGTGTGTTCCGCCTGACGTGTCTCGGTTTTCTACCGACGCCGTTTTTTGCCGTCTTCTTCCAGCTGTTCCACGGCATGACGATTCTGGGCTTCATGATTTTGCCGGTGATGTATCTCAACAGCCACGCGGGAGCCGGCTACCGCAACTCGATCCAAGGCCTCTTCGTCATGTTGAGCTCCGGCGTCTTCGCCATCGCCGGCCACATCTTTGCCGGCCAAGTCGCTGAGATCGGCCTGCTCACGCTCTTCCGGGCCTCCCTCGCCGTGTGCCTGCTCGGGGTCGTGCTCACCGGGCTGAGCTTCTGGTGCGCCCGAAGCACCCCGCCGCCAGATCCGGCAACCTGATCGCATCCGCCCCTCCGCCGGCTTTTACCAGTCGGCCCGGCGAATTACGCGTAAACGAAAAAGGGCCCTGCGGACCAGGCAGGGTCTGCGGGAGGGAGGCTGCGAGCGGCCCAATCAGAGCTCGAGACCGTGCAGATAGGCCAAGCTGAGGGGAATATCGCGGGGCGAATCCGCGCCTTCATCTTCGATGAAAAAGAGCTCCATGCCATAGGAACGGGCGGTGCCGATCACGCTCGGCCAGTCGATTTGCCCGGTGCCCACCACCACCCGATCGGCCGCCGGCAGGTCGGGTCGCAAAAACCCCACGGGCACGCCTTGGCGGATGTCCTTCACGTGCATGCTCACCCAGCGGTCCTGGTATTCATGCAACAACGCGACGGGGTCTTCGCCGCCATACACCACCCAGCACACATCCATCTGGAAATACACGTCATGGCCGGCGGTGGCCTCAGCCATTTTGTCGAACAAGGTCACCTCCTCTTTCCCCGCACCGAACTCGTAGCCGTGAGGGTGGTAACCGAGCTTGATGCCTTGGGCCGCAAATTTGGGTCCCCACTCCTTGAGCCGTTCGATCGCTTGAGCATTGTCATCTTCGGTAAAGGCCCCGTCGTGCGGGATCCACGGGATCATCGCATACTTGGCGCCCAGGGCGATCACATCGAGCAGCACCGCTTCGAAGTTTTTGACCAAGTCGCCATACTGCACGTGGGCGCTGACCACCTCGACCCCGCGGTTGGCGAGCTCCACGCGGTATTGCTCCGGGACCATCCCGTTGGTGCCGGCCGTTTCGGCGTAGGGCATGCCATAGGAGCCCACCAAGTCGAGGGTGCCGATCACGTCCTGCTCAAACTGATCCTTGAGGCTCCACAGTTGCAGGCCCAATTGATCAGCCAAAGGAGGGTGCTCAGCAGAGTTGGAGTCATTGGCAAAAAGAGCAGAGGTCGTGATGACCGCGACACCGAGAAGTCTTAGGGGAGTGTTCATGGGGGGATTTCGAAACGTAAATTTCAGGGCACTCGCCGCGCGCCAAGATCGCAAGCCGAGACCCACTCAATGTTGAACCTGCCAACGTCTAGTCCAGGGCAGCTTGCAGCTCAGCCGCGACCGCCTGCACCTCGGTGAGGACCCGCATCACGTTACTTCCCCACATCTTGCCCAAGTCCTCCTCCGAATAGCCGCGCCGCAGGAGCTCGGCGGTCAGATTCATCATCTCGCTGACGTCCATCAAGTCGGCCACCCCGCCGCCGCCGTCGAAGTCACCACTGAATCCCACATGGTTGATCCCCATCACCCTGACCAAGTGGTCCACGTGATCAGCCACGGTCGGGATATCGGAAAGTGAGGACGGAAAGGCTTCCTTGATTCCCATGATTTCGATCCGCCGTTGGATATCCACGTCCATCGGCAACGGTTGAGGCGCCTCATATTTTTTTCGCCAGGATTCGATCGCCGCGTCCCGGGCCTCATCCGGCGGCGTGTCCATGAGGTAGGTGCTGAACACATTCATCTGCACCACCCCACCGGCGGCCGCAATCTGCCGCAACAAAGGGTCATTGAGATTTCGAGGATGGGGATACGCCGCGTAGGCTCCGCTGTGCGAGGCGATCACCGGTGCCTTCGAACGCTCCAAAATATCCCAAGTGGTTTTGTCCGACGCATGGGACACATCGATCATCAGACCGAGTCGGTTGCATTCATCGACCGCCGCCCGCCCCAGTTCCGAAATCCCGAAATGCAGCGGTCCCGACCGATCCGTGGAGGAATCGGCCAGATCATTGTTCCGCGTATGCACGAAGCCGAAGTAACGCACCCCCAGCTCGTGGTAACGTTCCAGCAAGTCCAGGTTCCGGCCCATGACGTAGCCGTTCTCGATGCCCATGAACACCACGTGTTTACCCGCTGAGCGGAACGCTTCCGCTTCGACGGGAGTGGTGGCCAACCCGGATTGATCCGCGTGGATTTCAACCGTTTCTCGAATCAGATTGGTGATCATCAACCCCTCTTCGATCGCTTGGGCTCGAGCCGCCAGCTTCAGGGGTCCTTGCGGCACAAACACTACGAAGAACCCGCCATCGAGCCCGCCTTTTTTCATGCGCGGAAAATCCACCTGACTCGCATCATCCACCCAGGAGTGTTCCCGGCTGATGTCGAAGCCCGGTCGGCGCAGCACGATCGGCACATCCAAGTGGGTATCGAGCGTCAGGTAGCGGTCGTGGATATCTTTGGCCAGGGAGAGCAGCCGCACCTCGCTCCATTCGGCGCGCTCATCGGCCAGCGTGCGGTCCGGGCCCGCGCCCATCGGCAGGGCCACCAACCCCATAATTTTACTGCAGCTTAGTATCTTGGTCAGAATTTTCATCACGCGAATCAGGCCACTATTCAGCCCATCCCGCTTTTGATCAACGACAAGTCGACCGGACCCAAAACTCTGGGAAACGTCCGCCCATTGCACGTTCACAACGCCCATCCTCGACGGGGTTCCCGGGTTGAGCCGCAATTTCAAAAAATCACTTCGCCTGAGCCACCCGCTCCCCTGCCTTATGCCCTCATCCCGCCTCCCCTCCACCACCACCATTATCGGCCGCAACCTGCCCAACCTGCCTTGGGAGGACAAACCCTCGGGCTACCCCCAGGTGGTTTGGCGCAACCGAGCCAATCCCCTGATCGGATGGAATCCCACCCCGCACACCGCCCGGGTCTACAACTCCGCGCCCGTGCCCTTCGGTGAGGGTTTTGCCGGCGTCTTCCGGGCCGACGGCCGCAATGGCCGCGCCGCGCTGCATGCGGGCACCTCCCGGGACGGCCTCAGCTTCGAGATCAACGACCGACCCATTCGCTGGATCGATGGTGACGGCAAGACCGCCACCCCCTCCTACGCTTACGATCCGCGCGTCGTCAAAATCGGCAGTTGGTATTACATCACCTGGTGTGACGACTTCCCCGGCGCTTCCATCGGTCTGGGTCGCACCAAGGATTTCAAAACATTTATCCGGATGGAGAATCCCTTGATGCCGTTCAACCGCAACGGCGTGCTCTTTCCGCGCAAGATCAACGGGGAATACGTGCTCCTTTCGCGGCCGTCAGACAGTGCCCACACGCCCTTCGGGGACGTCATCCTCAGCCACTCCAAGGACCTCACCTACTGGGGCAAGCATCGTCTGGTCATGCGGGCCGGAGGCAGTAGCTGGTGGCAGGGAATGAAGATCGGAGCCGGCCCCATCCCGATCGAGACCACCGCCGGCTGGCTCGTGTTCTATCATGGCGTGTCCAACACCTGCAACGGCTACGTCTATTCGATCGGCGCGTCGCTGCACGCCATTGATGAACCGGCCAAGGTGCTGCTGCGCACGCGCGACTACCTGCTCACTCCCGAAGAGGATTACGAAACCCGCGGCTTCGTGCCCAATGTCTGCTTCCCCGTCTCGGCCCTCACCGATGCCAGGACCGGGCGGATCTCGCTCTACTACGGTGCCGCCGATACTTACACGGCGCTCTGTCACTGCCAGGTCGACGAATTGCTCAACCATATGGCCGCGAATTCCGAGGTCTAGGATCCTCCGGCCAACTGCCCCCCGACCGCGCGCACCGGCTCCAAAGTAGCGGCGAGCGGAAGCGAGCCGACCCGCCAGGCCGGTGCCCGGATGCGGGCCGACCAACCCTGCGACCACCTTCGTTTAATTCGCGGTGGCGCACCCTAGCTCCTGCTCAACAGGCACCACCGGCTTCACTTGCGTCGGTAAGCTTCGCGGTTAACCGTTCCTCCCATGACCCGGTTAATCCCCACCGCCTTGGCCGCCCTCGGCCTCACTGCCTCCACCCTGTTTGCGGCTGACAACAGCTACCCGGAACCACAGCCCATCGGCTCGGATCTGCCCCACTTCGAACTCCCGGGCGTCGACGGTAAGACCTACACCCCGGACTCCTTCACCGATGCCGAACTGCTCTGCATTGTCTTCACCTCCAACCACTGCCCGACCGCGCGGCGCTACGAAGAACGCTTGATCCAACTCACCGCCGATTACGGGCCCAAAGGCGTCGCCGTGGTCGCCATCAACCCCAACAACGCGGATGCCGTTCGCCTGGATGAACTGGCCTACACCGACGTGGGCGACTCCTTCGGGGAGATGGTCATTCGCGCCGAACACGCCGGCTTTAATTTCCCCTATCTGGACGATGGGCCCACCCAAAAGGTGGCTCGGGTCTTCGGACCCGTCGCGACGCCTCACGTCTTCATCTACGACCGCGACCGCAAGCTCGCCTTCCAGGGCCGCATCGACGACGCGGAACTCCCGCAATACATCAAGGACCACACCACCCGCAACGCGCTCGACTCGCTCCTCGCCGGCGACACCCCTGCCATCACCACCACCCGCGTCTTTGGCTGCTCCGTGAAGTGGGCCGAGAAGGCCGAGGGCTACAACAAGATCTGGGCCGAACGCCTCAAAGAGGAACCCGTCACCCTGGCGCATGCCTCCGCCGCCGAACTCGTCGCCCTGCGCGAAAATCAGGACTCAGGCAAAGTCCGCTTGATCAATGTCTGGGCCACCTGGTGCGGTCCCTGTGTCACCGAGTTCCCCGACCTGGTCGACCTCAACGTCACCTTTCGGGGACGCGATTTCGAGATGGTCACCGTCGCTGCGGAGTATCCCAAGATGGAGGCCAAGGCCCTCCGCTTTCTCGAAGGGCAACACGCCTCCATGCGAAACTACATCTTTGGCGACACCGACAAATACGCCAATATCGAAGCCATCGATCCCGAATGGAACGGCGCCCTCCCCCACACCCTGATCGTCGATCATCACGGCGAGGTCATCTATCGCCACACCGGCATCCTGGATTTTATCGAAGTGCGTCGCGCCCTCCTGCCCGCCCTTGATGCCATCACCCTATGGCTTGTGACGGCAACTAACCCGCCTCAACCGACTCCAAACGCCACGGCGGCGGGCCTCAGGTCCGCCGCCGTTCGTTAATCCACCAGACCGGGGCGTGCGCAATCAAACCCCAGCCGGAGACGGCAATACCCTTGCGGCCCGCTAAACCGACGCATGGCCCACCATTTCCCCAAAACCAGCGAGCGCCCCCCTTTTTTTACGCCCTAAATTCTGGCCTTCCCCTCAGTCGCCACCGTTAACTCTCTCCGGCACCAGCCCCGACCTCATCGGCGTCATCCCCCCCGCTTTCCCTCAAACTTCACCCTCATGATCCGCCTACCTGTAGTCCTTTTTCTGGTCGGCATCGTTGCCGCCAGTGCCTTCGCCCAAACCCCTTCGGGCCAAGTCACTCCCCTCCTTGCTGTGGCGGCACCGGAAACCGTCGGACTGTCTCCGGCTCGGCTCGACCGCATCGACGCCCTGATCGAACACGCCATCGCGGCCGAACAGATCCCCGGGGCCGTCGCGCTGGTCGCTCGCCACGGGAAAATCGTGTACCAACGCGCCTTTGGCACGGCGGATCCCGATGGCGCGGCGCTCGAGCCCGACTCGATTTTCCGTATCGCATCGCAGACCAAGGCCGTGACCTCCACGGCGGTGATGATGCTGTTTGAGGAAGGGCATTTTCGCCTCAACGATCCGGTGTCGAAATTTCTGCCGGAGTTTGCCGATCCGGTGGTGCTCGATGCCTACGATGAGCAAACGGGACGCTACATCACTCGGCCCGCCAAGTCACCGATCACCATCCGCCAACTCATCACCCACCGGTCCGGACTCGGCTACGGCATCATCGACCGAGACCCGCGCATGAAACAGATCTACATCGATGCGGGGATCACCGACCTCTATTCCACCGCGCCGGTGGTGCTGGCGGACAACGTCAAGAAACTCGCCGCCCTTCCCTTGCTGTTCGACCCCGGTGAACGGTGGCACTACTCGGAGGGGCTCGACGTGGCCGGCCGGTTGGTCGAGGTCGTTTCCGGCATGCCGTTCGACGAGTTTCTGCGCTCCCGCATCTTCGAGCCACTCGGCATGGGGGATACTCAGTTCTATTTGCGCGCCGACCAGGTGGATCGACTGGTCCCGGTTCAACAACCCGCCGAGGCCGGCGGCTGGGAGAAATACGTCGGCACGGAGCACTACGATGCCGACTACCCGATCAAGGGCGCCCGCACGTGGTTTGGCGGCGGAGCCGGTCTCACCAGCACGGTGCGCGACTATGCTGTATTTCTGCAGATGTATCTTAATGGCGGTGAATACAACGGCACCCGTTTGCTCAGCCGAACGTCCGTCAACACGATCATGGCCGAACAAAGTGAAGCCAACGCCAGCAGCTACCATGGTTTGGGATTCCAGGTCGTCACTCCGGTCGGAGTCGCCGAAGGCGGATCCGGCGGCGTGGGCACCTTCAGCGGCGGCGGCTACTTCAATTCCTCCTATTTCGCCGACCCGGGCGAACAGTTGATCGCCATGATTTTCAAGCAGACCCGCGGACAACAAGGCGATGCCACGGCCTGGAAGTTCCGCCAACTCACCTTCGCCGCGATCGACGATTGATTCGCCTGCGAACCCGCCGGTCGGCTCAACTCGCACCGTAGTCGCCCGGCTCCATCAGCGACTGGCTTCCTCTGGCGACGACGCCAAGACGTTAAACCTTCGTGCGATTATTGCTTTTGAAGTGGGTCTGCGGCGGTTCTCCGCCCTGCTGACGCTGCGAAGCCATTTGCCGGGCATCTTGTCGCACCACCCGGTTCGCCCCGCCCGAAACCACCCCCGATTCGCCCGCGCCCTCCGCCGCCGCTGCGAGGAGCACCAACAACTCGGCCCGGCTTTCCAGCCTGTGCGCCGGGAATCGGTGTAACGTATCCAGCCAAGCCCACGTCGCGGGCGGCACCTCTGTTTTGACCATGGCAGTAATAATGACCCCAGCTTGGCCAACCCGGGAACTGGATTAGCGGTTTTCTTCCAGATCGCGACGGAGGGCCTCACCCAGGGACCACAGCCAGCCCTCGGGGATCGGTCACCGATGCCCAAACCGCAAAAAGCCCGGCAGCCTTTCGGCCACCGGGCTTCCCCATACGTGTTATTTGGCCGGGTCCTACCTCCGGACCAAAGCGTATCCAAGGTCAGGGCATCTTGAGACCATGCGCGGTGTCCTCGTAGAAGGTCACCCTGCCGGTCGAAAGGTTCATACATCCCCAATCACCCCGGAGCTCGCCGGACTCAACCATCGAGCTGAGCACTTCACCTCGAGCCGAGAATGTGATCCACGGTGAAACGGACATTGGCATCGGCGACCTTCTGCACAAAGGCAGAAGGTTTTTCGGCGTTGCGGGGCTTCACCGAAGCTGGAACAGCGTCGATGGCCGGTTGCAAGGCAGCGAGCGTAGAAGTCAGGTTTCCCAACTTAGCGTGGCACACGCGCCTTTGACGGCGCCACATTCCGGTGTGCCCGACCACCGCCAACACCTTCGCGCCGCGAGCTTGTGCGCAAACTCGAAGCTGCCGATCATTTTCACCGGCGAAGTTTCCGGCAATTCGGCCGACGAAGAGGTCGCCCACCCCTTGGTCGAACATCTGCTCGGGAGCTGTCCGCGGACGAGACAGGACAACACGACACCCAACGGGAACTGCCCGGCCGGTCGCCGCCACTTCGGCAGAGAGATCGCGGCGCATGGAGACACCGGACACGTGACGATCGTTGCCCGCGAGCAACACCTCAAAGGGGCCTGCTGCGGCGTCATCGCTTTCTGGGCTTCGGCGGTCGCTGACCGAAGGGCGGTAGGAAGGGCCACCGCAGCTAGGACTGCGGACGGCGATTATGAATTTAGGAACTTTCATGAATGGTTTAATTGATGAATACGTTGTAAGGATCGCCCGGGTTCAGCGGCTGCGTCGCCCGATGCGAAAATTCTGCGCATGTTTGCGACCTCGGATGCGCTTGCTCCATGCGGTTCATGAGTCGGAGCTGGAGCCGTCGGTCGAGCTCCCTAACGCTCGACTGTAGGCATTTTCTGGGGTGTGATCGGCCACCTCCACCTTCAAGTCCGGCCCGGAGACCTCAACCCGCACTTTGGCCACATGGGACTCTGTTCGGCCCGGTGTTCGATGACGACCTCGGCGTGATCAACGCGACAGTGTTCGCTCAAAGAGATTAGCATTTCTTCGATTTTTCGTCGAGCGAAGCCGGGAAGGTGGCGATAGCGAATGGAAAGCATCATGGCAGGACCTTTGGTGGGCATTAGATTTCGCTGAGCGCTCGTGGCCAACCGCCGGCGCCTATCCAGTCCCGTTAGCCGTGAGGAGGCCGCCAGCCGAAACATCTTCCCCTGGCCCCCGGGCGAGAGAGAGAAGTTTACCAAAGAAGGCCGGAGGCGTTGCATGGGATTGAAGGAACCAGAGCGGAGGATTGAAGTCACCCAGTTTACCCCGCCTGGAAAGATTCCACTAATATGAATATATGACTTGTCTTTTAGGTTTTTCCTAATCTTTTGCTGACGCCATGTCCCTGCCGTTCAACTATCACCACCTGCGCTATTTTCGCGCAGTAGCCCGCGAGGGCGGGCTGCGGCAGGCAGCGGAGAAGCTCCACGTCTCGCCACCATCGATCTCCGCCCAAGTCAAGGAGCTCGAGGATGCCTTCGGCGAAAAACTGTTTCAAAAAAAAGGCCGTGCCAACGTGTTGACCGATGCTGGCCAGATCGCGCTGCGCTATGCCGATGAGATTTTTTCGCTCGGCGAGGAGCTGGCCAACGCCATCCAACGTCGCCCTTCGTCCGAGCAGATGCGCTTGCACGTAGGCGTGGCCGACGCCTTACCCAAACTCGTGACCAATGAAATCCTGCGGCCGATATTCGCGAAGGAGCAGTCGATTCATGTGATCTGCCGCGAGGGCAAGTTGGCCGACCTCCTCGCCCAACTCGCGACGCACCGACTGGACATTGTGCTGGCGGACGAGCCCGCCTCGAGCAGCCACGGCCTGCGCGCCTTCAACCACAAGCTGGGCGAGTCGCCGGTGACGATTTGCGCCGCCACCACCTTGGCCAAGCAACTCAAACGCGGCTTCCCCAAATCCCTCCATCAAGCGCCGGCCCTCCTACCGGCGGAATCCACCGCGCTGCGGCGGTCGTTGGAAAATTGGTTCCGTGAGATCGGCGTGCGTCCCCGGGTGATGGCCGACTTCGAGGACGCCGCGTTGATGAAGGTGGTCGCCGCCGATGGGAAAGGGTTCATCGCCCTGCCCACCATCGTGGCCGCCGAAGCCTTGGAACGCTACAATCTGCAGGCCATCGGCAAAACCAACCGCTGCACCGATCAGTTCTTTGCCATCACGACCGAGCGCCGCATCACCCATCCGGCGATCAATATGATCACCGACAAGGCCCGCGAACTTTTCGCCCGCTAACGCCCGTGACTCCCGCTCCCTCTCCGGCCGGATGGAACCGGCACCTGATCACGCTGTTGGAATCCATCGCGTTTCAGCACACCATCACGGCCGTCATTTTGCTCAACGCGATGGTACTCGGGCTCAAGGCCGGCCCCGACCAAGGCGCCGGGGCCCCGGGGCTTCTGATCAGACTCGATGACATCTGTCTCGGGATCTTTCTGTTCGAGTTGGTCCTGAAAATCATCGCCTACCGTTGGAGTTTTTGGCGCAGCGGTTGGAATATTTTCGACTTTGTGGTGGTGACCATCGCCCTCCTTCCCGACGCCGGGGTCTGGGGCGTGCTGCGGGCCCTGCGGGTGCTGCGAGTCATGCGCCTGCTCACGGTCGTGCCTCAGATGCGCAGAGTGGTGGCCGCCTTTTTGCACGCCATTCCCGGGCTCGGAGGCGTCGTCGCGGTTATGGCCGTGTTCATCTACACCGCCGCCGTGCTGGCCACCAACCTGTTCAGCGCGGATTACCCCCAGTATTTTGGATCGGTCGGCGCGAGCCTCTTTTCCCTGTTTCAAATCATGACCCTGGAAAGCTGGTCGATGAGTATCGTGCGCCCGCTGATGGAGACACACCCGTGGGCGTGGCTGTTTTTTGTGCCCTTCATCATCATCGCAACCTTCACGATTCTAAACCTGTTTATCGGCATCATCGTCTCGACCATGCAGGAGCTGCACATCGGGCCCGATCTGACCGGCAACCAAGCCGAAATCGAAAAAACCTTGAGCCGGATCGAAACTGACCTGCAGTCCCTCCGCCAGAGCCTGAAACGACCGCCAACGGATTGACTGGCGTAACAACGCCGTAAACCGGTGTCGTCGGTTGACGGTTTCCCCGCAGCGATCGCCGCAACGCGAACCTCACCGCGTCTGCTGGCGGATGTAATCCACCTCGTCCTGACGGTAGGGCGTGCCGTCGGCGCGAAAAATGTCGTGGTGCCACAGTTCCGGCTCGGCCGTGAAGACTTCGCGCCAAGAGGCCCACGGGTATTTGGTCTGCGACTTTCCGTCCACCAGCCCCCAGTTGTACGCGCCGACCCGATGGCGCTTCATGATGCCCAGATGGGGATCGAAGGTGCTCTCGTTGCCCCGGGCCAGGTATTCGGTGCACATGAGCGGACGGTTGTGGGCCGCCTTCATCTCTTCGATCTGCGCAGTCAGGTTTTTTTCCCCACTGTAATTGTGGAAGGAAAGGAAGTCCGCATTCGCCAACATGAATTGGAAAAGGGGGGAGGGCTCCGCCCAACCGCCGTGATCGCGCCAAATCCCCGCGGTGATCGGCTGGCGCGGGTTAACCTCCCTCGCCCACTCGAAGGCTTTGATCAGCAGCTGATGCGACCGCTCCACTTTGTCGGCAAGTTCGAGACCGCCGTAAGCGCTCTGATTAAGGTTGCCGGGCTCGTTGAACAGGTCCCACGCCAAAACCCGCCGATCGTTGGCAAAATAGTGCATGATCCCCTTTACGTAATTGCGCAGCTCATCATGGCGCGCGGGATCACCCAGCAGGATTCGTCCGGGCGACTGCACCCAGCCGCTGTTGTGCACGTGCGGACGCGGCGGACGCTGCAAGCCCAGAAACGGATGCGGATCCCATACCCCGTCAAAAAAGACCAACATCGGCCGAATGCGTTTTCGCTGGGCAATTTTCAAAAACGCTTCGATGCGGTCGATAAACCCGTCGGGGTCCTGCTGCCAAATCAAGTCGTGGAGGAAAACCCGCATGGTGTTCATGCCGATGGCGGCCGCCCACTCGAGTTCCTGCTCAATGAGCTGCGCATCAAACGTCTCCGCCTGCCACATCTCGATCTGATTGATCGCATAGCGAGGGAGGTAGTTGGCCCCGACGGGCCAAGGTTGATCGGCATACCAATCATTGATCCGTTTTTCCGACCAACGCCCATGCAGGGTGTCCACCCTCAAGTCCTCAGCGTTCAAACCAAAAGCCGCCATCAGCGAAGAGAGGAACAGTAGGACTCGTTTCATCAGGGATCGAAAACCGGGACTGGAATGAATTTTCAATCCAACCCGTCCCGTAGTGCAATTCCGCAAACCCCATCCCCGCAAGTTTGCGTAGTCCCAAAATGGGGCCTGACCCCTAGCGGATCCAGTAGATGTGATTACTGAGGATGTCCTGCAGGCCATCGCCGCGGACGCCGTCCGTGTAGATGAAGCTGGGCTCGTCCGGGACTTCGTTGAAACCGGTGGAGCGTTCGATGTTCGGCATCCATCGCGGCGAATCGGGATTGGGCGGGTCCATCACCTCCGCGGTGAAGGTGTGCCCCCTGTCCTCGGAGCGGAAGCGAACGATCTCGGTCGTTTCCTCGCCCCAGGCGTGCTTGCCCTCCTGCAACTGCATGACGGTGCCCACGATCATTGGCTGGCCGTTGGCACCGATGGAGACCCCTCCGTGCATGAACAGGTCCCAGTCCCGATAGGCGGGCGGCAGAAACGAATTGAGTAACACGTGGTCCCATCCGCCATCTTCGTGCGGACGCACGAGGTAGGAATGGGCGCTGCGCCCCACCTGGGCTCCATAGACCAAATGCGGCACCCCGGCGGCATTCACCGCCATCGAACCGGCATTGAGCACGCGGCCGTGCTCCGTGCGGCCCTCCGCAAATGAATCAAGGGTCTCGGCGGTGGCCGGCACGGCGACGACTTCGCCCTTCGCCTTGCGCCACGTCTCTCCGTTATCGTCGCTGGCCAAATAACCGGCCGTGGTGATCGAAATCATGGCATCCTCGCCGGGGGTTTCGTAGATGCGCGCACTCAAGTGCAGGGTTTGATGGTCCGGGCTCCAAGCCAGCGAGGCGGCAAACTGCGCGTAATCCATAAACCGCGAGCGCAAGAGGGATCGTTGGTAGGACCAATCCCCCTCCGGCGGTTTGGCCCACATCTCCAATTCCCACGGCCGGTCGTCGTAACTGCGGCGCGCCGTCATGATCAGCGTGCCATCCGCCGCAACCACCAGTGCCGGGTAGGTCAAATCGTGTCCAACTTCCTGATACTCTGTCCATTCCCGGGAGTCGTGAGGGCGCACGGAGCGGCGATAACGGAGCGGATTATGGTGCGAATAATACAAGACGTGCAGGTAACCTTCGCCATCGATCGTCAGGGCCGGACCGCCGTGATTACTCGCGGCATCCCCGAGATCGACGACCGGTGACCACGACGCCGTGGCGTGGTCGTAGGTCCGCACCCGCGCCCGAAATCCGTCGCTGGGCGTATCCAGCCACCCAATATGAGTTTTCCCCGCGACCGTGATGATCTTCGGTGACTCAATATAGGCGGTGGCGCGGCCAGAGCCCTCGTTCGACAACAAAAACCGTTCCGCACCGTGAGCCCCATTCAAGACCAGAACGGCGAGCACCCCGATCATCGTCCCGCGCACCTTCGATGGCCTCAGGCACCGCGGCCAGCAGGAGAGACAACAAGTTAAAGCGGCGGGGGTGAGCTTTTCGACCATGCGGCAAGCTGGGCGGCACACCTCCCCCGGACAAGGTTTGAGTAAGATGAACAACGAATAATCGCCATGATATTTCATCCCTGCGGGCCGGCGATCACGCGCCGGGCATCCGTCCCGAGGCAGGAGGCGCACGCCGCCGCTCAATCCACCTCCGCGCGCAGCACAAAGCCCTGATTGGTTCCTCCGACCACGATGACCTTCTCCCCGTCGTGCGTCGCGATCACGTGATCAAACCAATCCCCCTCGACGCCGGTGCCGACATCCCCCCAGTTCATCCATGTCCGTCCGCTGTCGGCGGAATAGTGCAGGTGTTTCGAATTCCGATAGGTCGTGAAAATGACTCGACCTTGCCCCAGACTCACAAAGTCATCGGCCGAGTCGCCCACGTGCCCCAGATTCGCCCAGGTCTCGCCGTTGTCTTCACTGCGTAACACGTGCCCGGATTCCGTGCCGATCAAGACCTCGTCGTTGCCGAGGTAATCGATCGCATACAGGTACGAATCCATCAGCTGGCCCACATCGCGCCAGGTGACGCCGTCGTCGGTGCTCTTGTAGATGTTGCCGGCCCAACCGTTGGCCACGATGCCATCCCCCACCAGCTGCAACCGATAAATCGCCAGCGGCGAGATCGGGTCGCTCACTTCCCAGGTCGCACCCCCGTCGGTAGAGCGCGTGATGCGGCCCCCCCCGGCATCGGTGTCCGCCACCAACACCGTGCCGGCACCCGTCACCACCAATCCGTAAGCGTTAGCGAAAACCGTGCCGCTAGCCGCGTCGTTGACGCGACCCAGATCCCGCCAGGTCCGACCGTCGTCCTCCGTCTTCCACACATGGACCTTTGCGCCGGTCAGGATGTAGCCCACCCCGCCTTCACCGGCGGCGATGCAGGTGATGTAATCGTCTCCGCCGAGGTTGGCGATCTTCGTCCACGTCTTCCCCCAATCCTCGCTGCGGTAGACGTTGCTCGGGTTCGGTCGTCGGGTGCCCAACACGATCACGCCGTCGCCAAAATCGGCGATCGCATCGATCCGTCCCCCGGGTTCGACCTCGATGCGCTCCCACGCGGACTCGATCGCCGTTAAACCCGTGGCCAACCAACTGCCCAAGAGGAGTCTTTTTAACATAAGGAGCACTCAAGTGATGTCCGCGGCGCTGACAAGCCACGTTCGTAACCCGACGCCGAAACGTCACGGGCCGGTCCGTGCCTCACCGCATCGGGCCGATGAGTTCGATGAACGTGCCATCCGGATCCTGAATCAGGACAAAATGTCGGTCGCCCTCGCCGCCCAGCGGGATGGGAGTTTCGCCTAGCAACTTCACGCCACGTTGTTTGATCCGATTTACGAAGGGCGTGAGGTCCACCACATTGAGGGTGATATACTGCATGCCGGTGTGATCCATGATGGTCTCTCCTCGTTGCGACTTCGCCTTGTCGCCGAAGGTCATGAGCTTCCACTGCGGCGCACCCGGCGAGTCTTCGAGGCGGAGCACGGAAACCGCCAGGGGGGTGCCATCCGTGAGCCCCGATGATTTGGCGAAATCAGCGCCCACTTCAAACCCACCCGTCTGCTGCATTCCCACCACCTCAGTGTAGAAGGCCAATGACTTTTCCAAGTCCGACACCACGACTCCGATACTGATCAACGGATCGGAGAACTTAAGGTTGGTGGCGGAAGAAAAGGGGACGGACATGGCGAGCAGGACGAAGAGGGCAAGGAACTTGGGCATGAGGTTTTAGCAGAGGCGAAGGTTCGACGAGGAAGACCAAACCTGCCTCGTGAGCCCACCAGGGTCAACGCCGCCTAAAATGAATCGTTGAGCCCAAACAACACGCAGACGGCTCGGGGCACCGCGATTTCCTGACCCGTCGCCGTCAGCCCCCCCGTCTCCCCGTCCACCCGAAACACCGTCAGGTTATGGGAGTCTTGATTGGCACACAGCAGCCATTGTCCATCGGGACTCAACGCGAAGTTGCGCGGGTTCCTTCCCCCGGTGGCCACCGCTCCCGTGCGCGTGAGGCTGCCCGTCGCTTCGTCGCGAGCGAAGGTGACGATCGTATTGTCGCCGCGATGGGCGGCATAGAGGAACCGGCCATTGGGGTGGGCTCTGATTTCGGAAGACGATATCGGTCCGTCATAACCCGTCGGTAGGATCGACCCGTGTTGGCGCGGTTGCAGGACGGCGTCCGTTCCGCCGTAAGCCAGCACCGTAATCGAGCCATCGAGTTCATTGAGCACGTAGAGAGTCTGCCCATCCGGCGAAAATGTGCTGTGCCGCGGACCGGCTCCCGGGGCGATACTCGCGTCGTGCTCGGGCCGCGCCCGCAGCGTCCCGACCTCGCCGGTGAGGTCAAACGCGAGCACCCGGTCGAGTCCCAGATCGGCCACCCAGGCGAAATGGCCGTCCGGCGAAATCGTGACCGAATGGGCGTGCGGGGCCTCTTGGCGGTCAGCGTTCGGACCCAACACGCCCTCGTGCTCGATCAGGTTCCCGCCGGGGCCCAAGCGCCCGTCCGGTGCCAAGGCCCAATGGGTGGTATATCCGCCGCCATAGCTCACCGCGATCACCCGCCGCCCCGAAGGGTCCACCGCCAAATGACAGAACGAGCCTCGGGCCACCGTGCGGCGATTCAACTCCGTGAGGGTGCCCGTCCCCGGGTCCATCACCAAGGCCACCACGCCGCCCCGTCCGTCTTCGTCCCGGGTCAGGGCATAGACGATCCGACCATTCGGGTGCAGCGCCAGGAACTCCGGATCGGTCAGGGCTTTCACCAATCGAGCCTCCGTCAGCGCCCCCGTGGCCGGATCCAGCGTGGTCGCATAGATGCCTTCACTCCCGTTGCGGGTATACGTTCCCAGGAGGACGGTAAGCGGTTCCGCGGACACGAACGTCAGCATCAAACTCAACCCAAGACCGAGCAATCGAAACCTTTGCATCGGTCCAGGGTAGGGCCGCGGCCCCCCAACACAAACTTCGAGCGCTCACTTGATTTAGGTTTAACACCGCGTCCTTCCCCCGCCTAGCTGGCCCCCATGGACGCTTTTAATGGCCTCGGCCTCAATCTCGGCAACCTCAGTCGACTCTCGTCGGCGCGGACCCGCTCCATCAGCCCCGAAAACCTCACCGGGACCAAGGGCCAGGGCGGCATGGCCACCACGGGGCTCGGCGCGGAACCCGCCACCGATCTGGGCCGCGGTTGGAAAGTGTCGCCGTGCGTGCGCGTCAAGGCGGGGGAGACCTTCCCCCTGGCCGACATCGAGGGCAGCGGCGCGATCCAACAGATCTGGATGACCCCCACCGGCACCTGGCGCCACAGTATCCTGCGGATCTACTGGGACGACCAGGAACACCCCTCGGTTGAATGCCCGGTCGGCGACTTCTTTGGCATGCATTGGGGTAAATTCGCCCCGCTGGTTTCGCAGCCTGTTTGTGTGAACCCCGGCAGCGCCTTCAATTGCTATTGGGAGATGCCCTTCCGCCGACGATGCCGCATGACCCTCACCAACCTCGCGCCGGATGACATCATCCTGTATTACCAGATCAACTACACCCTGACCGAGGTGCCGACGGACTGCGCCTATTTCCATGCGCAATTCCGGCGGAGCAATCCCCTGCCCTACGGAGAGGTGTTCACCGTGGTGGACGGCATCCGCGGTCGCGGGCACTACGTCGGCACCGCCATGGGCTGGGGGGTGAACAACGCCAACTGGTGGGGCGAAGGTGAAATCAAATTCTACTTCGACGGCGATCAGGAGTGGCCCACCATCTGCGGCACGGGCACCGAGGATTATTTCTGCGGATCCTACAACTTTGAGAACAAGGAGACCCAGCAGTATCAGGAATACTGCACCCCCTACGCCGGCCTGTCACAGGTGTTGCGGCCCGACGGACTCTACGCCTCCCAGATGCGCTTCGGCATGTATCGCTGGCACGTGATGGACCCGGTTCGTTTTGAAACGGATCTGCGCATCACCCTCCAAGCGCTGGGCTGGCGAAAGGACCATCGCCGCTACCTGCCGCGGCAGGATGACATCTGTGCGGTGGCCTTCTGGTATCAAACCCTGCCGACCACCCCCTTTCCCACCCTGCCTGATCGGGACTATCTGGAAGTGATTTAACTCCCCGGCCCCGGGAACCTAGTTCCGGGCCGGAAACCGTCCCAGCAACAGCGAAACGCTGCCCGCCACGCGTTCCGCGGGCGGGCGCTCGGTCTTCGCCAGGTCGCGCTGAAACCAGGCGACCCACAACATTTCATCGGTTTGGGCGTCATGCACTTCGACCACCAGCTTGCCCTCATCGTAATCATGCCGGTGCGTGACCCCGGGATTGCGACTGGTCAGCGATTGGTCGAGCGACGTCCCCGGCCGCACCGTCGAAGGATTGAAACTCTGATCAAGCAACACCAGCGACTTGGGCGTGATCTCACCGTGGACCAATACCACCAGATCGGCCGCCTCCACCGACGAGGCGGGTCGATAACCCTTACGAACCATCACCGCATCCACCGCCAGTTCGGCCAGCCGCGCAAAGTCGTTGATGAACTCAGGCAGTCGGTGTTCGAGGGTCGATTCGGTGGGGATCGGCACCATGGCGTAGGTCTCGTAGGCTTGAGGGTCCAGCGCCGGAGAGACCTCCGATTCAACTTTAGGCAGGCTGGCGCAGCCTGCCGCCAAAACCAGCATTCCCATTCCGGTCAAAAATCGCGTCGGCCAACAGTTCATGGGGGATTTCGTATAGGGTATTCTCCCTAAATTGGAAGCCCAACCCGACGCCCCCTTCCCGCTACCTGCCCAGCAACCAATCGAGATCGAAGCTCGTGATCTGCGTCACATCCAGTCCGCCCTCGTGGCGGATGCCCGCGCAGTGCGCCAGCAGAACCCGATCCGCCACAAATTCAATGGCCGTGTAGCAATACCAGCCATCCGGATCGTCGGCCAACGTTCGGCTTGGCTGCCAGGTCACCCCGTCATCAAACGACAGCGCAACCGCCAGCGGCGTGCGCCACGCGCGGGCGGCGCCCGTCACTCCCGTATGGTCATTCCACACCATCATCAACTCCGGGCGCCCCGGCAGGCGTTCGATGCTGGCGGGGGAAAGCGGCGAACGGATCGAGCTGGGGGTGGGCGCCGTCCAAGTATCCCCTCCATCACTCGACCAACTCAGGTATGGGGAGCCCGCGTTCGTCCGCGCCCACAGCAGGATGCGGCCATCCTGCAACTCGATGACGCCGGGTTCCTGCAACAACACCCGCGAGCCGTCTGCGTGAACGCCCCGGAGGGTCGAGGCGGACCGTTGCCAAGTCCGCCCGAGGTCATCGGAAAAGTAACACATGAGGATGCCTTCCCAATCCGGCTCCTCGTAATCCGGCGTGTTATGCAGCGCGACGGGACACAACAACCGTCCGCTCGAGGTCATGACGATGCGGTCGTTGTTGAGCACGTAGTAACCGATCTGATCGGTGATGATTTCCACCGGATCGCTCCACGTGCGGGCCTCGTCGCGAGACACCCGCATCACTGGTCGGCAATCCTCCAGGGAATTCTTGCGCATATAGCAGAGCGCGATGTCCCCCGAGGGGAGTCGCAGCAACGAGACCGACATCACGTTGAAGCCCCCTTCATTCGCCACGACGATCTCGTCTTCCTCGGTCCAGCTCAGACCGCCATCGTCGGAATAGCGCGCCGCCAGATGCGCCTTCGCGTGATCGGAGTTGCCCCCGGTGAAGTGGGTGTAGACAAACATCACGCGTCCGTCCTTGAGTTCCACAAAATCCCCCTCGCTGTTGCGCGGATTATCCGGCCCGGGCGGCAACAGGACATTGCGGTGGACCTGCGCCTTCACGAGGGCCCCCGCGCAAGCGAACAGCACAACCAGGAAAATCAGGTGCAGGCAGCCTCGGGGCATCATGCGCCCAGCGGGACAGTTGTCCGCCAACTCGTCAAACCCCGCCATCGCCGCGATTCGGTGGCGAGCGCCGAGGGTATCAAAATCTCTGAAAAAACCCAGCCCGGTTTGGCGAAGCCGTGGGTAGACCATCAGCCCACTCCAGGGTCAGCGACCTCGGCACCGGCCACGTCCCCGTGCGGGAAGAGGGAGCTTCGCTTGATCAAGCCCGTTCGCTCCAACCCGGCCACTCCACCGCAAGGGTGGCCCTTTCGACGCGCTCAACTATGGCCGTCCCCCGGTTGGTCAGGATTTGATCGAAATACTCCAAGCGCGGCGAAAGCTCTGCTACACGCTCATGACAGATTTTACGATCCACCAACTCACCCCCGAGGAGTGGCCCCGCTACCGGGACGTCAGGTTGCGCGCCTTGGCTGACTCCCCGGAAAGCTTTGCTTCGACCTTGGTCGATTCGCAGAAATTCGCGGCCGAGCGATGGATTGACCGACTCACCAATCCGGCCGCCGCCGTCTTCGTGGCCCGGCGCAAGGGAGAAGATGTCGGGCTCATCGCCAGTGCGCCCTACGGCGATTGGGCCGGGTTGTATTCGATGTGGGTCGCTCCCGCTGCTCGCGGAAAAGGCGTGGGCGATGCCCTTGTCGCGGCGGTCATCCACTGGACGACCGCTCAAGGTCAGACCCGACTCGTGCTCGATGTCGGCGAAACGAATCAATCCGCCATCAAGCTCTACACGCGCATGGGATTCACTCCGACCGGCATCACCGGCACCCAGCCGCCCCCCCGGGACCATATCAGGGAATTCCAGATGGCCGTTAAGCTGCCCCGCTAGGGCTCACTCCGGTCCGGCACTCGATTCGCAGCTCCGCCACGCGCCGCACGGTTGCGGCGGGAAAGGTTACCGCCGACCAATCCGGTCGATCACTTCTTCAGCTTCTTGGCCGCCTTTTTTTCTTTGGCGGTCATCTGCGGAGTTTTTCTGATCTCTTTCTTGGCGTCGCGTGATTTACCCATGGTGATGACTTTCGTCTGGTGCCCTCGGAATTGAGGGACCCTTGGCGTATCCGCTCCGCGGCAGATAAACAACCCTGCAAGCGAGCGAGGGGTGTCCTCACGCTGCGCTCTCCGCTGATTGAATAATCACTAATATTCACGTTTTCAGCCGTTGCCCCCGGAAGCGGATTTTTGAGGATGGGGCGGATGAAACCCCTGCGCCCGTTGGTCCCGATTTTCATGACCGCACTGGCCCTGACGGCCGACCCGGTGGTGGTCGAGGTGGGTCCCCTTCAGCCCCTGACCACGCTGGTTGAAGCTCGCGACCATCTTCGCGAATTGCGGGCGGCCGACGGCCTACCCGCTGGAGCCATCGTGCGTCTCGACCCCGCCACCTACGCCCTCTCCTCGACTTTCGAGCTGGGGCCCGAGGATGCGGGCCGACCCGGGGCCCCCATCCGTTGGGAGGCCGCCCAGCCCGGCACGGTCACCGTGAGCGGTGGGCACTTGATCTCCACTTGGGGCCCGGTGCTCGAACCGGCGATCGCGGCGCGTCTCCCCGCGTCCACGCGGGACGCCGTGGTGGCCATCGACCTCGATGAAGCTGGCATCGCCGACCTGGGTGAGATCGCCCAACGCGGCAATCCCGGGCTGGAACTGTTCTGGCGCGACGAGCGCATGCCGCGGTCCCGTTTTCCCAATGAGGGATGGCTGCGCATCGCCGATGTCCCGCAAACCGGACCGCGACGCCTGCACGAGGGACTGGAACGGGAAAAACGTTTCGACGGTGTGCCGATCGGCCGCCACTACGGCCGCATTGCCTACGCCGAGGAAGCGCCTTCGCGGTGGGCTCCCGATCCTCATATCGTCGTCCACGGTTACTGGACTTGGGACTGGAGCGACTCCTACCAACACCTCGTCAGCATCGATCCGGCCAGCCGGGAAATCACGCTGGCGGAGCCCCACCACAACTACGGATACACCCGCAACCAACGGTACCGCTTCATCAACGTGTTGGAGGAATTGGACACCCCGGGAGAGTGGTATCTCGACCGTGACCGGCGGCGAATCTATTTCCTGCCTCCGGCTCCCCTCGAACCGGGCGAGCTCACGGTCTCGGTGCTGGAGACCGCGCTGGTACACCTCAATCAGACCAACCACGTCGAATGGGCCGGAATCAACTTTGCCGCCGGCCGCGGCACCGGGGTGTTGATCACGGGGGGGAGTCATTGTGCGCTGCGCGGCAACACCCTGCGCAATCTGGGCGGTGAGGCGGTCACCATCGACGGCGGGCAACATCATACCGTCCAAAGCAACAACCTCAGGGCTTTGGCCAACGGCGCGATTCGGGTCGCGGGCGGCGACCGCGCCACCCTCACCCCCTCCGGCCACCAGGTGATCAACAACCACATCCACCACTTCAGCCAATGGTTGCGCACCGGCCAATATGGCGTGCAGATCGACGGGGTCGGCCACCGCGTGGCCCACAACCTGATCCACGACGCCCCCTTCGAGGCGATGTATTTGCGGGGCAACGACCACGTGATCGAATACAACGAGGTGCACCGGGTGTGCCAGGAGACGGGCGACGCCGGGGCACTCCACACCGGCCGCGACTACACCTGGCAGGGCAACATCATCCGCTACAACTACTGGCATCACCTCCAAGGCGCCGGGCTGCACGGCGTCACCGCCGTCTATCTCGACGACTTCTCCAGCGGCTTCACCATCCACGGAAACCTCTTCTACCGGGCCGGGCGCGGGGTGCAGATCGGCGGCGGACGACACAACACCGTCACCAACAACCTCTTCATCGAGAGCCACCCCGCGGTGCACCTGGATGCCCGCGGGCTCGGTTGGGCGAGCTATTATTTCGACGGCACCTACCCGTGGCTGTTCGAGCGCTTCGCTGAGCGCGGCGGCGATCAACCGCCCTACGCCGAACGCTACCCCCTGCTCCAAACCTTGCTGACCGACGAACCCGCCGTGCCCAAGGGCAACGTCATCACCGGCAACGTGTCCTGGGGCGGCCGGTGGAGTGATTTCTACGACTTCTTCGCCTACGATTTCCACGGCGTCACCACCCTGCGCGACAACTGGATCGCCGATCCGGAATTTGTCCGCCGACGCGCCGCGCCCGAGGATTTTTGGGATCCCTACTACCTCAACATCGATGGCGCCGAAGGTTATCGCACGTGGCGGACCACCGAGCCTGAAACCCAGCGGGAATTTGCCGCCAACCACCTGACCGCGGACGCCCCCGGCACCTTTGATCCCGCCACCCGCCAGTTCACTCCCACTGATCCGGCCGCCCTCCGGGCGCTCGGCTTCGAACCGCTGCCCGTCGCCCTGATGGGTTTGCAACGCGATGCCTGGCGCCCCGAGCTGCCCTGACCCCGCCCCTTCGCGGCCCCTTTTATGAATCTCCTCAACGACTTACTGCTCCGCCTCGACGGCCTGTTGGGAGGCGCGTTTTGGTTTCCCTACGTGCTGCTTGGCACCGGGCTTTTCTTCACGCTCTATCTCGGTTTTCCCCAGCTGCGCTACTTCACCCGCGCCCTGCGCATTGTCCGCGGCAAGGAGGACAAGCACGGTATGCCGGGGGACACCAGCCACTTCCAAGCGCTGGCCACCGCTCTCTCCGGCACCGTCGGCACCGGCAACATCGGCGGAGTCGCCTTCGCCATCTACCTCGGCGGACCCGCCGCCCTGTTCTGGATGTGGGCCACGGCTTTCTTCGGCATGACGACCAAGTTCGTGGAGGTGACGCTGTCGCACAAATACCGCGTCAAAACCCCCGACGGTTCCATGGCCGGCGGTCCCATGTATTTCATGGACCGGCGCCTCAACCTGAAGTGGCTCGCGGTCATCTTCGCCGTGGCCACCATCATCAGCTCCTTTGGCACCGGCAATCTGCCCCAGATCAACAACATCGCGCAGGCGATGAACGCCGCCTTTGGCATCGAACCGATCCTGACCGGAGGGGTGCTCGCAATCCTACTCGGTCTCGTCATCATCGGTGGCATCAAGCGCATCGCCGCCGTCACCGCCCGCGTGGTCCCGTTCATGGCGGTGCTCTATCTGGTCGGAGCGCTCGGCGTCATCGTCGCCCACTGGGACAATGTCCTCCCCTCGTTTCTCCTCGTCTTTGAAACCGCCTTCACCGGGAGCGCCGCGGTGGGTGGATTTCTCGGGGCTTCGCTCGCCTTCGCGTTCAACCGCGGCGTGAATCGTGGCTTGTTTTCCAACGAAGCCGGGCAGGGCTCCTCTCCCATTGCCCACGCCGCCGCTCGTTCCGACGAGCCCGTCTCCGAGGGAATGGTTGCCATCCTCGAGCCCTTTATCGACACCCTTTGTATCTGCACCCTCACCGGTCTCGTTATCCTGTCCTCCGGCGTGTGGACCGAGAAACTGCCCAACACGTTTCAGTCCGCCGACATCGAGGTCGTCGCCGGGGCGTGGAGCGATCAGGATCCCGCGGACCGGAAGGCCCTCTATCACCATCTCAATGCCATCGGGGATTCCCCCGTTCAGTCCTACACTGGCCCGTTGCAGCTCGTGGACGGACGCCTGATCGACGCTCCGGCCACGATTCTCAGCTCCCGCTCGGTGGCCGAGGATGTGGTCATCAAAACCGCCCAGGACCAACCCGTCACCGGCGAGGTCATGGTGCGGAGCGGCAAGTTCTCTGACGCCACCCTGCACGTGACGGGTCGCTCGCTGCTGCACTCGGCGGAGCTCACCTCCGCGGCCTTTGCCCGGGGACTGTTTGGTGAATTCGGTCGCACCATCGTGGCCGTCGGGCTGCTCCTGTTTGCCTTCTCCACCGCCATCGCTTGGAGCTACTATGGCGACCGCGCCATGGTCTACCTCTTTGGGGTCGGTTCGGTAAAATACTACCGCATGGTCTATGTCATCGGCTTCTTCCTGGCCTCCTTTTCCGACACCACCCTGGTGTGGAATCTGGCCGCCGTCGCCATCGTGCTGATGACCCTACCCAACCTGCTCGGCATTCTGCTGCTCCGGCGTGAAATGAAGGACACCGTGCAGGCCTATTTGGACGAGGAACGCACCTGAAGTCCCGTCCGCGCCCTCCGACCAAGACGGTGGTTTACTTTGCCCGGTAAAATGAAGACTTTGGCGCATGTCCCTGCGGGAATCCTTTCCTCACGGACCATTTAATCCTTAGCCAAGGCCCCCCCATGGGTGACAAATCTCCCAAATCGAACAAGAAACTCGCCTCGCAGAAACAAACGAAGACCGATCACAAAAGTCGCGGCAAACAGGCCGAGATTGATGCCGGTCACGTGCGCAAGGCCCAGCAGGCCAAAAAAGGGAAGTAACCACCGTTAGGGCCCCGCAGGCGGCACCACCTCACGGGGCGGGGAATGCTCCCGCCAACCGCGCCCTCCCCAACTAAAATGGCCCGAACACGGCAGGTGTTCGGGCCATCCTTTAAAGCATGCGACTGACGGCCTGCCTATTTGCCGGACTTTTCCGGCCGCGGGCTCGAGTCTCGAAGGTAGCGCACGTAGTCCGACTCCGGACCGAGGAAGACAGTGGTCTTATCCCCGATTGATCGGCTGTAACTCTCGAGGGAGCGGAAGAACGAGAAGAACTCGGGATCGGCCCCGAAGGCATCGTTATAGATCCGAGTCGCTTCGGCATCGGCCTCACCCCGGACCAGTTCCGCTTGGCGTTGGGCTTCCGATGTGATCTGCGCGAGCTGGCGCTGGGTGATGCCGTCGATTTCGGCGGCCCGGCCCTGGCCTTCCGACCGGAACTGCTCGGCGATGCGTTGGCGTTCCGCGATCATGCGTTCGAACACGCGCTGCTGCACGGCCTCGACGTAGTCGATGCGCTTGATGCGGATGTCGACCAACTCGATGCCGTAATCCGGCATTTGCACGCTGGCTTTCTTCAGGATGGACTTCACCAGTTCCTGACGACCACTCGCGACGCGCTGGAGCAGAATTTCCTCATCGCCCTCGCTGACGGCTTGGGCTCGGGCGAGGTCTTCCTCGGAAATCGCCCAATCCTTGGACCGAACGATTTCCACCAAGTCGGCGGCCGAGATATGGTCCCGCACCACCGAATCCAGGATATCATTCAACCGCAACGTGGCTCCCCGCTCGTTTTGCACACTCTTCATGAAGGTGAGTGGGTCAACGATGCGCCAGCGCGCGGTGGTATCGACCGAGATGAACTGCTCACCGCGGGTCGGGATCTGGTTGGGATCTCCATCCCAGGAGAGCAGTCGCTTGTCGAAGCGGCGCACCTCCTGAATGAACGGCAACTTAAAGTGCAACCCGGGTTCGGTGATCGGACCGCCCACCGGCGCGCCGAGCTGCACGATGATCGCCTGCTCCGCTTGGTCGATGGTATAGGCCGAGGAGGAGAGGACCACCCCACCGATCACCAAGGTGATCACCAGACTGAGAATAGTTAAGCTTTGACGATTCATTTTCCACCTCCGATCGGCAACGTGGTGCCGGATTGACCAAGATTAAGTAACGGGATCGGCGCACTGACGCCGTCTTCCATGATGTAGACCGGGCCCGCCTTCGGGAGCACCTGATCAATCATCTCCAAATAGAGCCGCTGCCGGGTGATCATCGGCGCGTTTTTGTATTCCGACAGGATGGCGGTAAACCGCCCGGCTTCACCCCGAGCCCGGTTGACGCGCTCGGCCCGGTAGGCCTCGGCCCCGGCGATGATTTGCAAGGCCTGACCCTCGGCCCGCGGAATGACCTGATTGCGGCGCTTTTCGGCCTCGTTGATCAGTCGCTCGCGCTCCTGCTCGGCCTGATTCACTTCATTGAAGGCCGGCTTGACGGTCTCCGGCGGCGTCACGTCCTGCAACTCAATCGTGTTAATCTGTACCCCGATATTGAAGCTGTCCAGCAGGTCCTGCAGTTCGAAGCGAGCCGTGGTCGCCACCTGCACGCGCTTTTCCGTCAATACGTCACTGCCCAGGCTGTTGCCCACGATCCGGCGCATGACCGCCTCGGCGTTGTCGCGAATCGTTTGAATGGGATCGCGCGATTCGTGCAGGAACTTTGACGCGTCCGCGATTTGGAACTGCACCACCCATTCGACGTCGATCACCTTGAGGTCGCCGGTCAACATCAGCGACTCGCCGCGGTGCTCGCGATTTTTAACGTATTGTGTGCGGTCACCAGCGCTTACGGTGCGGAAACCAAACTCCTCCTTCAGAACTCGGGCGGTGGGTACGAGTTGCACGGTATCAATCCCAAACGGGATTTTAAAGTGAAAGCCTGATGGGTTGATATCGATGACCTTGCCAAAGCGCTTTACCACCGCCTCCTCTTCAGGCTGCACGGTGTAGAAGCTGGTAAACCCCGCGAATCCGATGATCGCGAGGATGGGGACGGGGAGCAGCGACTTGAGCTGTTGAAGCAGCACGTCGATCGGCGGAAAGCCGTTGCCTCCGGAGGAGGGATAAGTGGGATTTGCCATAATTCTTACGGGAAACGGTATTTTGTGAGGTGAGGGGTAACCCCCTAGCGCATAACCTCAACCCGTTTCCCTGACACGCAAGGACAACCCGCCATTTGCCTCCCCAAATGGAAAACGCGGACGAGAATGTAAATGGCTCCAGCCCGCCGAAGAGGCGGCGCCGGGCGGTCCGGCGGATGCCCGAAAGCGACCCACCTTCTTGATCTCCGGCAACCCCGCGGCAGGGGGCCGGCCCCCACCTAGGGCCCCGCCATTTTTCGTTTCGAGCGAGCCCCCCGGCCGGGTATTTACAGCGCAGGCCATCTGCGGGGTTTCCTTTTGGCGGAATCGGGTTTGGCTCGACGGACCGTGTCGCTGCCAGTGCAACCGATTCGACCGGCCAAACCCATGAAACGCCTCCCGACCGAAATCCTGATTCTGATCGCCATCTTCCTAGTGGGGGTCGTATCCGTGCTCTGGTATGTGCACGACGCCAAGGCCAAGCAGCGCGCGGCGGCCCTCGACGCCACACCGGTCACTGTAACCGCCGATCCCTGACCGCCCCACCCAACTCTCCGCGGAGACCGCCTCCTGAAAAATTGAGCCGGTTTCTCCTACCATCCCGTATGGATACCCCGGATACGCTGCCAGAGTAGGCCCAGGGTGGGCCCGAAACCATCGAGCTGGGGAGCTGTCTGAACCAACGGGGTATCGTCGCCGGCGGTGAGATCAAACTCCCATGCGAACGGCCACGCCCGATCCTGGGGCAATTGATAGAGCGCGGTAGGAATATCGCCGAAGCGCAAATCGGCCACCGTGGCTTTCCCCGGTGCGGTCTTCACCACGGCCCACCAGCCCTGGGAAAACCAGTCGACCACGGCAAACGTCCGTGCCCCAGCCACCGCCTCCACCGCCGACGCGCGACGCGGCACAAAACTGAAGGCAATGGGCGTATCCGCAGCATCGAACCACGACCAATAGCCGATCCAAAACCCATCCTCGGCTTCGGCCACGTGGCGCCAAAGTAGGGTGTTGAACGCGCCGGCCGAGGTCAGCCCCCGCTCAACCGCGATGCCCTGATCCTGCAAGCCCCGGACAAATGCTCGATCGGCGGTTGCCTGGGCAAAGAAAGACCATCCCACGTAGGCGGTCGCCAGCGCGAGCCCCATGGCATTCGCCCGCACCCGGTGCCGTTCCCATCGCAAGAGAACCGCGCCGAGACTGCCCAGCAAAAGGGGGACCGTGAAAAGCGGATCGATGATGAACAAATTGTTGGTGCCAAACCCATGGCGGGAGAAAGGCGCGAGCAATTGGGTGCCGTAAACCGTGAACACATCGATGAGCCCATGCGTCAGATAGATCCCGAATACCCCCCACCACGCCTGCCGCCCGGAGAGTTCCCGGGTCACCGGGAGACGCCGCAGCAGCCCCGCTGTGATCAATGACCCAAAGATCAAAAACCACACCGAGTGCGACTCCCCGCGGTGCCAGTAGAGCTGTTGCACCTCGTCGAGCAGCGGATAGACCACGATGTCCAGATCCGGCAGCGTGCCAAGAGCGAGTCCGACCGGCAACGCCCAGCGCCCCAGCGGTTTTGACCAGCAGGCATAACCGACCGCAGCGCCCAGAGCGGCTTGAGTAACGGAATCCATCGGCCAACCAAGGCAACGAAACCCCTCCGAAGTCAAAACGTTGCCCGCGGTCGAGGGCCCGTGTTCGAGTCCCGGGCTGGGCCCGACCCGGCTGCGGTCGCGCGGTTTACCCGCTCCGGATTTCTCCGTAATTCGAGCTGTTGTGCTTGCAGCCGGTCGGAGGCGTGCCCGACTGTCCGGGCAACCTGTGGAACTCCTGCTGTTCTATCTATTCTTGGCGATTTTCGTCTCTTTCCTCTGCTCCATCCTGGAAGCCGTTCTTCTCTCGCTTTCCCCATCCTACATCGCCGTGCTCTCGAATTCGGGAGCGCGAGCCGGGAAAATCCTTGAGCGACTCAAACTGGATGTGGACCGGCCGTTGGCCGCCATTCTTAGTCTGAACACAATCGCTCACACCGTCGGGGCCGCCGGGGTGGGGGCGCAGGCGCAGTTGGTTTTCGCCCACATCCCTTTTTCGATTATTTCGGGCGTCCTGACCTTTCTGATCTTGGTGCTATCCGAAATCATCCCCAAGACCATCGGGGCAACCTACTGGCGCCCGCTGGCGGTGCCCAGTGCCTACTTGATCCACTTTCTCACCGTAAGCATGGCCCCGCTTGTCGCGCTATCGGCCATGCTGTCGAAAGTGCTGACGCGGGGCCGAAAAGATCCGGCCATCAGTCGGGATGAAATCCATGCCGCCGCGGCGCTGGGAGAGCAAGAGGGGGTGATCGACAGCACCGATGCCCGGGTGTTGCGCAGCATGATGAGCTTCCAGTCCGTCATCGCGCATGATGTGTTTACCCCTCGACCCGTGGTGAAATATTTCGAGGCCCGACAAACGATCCGGGAAATGCTGGCGTCAGCGCAGGAACTCACGTTCTCGCGCTACCCGGTGCTGGGGGAACGGGAAAGCATCCTCGGCTACGTTTTGCGCAGCGACCTGTTAAACGCGGCCGCCCGCGATGAATGGGAGCGCTCGGCGGCAGAGTTTACTCAAGAGGCGATCATTATTCCGGAAAACCTGCCGCTCAAGAGCGCCTTTGGCCTGTTCCTGCGCCAGCGCGCCCACCTGGCCATGGTCGTCGATGAATTCGGCGGGTTTACCGGCGTGCTCAGCCTGGAAGACGTCATCGAAAGCCTGATCGGACATGAGATCATGGATGAGGGAGACGAGGTGATGGACCTGCGTGAATTTGCCCGGCAATCGAGCAAGCAGTCGAAACCTGCACGCTAACCGCCTCGAGGGCATTATTTTAAAAAAAACGGTGGCCTGGATCAGCGGGACCGAGGGCAACCCGGCGGCTGGGAATGGACTGACGGTTTTAGTTTTTAGTTTTTGGCGTCGTCGCGTTTACTAGGTCCATGCCCCTCGACTCCCAGGCCCAGTTCGATCAACACTTGTTGGAGATGATCGCATCCAACCCCACCGGAGCGGTGCCGGTGACCCCCGCGCATCAAGAGGCCTTGGCCCGATTGGTCTCCGCGCACCAGGTCTACCCTTCCGCCGACCACAAGGACGGTTATGTGACGATGCACACGCTCGCCCAATTGCCCTGCTTCCACGCTGAAAATCTGGAAGCGGTAATGATGGCAGAGGCCGAGCAATCGACCTTGGAATCCGATGACCGTATCTATGACCGCTACGTGGCCTCTTTGCCTGCGCAGCGACGCGAAGCGGCGGAAGACTTGCGGGGCATCGCCGTGGGGCGAAAACTGCTCCACCGGGCCAAACACGACGGCACCGTCGTGCACGACCCCATTCACAGTCTCTTTCTCATCCCCGGTGCCGGTCCTCATCCTGGTCTTCCCGGCAACTACCTGCATGGGTCTATCTTTCAGGACCACCTCCACGATCTTGCCAGAGCTTGGGCGGTACACCTTCATGACCGGGACGATGGCGCCGCTACCATTGAGGTGCCCACCCGCGATGCGGCATTGGAAAAACTGCAGGAGCTCCTCGCCAGCGCGCCGTTTCAGCTCAGCGAACTCGACGCCTTGGGCTTCCAGATGAATTAGCCCGCATATTTCATCCTCGGTTGCTCAAAAAGTAGTGCGGTGCTTTAGCCCGCATTTAAGGCCCGCTGGACCTTCGAATCGCGGCCTAAAGCGCCGCGCTACGCCGGAGAGCCGTGGCCGTGGCCAGACCGGGCCGACATTCCCGTTGAGGATGAAATACGCGGTTTAGCCCGCATTTTTTGGTGGCTCTCGAGTGAGCAACCGCAGATGACGCCTTTGACTTCGGCTATGTTAATCGGACTCTTTTTCCAATGTCTGCTCGCGGCTACGCTCGTGCCGGTTTCATCCGAAGTCGTTTTCTACGCGGTTTTATACTTCGGCGTGGACCCGTGGAAGGCTCTGCTCACAGCGTCTGTCGGCAACTGCCTAGGGGTTGCCCTCAACTATCTGATCGGCCGGGGCATTGAAAAATCGACCACCAACCACCTGCAATCCGAAAACCGGATCAATCGCGTAGTAGCCTATCTCTACCGTAAATTTGACAGCCGCATTCTCCTGTTGTCGTGGGCCCCGGTGATTGGGGATCCAATTACGATGCTAGCCGGCGTGGCCAAACTGCCGGCTTGGCGATTCTTCGCGATAGCCTGTTCGTTGCGCATCATGAGGTATGTCTTGCTGCTCCTCGTATTCAGCTACCTTCCGTAAGGTCCCCGGCTCCTTTTTAGCCCCGACGACGGAGACCGCAAAGGGGATGAAAAAACCGGCTCCCAAATGACTGGGAGCCGGTTGCGATTTAAGACGACAAGCGAAGCGGTGCTTCGCGTGGCTTAGAACTCGAACGTCGCGGAGGCCGAGAACATACGGCCCTCGAAGATACGATACAGCTCAGACCCGTCAGGGTTGGCCACGTAGGCTTGGAGGTCGTCGTTGTTGGTCAGGTCCTTGATGTTCAACTGGAAGGTGAACGCGCGATCATTGGCGAGTTTCCAGCGCGAACGAGCGAACACGTCGACGAACAGGGTCGAGTCACCCCAGTAGGGGCGATTCACGTTCTGGGCGAAGTCGCCCAAGGCGTTGCGGTCAACGGCGAAGCCGATGCCGACCTTGTCCTGCCAACGCACACCACCACCGACCGTGAGGTCACCCACATACTTCAAGAGGCCACTTTCGAAGCGCCCGAAGTTGTAGCTGGTGTTGATGTTCCAACGCCACTCGGATTGCTCCAAGGAGGGTTGGCCGTCCTGCAGGGCTCCGCGAACCACGTTGTCAACGATGACGGTTTGCGCCAGCTCCGCGAGGGTTTGGCTCGCGGTATCGTTGATGAAGTAGTTCTGGGCGAAGCTGCTGTTGACCCACTGCGGAATCACGAAGTCGTTCATGAATTCCTGCATCACCGGGAAGGTGTTGCTGGTCACGGTTTCCTGGCGGGCGACGGTGAGCAGGATCGTCCATTCCGGGGTCGGATTGTAGGCGATCTCCACTTCCATACCCTCGGCGGTGAAGTCCCGCGTGCCGGTGTCGGCGGAGTTACGGTTCGAGGTCGCTGCCGCCGGGTTGTTCCAATCAACCTGGAAGCCGCTCACGCCGATGACCCCAGCGGGAGGCAGGACCGCTTGCGCGTCCGCCGCCGTGAAGCCTTGAGCGATGTTGGCGGGATTATCCAGCTGATGGGCCAGATTGACCAAGATACCGGCCGGGGCATTGACCGCACTGTTTTCGAAGCGGTTGTTGGCCGAGCTGGTTTCAAACCAGTTGAAGCGCGCCTGCAGCTTGCCGTTGAGGGCACCGACCGTGAATCCCTTTTCCTCGGTCTCACCGGAGATGGCGGGAACGAGTTCATTGAAGATGTTCACGTTGGATCCGGAGGGCACGAAGTTATCGGACTCCGCGTAGTGGAACGACAGGTTCAAACCGGCCGGCAGCATTTCCTCAATGAAGTCCGGGGAGTGCACCACGGCCGACCACGAGGTGGTCTCATCATTGTAGGTTTCAACCAAGTCTGACTTTTGCGGACCAAGCACGTAGGCGGGCAGGAGGGTGTTATCGACATCAGGGCGACCGGGCACAGTCGGGGCTCCCACACTGGCGGTGGAGGAGGTGTCGCTACGCCAGGTGCCGGTGAGCACGATGTTGTCATTCCAGAGGTAGGACTGACCAACGAGCACTTCGGATTCGACATCCGTGCGCCGCTTGCTGGCGAAGAACGCCGCCGGGTAGTTGTTCTCATCATCCCACATCGTGCGCACTTCCGTATCGAACGTGGTGAACCGCTGGGTGTGTTGGTTCCAACCGGTGTAGGTGTTGTAGAGGCCCCCTTGAAGGTGGGAGCGCTCACGGCCAAACGAAACGCCCTGAATCCCGGCACCAGCGAGGTCGCTGAGCGAGTTGATGTTCAGGAAGTTCCTGTCGTTGGTCACGGGCAGCGCAAACTGCTGACCGGAACGTTCGGCGGGCCAAACGTAACCCGTGATCGAACCCCCGCCAAGGGCGGCGGCGACGGTGCGTTGGTCCAACCGGTCGCCCCGGGAGTAGGCCGACTTGGCGAAGACCGAGCTTTCGTCCATCAAACCGGTAAGGGTCAGGCGGCCGAGCAGCTTGGTCACCCAGCTGTCCTCAGCCATGAAGTCGTCGAAACGAATTTCACCATAGGCCTGGATCCGGAAGCCATTGCGGTTGTTGTAGAGGTCGTTACCACCCGCGCTGCCGCCCATCACCGGACGTCCGAAGTTCGGATTGGGGATCAGCGGGCCGTCGCCGGTGCCGTCGGTCGTGGCGAGGAGATACGCGTTCGGATCGATGTAGATCGTGCGTTGCGTGATGCCCTGCAGCGAGTTGTTGCCTCGGCTGGCGAAGTCTTCCTCGTAGTAGGAGACCTCGAAGCCCAAGCGGTTGTCGAAGTAGTTACCCTCGAGGCTCGCGGTGTAGACTTCCCAGTCGGCGCCTTGTTGAGCGGTGCCGCCGTTGAAGAGGTTCTCCCGGTAGTCGAAGATGCTGCGATCAGTGATCTGCTGCGCCACAAAGCCGTTGGAGTAGAATCCGGCGGTGCCTTCTTCCACCCGGGTTCCGTCGGAACGGAAACCACCGGTGCGGCGAATGATCTGCTCTTCGGGGAAGGGCATGAGCATCATCCACTCACCTGTGCCCACCGGATACGGCCGGGGCAGCCCTTCATTCGCCCGAATGTAGGCCGCGCCACCGAAGGTCGGCTCGGGGTTGGAGGGATCCTGGTAGAAGGTCGCGTGACCGCTCGACAGACCGGGCAGCGCCAGGGTCATCACCTGATTGTTGGCGCGACCGGGGAAGAACAGACCGGTGTCGCGGAAGATCGAACCACCCAAGGCCGGGTCGTTGACAACCGGTTTACCGAGATTGATCCACGGTGTGATACCATCATTCGGTGGGACGTAGTCGGGGTTGGCGGAGTGGCGCTCAGCGACTTCGGCACTGGCCCGGGCGGTGAGGCCAAAGGGCAGCTTCACGGTCGCCGACACGAACAGACGATCGTCTTCGAGGAAGGCTTGCTTCTGCTCGTATTTCTTGTCCTCTGACAGGCCGGCCACCCGGATGGCGGCGAAGTCGCCGATCATCTGGTTGTAACGCATCGAGTAACGCGTCGTGCCGTATTGGTCGGTCTCGAAACGCACCCGACCGCGATTGCCGAGGAAGTCGGCCCGAATGGTGGACGCGTTGACGATACCACCGGGACTGCCCAGACCGAACAACGCGGAGTTGGCTCCGCGTTGCACGTCAATACGGTCGGTATTGAAGGTGTCGAAGGGAACGCTCGTGAGGAAGTAATCGCGGGTTAGGTCGGCACCAGCCAGACCACGCACGCGGGTGATACCACCGGACGGGTTGTCCCGCTGTTGTTCCGGAATGGGGCTCGCGCCCTGGGAACCGGAGAAGTTACCACCGATACCACCGACTTCGGTGTTCGGGGTGAAGATGAGGACATCTTCGAGGTTGGTCGAACCGGTGTCGGTCAGGAATTCCTCATTCACAATCGAAATGGAGGAGCCAATATCGCGCAGTTCAGTGCGCAGACGGGTGCCAGCGAGCGTAGAGGTCGCTTGATACCCGACGTCGGTATCGCCGGTAACTTCAAACGGAGAGAGCTCGACGACATTTTCGTCATCGATGGTCTCATTGGTCGCTTGAGCATACAGGCCGAGGGGAGTGATCAACATACATGGCAAAAATCGCCATAGTTTGGTGGATCTAGTTTTCATATCCTTGGTGTGTTCAGTTGGGGTGGGTGTGAGGACTTTCGGCGTGAGCCTAAGTCTTCGAATTGTTGTCAACAGATCGGCCTTAGCCGAACTGGCAAATTGAAACGTCAGGTCAGTCGAGCGCCGACCGTAGGGTCGGCGAGATCGAAATGCCGATACGTCCGGGGCTGGTCGGGCCCGTCAAGCAGCGCCGCGTTTACCAAATCCAATAACCGGATACACTGCGAACGCGCTAGAATCGCCGCGCCTTGCGCAACTCAACGTTAATCGATCGGCTGCTCCGCGCCACAGCTCGCATTGCAAATCTTGATCAGAACGGATTTCGCTTACTTCTGGTTTACGCCGTTGCGTGTCTACCTGCTCAGCATGGTTTCCCTAAGGATATTTTGATTCGATGCCTGCGAACGGCCCTATGAATGGGGTGGAAATTTCCGAGCCAGATTTGCGCTAAAAAGGTTTACGTAAGTGAGACGGACAACGGCGGCCCCCGCTCGTCCGCTTCGATCCAGCAAACGCGCGCTTGATGACATGCAAAACGCGCCACCCGTGCTCCCGCCGGCGGGCTCACGCCCAGCAGCGGGATTTGAGGCAGCGATCGGCGGGCGGTCTCGCTCCGTTTTCCGACAAAGCGTCAACCCCGGGTCACCTCGGGAGCGCCGCCGACCAAATCAATGCGCCCGCAGCGCCTCAACGACGAAGCTCCACCCGACTCGGGCTGAGGCATCACCTCGACAATTGTGATTCGTCCCGCCAGCAGGCGTGGCGCAGAGCACCGTGACGAGCTGGTGCATCCGCCCCGGCTGAAGGGTCACCTCGGCGAACAGGTAGACCCCCTCACTCTCCGGGCAAATCGAGTTGGCTCCAAATCGATCGCCAGCTTCGCCCGGGAAGAAACGTGGCCGGTGAGGCGGCGGGGACGGCGGACCAACCGGAAGGACTTTTCGTGAGAAAACAGTTGGGCGTTGCCATCCCGGTTTCCAAGTGGAACCGAGCCGACGGAACACCGCCGCGCTCGCCTCGATCTCGTCGAATACCACCACGACGTCCGGCTTCTGAAACAAGACCGTGCGGCGGACCCGCTGGACGAGTCGTTCACCAGCGTAGGCGGGCGTAGCGTCGCTCGTCCACCAGACGCGTTTCCGCCTGAGCGTTCGTCCGGCTCCAGCCGGGTAGAGTCGGGCCTCCAGCCTGACTCCGGATTGGTGCCTTCTTTACGCGTCTGCGGTAGTGATGGCCCGCCCGTCAATCAGCACGGCATTGTGGGATTCCGTGAGCCGGAGAAGCCACTTCGGCTGGCGCCAGTCGTAGGCAGTTTTGCGGGTCCGTCAGCGACCGCTCACCATAGACTTTGTAAAGAGGTGGTTCCGGTCGGCGTGTTCGTGATTACCCGGTCCGCCGCTGCGAAACGCCAGCGCACAGCATCAGGGGGGCCGCCCAGCCCGGTGCGGCAAACGATCCAGTCGCAGTCCAATGAACGTTGAGATACGACGCGGGAGGACTCACGGCCCGGTCAAAGTCACCACAGCACATCCAGATAGGACCTGGCGTAGGACGCCTGCTCGACGGCAAACTGCGCCACCTCCCCGGCGGGAGTTCCCGCCAATTGGCGGGAGCGAGCCACGCGGGCACACAATACGAACCGCTGTTCCACGCATCGCTGAAATTGACGATGTCGGGGGTTCCGTCGGGTTTGCGGCCCGCCTGCATCGAAAGATAGTATTTCACCATCCCTTCCAGATCGATCTCGTCGGCCCACCGGATCGAGCCGTCGGCGCGCTGGTGCGCCTCGAGGAACCCAAAAATGTGGAGCAGCGTGCCCGTGGCGTAGCCAAAGCCCTCGTGATAACTCCCGTCGGGATTGAAGAGGTCGAGAATGGCGCGGGTGTTATAAATCGCCTGATCGAGCCACCCGTCCGCCCGGTCGTCATGCCCTCGAATCGCCAGCGCGCCGATGCCGAGTGAGGCCGCCGGGACCGCGCGCAGGTTCGTGGTCGCAAGGATCACGGGCCAGTTGGTGAAGTCGATGTCGAAGAGTCGGGAGTGACGCTCATCCATGCGCCAGCCCGTCACCGTGCTGGGGTCGACCATGCCATCAAGAATTCGCGAACAGGGAGCGCATCCTTTCGCGGCGATGGCCGCCATGAGTTGGGCCTCGCGGTCGGCGCCAAGCGCATCGCCTAGCACCTCGCGGAGAAAGACAACCGTATCGATGGTCACCGATGCCACCAGCAATCCGATGGTCGTGTCGCCATCGAGCATGTAGTCCCATTTCGGCATGGCTAAGATTTGGTCGAGGCCCTCCAGCAGCATGGCTTCGCGCGAGGGATCGGGACAGACGATCTGGACGATCCCTTGCTGGCGGAGCTCTTTCAGGGCCGCCCGGAAATCGGTGTACAAAATGCCGGTCTGCTCGGCGCGAGCGAGGGCCTCCCGGGTCGTGGTCACGCCCTCCCCGGCCCAGCCCTCCACGACGGGCGAGAGGATCGCACTGGTGGCCCCGGCTCGGATGCGTGGGACCTCCGCCGGGCTGAAAAACAGCCGAGGCGCCGGACCCACCTGAGGCATGAGCCCCCGCGCCGAGGTCGTCCGAGGCAGCATCGCCAGTGCCGTGGCACTGCCAAAGAGACGAAGCAGACTCCGGCGGGAAAGGGGCGCCCCTACGACTTTTCCGTCCAAGGGAGAGGTTTGATGTGAGGCGAAATTCAATTTAACCGATTGAGTTTAACGGGTGGGGAAACGGGGGACAAGGGGCCGGATCGTAATCGCATTTGCGGGGATGAAACGGCCCGTCAAACCTGATCAGAAGCCCTACGTTCAACCGAGGCCACCCTAATGAGTGAAACCAGAGTTTTCGTCAGGAGCATATGCCCCTGAACGGGAGGCCGATCCGACTTAGACGGCCTCAAGCGCGCAAGCGACGCCTCGTGCGCTGATGCCAATCTCCGCGCCCGCGGCAGCCGATTTATCGCAAACGCGCCTCGTTCCGTTCCGCCGGCGCTCTACCGCTGTCCCGCGTTCAAACCAAACCGGTCGGTAATCTCCGCCAGCCTTTGTATTGCCCCCTTGCGTCGCAACAAGCCCGTGCCATGCTGACACTTTCTTTCGTCGCCCCACCGCTCTCAGGTTTAGCCGCGCCCCATGGTCCGACCGATCTATTTCCTCTGCCCCCCCTCTTTCCTCTTGGTGGTCCTCACAGGTTGCGGAGTGCCCTACTCGGAGGTGGGCAGCCGGGGCAGCGGCGGCCACTCCACCAACCCCATTGGGAACAACCAATTCGAGGTCACCTACCTTTCGAATCAATCCGGCGGACAGCCCTCCAACCGCATGCGGGAATTGACCCTGTTGCGCGCAGCAGAGGTGACCTTGGAATATGGCTTCAGCCACTTTGTCGTGGAAGACGAGCTGGAGGACGTTCAAACCAAGTGGAGAATGCGCCCTACCACCACCCCAATTGGGGGCATCGGATCTTCCGGCAGTGGTATTTCGACCGGGGGCACCGTTGGGGGCATTGGCATTGGCTCGCCCACCGGCGGTCTGGGTACGACTTCCGGCGCGGGAGTGATAAGTTCCTCGACTCCCGTCCCTGTTTCCATTCCGGAGCTGACCCTGCGCATCCGCTGCTACCACGGGGTGCCCACAGCCGCCTACCAAGGCGAGTTGTATGACGCGGCCCGCCTGCGCACGATCCTCGCGGTGCAATACGACATCGACATCGGCAGAGAATCCAAACCCGCCAGACCGCCGCCCACCATCCAAGTCATCGAGTAGCTCCGGGAAGCTCGAACCAGAATCCTGTTCCCTTGGGGTCCGAAACCCTGCTGGACAACGAACGGCAAGGTCGGGCGCGTCGCGCCGAGACCGCCGCCGTAGGCTGCCGAGCACCACCACGCGAACGCCACGCGACCACCGTCGCCGTTGAGCTTCGATCCTACCCATCCTTCACCCACTTCGGTCATGGCCAAACAACGTCCAAAATGGTCCGGGCTTGTGTCCGGTCGCTAAAGGGTCCACCACCTCGAGGGATCCTTTATGACCGACGTCTCCCATCAACCTAGCTCAGCCCCCAAGATGTGTGGTTGCGGCAAAACCCAGAACCCGGAAGGCCATTGTGATGGCTCGCACGCCAAACCCGACCGCAAGAAATGCGGCTGCGGCAAGACCCAGGACCCGCAGGGCTATTGCGACGGCTCACACGCCAAATAATCCGTCCCGCCCACCGAGGGCTCCCCGCCCGAATTTCTCCAGCGCACCCTCCCAGGTGCGCTTTTTGTTGGGTGGACGCGGCGATCAAAGTGACGCCCGATCCGCCGCCTCCGCTGGTCATGAAATCGGTTTTATTTTCGGTTGTCGGGTCTTGAATCGCGACGGAGTTGGAACTTTTTCCCTCCATGAAAGCTCACCTCGTTGCCTTGGCCCTCCTCCCCCTCCTGACCTGGGCGGCCTGTCGCGCGGAAACCGATGTTCCCCTTTCGCAAGGTAAAGTCGCGGCCGAAACCGGCTTCGAGCTGGAGGTCATCGCCCAGGATCTTTTCCTGCCGTGGAGCATCACCTGGCTGCCTGACCACACCGCCATTATCACCGAAAAACGGGGCACCCTGCGGTCCTTGCATCAGGGGGTTTTGAGCGACCCGATCGACTTTCCGGTAGCGGTCACTTCCGGCGGGTCCGGGGGCATCACGCGGGGCCAAGGGGGCCTCATGGACGTGGTCGCCAGCCCCAACTTTGCCACCGACGGCCTCCTCTACTTCACCTACGCGACCGGCGACACCGAGGCGAACCGAACCGAGCTGGCCCGCGCGCGCTGGACCGGCGCCGGCGTGGAGGATTTTGAAGTCCTCTGGCGCAACCCCCGTGACAAACCCAGCGGCCAGCACTTCGGCTCGCGAATTCTGTTTCTACCCGACGGCACCCTGCTCCTGACCGTTGGCGACGGCGGCAACCCGCCCGTATCATTGGACGGTGAGGACATCCGGCAACAAGCCCAGAACCCCGCCACCGCGTTTGGCAAAGTCCTCCGCCTGCACCCCGACGGTTCGATCCCGACCGACAATCCGTCGTTCGACGGCAACGCCCTGCCCGGACTCTGGAGCTACGGGCACCGCAATATTCAAGGCATTGCCCGCGACCCAGAGACCGGTGAAATCTGGGCCAACGAACACGGTGCCTCGCAGGGCGACGAGTTGAACCTGCTCCAACCCGGCCGCAACTACGGCTGGCCCGCCGCCACCTTTTCCCGGAACTACGGACTGCGCACCGCGATCTCCGACGCCACCACCCTCCCAGGTATGGAAGACGCCAAACTGGTGTGGATGGAAACCCAAGCCCCGTCCGGCCTGGTGGTCTACCGCGGTGAAGAATTCCCCTCCTGGCAAGGCGCCCTCCTTTCCGGCGGTCTGCGGAGCCAGGAGGTGCGCGTGATCCACTCCGCCCCAAACCCGGCCGCCCTCCAAGAAACCCGCATCCCCATCGAACAACGGGTCCGCGACGTGCGCCTGGGCCCGGACGGCGGCCTCTACGTGTTGACCGACGCCACCGAAGGCCAACTCCTGCGCATCCGCCCGTCCGACTCGTGAGCCCCGACCCCTTGAACTAAGCAAGAGGGGAAGGTTCAGAGGGGAGCCCGGACGTCCCGCCTGCGTTGTGGGCGTTCCGATTCCGCTCCGCTCACCCGGCCCACGCCGGCGCGTCAGCGGAGGCGGGTTACGATGGTCGCAATGCTGCTGGCGAGACCGGCGTTGCCATCAAATCGTAACGCCGCCGCGGCGGCGGAGGGCCGGACGTAACGTTCGACGGCCGGCTGCACGGTGGTCCGGAATTGGGTGACGACGGATTCCCTGGTGCGACCCCGCTCCTGCACGTCTCGCTGGATGCGCCGGGCCAGTGCGGTGTCCTCATCGATGTCGATGAAGATGCCCAAATCAATCAGCGGGAGCAGCGCCGGATAACAAAGGGCAAAGAGCCCTTCGAGGATGATGAAAGGCGCCGGGATCACGGTGGCCGTGGTCTCGCTCCGGAGGTGCACCGTGAAATCATACTGGGGTATGGCCACGGGCTCGCCGCGTTTCAGCTGCGCCACATGCTTCACCAGCAGTTCGCTCTCCCACGCATCCGGGCAGTCAAAGTCGTGCCACGCCCGCTGTGCCGCAGACAAGTGCCGCAGATCGCGGTAGTAATGATCGAGGGCAATACTCTGGCACTGCGAATCGCCGAGCGCGGCGACCAAGCCCTGCGCGACGCGGGATTTTCCCGAGCACGAAGGACCCGCAACAGCGATGATCTTCGGCAGGTTCTGCATGGCGAGGTTGGCGGTCAAAACGTCGAGGAAGACATCCCCTTTCGACGGAAAACAAATCGGCCCCGGACCTCGAACGCACAAGACAAAACCCCAGGGACCAACGGCGATGCCCACCGTCCCAAAATCCAGCAATGGAAGACTTTTATTAACCTGTCCCTTAACAAGCCCAGCAACAAGAACCCGCCGTCAACGACCGCGGCCCCGCGGAAGGCAGACCGCGGCGTGGGTAGGGGCGGCGCTTGACGCCGCCCGTTGCGGCGGAGCGGCCGGGCCGGGCGGATCGGGGTTCGTCAAGCGAGGCCCCTACCGCGCGACCCGAACGGCGCCGAAAGGTGCCGGGGTCGCTGACCCGGGAGCAGACTGACAGTCTAGCAACGCTCTCTCCACGCCGGGCTACCGTTTTCGGACAATGCCTTCGCAAAGCCCCATATTTTACCTGTCCCTTCACGGGTTCTACCCGCCGGTAAACATGACCAGCGGGCCTCGCCGGGAGGTATGAATTATTTTCAGGTGACGTCGGCTTTACCGCCCGAGCCGCAGCTCATAGGTTCCTCCCAACCCCTTCGTCGGTTGCTCCTTGTTTTGCCGGGTGCCCCTGACGCCCTCTCATTATTTTCTAGTTTTCCATGATTTCGCCGGCCTCAACCCTCAGGTTGCGCGGTGGGATTGCCGTGGTCCTGGCGGCCGTGGCAATCGCTGCCTCCGCGCGAACGGATAACCTGTCCCGATCGGCGGGAGGTTGGCTGGAATACTACTACCAGCAACCGAATCCCGATCAGTTCGTCACCGCCGTCTTTGCCCTGAGTCGAAACAATTACTTTGCCCTGCCCGACAACGTGCCCGTGGGCATCGGTTTCTTCGCGAGTGTTTTTCGGCAAAACCCCGACTCCATCGACGAGTGGATGACCTACAGTCGACTGCTGCCCGAACGGGAGCGGCGTTTGATGATCTGCGCACTGTGGAGCGCCGGACACCCCAAAGGGGCGTCTTACCTGGCCTACTACGCGACCGAGATCGTGGGCGAGGAACTGGGAGCCAAATTGATCGAAGTGATGGAGCGCAGTCCGAAATTGGACGATCCCGAGATTCATTCCAGCCGCGACGCCTATTTGAAATGGGGCGTGTATCTTGCGACCGGTGACGAAGCTGTCCTGCGCACCATCATGGAGGCCATGGCAACCCGGGATGACCTCACCCTGCAGGACCGTTGGTGGCTGGCGGTGGCCGCTTCCCGCCACGAGCAAGTGATGGCGTTTTGCCAACGCGAGATCGCCACGCCGGACTCGCCGCTGCGCGATCTCATGCAACTGGTGGTCACGGCGCAATCCGCCTCACCCACCGGATAGAGCCCCGGCGCAATCCCGGCCAGGTCCCGCCCGGAAATCCCGGCGAACCTCTGGCACTTGATCTGCTTCATCTGGCGGGTGCCCCCGTCACGATCCAACTCCCTGAGACTGCTCCTGACCCTCCTCTTGGCCGGGTCGTCGTGGGCGGCGACTTCAGCGGAGCCCGTGACCATCATCACGGATCAGTCCGGCATGCCGGGCAACATCACCAAGGAGGGAGCCACCGAAATGGCGGTGCTGATGCAGCTCGCCCAACTCAAGTTTAGCACCGCTGCCGCGACCGGGGTGGTGGGCGTGGGCAACCCCTTTGGTCGCTTCAGTCCCGGCACCCATCGGGCGCTGGAGTTGGCGGTGCACCAGGGCATCCCCGTGGTGCGTCTCGCCCAAAACGGCCGCCCCACCGCCCCCGCGGACAGCAACTGCCTGTTCATCGATGGCGGGACCCTGCCCCCCCATGTCGCATCGGACCTGCTCAACCACTGCCTCGCCCGGTTTGGCCCCCTGCCCCCCGATCCGACTTCAGCCGACTGGAAAATCCGATACGATCGCTACCAGAACGCGTTCAAGGCCGCCGTCACCCTCCCCCGGCAAGAGAGCTGAGCTGATCACGCCGCCCGCGGAGCTTTCGCCTCCCCCCACCCGCAAGAGGGCCCGAAGCAATTAGTTAAGCTTAAGTGGCGGCACCCTTTGACCCGCCCCTCAGGGACCGCCATGCTCAGCCCTCAGCCCCAATCCTCCCCCTCAACCCCTTGTCCTACTCCCATGCAACGTCCCCTGTTTTGCTTAGTCGCGATCCTGTGCTCATGGTGGCCGGTGGCGGCGGTCGCCTCTACGCCCCCGGATCGACTGGTCGACCCCGATCGGGTTGACCAGGCTCTCGCCAATTTGATCGAGGAACACGGCCTGGTCGGCATTTCCGGACTTATCTTCGAAAAGGGCGAAGAGGTTTATTTCGGGGCACATGGGTTTGCCATGCGGGAAGAGCGACGTCCCATGCAGCGCGACACCCTGGCCTACATCTACTCGATGACCAAACCCATCACGGGCGTGGCGTTGATGACCCTCTACGAGGACGGGGCCTTCCGCCTCGATGACCCGCTGGCCAAATACGCGCCGGAGTTCGCCAATCTGAAGGTTTTTGTCGGCCTCGACGAGAAGGGAGACCCCATGCTCGAATCCCCGCACCGGGCACCCACCATCCGCGACGTCACCCGCCACACGGCGGGCTTCAGCCGAGGATCCGACCCAGGGCAGGACATCCCCTTCATCGCCGCCGCCTACCGCCAGTCGGACCCCAAGCACCAGGACCACACCCTCACCGAAATGGCGAAGTTGCTGGGACGCATCCCCCTTGGCTTTCATCCCGGGGAACGGTGGCTCTACGGCGACTCGGTTGATATTCAGGCCTTTCTGGTCGAGCGCATCAGCGGGAAACCCTTCGCCGCCTACGTCCGGGAAAAGATCTTCGAACCGCTGGGGATGCACGAGACGGCCTACTACATCGGCCCCGAGCACGACCACCGCCGCACGCGCATCTATGAACGGCAGGACGACGGCAGCTTCGCTCCCGAAGACCCTGCCGAGGTGGCCTACCATTTGGCGCCCCGCACCTTTACCCCCGGCGGTTCCCGGCTGATTTCCACGCTGGATGATTACATGCGTTTTGCCCGGATGTTGCTCAACGCCGGCGAGCTCGACGGGCACCGTATCCTGCAGCCCGACACCGTGCGCCTCATGGCGAGCAACGCGCTGCCCGCCACCCTCACCGACAGCCTCTGGTTGCCGACCAAGGGGCAGATGGGCTTTGGCATCAACTTCGCCGTGCGCATCGCCTCTCCGGCCACCCCGACGGAAAACTCCGGCGAAATCGGGGAGTTTTTCTGGGACGGCCGGGCCAGCACCCTCTTCTGGGTAGACCCGGTCAACGACATCGCCGCCGTACTCTTCACCCAATTCATGCCCTTCAATACCGTGCCCGCGCACAAGGCTTTCCGCGACGCCATCTACTGGGACGACCCCACCGCCGCCGCCCCCCGCGAGTAACCGACCCCGCCGCCCCAACTGTTTGGGTAGCAAGCAGGGAGCACCCCTCACGACCTGCTCTTTCTCGGGGTCCGATCGCAGGCAGAGCCCAACAGTAGGGCCTCTTCTTTCCTCGGCTATCAACCAGAGGCAGGGCCGCCGCCATGCTCTTCATGTCAACAGCGGGCCCATTTTATTCGCCTGTTCCCCTATTTCTTTGGCGTTTTGAATCCACCGGCGCATCTGGGTCGAAGGTTAGAATCAAACGGACATTACGGCGCGTTGCTGCCAACCGTATCATCACGCAGCTTGAAACCTCTCATGAAACTATTCACTCCCCAACCCTACCTAAGCAGCACCCTGATCACCGCCCTGCTCGCGCTCAGCGCGGTGTCCCTGTCAGCCAACTGGAGCGTCGGCTTCAAGGCCGGTTTTGCTCCGATCACCGACGGTGATTTCCACCGCGATCTCTCCTTTGACGGCTCGGTGTTGCTCGGCCTGCCGGCCGGCAGCCTCCCCGTGGACGTGGATGGTAAAAGCTTTGGTGATGTTTACAGCGATTTCGAAGAGATCGCCTTTGAAGCCTCCTACGCGGCAGGGGAGAAGCTGGC
>JAGYIG010000080.1 GCA_018402455.1 Opitutaceae bacterium
TCACCACAAACACCACCGGCAGATGCCAGGCCCCGGCGACCTTGGGCGCGAGGACCGGGGCGAAGCGGGACCACTCCAATTGGCGCAGTGCGCCGTCGTCCAGCACACCGGCGGAGTGGACCACACCCCGCAAGGGGGGTCCTTCCTGCGCGATGGTGGCGAGGAGCCGGGAAACCTCCTCGGCTTGGGAAACATCGACTTGTTTGATGCGGACGTCGATGCCGGCGATTTCCAGCGATTGCAGCGCCAACCGAGCGGAGGCATCGGGTGCGCGACGGGATGCCAGGACGAGGTGGCGAGCCCCTTGCTCGGCGAGCCAATGGGCCAACGACAGCCCCAGTCCGCCGGTGCCACCAACGATCAGCGTGGTGCCCTCGGCGGAGACGGCGAACGGGGTGGCGGGTTCCGCGGTGGGGGAGGGGCGAAGCCGGGGCACCAACCGCCGACCCTCGCGCCAGGCGATTTGATCTTCCCGATCGGGCCGCTGGAGTTCGGCGATGAGTTGATCGCCGGCCCCGGGGGAGGTGGGCTCCATATCGATCCGACGAACCTGCAGTTCGGGATGTTCCTGGGCCACCGTGCGGGCGAATCCCCAGAGCCCGGCCGCGGCAAGTTGGGGGACGGGGTCGGTGGGGAGGGCGGCCACTGCGCCCCGGGTCAGAATCCACCAAGGCGCCGGAGAATCGATCAGGGCATGGGCGATTTCGACGGCGATACGCAGCGGAGATTCGTCCAGCGCGGCGACGCCGTCCGGAGGAAAATACACCACTCCGGTCCAAGCGGCCGCCGACTTGATCGGGTCAATCTGATCGGTTGGGGTGATCACCACCTCGGCCTCTTCAGCGAGAAGCCGTTCCTGCAGGGTGGGGTCGAGATCGCCGATAAAGAGCCAGCGTCCGGTCAATCCGGAGGTTGCGGCCGCGGACCCCGTCGCGGTCGCCGTCAGCATCGCCTGTTGACTGAAAACCGAACCAGTGGATTCCGGCAGATGGTGAGCGGCGGCGGCACCGAAGCCGCTGGAATTCAAGAGCGTGATCCAGGTGGGCCGGTCGATCAACGGGTGGTCCGGCCGGAGGTAGTGGTCGGTGAAGCGCCACCACCCTTCAGTCAGTCCAAATACCAGATCGAGAAAGGCCAGAGGAGCGGTGAGCTCGACCAAGGCGAGTTGGCCTCCGGGCGCCAGCAACGTGCGGGCATGGCTAAGCGTCTGGCGAAGGTCCGCGGTCGCATGCACGACGTTGGCGGCGATGATGAGATCGAATTCGCCGACGGCAAATCCTTGGGCCAAGGGATCCTTTTCGATATCGAGCGCCCGGCAGGTGAAGCCGTCGCGGTCGCCAAATCGGGTGGAAGCCTGCGCGAGAAAAAGCGGGGAAATATCGGTGAAGGTGTAGTCCACGGACCCCGACGGCAACGCCGCGAGCACCGGGGCCGTGGTCGCCCCGGTGCCCCCGCCGATCTCCAGAATCCGGCAGGGAGGGGCGGACGGCTGGGCGGCGGCGATCCACGTGCTGACCAGATCATTCAAGGCCCGTGCCACTGGATTTTTGCCGTAGAGGTCTCCGGCGGTGGGGGTGGTCGCGGAGGGGAAAAGCAGGCTGAGCGGATCGATCTGACCGGTGAGCACTTCGGGAAGGGCCTCGCCGCAGCGTTCGAGGAGTTTGATCTCGATCACGGCATCGGGCTGATCGATCAGGAGTTGGCGCACCAAGGTTGCGGGCGAGGAGTCTGCCGGGGCAGCAGCGGCCAGTTGGGGCAGGCGGTGCCAAAGCCGTTGGTGAGTCGCAGCCACCCGGGATTTATCGTTGCCCAAGACCTCGATCGCCCTCGCGGCGTAGGCGGCCGCGAGTTGCTCCAGGGCGGGCAACGACCGGGCATAGGCCTCTCCCGCATAGCCGGCCGCAGCGTGCTTGGCCCATTCGCGGACCCGCTCCGCGGCGGAGTCGATTTGAAACACCACCTCGGTGTGGGTGCGTTCCCGCCGTGGCTGGGGAACCCATTCGATGCGGTGCAACCACGTGCGAGCCGTGGCGTATTGCGGGCGATTGAACGCCCAATAGCGTTTACCTCCGCGGAATCGGCGCTGTGGCAGGGGCAAATCCCCGCGGGCGGAGCGAGGGGATTCTTCGAGGATAAGATGGGCGTTGGTGCCGCTGACGCCGAAAGAACTGACGCCCGCTCGGCGCGGTCTTCCGGGGTCGGCCCACTCCTGATGCTGCCCGGTGACTTTGAGGGGAATCTCCTCCCAGTCGATGCGGGGCGAGGGGTTTTGGAAATGCAGGTGACGGGGCAGTTGGCGGTGCCACAAAGACAGGACCACCTTGAGCACTCCCGCGATCCCGGCGCCGGATTCGAGGTGGCCGAGGTTGGTTTTTACCGAGCCGAGCAAAAGGGGGTTTTGGGTCGTTCGGTTCTGCCCGTAAACCTCCACCAAGGCATTGACCTCAATGGGATCGCCCAGCGCAGTGCCGGTGCCGTGAGCTTCGATGTAGTCCACCTCTTCGGGCGTCAGCCGACTGGCGTCGAGGGCTTGTTGCAGCAAGGCGCGTTGGGCGGCGCCGTTGGGCACGGTGAAGCCGGAGGAGGGGCCGTCATGGTTGATGGCGCCGCCGCGAATGGTCGCGAGGATGACGTCGCCGTCCCGTTGGGCGTCGGACAACCTTTTGAGGACGATGAGACCCCCGCCTTCGCCCCGGCCATAGCCGTCGGCGGAGGCATCGAAGGTTTTGCAACGCCCGTCGGGCGCCAGCATGCGGGCCCGGGATAACGCGGCATAACTATCGGCCATGACCAGAAGGTTCACCCCTCCGGCCAACGCCAGATTACACTCCTGCTGCCGCAGGCTTTGGCAGGCGAGTTGCACCGAAGTGAGCGAAGACGAGCAGGCGGTGTCGACGGTCATGCTGGGCCCTCGCAACCCCAGTTGGTAGGACAGGCGTCCGGCGGCGCCGTTGGGGGCATTACCGGTGATGAAGTAAGCGTCGAGCGGGCGCTCGGTTTTGTATTCCCGCAGCAGGTGCGCGTAGTCGTTGTTGGTCACGCCGACGAACACCCCGGTGCGGTTCAGGGCCAGTCGGTCCTGCAACTGACCCGCGCTGTCCAGCGCCTCGTGGGCGATTTCGAGGAGCAGCCGGTGTTGGGGATCGAGGGTAGTCGCTTCGCGGGGGGAAATGTTGAAAAACTCGGCGTCGAAGCGATCGATATCCGCAAGAAACGCCCCCCGCCGGGTGCTGAGCTTCCCGGGGATATCGGGATCCGGATCGTAGAGCGCGTCGATGTCCCAGCGATCCAGCGGCATTTCTCCGGTTGCATCGACTCCGAGGGCGAGCAGTCGCCAAAATGCGGCCAAATCCCGGGCTTCGCCGGGGAAGCGGCAGCCCGCGCCGATGATGGCGATGGGCTCGGACCGCTTTCGCTCACTGGCCTCCAATTTGGCCGCTGCTTCATCCAGGGCATTCAACAACCGCAGTTGTTGTTCACGGGCAGACGGTGGGGGGGAATCAGACATGAAGGCAGGGAGCGGGAACGAATCGGTTCACGGGCTCAGATTCGATGCCAATGGAGGGGCAGGGAGGCAAGACGCGTTGAGCAGTCCACGCGAGTGGAAGGTGCCGGGCCGGTCGATACGAAGGTGATTTCCACGGCGAGGCCCTCGATCTCAAATCCCCCTTCGGGCCGTGCCCAGAGGCGGGCGGAGGGCGGACCCTTCAACTCCAGACCGTTTTCCGTGAGCACGAATTCCCAGACATCGTCGGAACCCTCCGCCCGGTAGCGGCCAACGTGTTGCGCCCAGCGGGGGTCCCCGGCGGGTTCCTGCATGGGAGGCAGGCCCAAAAACTGCGTGATCTGAAGATTGAGGGTGTTCCAGTCGGTGTTTTGGGGATCGGCTTCCAATCGGGGTCCGGCAAATCGGCCGAAAAGTCGGTCATAACCCTGCTGGTGTCCGCTCAGCACGGCGCGGGCGTCGGTCCAAGTGCTGACCTGCATGCGTTGACCGCGGGGGGTGGCTGCCAGGTGAGCCACCACAAATTGAGGGAACCACTCTCCCCGGTTTTGGGCCGTCTGCTCCAACGCGGTGGCGGGGTCCTTCGGGCGAAGATAGATCAGCGTGGGAACGAGGGGAGAGAGCGCCGCCAACGTGGCTGCCAAAAAGGCGTCGATGGCGTCATCGGGCCGTTCCAACAACAGCTGAGTGCCCGCTGCGGCCTGAAACAACGCGCCCTCCAGAACCATGATCTCCTCGGGATGGGCAACAAGGTGTTGGGCCAATTTGCGGTAGTTATCCAGCGCCTGGCTGAACAATCCAGGATCGGCGTCGGGGTGCTGTTCCCGCAGCGCCCGCATGGCGCTCTCCTCGAAGACGGGGTGCGGGGTCTCGTGTTCGAACACCCAACGGGCCGCGTGGCCCTGACGACGCAGGTGCAGGCTGAGGCGCTGCGCGGTGGTGGACTTGCCGGAGCCCGGCAGCCCATCAACAAAAATTATGCGCGGGACGGTCACTTGCGGGTCCTCATGTGTCGCGCGTGAGAGCTTCGAGTCGGGCGAGACGAGCCCGCACCGCTTCATCGATGTCCTCATCGGAAGCGTCGTCCCCGACCGCGGGCACGGCCGCGGCGGGAATCGGCGCGGGCGCGGCGGCCGCGGTTCTGGTGGCTGGCGGCGCGGACCAGAATTTGGCGTCCAGATACTCCGCCAGGGCGAGGAGGTTGCCGTGATCAAACGCCAGAGTGGCAGGCAACGACCGGCCGGTTGACTTGACCAGGCGGTTGCGAAACTCCATCGCCAACAAAGAATCCAGACCGAGATCAAAGAAGCCCTCGCGGGGATCGGGCAACGGGTCGGCCTTCCAGCCCAGCACGGTGGCGAGCTCCTGTTGCAGCCAGGCGATCACGGCGGCGTGACGTGACTCCGGGTCGAGTTCGCCCCAGGCGGCAAGCGGGGCCGACGGGTGCTCGACCCCATCCGCGACGGTGGGGGCATCCCCGGGGTCACCCAACTCCGAGAGCAGGAGGAGTGGCCGTTGTCCCTCGATGAGTCCCCGCAGCGTCGGCCAGTCGACGTGGGCGATCACCTGCTGAACCTGATTGCCCGGCAACAACGTGCCGAGCAACCCCAGTTGCACCGCCGAATCCACGGGCGTGATCCCCATGCGAGCTAGCAGGGTTTGTTCTTCGTCCCCGGCCATGCCGCCGCCGGCCCAAGGCCCCCAATTGATGGTGATGGCGGGGAGTCCGTTGGCCTGGCGGAGGAGGGCGAGGGCATCCAAAAAGCGGTTGGCTGCGCTGTAGTGCAGTTGCCATTTTGAACCCCACACCGAGGCGATGGAGGAGTAGAAAACCAGGAAATCCAACTCCCGCTGCCGGGTGTTTTCGTGCAACACCCACCCGCCCTCGACCTTCGGGCGGAGCACGGCCTCCATCGATTCCGGAGTGACCTCGACCAAGGGCTGGTTGTGCGCCACGCCGGCGGCATGGATGATGCCCCGGACGGGATGCCCGTTGGCGTCGGCCTCGTCGAGCAAGGCCGCCACGGCGGAGGGGTCGGTGACATCCAGCGCGACATACGCCACCTCGGCGCCGAGACGGCGGAGGGAGGCGAGGGGGCCTTGGATGGACGCATCCGCGGCCCGACGACCGGAAAGGAACAGCCGCCGGGCTCCCTGACCAATAAGCCATCGCGCCGTCGCCAAACCGATGGCCCCCATCCCGCCCGTGATCCAGTAGCTGGCGTCGGCCGAGAGCTTGAGGGACTCCCGGGGAGGGATTTGGTTGGGCCGCACGCGGGGGACATAGCGTTCGGGCCGCAGCGCGACTTGGTCCTCGGCTGAGCCGGACAACAATTCGGTGGTCACCGCGGCGTCTTCCTGAGGGAACCCGGCTGCGGGTAAATCGATCAACCCGCCCCAGCGCCCGGCCTGCTCCAGGCCAAACGAAAGGCCCATGCCCCAAATGGCGGCATGGCTGAGTTGAAGCTCGCTCCGCTCCCGGGGCGAGGGGGCCACCCCGTTGCGGGTGATGACGTGCAAGCGGATCGGTTTTGGCGTCGCAGCGACGGCTTGCATGGTGGCCAGCAAGCGAAGGCACTCGTCGCGAGGGGAGGCGTCGCCCGCCAAGTGGATGACGCGAGACCATGCGCCGACGGTATAGACGGACGCCTCGTGAACCTCTTGTCCGGCGGCGACCAGGTGGGCGGCCAGACCCGTGGGGGCAC
>JAGYIG010000081.1 GCA_018402455.1 Opitutaceae bacterium
ACAGCGCCCGAATGGCGTCGTCTCCTTGTAAAAGCGCCAGCATTTGCTCGCGCGCGATGATCTTTTCGGTCATGTCCTTGGTCGGACGGATTGTGGTCTTTTTCATGGTGGTGGTGTGGTTACCAACCACTTACCACAATCCGTCTTTTTGCTGAACTTTTTGCACACTACCAGGTGCACGCGACCTTGGCGGAACAGGGGCGGGGGTTTGACGCGGCAGTTCGATTTCCTTCGGTGTATCATGCACCCGGATACGCTCTGGCGATTGCCGCGGTGTTGACGGTCACGCCGGAGAGGTTGCGCGAAACCTGGTTTGAGGAGGTACCGGAAGCGCCCACGGGATTTGGGGCTGATTACATGCTGTTAGGCCTTAACGTGGGGTTGTTGTTGGTGGCGGCGGGGCAGAGTGCGTGGTTGGGGCGTCGATTGTTTGATCGCCGGGTGGGTTTGATTGCCGGGGTGGGGGTGATGGCTTCGACCTCGATTTGGGGTCATGTCGTGGCCGTTGATGGCACGGCTTTGGCGATGGTGCTGTTGCTCGGGCTCTTCCAATCCTTGGCCAAGGCGGATGCGGCGGTCGAGGCTGGGGAAACGGGAGTCCGGTGGTGGATGGTGGCCGGGGGGATGGTCGGCGCGTTGTTTTTGACCGACTACCCGTGGGCGGTTTTGGGTCTGGTGGCGGGGGGATTTGCGTGGTGGCGGGGCCGACCTCGCATGGCGGTACTCGTCGGGCTGACGGCGCTCGTCGTGGCGGCGCCCTGGCTGGTGCGTAATGTCAGCGTGATTGGATTGCCGGTTGGCTTGGCGGCCCAAGGCATCGCGTTGCGCAGCGGAGATGCGACGGCGGATCCGGCGATGGTGCGCACCATGATGTCGGCGGAGTCCCCACCCCTTAGCGTCAACAAAATGGGCAACAAGGTATTGACGGCTCTGCAAACCACCGTGCGGCGGGACCTATGGGCGGGCGGGGGATTGCTGCTCACCGCCTTTTTCGTGACGGGCTGGATCTATCGGTTCAAGCAAGCGGGGACGAACCGTTTGCGTACCCTGGCCGCGATTTCGCTGGCGGCGATGGTGTTGGCCCAAGGCCTGATGAATTCGGGCGAAGGGGAGCGGACGGCTACCGCGGTCGGAGCTCCCTTGATTATGCTGTTTGGGGCGGGTTTTTTCATGGTGCTGGTTCAGAGCAGTGCGACGCTCAAGCACTGGCCGGGCGGGGCGACGTTGGGCTTGCTGGTTATGCAGGCTCTACCGTTGATCCACGACGTGATGGAGCCCCGGAGGATTCATTTCAGTTATCCCCCGTATTACCCGGCGTTTTTCAAGGCGATGGATCAGGAACTCGAGCGGAGTGGGCAGGGCAACGTGGGGTGGGTGGCCGATGTCCCGGCGGGAGCGGCCTGGTATTCGGGGCGGCGAACCTGGGCGCAGCCCCAGACCTTGCGGGAGTTTTATGCCATTCACGTGGAACAGCGGCAGGTTGCCATGGTGCTCACGCCGGACACGCTCGACCGACCGTTTTTCGCCGAGTTGGCGAGCGATGCCGGGACGCGATCTCGTTTTGGTGAATGGGGTCGAATTTACACCGGTTTGATCAGTGGCCGCATGCCGGCGGGGTTTCCGCTCAACGAGCAGAAACGACTGGCGGACAACTTCTATTTGGTGATCGACGGCGATTGGGCCCGGGCTCACGGAAAATAAATTGCATCGGCGGTAAGAAATGACCTATCTGTTCTGCGATAAGTTGCTGATGATTAAGCGCTACATTGTATCGATCGCCCTGATCGCAATTGCCGGTCCGCTGGGCGCGGTTTATGCCCCCATCCCTGAAGAGGAATTGGGCAAGGCTTTGGTGGTCAATTTGGGCGCGGGCGTTTTGCACGACAGCAACATCTTCGGGGCTCCCCAGAACGAGCGGGACAGCATGGTGTATCGCTTCGCTCCTTCGATTTCCTACAACGCTTCAGTCACGGACCAAACGTTCCTGTCGGCCAGCTACGACATGAACATGGATTACGTGGAGAATCGTCCGGAAAACGACACCCTCTGGACCCACGTCCTTTCGGTGCGCTTGGCCCACTCCTTCAATCCCGACTCGGTGTTGGATATCACGGAAAAGTTTTCGATCATCGAAAGCCCCGAATCCCTGTTGCCCGGCCTGCCGCTCAATACGGATCAATCCTACAACCACAACCAGTTGGATGCTTCGTTCACCAACAAGGTGGGTCGGCGGTTGGGTTACGAGTTCAAGGCGCGTTCTCAACTCTTTGCCTACAAGGTCGATTCCTTGGCTCGTCAGCTCGACCGGGATGAAGGGTTGCTTGGCTTCTCCATGGATTATGACGTTTCCGAAGCGACGCAGGTGTTGGGCGAATACCGGTTCCAAGACGTGGGCTACGACCGCGACGGCCAGTTCAAGAACAAGCAGTCCCATTTCTTCCTCGGCGGGCTAGACTACGATCCCAGCGAGACCTTCTCCCTTTCCCTCCGGGGAGGGTTTGAGCAACGCAACCGTTCGGGGGCCCCGGATGACACCGCTCCCCGGGTCGAAGTCACCGCCCGCCACGAATATGGCGAGCGCAGTTACCTCGCCGCCGGTTACATTCTGGCCATCGAAGAGATTTCGAATGTTCAACTCTACACGGACATTCAGGTGCACCGCTTCTTCGCCAACGTGCAGCACGCCCTGTCCGGTCAGACCACCGGGTCTCTGTTTTACAACATCGAGCCTTCGAAGTTGTTGGGGCGGCCCGGCGTGATCGGAGATCGCGATGAGGTCACTCAGCGCTTGGGAGCGGCCCTCACCTGGCAGCCCCGTCGTGGCTGGACGGTCGCGGCGTTGATTGACGTGGATGTCACCGATTCCGATGATCCCTTTCGTGACTTGGACCGCACCCGATTGGGCTTGGATGTCCGTTACTCGTTCTGAGACGGCCGCCGCCAGCCGCCAAGCCGAGATGACTCCGACCTTGCGACTGTCGCGACGGCCGCCTCTGCTGTGAGTTGATGGCCGCCTCCGATGCCCCAACCGATCATGCCACCGTGGCCGATTTGCTGCGGATCCTGCGCGTGCGTCGGAATCTGGTCCTCGTGCTGACCTTGCTCGTGGTGGGCACAGCGGCCGGAGTCACGGCGCTGCTCCCCAAATGGTATCTGGGCTCCACCCAGGTGCGGGTGGAAAAGCCCGAAGGTGAGATGAAGCTGTTCCAAAGTCAGGGCGCTGCCTACTACGACCCCTACTTTCTGCAGGATCAGTTCAAGATCATGCAGTCCCCCAAGATTCTTCACCCGGTGATCGAACGGTTGGAGCTCAATCACCGGATTGGAGCCATGCTGGATAGTCCCGAGCCGCTGCCGCTGGACATCACCACGGCGTATCTCGCGCGCAAGATGTTGGATCTGGAGTCACCGCGTAATTCTTCCCTGATCAACATCAACGTCTACGCGCAGGACCCGCGGTTGGCGGCGGATATCGCCAACGAGATTGCCCGGGTTTATGCCGAGGACCGCGTGGCCTTCGCCACGTCGGAGCAACGGGAGGGGTTGGCCAAACTGCGCCAGGAGCTGGACCAGCAGGAGCGGGTGGTTTCGGGCCAGCGGGACCGGGTGGAGCAACTGCGCGATGAGCTCGATCTGGCGGGGGTGGATCTCAACGCCAGCTACTCGGACATGGAAATTGAAACCCTGCGGCAGATGCAAAACTCGTTGATCGCTCTGCGGGTCGATGCGATCGGGCGCAAGACCCGCTGGGAACGCTTTCGGGACATCCCGTTGGCCGATCGATTGAATCTGGTGAATTCACAACTGATCGCGGATCAGAACATTCAAGATTTGCTGCAAGCCTACCTTTTGGCGGATCAGAACGTGACCCGATTGCAGGCTCGCCTGGGCTCCGCCCATCCCGACCTGATCAGCGCGGTGGAGAACAAGGCCAAGATTCGGGAGCAGTTGGATGGACAGTTGCGCGGCTTCGAAAACGCGCTGCAAATTGCCTATGAGGAGGCCAACTCCCGGGTGGAGGAACTCGAACGGCAGCTGAGTGAGGCCAAGGTCAATCAGATCCTTTCAGCCCGCGACCGACTGAGGCCTTTTGAGGAGGCCGCCCAAAAGCTCAGCGACGAAACCCGCCTGCTCACCACGCTCAAGCTCACCCTGCGCCAGCGGGAAATCGATTTCCAGGTGCCGATGCGGTCCATCGAATTGCTTGGTGAGGCCCGGCCGGCCCGCCAAGCCAGCAAACCCAGTTGGGCGATCAATCTGGGTTTGGCGCTGACGGTTGGCCTGCTGCTCGGGGTGGGGGTGGCGATTAGTATCGAGTATTTCGATACTAGTTTGCGCAATGTGGCGGAAGTGGAGTCCGCTCTGGGCGTTCCGGTGGTGGGGGTGATCCCCCTGGTGGAAGATCAGGAGGCGTTCGATCCTGACGACTTGGTGGCGACCGAACCCTTTCGGGTGATGCACACCAATCTGAACCTGATCATCCCGGCGGAGCAGCCCACCGCGCTTGTGGTCGTTTCGGCGGGGCCCGGGGAGGGGAAGTCCACCACCGTGCATCGGCTGGCTCATGCGGTGGCCCAGTCGGGGCACCGGGCGGTGTTGGTCGATGGCGACCTGCGCCGCCCCACGCAGCACCAGCTAGGGGGGTGGCTGCGGGGGCCGGGTCTGTCCGAATACCTGCACGGGGATTGTGAGCTGGACGATATCCTGCAGCGGAACGTGGCGCCGGATCTGGATGTGATTGGCAGTGGTGACCTCACCGGGTTTTCCTTCAGCCTGCGGCACGCGGCCCGTCTCCGCACCTTGGTGGCCGAACTCAAGTCCCGCTATCAGCGGGTGTGGTTTGATTCTCCACCCATCATCGGGGTGAGTGATGCCTCCATCTTGGCCTCCTGCATGGACGGGGCCTTGTTGCTGATTCAGCATCGACGCAACCCCCGGGCGATGACGCAGCGAGCGGCCCAAACGCTGATGAGCGCGAAGACGGAAGTGGTGGGAGCCATCCTTAACCAGATCCCCCCGGACAGTGGGGAAGATTATGGGTATTATGCCCACAACTACGCCTACTATCGCTCAACGGAACGGCGACCAAACTCCCGCTCCTCTCGGCGTCGAAAATCCACCCCGCACGCGAGGGAAACGGAGGCCGATCACATTGATTTTGATGAACCGGGGAAATAGCTCCATGGGCGACGGACGTCGGGGACGAGGTCCGCATCGGCTGCGGCCGTTGCTCCTCCTCCTGCTGCTGGCGGGGCTGAGCGGTCACGGGCGGGCTGATCAAGCCCGGACGATTTCGATCCAAGGCTCCGAATTACTGGGCTCTGGGGTGGTGCAGGCATGGCAAGATTATGCTCGGGATCGGGGCGTGGCGGTGGACGCTTTGTTTCGGGGATCACGACCGGCGCGGGACCGCTTGGCGGCCGGGGTGATCGATATGGCGGTTTTGATCGATGATGGCGGGAAACGGGAGAACCTCGCGGGCTGGGTGTCCTTTCCCCTGGCGCATGTGGCGGCGTGGGTGGTGGTTCCGCGGGAGCTCCCATTGCAGCAACTCGACTATGCGGATCTCACCCGTATATTTGGAGCCAATAGCCCATTGGCCACCACGC
>JAGYIG010000082.1 GCA_018402455.1 Opitutaceae bacterium
GGAACTCCTGGCCCAGTTTGCCTCGTTGCCGGCGGGGGAGCTCGAGCAGATCGAAAAACTTGAGCAGTTGCGCGTCTTGGAAAACGGTTATGACATCGCCGTAGGACTCACCGACGAGTCGGGCTGGGGGATCGATACCCCCGCTGATGCGGTGAAGTTCGAAGCGGCCTTGGGTTGATTCAACGGGTGCCAAGGGGGGGCACGCATGAGTCGGCCCGATCCAGGGCTTACACTTTCCCGGCGAGCCGCTGGGCGATCAGGTTGTAGAAGTCCTGAAACAGGGGATCCGCGTCGTTGGGGCCGGGCGCGGCCTCCGGGTGATATTGGACCGAGAACACCGGCAGCTCCCGGTGGCGCAGGCCTTCGACGGTCTGGTCGTTAAGGTTGATTTCGGTGACGATTCCGCCGCCGGCCTCGATGCTCTGCGGATCGGTGGCGAAGCCGTGATTTTGGGCGGTGATGGATACCTTGCCCGTATCCAGGTTTTTAACCGGCTGGTTGCCGCCGCGGTGGCCGAATTTGAGTTTGAAAGTCGAGCCGCCCAAGGCGTGGGTCAGCATCTGATGGCCCAGACAGATCCCAAAGGTGGGCAATTCCGGGATCAGGTCCATCACCGTGCGGTGCATGTAGTCGAGGGCCGCGGGATCGCCGGGGCCATTGGAGAGGAACAGGCCGTCGGGGGCGTATTCCCGGATCATGGCAGCGGAGGCGTTGGCGGGGAAGACCTGCACGTCAAACCCGTGGCGAATCAGTTTGCGAAAAATGGTGTATTTCGCCCCGAGGTCGAAGGCGGCGACCCGGAAGCGTTGCGGACGCTCCGCGAGAATGCCGAGGGTGGTGCCAACGGGCTGGTAAGGAGCATTGAACCGCGCGGGATCATCCGCGCCCCAGAGGTAGGGTGTTTGGCAGGTCACGTCCTTCACGTAGTCGCTGCCGGCGATATCCTCCCAGCTGCGGGCCCGTTCGATCGCGGCTTCATCCGTCAGCGGCAGGGTGCTGAGGCAGCATTTCATGGCCCCGTCGACGCGCAGCTTTTTGGTCAGGGTGCGGGTGTCGATGTCGCTGATGCCCGGGATGCCGTGTTTTTCGAGGTAGGCGGGCAGGGTCTGCTGGGAGCGCCAGTTGGAGGCGATGGGGGACAGCTCCCGCACCACGAAACCGGAACACATGGGAGCCGCGGCCTCGTCATCGGCTGCCGTGATCCCATAATTGCCGATCTGGGAGGCCGTCATGGTCACGATCTGCCCGAAGTAGGACGGATCGGTCAGGATTTCCTGATAGCCGGTCATGGAGGTGTTGAAGACGCACTCTCCGGCGACCGTGGCGTCGGCGCCAAAGGCCAGGCCATGAAAAACTGAACCGTCTTCGAGAGCGAGAACCGCGGGTTTGTGGGTGGGCATTAAACGCGAACGAAAACTCGTGGAGTGCAGACTGCCAAGGGATTTTCGCAGCCAGAGCGATTTCCGTCACATTTCCCGACGGTAAGCGGATTGCAGGATGCTTTTGAGCTCCTCCGCCCGGATGGGTTTGGTGAGGTAGTCATTCATCCCGGCCGCGATGCACTGCTCCCGATCTCCCACCATCGCCGAGGCGGTCAAAGCCACGATGGCCAGGTCCCGTCGGTCCTCGCCGGCTGCGCCCTGACGGATGCGCTGCGTGGTTTCATAACCATCCAGCTGGGGCATCTGGCAGTCCATCAACACCAGATCGTAGGCCGACTCGGTGATGGCCGCGAGAGCCTCGCGGCCGTTGGCGACGAGGTCGGTCTCGTAGCCGAATCGGTGCAAGATCTGTTTGATGAGCTTTTGGTTCACCAGATTGTCCTCGGCGACCAGGATGCGGAGAGGAAATTGGTCGGCGAGTTTAACCGTGGCTTGGGCGGGGAAGGGATGATCTGAGGGGGTGTGTCGGCCGCTCTGGGCCACCAGCGCGTCCAGCACGGTATCGAGCATGGCCGAGAGCCGCACGGGTTTATGGATAATGGATTCAAAAACCTCCAAATTACCGGCCTTGCGCAGTTCGGAGTCACCGACGGAGGAGAGCAGGATAATCGCAAATTCGTGCGCCGGGTGGTCTGCGCGAATGGCGTGGGCAAGTTGGATGCCATTCATGCCGGGCATCATCATGTCGACCAACACGATATCGACATTGGCCTCCTGGCGCAGGTGGGCGAGGGCATCCGCGGGGCGGAGAAACGTCAGGGTTTTCATGCCCCAGCGGCTGAAGAGATTGGCCAGGATTCGCAGGTTGGTTTCGTTGTCATCGACCAGGAGGGCGATTTTGTTCCGCAGGTCGATTTGGGCTTCATCAATGTAGGCGGGCCCGGGCGCCCCCGCGGGCGGCGCGCAGGCCGGGGCGGCAAACGTCAACGTGAAGGTCGATCCCGTCGGTCCCGTGTGGCTGAGCTCAACATCCCCGCCGAGGAGTTGGGCCAGTCGCCGGGAGATGGCGAGGCCGAGACCAGTGCCGCCGAATTGGCGGGTGGTCGACGAATCGGCCTGCGAGAAAGGCCGGAACAAGCGGTTTACCCGATCCGCCGCAATGCCAATACCGGTATCGCGGACATGGATACACACGGTCGGAGGGTCACCGGCGGCGGGAGCGGGCCCCGGTTCCGCCCGCACTTCCACTTCCCCGGTAGAAGTGAACTTGATCGCGTTGCCCACGAGATTCAGCAGGATCTGCTGCACCCGGGTCCGGTCGGTCGCGACCCAGGGCGGGAGCTGTGGATCAATCCAGCAGAGCAGCTCGATTTGCTTTTCACTGGCCTTGCTCCACATCAAGCCGACGACCTCTTCGACGGTTTTATCAAGGGCGGTGGGAACGCATTCGAGGTCCATTTTTCCGGACTCGATTTTGGAGAAGTCGAGGATGTCGTTGATGAGCGTGAGCAGGGTCTCGCCGGATTGGCGGATGGTGTTGAGCCAGTCGCGCTGCTCCTTGTTGAGCTCGGTTTCCTGCAACAGATTGGTGAATCCGATGATCCCGTTCATGGGGGTGCGGATTTCGTGGCTCATCACGGCGAGAAATTCGCTCTTCGCCCGGTCAGCGGCCTCGGCCTCCTCTTTGGCGGACACCAGTGCCTGCTCGGCCGCTTTGCGGGCGGTGGCATCATGGTCCATTCCGATCACGAGTTCGCGATCTGCCACCGTGACCAGACAGGTGAAATATTCGGTGGGGAACACAGTGCCATCTTTCCGCCGGTGCTCGCTTTCGCCGGTTGCCACGCGATGGCGTTGAAGGTTGGCGAACCACTGCCCCCGCAGGTGTTTCCACGGCTTGAGTTCCAGGATGTCGAGATCCTGGCCGATCAATTCTTCCCGTTGGTAGCCATGGAGTGCGGCGGCCCGTTCATTGCAGTCGAGGATGCGGATGACCCCGGCGGGATCGTGGGGGTCCAAAAGCATCAGTCCGAGCGGAGACTGTTCCCAGATCGCGGCGGCCCGGAAATCACGTTGGTCAGACATGGCTATCAGGCTGTGGCGCCATCGCCAACAGGCGAGGAGGCCCACGCCGCCCAGTGCTCCCCCTAGCACCACGGTGAGGGCATCGGAGGAGTTTCGGCTCATAATGCCGATGCTCAAGGACACGACCACAAGAGCCGTGATCAACAGGGCGGTGGGGTTGGGGCGGCTAAGATGTTTGGGCATCTACGCCACCAGTCTGCCGTCAACCCATCCCGAGTGGCAACCCGGCAATTTTTTGAATCCAGACACGGTGTGGTCGCACCCGGGTGGCCTGCATCGTTGGGGAGGCCGTTTGACAACCTGCTGGAGAGGCCCTAACTGCGGCACCGAAAATGAGTTATATTGAAGATAAATCCGAGTGGTACGAGGGGCAGGGGCACTGGCAGCATGTGCCAGCGGAGCAGTGGCAGGATTGGACTTGGCAGCTGAAAAATCGGATCACGAACCGCGAGCAGCTTGAGCACTACATGACCCTGACTCCGGATGAAAAGGCGGGGGTGGCCTTCGCCGGGCAGAAGCTGGCGTTGTCCATCACCCCCTACTTTTTCAACCTGATCGACCGCGATGATCCCAACTGCCCGATCCGGCTGCAGATGATTCCGCGGGAAGGGGAGACCAAGGTCTCGGCTGGTGAAATGCTCGATTCCTTGGGAGAGGACGAACATTCGCCCGTATCCGGGGTGGTGCACCGCTATCCCGACCGGGTGTTGTTCCTGGTGACCGATCGGTGTGCGGCTTACTGCCGTTACTGCACCCGCAGTCGGATGGTATCAAACGCGCAGGACTACAATTTCCACCCGGAGTATGAACAGGGGCTGCGCTACATCGAATCCCACCCGGAGATTCGCGATGTGCTCCTGTCCGGAGGCGACCCTTTGTTGCTGTCCGATCGCAAACTGGAACACCTGCTGGCCCGACTGCGCGAAATTCCCCATGTGGAATTCATCCGGATCGGCTCCCGGATCCCGGTCTTTCTGCCGCAACGGATCACGCCTAAACTCACGGAGATCTTCAAAAAATATGGTCCGATCTGGATGAGCATCCACGTCAACCATCCCCGGGAAGCCACGGCTGAGCTGAGAGATGCCTGTGAGCGGCTTTCCTTTGCCGGGGTGCCGTTGGGGAATCAGAGTGTGTTGCTGGCGGGAGTGAATGATGATGCCGACGTGATGAAAGCTCTGGTGCACCGTTTGTTGAGGATGCGGGTGCGGCCTTATTACCTCTACCAAATGGACCTTATCACCGGGGGATCGCATTTCAAAGTGGATGTGCGCAAGGGGCTTGAGATCATCCGCTCCCTGCGGGGCCATACCACGGGCTATGCGGTGCCGCAGTATGTGATCGATGCCCCTGGTGGCGGCGGAAAGGTCCCGCTCAACCCCGATTACATCGAGCAGATCACCGACGATGAGGTGGTATTTCGCAATTATGAGGGCAACCTCCACCGCTACCCCTTGGGGGGCGAATCCACTGCGACGGCCCCTTCGCAGGACCCCAACTACGGCCTGATTGACGCCAGCTGACGGGCGGGGGACATGACCGGGTTTTCCGGCGGATGGAAATTATTTATATTTTTATCTAAATTTTTGAGCGAATTTGGCCAAACGACGTCTACCTCGGTGCAGATTATAGCGCCGTCAGGGTTCAACTTCAGTTGAAAGTCTACGGTTTGCTTGGTGTTAGGTCATAAGGGACGTCCTCTCGGGGGCGTCCCTTTAGTTTACCGCCAGCGGTCGCCCCCCCACGGTGCCCCCCCCCGGCTTTTCCCGCTTTTTTTATTGGGGTGAATATTTTTTGAACGGTTTGGGCGGCAGCTCGTCTATCAGGTTGTTCAAGGTTTAGTTTTTAGGTTTGCTTGGTGTTAGGTCTGAAGGGCGCCCCGAAAAGGGCGCCCTTTAAGTTTGCCTCGATGGGGTGATGCACCGGGGACGCATCAGCTTGCGGGCAAGGGGCGTTCCGCGGCGCTCCTACCCGCCATGCCATCGACCCGAGGTAG
>JAGYIG010000083.1 GCA_018402455.1 Opitutaceae bacterium
GAGCCCGCCATCGTCGGGGCCGTGTTCACCGAGATCGTCCGCCGCCACGAAGCGTTGCGGACTAATTTTGTGACCGTGGCCGATGAGCCGCGTCAGGTGATCCACCCGCCCCCAACGCTCCATCTCGAAGTGATCGATGTCTCGAATCAGGCGGACGCCGCCGGTCAGGCGCGCAGTCTGGCCCGGCAACAAACCGCCCTGCCCTTCGACCTGGCGAAGGATGCGTTGATGCGCCTCCAACTGGTCCGGTTGGCGCCGGAGCACCATGTGTTGTTGCTGACGCTCCATCACATCGTAGTGGATGGCACGAGTTTTGGAGTGCTCCTGCGCGAATTCGGCCAACTCTACGCGGCCTTCCACCGCGGCGCTCCCTCGCCGCTGGCGCCGCTCCCGCTGCAGTATCGCGATTACGCGGCGTGGCAAAACGCCCGACTCCACCATCCGGCGTTGGCGCCGCAAGGAGCCTATTGGCGAAAACAACTGAGCGGCGAAATCCCCGTGCTGGACCTTCCCGCGGATCACCCGCGGCCGGCGGTGCTGACCCACCGCGGTCGGGAGCTGACCTTCGAAATCGATGCGCCGACCACGGCCGAGTTGAACGCCTTCTGCCGCCAGGGAGGTGCGACCCTGTTCATGGGGCTGGTTGCAGCCGTGAAACTGCTGTTACTCCGTTGCACGGGCCAAACCGACCTCGTCATCGGCAGTCCCATTGCGGGCCGCTCCCGTGAAGAGCTGCAGGGGCAAGTGGGCTTTTACATCAATACCCTCGCGTTGCGGACCCAGCTCGACCCGACCGCAGACGCGCGGGAACTTTTGGCCGCCGTCCGCGCGACCGTCACCGGCGCCTTCGACCACCAGGATTATCCGTTCGATTTTTTGGTTAACGAGCTGAACCTGTCCCGGGATCAAAGCCGGTCCCCGCTGTTCGACGTCATGGTGACGTTGCAGAATCAGGACGAAACCGGTGCCCCCATCCCGGAGGTGTCGATCGGGTCATTTCTTGAGCCTTCGGATACCAGCAAGGTTGACCTGACCTTCTACTTCAAACCGCAGGGTGATCGCCTGCAGGCCTCGATCGAATACAATGCGGACATCTATGCGGCCGATCGGATCGAGCGGATGGCCGAGCACGTGCAAACGCTCCTGCGCCACCTGCCGACGGCCGAGGATTCACCCATCGGCCGCCTTCCCCTGATGTCGGAGCGAGAACGCCACCAAGTCCTGCGGGAGTTCAATCCTGCGCCGAGCGAGGCGATCTCGACCGACACCATTGTAACGCGGTTTGAGGCTCAGGTCATTCGCACGCCGAACCAAGTCGCGCTCACCGTTCCCGCCCGCAGTCAGCTTACCTACGCGGAGTTAAACGAGCAGGCCAATCGGCTGGGTCGAAAGCTGGTCGCGCTCGGAGTGACGCCGGAGACCCCGGTCGGGCTTTTGTTGAACCGCTCTTCCGAGCTGATCGTGGCCATGTTGGGCATCCTTAAAGCGGGCGGCGCCTACCTCCCGATCGACCCCATTTATCCGGACGAACGGATAAAATACATCCTGGCAGACGCCCAGGCCCCCGTGGTCCTCACGAGCACCGATTTGCAGCAACGCCTGGCGGGGGTCCCGGTGTTATGCGTCCGGCTCGAGAACGCTTTATCCGATTCCGCTGACCGCACCAATCTTGACCGCAACCCGAGCCCCAGATCGGCCGCCTACATCATCTATACGTCGGGCTCCACCGGAACGCCGAAAGGCTGCATCATTCCCCACGAGCAAGTGATTCGACTGTTTGATGCCACGGCGGCCTGGTTTGACTTTGGATCGGCCGACGTGTGGACCCTGTTCCACTCCCCTGCCTTCGATTTTTCGGTGTGGGAAATCTGGGGAGCCCTGTTGCACGGGGGGCGTTTAGTCACGGTGTCGCATGACACCACGCGAGATCCAGAACAGTTTTGCCACCTCTTGCGGGAGGAGCGGGTCACGGTTTTGAACCAGACCCCCTCGGCCTTCCAGCAACTGACCGCGGCTGATGAGCGGATGCCCCCTGACGTCGGGCCGCTCACCTTGCGAACCGTTATTCTGGGAGGAGAGGCGCTCGACGTGGGCAGCTTGCGAGGATGGTGGGATCGTCATGGTGATCAGAACCCGCAACTGGTGAACATGTATGGCATCACCGAAACCACCGTGCATTGCACCTATCGTCCACTGACACGAGCCGACCTCGCCTGCGCCGGCCGTAGTGTCATTGGCAAAGCCCTGCCCGATCTTTGCCTTTACCTGCTCGATGGAACCGGTGAACCCGTGCCGATCGGCATCCCCGGAGAGATTTACGTCGGTGGTCGGGGTCTGGCCCGAGGCTATTTGAACCGACCGGAATTGACCGCCGCACGCTTCGTTGCCGACCCCTTTTCCGCCCAACCGGCCGCTCGGCTTTACCGCTCCGGTGACTTGGCCCGCTGGCTGCCCGACGGCGATATGGAATATCTCGGGCGAGCCGACGATCAGGTGAAGCTTCGCGGCTTCCGCATCGAATTGGGCGAGATCGAAACCAGCCTAACCCGTCACCCCGATATCGCTGCCGCCCACGTCGTAGCCCGCACCGATGCCGCTCAAGACCAACAGTTGATCGGCTACTTCACCGTCAAATCGGGTGCCTCCGCGCCGGACACCACGACCTTACGCGAACACCTGCGGAGGCAGTTACCTGACTACATGATTCCGGCGTTTTTGATCAGGATGGAGCGCTTCCCGCTCACCGCCAACGGCAAGGTTGACCGCCGCGCCCTGCCCGCGCCCGACGACACCACCACGGCTCGCACGAAGGCCGTTCCCGTCGCTCCCCGCACCCCACTGGAACGCGATCTCGCCGCCATCTGGAGCGAGGTGCTGGAACGCCCCACCGTCGGCGCCACCGACTCCTTCTTTGAACTCGGCGGTCACAGCCTCAAGGCCACCCGCGTCGTCGCCCGCATCCGCCGCGACCTGCAACTGCCGGCCACCATCGCCGACGTGTTTGCCCACCCCGTGCTCGCCGATCTGGCCACCCGGCTTTCGCTCGACGAGACCATCGCGCCGTCGCCGACCGACACCGCCACCGCCGACGCTCCGCCCCGTGCCTCGGTCGCCCAACGGCGCCTTTGGTTGCTCGAGCAAATGCGTCCGGGCACCGCCGCCTACCACATGACCGACACATGGTGGATCGACGGCCCGTTGGACGTCGCTCGCCTCCGCGCTGCTCTCGCCACCGTCATCAACCGCCACGACGCGCTGCGCACCGGCTTCACCACCACCGACAAAAACGACCCGGTGGCCGTAACCCTCCAGCCGCAGGTCGAGCCGTCGCTCGAGGTGCACGACACCACGGCCGAGCCCGAGCCCGACCAAGCCGCCCGGCAACTCGCGGCCGCTGCCAGCACCCACCCCTTTGATTTCGCCCGCCCCCCGCTGTTGCGCGCGCTGGTGGTCCGGGTCGCCGCCGATCGTCACCTCGTGCAGTGGGTGATGCACCACATCATCAGCGATGCCTGGTCGGTTACCCTCCTCCTGCGGGACCTCGCCATCGCCTACGACGGCCACCTTGCCGCCGAACCGCCGCCGACTCCCTACCAAGCCTTCGCCCGGCATCAGCACGCGCAACTCGCCAGTCCGGCCGGCCGGAGCCAAGCGGGCTTCTGGCGCGGGCAACTCGCTGGCGAACTGGCACCTCTCGACCTACCGACCGACGCGCCCCGCCCCGCCGTGATGGGCACCGCCGGTCGGCTCCAGGCAATACGATTTGAGCCCGGAGTTTGGAGCCGCTTGCAAGCGCTAGCCCGCCAGCACGGCGCGACTGACTTCATGGTCCTCGCCGCCCTCGTCAGCGCGCTCCTGCACCGCCTCACGGGACAAACCGATCTGCGCCTCGGTGTCCCCGTGGCCGGTCGTGACGACGCCGACTGGGAGCACACCGTCGGTTTTTTCATCAACACCGTCGTGCTCCGCGCCCAGCCCGTGGCGGAACTGCCCGCCGCCGCCTTTATCGAACAGGTGCGCGACACCGCCCTGCAGGCCTTCGCGCATCAGGCCTACCCCTTCGATCAACTGGTGGACGACCTGCAACCCGAGCGCGATCTGAGCCGCAACCCACTCTTCGACGTCTCCGTGCAGCACGCCCCGCGCCACACCGCCCCGCCCGCCTTGGGGGGACTTGCCATCACCCGCGAATTGCCCACCGAGGTCCCGCTGAAGTGCGACCTCAGTTTCGACTTTGGGGAGGAGGACGGCACCCTCGTCTGCGGCCTCACCTGCAACCCCGAGTTGTTCGCCGCCGACCGCATCGCCCGCCTCGCCACCCACCTGCAAACCCTCGCCGACGCTCTGGGCCGCGCGCCCGCCACCCCGTTGGGCAAACTTGCCTTGCTGCCCGCCGAAGAGTGGCGGGCCGTCACCGAGACCTTTGCCCGCGTGGCACCCCTGCCCGGTGAAATACAGTCGCTCAGCGCCTGGTTCGAGGCCGTAGCCACGCGCCATCCCGACGCACCCGCCTTCGTCTCGCCGCAACTCACCCTCAGCTACACCGCGCTGCGCGAACAGGTCGAGTTGCTCGCCTCCACTCTGCACGCGCAGGGGGTTCAACCCGGCGAAGTGGTGGGTGCGCTCACCGGTCGCGATGTCGCCCTGCCAATCGCCCTCTTCGGCATCCTCCGGCTGGGGGCCATCTATCTGCCACTCGACCCCGCGTTGCCGGATGCCCGGCTCGCCTTGCTGGCCACCGACGCCAACCTGCGCCATGTGGTCTGCACCACAGCCCTCGCGCCGCGCGGCCCCACCGGAGTCACCACTATTCGGATACCTGTCACGACCACACCGGACTCCGCCCCGCTGCCGCCCCATCCGGGTCCCGCGGCGCCAGCCACGCTGATTTACACGTCCGGGTCCACCGGCCAGCCCAAGGGCGTGCTGGTATCCCACGCCGCCTACGCCAACACCGCGCACAATCAACACCACGATCTC
>JAGYIG010000084.1 GCA_018402455.1 Opitutaceae bacterium
GGGACGAAGGAGGATCCCAACTGCAAGAATCAAAGTTTGACCCCTTCGGCTTGGGACTCCGCGCCTTCGCGTTTAACCCGCAGGCTGACGGCCGATCCGCCTTTCCGCCTTTCCGCCTTTCAGCCTTTCAGCTATTCAGCCCTTCCGTCCGCATCCCCGCCGCGGCGCCAAATGAGTCCAAAAGGACTCATTTTTGGCGTTTGAGAGGACGGGGACGTGTGGATCCTCGGGATTTCACCCCCCTCTATCCTCATGAAATCAGTCTCCAGCCTCCTGTTTGCCTATCTACTTTCGGTTCCTGCACTCGCCAGCGTTCTAACCGCCGAGCCCACGGCGGAATCCGTGAAGGAGCTCCTCGCGCGTTCCGGGGCGCACCAGATGATCGAAATGACCAAAGCTCAAATGACGGGTGCCGTGAGCGGACAAATTCAACAGGCAGTGCAAGGGCATGCGATGACCCCAGAGATCCAAACCATCCTCCAAACGGCCTCTACCAATATCCAAGAGATCCTCAACGGTCAGCTCACCTGGGAAAGCGTGGAGCCGCTTTTCGTCTCCGTCTATCAGTCCACCATGACTCAGGAGGAGGTCGATGGCATTGTCGCCTTCTACCAGACTCCCGCCGGCAAGGCCATGGTCGAGAAGATGCCTCAACTCATGCAACTCAGCGGTCAACGCCTCCAACAGCAACTTGGTCCGATCGGCCAACAATTGCAGCAACTCCAACAGGAGACCCTCGTTGAGCTCCAAGCCGAATTTACCAAGGAGCTCTGATCGCTACCCAATCTCCGCCATGCGATTGCGCTGCCAACCGCCATGACGTCGATAAAACCGGGTAAACAAATTCCTTTTACGGTCATCTGGGTTTGGGCGATCGCCCTCGCCCCACGACTGGCGGCCGAGTCGCCACCGCTCGATCCAACCATCATAGGCGGAACCCTCGACACCGGTCTGACCTTCTTCATCAGACCAACCGATGATGCCAGCGAGCCGGTGGAATTCCGGTTGGTCATCAACGCTGGATCCGCGCAGGAGGAGGACGACCAACGGGGCGTCGCTCATCTCATCGAGCACATGGGATTTCGCAGCACCACTCACTACCCTAATGGCAGCCTGATCCCCAAGCTGCAGGCGTTGGGATCTGAATTTGGTCCCCATATCAATGCCACCACGTCCTTCGACGAAACCGTATTCAAGTTATCACTCGACGCCGCTGCCGCCCATAACGTCGAAACCGGCTTGAGCATCCTGCGCGAGTGGGCGGGCGAGATGGTTTTTTCCCAAAAATCCGTCGACGCCGAACGCGAGGTGGTGGCGGCCGAATGGAGTAGTCGGCTCGGCCCTAACCAACGCCTCCTCCGCCAAGCCCTGCCCCGCCTGTATCAAGGTTCTCGCTACGCCGATCGGCTGCCGATCGGCGATCTGAAATCCATCCAATCCGTTTCCCTTGATCGCATCACCGCCTATTATCGCCAATGGTACCGACCGGACAACATGGCCGTAATCGTCTCGGGTCCGGTCGACCCGTCGGCGGTCGCCGACTCGATCGAAGCCAACTTCATCAACCTCCCCGCCCCGCCCCACCCGCTGATAAGGCCGGAATCCTCCCTCCCTTCCGATCCCGGGAGTGTCATCTCTGTCGCGACAGATCCCGAACTGGGATACAATGTGGTGAGGCTCATCTTCCCCCATGATCGGATCACGGTCACCGATGCAGACGCCCTGCGAAAACGGGTCTCAATCAACTTGGTGGGTTCGATCCTGACGCAACGACTGGAACAGCGAAAGGAACGCCACCCGACTCCGTTTCTTATCGGCCGCGCAACCTACCGTTCCTCCCTGGCCCGGACGCAGGAGGAGTTTACCCTGATGGCACTGGTCGCGGACGGGGGAGCCGAAACGGGTTTGGCGGCATTGATTGAAGAGTGTGAGCGGGTTCTCCGGTTCGGCGTCACTCCCGACGAGGTGGACCGCGCCAAAGCTAATTTCCAAAGCGTCGCCGATACCGCCCTCGCCGAATCCGCAAAAAGGCCCGCCTCACCGTGGGCCGACGCCCTGGTCGCATCCTGGTTAAATCGGGAACCCGTTGCCGCCCCCGCGTGGACCCATGCGAACATCTCCACCGCGCTCGACTCCATCACCCCGAAACAACTCGCCGACACCGCCCAAGGTTTGCTGTTTCCCGATCGCTCCCTCATCCGCCTTGATCTGGCCGATAAGCCGGGAAACCACCCACCCGAAACTGCCCAAATCCAATCCCTCGTCAGGGTCACGCGCACCGCCGAGTTAAAGGCCACCTCCGTGGTGTCGGCTGGTCCTGCCTCACTGCTTCCCGACCTGCCGACCCCCGGTTCGGTGATCAATCAGCGAGAGATTCCGGGTATTGGCGTCACCGAACTCCAGCTGGCCAATGGCACGACCGTCATCCTCAAACCCACCGATTTCACTGCGACCGAGATCCTGTTCTCCGCACAGCGACCCGGGGGATTCTTGTCGCTGCCGACAGAACTGGAGTTGGCGGCAAAATTTGCGCCTGCCTACATCGCGGAGGCGGGACTGGGAAGCCTGCGCAAATCAGACCTGGTCAATCTGCTGGCCGGCAAACAGGCGGGCGTATCGGTCCGATTCGATCCCTATCTCGACGTCATCAAGGGGCAGACCACCACCACCGACTTGGAAACCGCCCTGCAGTTAATCCACCTGATGTTCGGAGCCCCCCGTTCCGATCAAACTGCGTTTGAAACCGTCCTCGGGATGAATCGCACGTTCGAGTCCAATGTGGTCATGAATCCGCTCATGTCCTTTTTCGACGAAGTCATCGCCCGACGAAACGACCGGCACCCCCGAGCTCCTCGACTGATTCAGCCCGCCGAAGCCTGGCAGCAACTCTCGATCGAAAAGGTGGCCGCCGCCTACCGCGCCCGGATGGAAGATGCCGGTGGATTCACCTTCTTCTTCATCGGGAGCTTTGCGGTAAAAACGATCACCCCATTTATCGAACGCTACATTGGCAGCATGCCCGGCCAGCCAATTCGTGAAAGTGGCCACAACTGGGCCGATGTCGGCATTCGGCAGATCCGCGGCCCGGTTCACGAAGTAATCCCCGGTGGCCTCGACCCGAAGTCCCTGCTGGTTTTCACTCAGCAGCACCCGGTCGAGTCCTGGAGCTCCCGCGAAACCCACCTGCTGTGGTCGCTGGGCAACATCTTGCAGCGCGCCTTGCTGGATCAATTGCGCGTCGAGCAGAACAACGTCTACACGCTGCAAGTGAACTCCACGCTGGAACGCATCCCCTTCGACCACTATCTCGCTGAAATCATCATTCCGTGTCGGCCCGGCGACGAAGCGTTGATTGCCGAAGGGCTCACTACCCAGATCGAGCGCTTGCGAACACAGGGTCCGACCCCGGAAGAATTGCAGCAGGAAATCGAGTTCCAACGCGTCAAGGAGCGGCGGGAGAAAACCAGCAACAGCGATTGGTTATGGAAATTGGAACTCATCCACAAATACGGGGAGTCCTATCAACGGCTGGAAAATCCAAACGCCCTGATCGACTGGCTCACCCCGGACGCCCTTCGCGAAGTCGCCCAAACCCACCTTCACCCCGACCGCTGGGTCAGATACGAACTGCGCGCGGCAAATGCTGATGCCTAGCCGCCGCCGAGGGCGCCGAAAGTTCCCCGCCTTCGTCGAGACTTCGGCGAGGCAAGCAAGTATCAGGTATCAAGGAACAAGCGACATAAGCTAGTCGCTGCGCGCCATCGCTTGGCCGTAGTGCCGTGCTTTAGCCGGCACTCTGAGACGCCGGCTAAAGCACGGCGCTACGTTGGAAACCCGCTGCGACTTGGAGGTTTCGCCGCGTTACTCTGCGTCGAACCTGAAGACCAATGCCTCCTCGCCGCTGCTCCTCAGATGTCGGCCTCTGGCCTCGGAACGTCCCGAACTGTTTTCCGCTCTTTATTCACTTTATTCCTCATCAAAACGGAAGATCAGTTCGTCGGGCTTGGCGTAACCGAGTCTGCGCCGGATCACCAACTCGACATAATCCGGATCCTCCTGCAGGCGCCGAAGTTGTTCCTGTTGGTCCGCCAGCCGCTGTTCCGCCACGCCCAATCGTTCTTCCATCACCCGGGCCACTTCCTGCAACCGCTGATACTCCCGCCAAGTTTGCCAGCCAAACGTCAGCGAACCCACCGCCAACGCAGCAAAAACCACCAAATAAACGATCTGCACCAAACGCCGCACCCCGGTAGTGAAAGGCCCAAAACCGAGAAACGGAAAGGCAAAACAACACGCCAACCCCGCAATCCCATTGGTTCCTCCCATTACCCTGATTCACGCCACCAATCACCCCTAGTCCCGACCCGCGGAACGAAGGGCCACCCAGGTAGGGCGGTTTCGCCGAAACCGCCGCTTCAAGCTGACGGCCGTTCCGCCCTTCCTCCTTTCAGACCATCCCCGCAGTCTCGCCCGCTACTCACTACCCGCTACTCGCTACTCACTACTTCCGGTCCAGCCCTTCAGCCCTTCAGCCTTCCCGGGGAGGGACCGGCTCTGTCCGGTCCGCGCTCCATCCTGCTGGCTCCGCCGCTCCTTGCTGACCGCCCTTCCGACCTTTAGACATTGTTCCTCCGCTGCCCAGAGGGCACCCGCGATCGTCACCCCTTCGGGGCACATCGCCAGAGCGATGCACCATTTACGCGCTAGCGCGCTTCATGTTCCTCCGCTGCCCAGCGGGCACCCGCGTTTGCACGTCAGTCTGCCCGGTGGGCACCCGACTTCCTCCCCTCCGGTTCATTTCATTCTCCTCGGGCCAAGTTGCGGGCAACTGGACCATCTGCGCGCATTCGCGCTCCGTGTCACCCCTTTGGGGCACTACT
>JAGYIG010000085.1 GCA_018402455.1 Opitutaceae bacterium
GCGTCAAGCGCCGCCCCTACACCACTCCGACGTGGACGGCGTCGAGCGCCGCCTCTGCACCACTCCGACGCGGCGGGCGTCAGAGCTGGATGTCTTTGAGCCAGGAACGGTTCGCTTCGTACCACTCGACCGTGCGCCGAAAGCCTTCGGCGGGAGCGATCCGGGGGGTCCATTGCAACAGGCGGGCGGCCTTGGCCACATCCGCCTGGGTCGATGCCATGTCCCCGGCGTGGAAAGGCTGCGAGTTGATCACCGCTTTCTTGCCCAGCGCGGATTCGAACCCTTCGATGAGTGCGTTCATCGACAGGGGTTGGTTGCCTCCCCCCAGATTGATCACTTCAAAACCGAGGGGGCGCAACGCGGCGAGGGTGCCGGCCACGATGTCATCGATGTAGGTGAAATCCCGGGACTGGGAGCCGTCACCGAACAGGGTGATCGGGGTGCCTTCGTCGATCCATTTCAGAAAACGCAGCGGGCTCATGTCCGGTCGGCTGGCGGGTCCATAGACCGTGAAATACCGGAGGATGGACACGTCGATGCCATGCAGGTTGTGAAACGCCGCCGCCATCGCTTCGGCCCCCAGTTTGGAAGCGGCGTAGGGCGACAAGGGGCGGTTCACATCGTAATCTTCCCGGAACGGCGGCGTGGCTCCGGCATAAAGCGAAGAGGACGAGGCGAGCACGTATTTCCGCACGCCCGCGCGTTGCATGGCCTGCAGGAGATTGACGGCGCCCGAAACATTGGTCGAAGCATAGACTTCCGGGTGGTCGACCGAGTAGCGCACCCCCGCGCGGGCCGCGAGGTTGATCACGGCGTCAAAGCGGTAGCGGGCAAACAACTCCGCCACCGCGGTCGCATCCACAACATCGCGATGGAGAAAGGTAAAAGCCCCCTGGGTGGGTTCGGTCTGTCCGGCATAGGCGGAATGATGGGGATCCGGCCCGAGAGTCCTCCCCTCCCCGCCCAGCAACCGATTGAGACGATGGTCTTTCAACCGCACATCGTAATAGTCGTTGAGCTCGTCGATCCCCACCACGGTGTGACCCTGGTCCAACAACGCCCGCGCGGTGTGGGAGCCGATGAATCCGGCAACGCCGGTTACCAGCACGGTGGAGGAGCGCGGAAGTTGAAAGGAAGGCATGCGCGGTAAAATCAGCGGACCGGTCGAGTGGGCGAGACCATCTGCGCCTCCGTCATGAGGTGAGCGAGGCGGGTTCCCGTGGTCTGCGGCTTCCAACCGAGTTCACGTTCGGCTTTGCCCGCATTCCCCACCAGATGCGAGGCGTCCACGGGTCGAAAAAACTTGGGCGCAACCCGCAGGACGATTTCACCACGGTCGGACCGACGCGCGATCTCATCCTGCCCGGTGCCCTCGAAGGCGATGTCGATCCCGACCGCCGCGAAGGCCGCCGTCGCGAATTCCCGCACGCTCGTGGCCTGACCCGTGGCGATCACGTAGTCGCTGGCCTGGTCGGCTTGCAGCATGCGCCACATCGCCTCGACATATTCCGCGGCATAGCCCCAGTCCCGGGTGCCGTCGAGGTTACCGAGTTCCAGAGGGGCGGAGCCGCCGTGCGCGATCGCCCGCACCCCCATGGCAATCTTTTGCGTGACAAAGTTTTCTCCGCGCCGCGGCGACTCATGATTGTAGGCGATGCCGTTCGCCACAAACAGCCCGTGCGACTCGCGGTAGATGCGACCGAGATTGAGCGCAAAGGCCTTGGCGGCGCCATAGGGGTTGCGCGGATTCATGGGGGTGGCCTCATCCTGCGGCCCCGATTCGGGCGCGCCAAAAATTTCCGAACTGGCCGCGATGAAGACCCGGGGACCGTTGCCCAATTCGCGCACGGCTTCGAGGAGGTGGAGGGTCGCCATCCCATTTTCCAGGCACGTCACTTCCGGCAACTCATAGCTCAAGCCCACGTGGCTTTGACCCGCGAGGTGGTAGATCTCGTGCGGCTCGATCCGGTGGAGCAGGCGGTGAAACGAAGTCAGGTCATTCAGCTCGCCATAGTGCAGGGTCAGGCGTCCCGAATCGGTATAATCCGGCGTGCGCAGATGATCGATCCGACTGCGGTTATAGGCACTGGCCCGGCGGACCAACCCGTGAACAGCGTAGCCCTTGGCCAACAGCAGTTCGGCCAGATAGGAACCGTCTTGGCCGGTGATGCCGGTGATGAATGCCTTCTGCATGAACGGGTAGGTTGGATCGCCTGCGGTGAGGTCGGAAGACTAAAGTCTGTGCGCCTGCGGCGCGGTCGAAAGTCGGATCGCCTGCGGCGAGGTCGAACGTCGAAGGTCGAAGGTCGAAGGTCCCGTCAGCCTGCGGGTTAAACGCGACGGCGCGAAGTCCCAAACCTAAGGGGTCAAACTTTTATTCTTGTAGTTTAGTTTCTCCTTCGTCCCCAAACTTTGTTTGAGACGAAGGTGGGGAGGTGGGAAAGTGGGAAGGTGGGAAGGTCCGGGCTAGAAGTAGTGAGTAGTGGGGCGCCTGCGGCGATGGTCTAAATGTCTAAAGGTCGAATCGCCTGTGGCGATAGTCGAAGGTCTAAAGTCGACGGAGCGCGACGAGCGCGTAGGTGGTGCTGCGAGTGAAACGAGTAGTGCCCCGAAGGGGTGACACGGAGCGCGAATGCGCGCAGATGGTCCAGTTGCCCGCAACTTGGCCCGAGGAGAATGAAATGAACCGGAGGGGAGGAAGTCGGGTGCCCACCGGGCAGACTGACGTGCAATCACGGGTGCCCACTGGGCAGCGGAGGAACATGAAGCGCGCTAGCGCGTAAATGGTGCATCGCTCTGGCGATGTGCCCCGGAGGGGTGACGATCGCGGGTGCCCTCTGGGCAGCGGAGGAACAAAGTCGAAGGTCTGGGCCAGAAGTAGCGAGGAGCGAGTAGTGAGTAGACGGAAAGTCGGCGAGGAATCGGCGGAGCCAGCAGGATGGAGCGCGGACCGGACGGAGCCGGTCCCTCCCCCGTCAGCATGGAGCGGCGGTTGCGGCGAAACCGCCCTACCTTCTGTGAGGCAATGGGCGGATCCGACCGTTTGTGCGTCGCACCGCCCGGAGGGCGCCCGTGTTGTTCGTCAGTCTGCCCAACGGGCACCCGACTTCCTCCCCTCCGGTTCATTTCATTCCCCTCGGGCCAAGTTGCGGGGCAACTGGACCATCTGCGCGCCTTCGCGCTACGTCAGTCACCCCTTCGGGGCAAGTCCTGCGGACTTACCTTCTGCGGCCTTGCGGCCTTCGTCGTTTGAAATCACGTGCGAGGCACGTGGTTTTCAAACTCAACGGATCATGCCTGCGGCGACCGTTTCGTTTGAAAACTCGTCGATGAGGATGATGGAGCCGGTGATGCGGTTTTTGCGGTATGAATCGTAAAAGAGGGGCTGGGCGGTTCGGATGGTGACTCGGGCGATGTCATTCAATCCAACGGAGTCCACGTTCTCGATTTTATGCAGGGTGTTCACATCGACTTTGTATTTGATGTCACGCACCACCGCCCGGCACTCCTTGGAGGTGTGCTTGAGGAGGTACTTGCTGCGGGCTTGCAGCGGCTTCTTTTCGGAGAACCAACATAACATCAGATCAATGTCCTGCCCCACTTCCGGCTGGTTGTTGGGTTTGACCAACATGTCGCCGCGGCTGATGTCGATTTCGCGGTCGAGGGTGATCGCCACGGAATGCGGGCTGAAGGCTTCGGTCAGCTCCCCATCATGAGTGGAGATGGTCTTGACCTTGGCGTTAAACCCACTGGGCAGCACGGTGACGTCGTCGCCGGGTTTGAACACCCCACTCGCCACCCGCCCGGCAAAGCCGCGGAAATCGTGCCACTCATCGGAATGGGGACGGATGACATACTGCACGGGGAAGCGCGGATCGACGTGGTTCACATCCGTGCCGATGTAGACCGTTTCCAAGTGATACAGCAACGGGGCGCCTTGGAACCAAGGCATATGGGCGGACTTCTCCACCACGTTGTCCCCGTGCAGGGCACTGATTGGAATAAAGGTGATTTCGGGGATCTCCAGCCGACTGGCAAAGGCTTTGTAGGAGTCGACGATCTCATCGAATTTCTCCTGCGACCAGTCGACCAAATCCATTTTGTTGATGGCCACGGTCACGTGCTTGATGCCCAGCAGGTGCGCGATGAACGAGTGGCGGCAGGTTTGTTCGATGACGCCTTTGCGCGCATCGATCAGGATGATGGAAAGGTTGGAGGTGGAGGCACCCGTCACCATGTTCCGGGTGTATTGGATGTGCCCAGGGGTGTCGGCGATGATGAACTTGCGGCGCGGGGTGGCGAAGTAGCGGTAAGCCACATCGATGGTGATGCCCTGCTCGCGCTCGGCTTTCAGGCCATCGGTGAGCAAGGCCAGATCCAGCCGGCCGTCGCCGCGCTGCTTGGAAGTCTTCTCCACGGCGTCGAGCTGATCCTCGAAGATCGTCTTGGTGTCATACATGAGCCGCCCGATGAGCGTGCTCTTGCCGTCGTCCACGGATCCGGCCGTGGAGAAACGTAGGAGTTCCATGTTTTGGTAAGTCGAAGTACTCATTGGGTGGGAAGGTGGGAAGGTGGGAAGGTGGGAAGGTCTAAAGGTCGCTGGTCTGGGCCAGAAGTAGCGAGTAG
>JAGYIG010000086.1 GCA_018402455.1 Opitutaceae bacterium
TCCTCATCGCGACCTCCTGCCGGCCTGCGACCGGGGAAGTCGCCGCCGGCGCTCCCGCCAGACCACCCTCCCCCAGCAAATGACGGCGCAGGTCACTGATGAAATCAAGTGGCGCTACGTTCACCGGGCATTGCTCCACACAAGCCCCACAAGTGGTGCAGGCCCAAAGCGTATCGGCCGTGACGGTTTCGCCATGCAAGGCAGGTGAGTCACCGGGAAGTTCCGTCAGACGTCGGATGTCCTGCACCAGGTCCCGGGGCGAGAGCGGTTTACCCGCCGCGTGCGCCGGACACACATCTTCACATCGACCACAGGAGACACAGGCATCGAGCGCCAATCGTCGAGCCCCATTGATGTCGGCTACTTCACCCATCCCCAGCTTCCCCGTCGCCTCCACCTGTTCCATGGATACCGGTTCCATCGCACCCAACCGGTAGTCCCGCAGTCCGATATTGAGGGTGCCAGCCACGATATGCAGCAGGCGGCAATAAGGGACCGCGGCAATGAATCCCAGCGCCGCCACCGCGTGGACCCACCACACGATCTTGTGCCCCAGTTTCAATGCCGGCAGAGACTCTGGTCCCGAGGGCAATGCCAACGAGACCAGCCAACCCACCGGAGAAAATCCCGGCATCGCTGTATTTTCAATCAGGATACGTGCACCCTCGATGATATATCCCGTCACGCCCAAAAACAGCAGGGACCACACCACCCACCAATCACTGGTCCGATGTCCCATGCTGCTGTCGGCCCGGAATCGGCGGGCGATGAACCACCCACAACCGGCGATCATCGCTACCCCGCCGAGATCGAGCACGAGCTCAAAAGCGGCGAAATAAAACCCTTTGTGAAATAGCGGGTTGATCGCATCGCGACCCGCCAGAGCAGCAGAATAGTGCTCAATGCCCACCAACACCGTGCCGATAAACAGGATCACAAACCCAAAAAACAAGGCGGCATGAGCCAAACCCGCCGCACTACGGCCCTGCCGTACCTTTCTTTGCAACAGGGCATGCGTGTAGATCCGTCGTCCCACTTGCACCCAGTTTCCCACTCCGCCGAACAGTTCACGCAGATTCCATCGCTTTGCCCGGCGCCAGATTCCGTAACCAAACCCCCCCATCGAGAAGGCCGCTAAAACGTAGAACGCCAACCGCGATATCCGGTCGATGTTGCCCATGATCTCGCGGGAGAGCTCTTCGTTCATGGCAGCCTTTTCAACAACTCCGGCACCACTTGGTGGACGTCACCGATGTAGCCGATATCTGCCACCGCAAAGATGGGGGCTTCCCGATCCTTGTTGATAGCCACCACGGTCTTGGATCCGCTCATGCCGGCCAAGTGTTGAATCGCGCCACTCAGTCCCACCGCAACATAAAGATCCGGTGCGACCACCTTCCCCGTCTGACCAATCTGCAGATCGTTGGCCGCAACGCCCGCATCAACCAAGGCCCGGGAACTGCCAGCGGCACCACCTAGTTTATCCGCCAGCCCTCCGATCAACGTTTCAAACTCAGCCGCGGTCTTGATGGCTCGACCACCGGAGACCACCACCGTGGCCTCAGTCGGGTCAGGACGTCCTCCGGTCCGGGCTTCCAACCCTACGAAGGTTCCTTGTGCTTCCGGCAATGATACCGCCAAGGGAGACACGGAAGCCGGAGCGTCAAGCGGGGCGCTCATAGCATAGGCAGCCGAACGCACGGTGACGATTTGGGGCCAGCCATGGAGCACGACCGTAGCTACATACGCTCCGGCATAGACGGGGCGACGCAGCCGCAGGCTGCCATCCACCACTTCGTGACCAATCACATCCCCGGCCATCGCCCCACCCAAGGTGCCCGCAGCGCGTCCCACCACGTCCTTACTCCAAGAGGTGGTGGCCGCCACAACCAGATCGACCCCCAGCGAAGTCACCGCTTGGGCAACCGCTGCACCCTGCGTCTCCGCCAGAGGCTGGGCCAAAACGGCATTATCCATCACATGCACCGGCAGAAATCCAGCGGCCTGCGTCGCCACTTCGGCGACTTGGTGGCCCATAACCAGACCGACAACCTCCCCCCCATGGGTGGTCGCAACTTGGCGGGCAAATTCAACAGCGGACCAACTGGCGGGCTTTACCCGGCCATCGGCATTTTCCAATACGACTAAAATCTTCATGTCAGTTCATCCAGCGCTCAGGCCGTTTGTTTCAACTGCTTCACCAGTTCGTCGATGGACTCGACCATGACGCAGGAACGCGACGTATCGACCGGCTCGAGAGCCACCACTTCAACTCGGGGTTCAATGGTCACCCCACATTCCGCCAGTGGTCGCACTTCGAGAGGTTTGCGTTTGGCTTTAAGAATCGCGGGCAAAGGTGCATAGCGCGGTTCGTTCAATCGCAGGTCACAGGTGACGATGGCGGGCAAGGGCAGACGGGTGGATTCGATGCCCCGATCGGTCTCCCGGCGCACCGACAAACTACCTTCAGCGACCTCAACATTCGACGCGAAGGTGGCTTGGGGCCAATTTAACCGGGCGGCAAGAAACTGTCCCACTTGATTCGAGTCATCGTCCACCGCCTGTTTGCCCATGATCACCAGATCCGGCGATTCGGAGGCGATGATCGCCTGCAAAACGGCGGACACGTTCCAAGGATCCACCGCTTTTTTCGTCTCCAGTAGCAAGGCCCGATCGGCGCCGACGGCCAAGGCACCACGCAGTTCCTTTTCGGCCGTGGCGGGCCCGATTGACACCACCACGATCTCGGAGACATCCGCTCCTTTTTCGCGCAGACGCACTGCCTCCTCAAGCGCGATGGCATCAAACGGATTGATGATCGGCACCACACTGTCGCCATCAATACTGCGACCGTCGGCGGCGATTCTTAAGGGCTGGGCGGCATCTGCCACCCGTTTCACGGGAACCAATATTTTCATTATAATTTAAGGAGAAATTTCAACGCCGATGTCGGCTCAGCGGATACCGTTCTTCAATAGATCCCGAGCGATGATGGTGCGTTGAATCTGGTTGGTGCCTTCGTAGATCTGGGTGATCTTAGCATCCCGATACAGGCGCTCGACCTCGAAGCCGCGGATGTATCCGCTGCCCCCAAAAATCTGCACAGCGTTAGCGGTTTGGGCGACCGCGGTGTCACTGGCGAAACACTTGGCCATCGAGGAAGCCGCGGTCGCGGGAGCGCCGTGATCGAGTTTCAGGGCGGCCTGTTGCACCAAGGCCCGGGCGGCCGTGATTTCTTTGGCCATATCGGCCAACATCCATTGCAGGCCTTGGTTTTCCGCAAGGGGTTTGCCGAACTGTTTACGCACCTTGGCGTATTCGAGGGCTGCCTCAAGTCCGGCTTGAGCTATACCAACGGAAAGCGACCCGATACCCAGTCGGCCTTTTTCCAGCACGCCCATCATGATGTAGAAACCCCGATCCAATTCGCCCAACAGGGCGTTCTCCGGAATCACAACATCGTCAAAAAAGAGCGCTCCCACTTGGGAACTACGCTGCCCCATTTTGTGTTCCTTGGGGCTGCGGGAAACGCCTTTGGCGTGCAAGTCCACAATGAAAATACTCATGCCCCGGTGCCCTTGGTCCGGATCCGTACGCGCCAATACAAATCCAATGTCCGCGACGGGAGCATTGTTGATCCAAAGCTTACTACCATTAAGCAACCAACCAGATTCCGTGCGAGCTGCGGTGCTGCGAATGCCGGCGACATCCGATCCCCCTTCGGCCTCGGTGATACCGTAAGCCACCTTCTTTTTGAAACCCAGGATCTCGGGCAGGTAGGCTTGCTGCTGATCCGGCGTGCCATGTTTGGTCAATAGCGTACCGATCAATTCCACCAATCCACATTGATCAGCCACCGAAGCGTAACCTCGGGAAAGCTCCTCCATTACGATCGCATAAGCTAGGCAATCCAATCCGCTTCCACCCAACTCGTCGGGCACCGTCACCCCAAACAAACCCAGTTCTGCCATCTGGGTGAAAATTTCGATCGGGAACAACTCATCGCGATCCAGTTCTTCGGCTCGGGGACGAATCACCTCATTGGCAAATTTTCGCGCAAGATCACGGATAGAGCTATAAATGTCTGCGTCCAGTTTGGGTCCCAGCAACATGTTAAAAAGTATTCAGATTAGCGGGTGAAAACGGAGATATTCAGCAGCTCCAAGTATCGCCCGTAGTTCGGGCAAAGGTTGACCGAACAGTGCAACCACCACTTCTGCTTTGGAGGCAATCGGCACCACATCCAGATTCTGCACGTTGTTCGTGATTGGGATCATGGCTGCGAAACCGACATAGCGCGCATGACTATCAGGGAGGCGGAGATCGCGGTTGAAGATTTTGGGGTAAGGGAGAGGAACATGGATTATGAGGTTAATCCTAATGGCTCCCCGAAACCGGGCCCGGCAGTAGGATCACGATGCGGATGTTCAGGAATTACATTTTGTTAACAATCAAACAAGAGTATTGTCTCCCCTTCGAATTCAGACGGCCTCGCTGTGGCGCGACCGGGCCGTTCGTTTACGAAAAAGCCTGCGGGGTTGAGGTGGTCCCCGAAAGTTGGACAGATCGGATGAT
>JAGYIG010000087.1 GCA_018402455.1 Opitutaceae bacterium
TCGGGGCTATCCCATCGAACAGCTCGCGGCAAAATCAAGCTTTGTCGATGTCGCCCACTTGGTCATTTACGGCGAGTTACCGACCGCGGAACAACGCGCCCGTTTCTCCGCCGGGCTCACCCGCGAAGCCCCCCTGCGCGAGGGTATGGTGCGGTTTATTCAAGGCTTTCCCCGCGGGGCTCATCCCATGGCGGTGTTGTCCTCCAGCTTGAACGCCCTGGGGGCCTATTACTCCCATATCGCCTCCAACAACCACCAGAGCGATCTGGAGCATTTCGACGATGCCGTGGCGATTGCCATGTCCAAGGTGCGCACCATCGCGGCACACTCTTACCGCGTCGCGCGGGGGAAACCGCTGAACTATCCCCGGCCAGACCTCGGTTATGCCCAAAACTTCCTGCACCTGATGTTTTCGGCCCCCTATTCGCCCTACGAGGCCACCCCCGAAGTGGCCTCGGCGATCAACTTGTTTCTCCTCCTGCACGCCGAACACGAGCAAAACTGCTCCACTTCGACCGTGCGGATGGTGGCCTCCTCCGGCGCCAATCTGTTTGCTTCGGCCTCCGCCGGTGTGAGCGCCCTTTGGGGGCCGCTTCACGGGGGCGCGAATCAAGCCGTGCTGGAGATGCTAAACCGGATTCATGCCGAAGGCGATGATGGCTCCAAATTCATTCAAGCCGCCAAGGACGGCAAGGCCCGCTTGATGGGCTTCGGGCACCGGGTTTACAAAAACTATGATCCGCGGGCCAAGATCATTAAAGGTAGCTTTGATAAGGCGCTCGACAGCCTCGGAATCACCAATGACCCGCTGCTCGATATCGCCCGCAATCTGGAGGCCGCCGCGTTGAGCGATGATTACTTCATCTCGCGCAAACTCTACCCGAACGTGGACTTCTACTCGGGCCTGATCATGAACGCCCTCAACATTCCCGTCGATATGTTCACCGTGATGTTCGCCATTGGCCGGATGCCGGGCTGGATCGCGCAGTGGCATGAGGTGGCCTCCAATCCCAAGTCCCGGATCAATCGCCCGCGGCAAATTTACGTGGGTCCCGCCCCGCGCGACGTGCAATAAGCCCCGCTGCGCAACGCCTTGGCGGATGGACGCATGACCGCCTTCGCTGACTATCGTTTTGGGAAGCACGTCCTGCTCTGGCTGGGCGTGCTTTCGGTTTTGGCGGCTCGAGTGCCCCTCCTGTGGCAGACCGGGGAGTTTGTCAGCGAGGATGGCTGGGTGTTTTTTGCCGGGGCATTCAACGCCCCTTGGCCAGAGTCCTTGGTCACCCCCTTCGCCGGGTATTTTCGGTTGGAAGCCAGGCTGTTGGCCGAGCTGGCCTCGGGTTTGCCCTATGCGGTTCAGCCTTACGCTTACGCGGCGATGGGACTGGGGCTGAATGCGCTGGTGCTGAGCCTTTTTTACCTGCCCAATTTCCGCCACCTGCTGGCCGGAGATGGGCAACGCATGGCGGTGGTGGGGCTCTTGGCCTTCGCCCCCAATGCGGAGAATTTGGGCCTGCTGACGGGACTGCACTGGTATCTGAGTTTCGCGCTGGTTCTGCTGCTGGTGATGGAGCCTCCGCGACGTCTGAGGGGCCGGATCGCGCTGGCCGTCGCTTCCAGTCTCTGTGTGTGGTCCAGCCCCTCCGCCCTCGTGCTGCTGCCCTTTTTTGCGCTGCGATCGATCAAGGTTAGTGACCCGTTTATGAAACGGTGGAGTGCAGCGGTGGCGGGGCAACTGGTGCTGTATGCCCTGGCCATTTTGGTCTTTCGCGGCACCGAAGGCACGCGCTCCGGTGACTTCGATCGAGGCATCATATTTGGCGCTGCCGAGCACCTCATCGTGCGGGGATGGTTTGGCGTGGGGATTTGGGGGCGTGGGCTGACGGAGCGCCTGATCGACTGGTCGCCAGCGGTGGTCGATGGGCTCGGCCTGATGACCATGGCAATTTTGGGTGGGCTGATGTGGCGGACTCGGGGAGGCCGCGAGGTTGGCCCCATTCTGTTGGTGGTGGCGGCGGCATTGATGACGATGTTTTCGCTTACCCGCACCCTTTACTTGAGCGAGTTGGCGGAGCTGGATTTGCCCAGGCACGTGCGCTACTTGACTGCGCCGACTTTGATTTTGCTGTTGGCGGCCTGGATCACCTTGGGGCGGTCTCTCGCCAACGCCGCCAAGCCGTGGTGGTGGGGATTGGCCTCCCTGCATGCCGTGGTGTTGATGACGGGGGTATCCGCGGAGACCCATTGGTCGCGGCCCGCGGGTGAGTTTCGCTGGCGTGACTTTTCGCCCGCCCTCGCGGCCTTTCACCGCGACTACGTCGAACCGGGTCAACCGGGCAGCCTCTACGTCCCGAATCGGGTTCCCTACTGGGGCCCCGTGTTGGAGTCCGCGGGGGGAGAGTTGCATCGCCCGGAGGAGGGGCTGAAGGCCGCCCTCGGCCTGGCGGAAACCGCCGACGGTTGGGTTTCCTCCTGGTTGGGTTCGTTTCGGGTGTTGGAAGGCAATAAACGCATCGAGCACGAACGCTGGGGCAGGTTGACCTACACCGGCACGGAGCTCGGTCGGGTGTGGTTTGTCGATCCGGCCGGCCGCCAATGGTTCACCAGTCCTTTGCTCTACCCGCACGCCTGGATGATCAATGGTTCCCAAATCATCTTGATTGCGCCCTAATCGTGATCCGAGCCTTGGCCTGCGGGCTGCGATGATCATAGTCTCCGCTTTTTACCCATGAAATTATTCCGTTTTGGTCCCTCTGGTAGTGAAAAACCCGGCGTGCTGCTGGCCGATGGTCGTCTGATTGACGTATCGGCTTTTGGGGCCGATTACGACGAAGCCTTTCTGGGCGGCGACGGCGTGGAGCGCTTGCGGGCCTGGCTATCCGAGCATGCCGCCACCGCACCGGAGGTCGCCGCCACTGAACGCCTCGGACCGTGTATCGCGCGGCCGAGCAAGATTCTCTGCGCCGGGCTCAATTATCGCGACCACGCCGCCGAGTCGGGTATGGCCATTCCCGCAGAACCGATTCTGTTCTCCAAAGCCACCAGTGCGCTCGTCGGACCTTTTGATGACGTCGTGATCCCGCGGGGAGCGACCAAGACCGATTGGGAGGTGGAGTTGGCCATCATCATCGGCGCCCGGGCCTCCGGCGTGACGGAGGCCGAGGCGTTGAACCACGTCGCCGGTTACGCGGTCATGAACGACGTCAGCGAGCGGGCTTGGCAGTTGGAGCGCGGCGGCCAATGGTTGAAGGGTAAAAGCGCCGATACCTTCGCGCCCCTCGGGCCCTATTTGGTGACCCGGGATGAGGTGCCGGATCCGGAAGACCTCAATCTCTGGCTTTCGCTCAATGGCCAGCGGGTGCAGGACAGCTCCACGGCGCAAATGATATTTGGAGTGGCTCACCTCGTCAGTTACATCAGCCAATTCATGACCCTGTTGCCGGGAGATGTGATCAGCACGGGCACGCCTCCCGGGGTGGGCATGGGCATCAAGCCCGAACCCATTTACCTGCAGGCGGGAGATGTGATGGAGCTGGAAGTGGCGGGCCTGGGCCGGCAACGGCAGTTGGTTAAAGCCGCGGAATAGGAGCAGAGTGATGGACACCACTTGGGCGGAACGAACGGCAATCATCACCGGCGGTGCGGCTGGATTGGGTCTCGCCACGGCTCAGCGGTTGCTGCGCCATGGCACGCGGGTTGCGCTGATGGATGCGCGCGAAGAGAACCTGGCCCGGGCGCGGGAACACCTAGGGACAGCGGTCCTGACGGAGGCCGTCGATGTGTCAGACGAGTCTGCCGTGGCGTCCGCGGTCGACCGCATCGCTGGCCAATGGGGCCGCATCGACATCCTGATCAACAACGCAGGCATCATGTATATCGGCATGACCGAGGCCTACAGCGTCGCGCAGGCCGCAGAACAGATGGACACCAACTATTTCGGTGCCATCCGCGCCATGCAGGCGGTGCTGCCGTCGATGCGCGCAGCGGGATCTGGCTTGATCATCAACACCAGCTCCATCGCCGGGCGGGTGTCGGTGCCCTTCTTTGGCAC
>JAGYIG010000088.1 GCA_018402455.1 Opitutaceae bacterium
GGCGTCGGCGAAGGGGGCGGCCGGCAGGCCTTCGTTGTTAATTAGATTGATCTCGGGGAGGTTGGCCCACGCGTAGCGCACGAATACTGGCGCCGGGATTTCGGGGTGGGCGAGGCGGACTTGGTCACGGCCGAGGATTTCGGCGCTGGCGGCGGGTTTGAAAACTTGGTCGGCGCCCGCGAGCTCAAATCCTTTCGGGGCGTCGCCGTCGGTGGTCTTCAGGCCCTCTCCGACGTGGTCGAAAGCGACGACGAGCGAGCCTTCGTGGTGGCGCGCCGCGTTGGCGAGAGGGCCTGTGGCGACGTGCCCCCAGCCGTAAACTCGGGCAAGGGCGAGGCGGGCGAGGCGGTCGGCAACGGGCTTCTTGTCGCGGGGATGAATGTCCTGGGGGTCCCCCGTGTCGATGGTCACGACGAGGTCCACGAGCGGGTCGCGGCGGGCGGCTTCAAATTGCGTGGCGCGGATGCTTGGCCAGTCGTTGTGAGGCCCGGGTTGAAAACGGGGCAGCTGCACGAGCAAGAAGGGTAGGGCTGGTTCGTTCCAGGCTTGGCGCCAGGAAAGAAAGAGGCCGTCGAGAAGGGCCCCATAGTAAGGGGCGCGGTTTTTCTGGGTATTGCCCTCGCCCTGATACCAGACAACTCCGCGCAGCGCGAAGGGCGCGAGCGGGGCGATGCGCCCGTTATAAAGAGCGTAGGGCCGGTGAAAGTGATCCGGCCCCATTGGCCCGTGTTTCACGAAATTGTCGGGCCCGGGAGGTTTGGTGTCGGCCCTAAGCGCGCTGGCGACCGCGGCTTCGTGCACGGCTTTTTCGCGAGTCCATCTTTCATGCTCAGCCGGGAAGCGACGAAGAGCGGTTTCGTATTCTTGCAGGCGAGGGCGGGCGACTGGGATTGCCTCCAAAACCTCGCGGGGCACCCAGCTCTCGCCATAGGTGCCGGAGACGGCGGTGCGAACCAAACCGACCGGCACGCCAAGGCGTGCGTGGAGCTCCACCGCCAGCCAAAAACCCAGCGCGGGGAAGGTCTTTGCGGTGGCGGTGTCGCAGCGCACCCAGCGCGAATTTGGGGCGAGGTCGGGGGCCGGATCGTCGGGCAATTGCCGACCGGGATTGAACAGGCGCAGCCAGGGGTGGTGGGCGATGGAGGCCGCCTTGGGGCCGCCGTCGGACGCGCCGAGCCCCCACTCCATGTTGGACTGGCCGGCGAGCATCCAGACCTCGCCGACCACGACGTCGGTGACGCGGAGCGGTGTCCCGACCGGATCGGACGTGACCCGGATCTCACGCGGCTCGAAACTGGCTTCCAATGGGCCGAAAACGACTTGCCAACGGCCATCCGACCCGGCGGAGACGGAACGCGCGGCTCCAGCAAACTCAACCGTCACGGTGCTTCCGGGGATGGCCCACCCCCAAATCGGTACCGACTTCTCGCGCTGGAGAACCACGCCATCGGAGAACACCCGCGCGAGGCGAAGGGCGAGTGCGGCCTGGGAGGGGGGCGAAACTGACGTCTGGGCGGGCAGCTGGGAGGCAATACCGGCGTAAGTAATTGTCAATAAAAGACAAAGGTATCCCTTTTTTATACCAAGAAACGATGAGGCAGGCGTCATTTGTCTCTAAAGAGCGATTCCTGCTGGACATTGTCGAACGAAAACGCAGTTTAATTAAACTCCGATGTTAACCTGTTTCTCTTTGCCCGATGCCCTCCTCTGAATCGCTCATTCTCCCTTACCTTCGGCGGAGGGTGGGTTCCCACTGGTCGAGTTGCTCACCGTGATCGCGATCGTCGGGATTTTGGCCGCGATCCTCATCTCGAAGGTAGCTGGTATGAAATCTCGCGCCAGCACCGCAACGGCGGTGTCAAACCTGCGGCAAATAGGGGTGGCGCTGCAGATGTTCATTGCGGACAACAAAGGGCGGTTGCCGGGCTGAAACGGGGCCGCGCCGCTGGGTAGCGAACTGAGAACGCCGTGGCATGATCGCCTGAGTTCGGGCGATATGAGCAATTCCTTGGCCGCGGTTCTATTTGCCGATTATCACGTAGAGCTCATGACGCAGTATGACGACCGATTTCAAACTCCGCAGAACTTGCAGCGTCTGTTCCTGCCTTGAACGGCGGCAATTCGTGGTAGGCACTAACCCCAATGCTGTCCCACTTCTGGATCGATCAAATAGTGTAAACCGCTTTTAAACGGAGGTTTAAGGAGCTAATCGACTGCTCACCATTTGAGCGCGCCAGGCGTTTTCTGAGATCAAACGCCCGATGAACACCGGACCAACCGTCTTCACCCAAGTGATGTCGCGCATTCCCCACTGGGCGTTTCAAAGAGCATACACCGCGTGTGGCGTGCCGCCGCCACGCCGCGACGCACTCTCTACGTGGGATCATTTCTGACTTTGGGTTTCGCCCAGATGACCTTTCGCGAGAGCTTGCGTGACATTGAAGCGTGTCTGAGCGCACAGCCCGGGTTGGCCTACCACATGGGATTCCGCTCTCGGGTCACTAGGAGTGCGTTATCCCGAGCCAACGAACAACGTGACTGGCGACCATGGGAGCGCTAAGCCGTAACGATGCAGTAGGATCGCAGTTCTGAGAGGCTTTTCCGGGGGGAAGCTAACCCGACTTCCGCAACTGGAGGGTTGCGGCGGTGCAAGTCGTTGATTCATCGCGCAGGTGCCCCCAAACGTCGGGACTACACTGCGTTTCAGGACCGCAGGCTGCGGATTTTCGGCGGGGGCTGCGCGGGCAGCGTCAATCCGAGGTGTTCGAGCAGCAGCCCGACGTCCGCGCTCGGTTCGGTGCGTCGGGTCAGGCACAGTTCACGGCCGTCGGTCGTGGGGATGTGCACATCGAGCATCTCGACGGTGGCGAGTTTCTCCAGCACCACGCGCGGCATCAGGCCACCGGCTTTGGGGCGCAGGTGTTGGCGCAGGGTGATGGACAGGCAGTAGGCCAGGAAGGCCACGAACAGGTGCGCTTCGATGCGACCGATTCTTTGATGGAAGATCGGCCGCAGGCCTAGGTCGCCTTTGAGGGTGCGGAACGCTTCCTCCACGAACACCAGCTGCATATAGTAACGCCACAGGGTATCCGGTTCTTGATCAGCCAGGTTGGTGCGCAACAGGTACCGGCCTTCGCGTTGCCGCGCCCGCCGCAGTTTGGCCTGATCGAGTTGATAAGTGAGGTGGCCGTCGGCGGCCACTGCGACTTGCACCAGACTGGCCGCGAGTCGGCCGGCCTGCTGTTTGGCCTGGCCGAGCCGGATCAGGACCTCGTCGCGTTTGGGCCGTTGCAGGGCGGCCAGTTCTCCGAGGCGTTTCCAGTATTTTTTCAAGGCACGGCGGCGCATGGAGCGTTCCTTGGCCACGCGGTCGGGACTTTCGGTGTACACGTAGGTCTCACCGTCGTGCGGCAGGCTCTTGACGCGCAGCTGGCCTTTGACTTCCACCCAGGGCCGTTGGGTCAGCTCGGCTTCGAGCTTGGTCAGCCGTCCCTTCGGAGTGCCGACCAAGTAGTGGACCGGCGGTGTGCTGGCCCGCATCTCGCCAAGGACTTCCTCAGTGGGGATGCCCCGGTCCATCACCCACACGCGCTCGGCCTGGCCATGGCGTTTTTGCACCAATGCCAGCATGTCGCGCAGGGTGGTCTTGTCGGCCGTGTTGCCCGGCATCATCTCGTAGGCCAGAGGCAGGCCCTCGGGGGTGACCACCACGGCGACGATCACCTGCACGCAGTCGCTGCGCCGGTCCCGGCTGTAGCCGAAGCGCCGTGGATCGGCCGGGTCATCGGGCACGTCGCATTCGAAGTAGGTGCTCGTCAGGTCGTAGAGCAGCACCTCGTAACGCACCCCGAACAGGTCGGTCCACCGCTGGCGCAGGTGGGCGAACAGGGCCTCCTTGTGCGCGAGCAAAAGGTCGTGGCAGCGATAGAGGGTATCATCCTGGGCACTACGCTCGTCGACGCCCAAAGGGTCGGGCAAC
>JAGYIG010000089.1 GCA_018402455.1 Opitutaceae bacterium
ATGCTCTGGTGGATGGTGTCGGCCATGCACGTGCCCAACCTGGTATTTGTCGGCCTCGCCATGGGGCAGCCCGAGAGCCTCGCTCTCATCGGCGGCGCGCTGGTGCTGGAACAACTCGGCTACGGCTTTGGGTTCACCGCCTACATGGTTTACATGATGATGGTCGCAGCAGACGGACCGCACAAAACCGCGCACTATGCGATCTGCACCGGCTTCATGGCGTTGGGCATTATGCTACCCGGGATGGCGGCTGGCTGGATCCAGGAACAACTCGGTTACCAAAACTTTTTCCTCTGGGTGGTGGTTTGCGCGGTGCCCTCGATCGCCGCCTGCGCGTTGATCAAAATCCACACGGACTTCGGGCGCAAAGCGGATGAAGCCCACTGAGCGGTCTTTTGGTTTCATCCGGAAAACTAGGTCGACCGGGCCGGGCCGTTTAACCGGGAAAACTCGCAACATTTCCTGTTCCATCGAAAGGTCAATCCGACAGGGTCAAACTTTTAATCTTGTAGTGGGGGTGTCTCTTATAGCCTCTCCCGTTCGAGCACAGGATCTGGCGCTCAGGCGCACCGCGTCGAAACTGTAGTCGTATCGGGCAACGGCGGAACCTCGCTTCAACCTGTCCTTTTCAAAAACCCCGTTGGTAAAAAAATCTGCAGGGCGCAACGTGATAGGTGACGGCCTGGCCCCCTGGGACGACCTGCCTCAAAAGTGGTCCATGCAGTGTCCCACAACTCGGTGACAACTTTCCATGCTTGGGTATTGGTCGTATCGACGTGAACCTCGATATTTGCAGTCGCCAGACCCCTATCAAAGATTAAAAGTTGAGTAAGTGGTGGTGCCGACCCCACGACGTGATCCGCATTAGGTGTGTCGCCCAATTTGCAAACAATTCCGCTTCCTTGGTTAAAGGGGCAATCCGATGGGGTCAAACTTTTAATCTTGTAGTTGGGGATGTCTCTTATAGCCGCTCCCGTTTGAACACAGGATCTGGCGCGCAGGCACACCGCGTCGAAACTGTAGTCGTATCGGGCAACGGCGGAACCTCGTTTGAACTTGTCCTTTTCAAAAACCCCGTTGGCCAAAAAATCCGCAGGGCGCAACGTGATAGGTGACGGCCTGGCCCCTTGAGACGACCGCCCCTTGAGACGACTGTAAAGATTACGCGGCAACTTCACGCCAAAACTTCGTCGCGCACGAGGTGCAACCGCAGCCGCGCCGGTGCGGGCTGATCAAAGTAAAACGCGGTCACCGCTTCACGCACGTTATCGCGCAGTTCATCCCACGTATCGGCCTGCGTGATAATGCTCTCGCCGAGGGCTTCGGCCACATAACCGCCATCCGCTTCCTGAGTGACTTCAAAAACGAGCTCGTTCATGGCGCCGACGGTAAGGTCCCAAGGTCCGGGGCCGCAAGCTTTGCTCCGGGGGGGGTTGCGGCGTGGACTTCCTTCAACTTGCGGGGATCGAACCGGAGGGGGCAATCCGACGGGTTTTTGAATCTTGTAGTTGCGGCTTCAAATCCCCGGTGCGGTGCGGGAGGATTGCTTCGCAGGGTTTTTTTGCTGACCGGCCCGAAGCTGCCGCCATGTTCTCGACGTCGAAGTGACAGGGGATTGAAGAGGTCCCCAGCCAGGGTGGGCCGTTTCTGACTTTTCCATTATTCCGTCCAATCAAGATAATGTCTTCGTCTTTTTCCCAAACCGGAGGAGCTAAGCTGGGGTTACTCAATGTCGGCTGGCCCTTCTCCAAACTCACAGTATCTCCGGAGGCACTCCATTTGTCCTATCTGGGCGGAGACTGCCATTTCCCCAAGGAAAGTATTCGCAGTCTGCGCAGGCATAAGGGGTTTCTTTCCACCGCACTTAAAATCGAGCACGCCGATCCTAATTACGCCGATTTGGTGCTATTCTGGGCCTCCCCCGTTTTCGGGACATCGGGCTTTCTCAAACTCAGGGATCAGATGGAGAAAATGGGCTATGAAATTCATGACTAGCCCACGGGGCAAACCGACGGGATCTTTGACCCGACTTGATCTAATCTGAGTCATGGCGCCGTCACCTCGCATTGAATCCCCTAGGGCGATCTACCCCGTCATCAATCGGGGCAACTACGGAGGGGAAGCCTGGCATCGCTGGTCGCCTGCAACGGGAGCAGGGGGCTTCGGCGTTCTGTTTGGCCGAGGGTCTGCCGATTCCTCCTCCCGCGACACTGCGAATCCGGGTGGTGGCGGATTCGCAATAGGGTTGATCCGTGACGACATTCTGACCCCGTCTGGTGACCGCCTATGAAAGCGATTGTGTATGAAAGATATGGGCCGCCCGAGGTTCTTCAATTGCGGGAGGTCGATAAGCCCACCCCGAAGGACAATGAAGTCCTGATAAAAACTTATGCGACCACGGTGACATCCGGGGACTGGAGGGTGCGAAGTCTCAATGTGCCCGCCGGCTTTGGACTCATCGTGCGGTTGGTCTTCGGAGTCTTAAGACCCAAGCAACCTATACTCGGGACAGAGCTGGCCGGGGTGGTTGAAACGGTCGGCAGAGATGTAAGGAAATTCAAGGTCGGTAACCCTGTTTTTGCGTTCAGCGATACCGCCATGGGTTGTCACGCGGAATACAAATGTATGCCGGAGGACGGGCCGGTGGCATTAAAGCCAGCCAATCTGACCTACGGAGAAGCCGCCGCTCTCTCTTTTGGCGGAACAACGGCGTTGAGTTTCTTCAGACGAGGAAACCTTCAGAGCGGGGAAAAGGTCCTCGTCAATGGCGCTTCCGGAGGGGTCGGCACAGCGGCGGTGCAAATTGCCAAGCACTTCGGGGCCGACGTGACCGGGGTGTGCAGTGCCGCGAACGCGGAATTGGTGAGATCACTGGGGGCCCGTCATGTCATCGACTACACCAAAACGGACTTCACGCAGAATGGTGAAACCTATGATGTCATTGTCGATACCGTCGGCACGGCCCCTTTCTCCCGCAGCAAAGCTTCGTTGCAGGAAGGCGGACGCCTTCTTATGGTTTTAGGCGGGCTGCCCGACATGCTGCAGATTCCATGGGTGTCGATGACGAGCAGCAAGAAAGTCATCGCTGGGGCAGCGTCCGGGCGCGCGGAAGATTTACGTTTTCTCGCGAAGCTGGCCGAGGCGGGGGAGTTTAAACCGGTCATTGATCGGCGCTATCCCTTCGAGCAGATCGTCGAGGCTCATAGATACGTCGATACCGGACGCAAGAGAGGGAATGTCATCATAACTCTGGCGCGTAACGATTGAACCCCGGAGACGTAAGCGACCACATGAGGCGGGGTTGTGCCACAACCGGTTGCACCGGACGGTCCGCTACGCGGCCGGCAGCTGAACCGGCACGATTCGACAGACAATGAGGTGAATCTCACGCCCTCCCGCAGGCGCGGGATCAAGACCCGAAGACCCCAAGAGGGGTGCAGTGCCGATCGAATACGCAGGCATGAAGTTCGCCGAAGGCTCCCGGGCAGACATGATCGTGGAGGGAAGTGGAACCGGGCTATCTCCTGAACTTCGGAGCCCCATTGATGATGGATCGGATCAAGCGGATGATCAACGGACTCGAGGACGACAGCCTTGGAGTCTTGGGGTCCTGGGGTCTTTGCGTGAGTCCAAAAGGAACGGCCATCCAGGCGGTAATCTCAACTCCGAGTCGCTGCGCTCCTCCCCGAGAGACACCTCGACGTTGGCAATAGA
>JAGYIG010000009.1 GCA_018402455.1 Opitutaceae bacterium
GACGGATCGACCACGGAACACGCCGTGGATCCGGCCGCGACAAACCTCACCCTCCGCCCGTGAAAAAAGGGGCGTTCCTCTCGGCTCTGACTCTGACCGCCGCGCTGGGCGCGGCGCCTCTGGCGGAGCGCTCCCAGCCGGCGGGTGACACCCTGTTCACCCGGATGCCGGCGGCGCAGACCGGAATCGAGGTGCCCAATCCCTACGACGATCCCCGCATGTGGGCGGGACTTTACCGTGAACTCACCTTCGGGGCCATGGGCACCGGCGTGGCGGTGGGGGACTTCGACAACGACGGCCGCCCGGATGTGTTTGTCGTCAGCAAAACCAGAACGTCGCGGTTGTTTCGCAACCTCGGGAACTGGCAGTTTGTCGATGTGACTGCGGAGGCGGGACTCGCTCCCGTGGCCGCCGGGAAGGGTTTGCTGGGCGGACTGTTTGGTGGCGCCGAGGACCAGGCCGAGCCGAAACCGTGGGAACAGGGTGCCACGTGGGCCGATATCAACAATGACGGCTGGCTCGACCTTTACGTGTGTCGCCACGCCGCGCCCAACCTGCTTTATCTCAATCAAGGAGATGGCACATTCGTGGAGGAGGGGGCCAAGCGCGGGCTGGCCATCGTGGATGGATCGGGGGTGGGGGCGTTTGCCGACTTCGACCGCGACGGTCACCTCGATGTCTACGTCCAGACCAACATGATGAACTACGCCCAGTATCCGGACGGGCGGCCGGATTACCTGCTGCGCAACCGCGGCGACGGGTATTTTGAGGACGTGACCGCCGCGGCGGGAATCGCGGGCATGACCTCCGGCCACTCGGTCCTGTGGACCGATTACGATGATGACGGCTGGCCGGATCTTTACGTGGTCAACGATTTCGCCCCGCCAGACCAGTTGTATCGGAATAATGGTGACGGGACCTTCACGAAGGTCACCAACCAAGCCCTGCCCTCGATGCCCTTTTATGGCATGGGCTCGGATGCGGCGGATGTGGATGGCGATGGCACCTTTGATCTGTTCGTGGCCGACATGGCGGCGACCTCGCACGAGAAGGACCAACGCAGCATGGCGGGATCACGCGTTCGCGGACAGAAGCACGACGAGAACTCACCGGTGCCGCCCAGTTACATGCGCAATCATTTGTTGTTGAACACCGGCACGGGGGAATTCCGGGAAGCGGCGCAGCTGGCCGGTTTGCGGGCCTCCGACTGGACCTGGTCCGTTCGCTGGGCGGACTTTGATCTGGATGGCTGGGTCGATCTGCATGTGACCAACGGGATGAACCGGGAATACCACGGGGCCGATCTGTTGGAGCGGATCATGATTTCGGAAAATCCATCAGAGCCGATTCGCATCATGCAGGAGAGCCCGGTGCTGGCGGAGGCCAACCTGGCCTGGCGCAACCGCGGCAACCTGCGCTTTGATCCCGTCACCGCGGACTGGGGACTGACCGAAGTGGGCGTGAGTTTCGGGGCGGCGACCGGTGACTTCGATGGCGATGGCGACTTGGATTTGATTTACGCCAACTATGAGGGGAACCCGTCCGTGTTCCGCAACGATGCGACGGCCGGCAACCGCCTCGTGATCGCCCTGCAAGGCGAGGAATCCAACCGGTTTGGCATTGGGGCGAAAGTGACGATTGAGGTGGGGGGGCGCATCCTCGTGCGCGAACTGCAACCTACCCGGGGGTATCTTTCCAGCAGTGAGCCCATCCTGCATTTTGGACTCGGTGACCATGCGATCATCGATCGCTTGACCCTCCGGTGGCCGTCCGGTCGGCAACAGGAACTTGCCCAGGTCCCGGCCAATCAGCGGTTGCTCCTGACCGAAACGGAGGCCACCGCCCCCCTCATCCCCGGGGAATCCGGCTCCGGTGGCTACTGGTCGGATCAGGCTTCACGTCATGGCCTGGCCTGGCCGGCGGCAGAGTCAGAGGCGCCGGAGGCGAGTGGGCAACCGCTGCTGCCTTGGCGGTTTGATCGTGGCGGTGCCCCAGTGGTGGCCGGGGACTATACGGGCGATGGTCGGGTGGACCTGATCATCGGCGGAACGACGGCGTCCCCGCCGCGACTGCTGGTGGCCGGGGCAGACGGGGGATTCCGCCCGGCGGAAGCCCCGGCGCTGGCGCTGGGGCCGGGCGTCCCCATGGGCCCGATGGTGCTGTTGGATGCGGATGGAGACTCCCGACTCGACCTGCTGGTGACGGGCACCGGCGCGGACGTGGACCGGCCGGCCGAGGCCTACCAACCTCGTTTTTTTGCCAATCAGCGCGGGTTTGTGGATGCCACGGATCGGGTGTTGCCGAAACTTTCCCTCCGGGTCGGGGCGGCGGCGGCGGCGGACTTCGATCGGGATGGCGATACCGATGTATTTTTGGGGGCGCGGTTGACGCCGGGACACTATCCGGAGGCCCCCACCAGCGTGTTGTTGCGCAATGAAGGGGGCCGGTTTGTTGATCACGCCAGCACCTTGGGTTTGGCGGATCTCGGCATGATCACCGCGGCGATGTGGATTGATGGTGACGGCGATGGCTGGCTCGATTTGGTGGTCGCCAACGACTGGGGCCGGGTGCGCTACCTGTCGAATCAGGCCGGACAGGGCTTCGTTGATGAAACAACCCGACGGGGCTTTGATTCCGGCGGACGCGGATGGTGGCGGTCACTCGCAGCGGCTGATTTTAATGGCGATGGTCGTCCGGACATTGTCGCCGGTAATGTGGGATTGAATACGCCTTACCAAGCCTCGACCGCATCGCCGATCAGCATCTACTGGGGCAACTTCGGGCGCAACCGGCGGGGTAGCCCCACCCTGATCGAGGCCTACGTTGAAAACGGTCGTCTGGTGCCGCGCCGCGAGCGCAAGGACCTGGCCGCCCAAGTGCGGACGGTGGCCCGATCCTATCGCCGCACGATTGATTACGCGGCGGCCACCTTGCCGGAGATTTTGGGGGAAGAGGCGTTGGGCCGGGCTCAGCAGGTCGAGGCGGATCAGTTGGCCAGTGGGGTTTTTCTTAGTCAGCCCGATGGCACCTGGCGGTTTGAGCCCTTGCCGCGGATTGCCCAAATCGCCCCCGCGATGAAGGTTCTTGTGGTCTTCTATGATGACGACGAGCACCCCGATCTGCTGCTGCTGCAGAACGACCATTCGCCGCTGGAAGGGGTTGGGCGATTTGGTGGGGGGTTGGGTCAGGTATTGCGTGGAGACGGCACGGGGCATTTCGAGCCCGTGTCGCCGCGAGAAAGTGGCGTGCGCATTCGGGGGGCGGTGGCCGATGCGGTGGCCCTCGACGTGGAGGGTGACGGCAAACAGGAGGTGTTTCTCACGCGGGTGCGCGATCGATCGATGCTGTGGGATGAATCGGCGGCTGACCCGGCGAAGCCAATGAAGTGAGCAGCGGAGTGGGTAGGGGCGCAGTGGAGTGGGTAGGGGCGACGTGGAGCGGGTAGGGGCGGGTGGCTTGACGCCGCCTGCTGCGGCGGAGCGGGCGGCGGGGCGTGACCGGCGGTCACGCCGCTGCGGTGGAGGGGCAACGGCGGACGACACGGAGGTCGTCCCTCCCCGGGGAGGGAGGGCGGCCAGCGCCCCATGAAGGACCACGTTGTCGCTTCGCTCCAACGCGGCTACGGGTGGGGCGATTGTCGGCGGCTACCCGTCCCAGCGTTCGCCGAAGGCTCCGCGATAGACGGCTCGCAGTTGGTTGACCAGGGAGGTTTCGATGCGTGGTTGGCGGTCCACCAAGGTCATCCATCGGTCAGCGGCGGCGCGGTCCTTGGTTTCGATCGCGTGGTAGGCGAGAATACCCAGCCCGGTCGGATTGAGCGGATCCCAGGCCAACGCGTTTTCGACTTCCCGGATTCCCTCAGGGGTGCGATCAGCACTCAAGAGGGTGGTGCCCAATTCCAAATAAGGGTCGGGCTCGTTGGGCCGGAGTTTGATCGCTTTGCGGAAGGCCATGATGGCTGCCCCGGTTTGGCCGGTGTCGCGAAGTCGGCGGGCCTTCATCCGGTGGAGTCCGGGGCTGTCGGGACAGTTTTCGAGTCCGGCTTGCAGGGTGCGTTCACTGGCGGTGGCGTTGCCGGTCAGCGCCTGCAACGCGGAAAGCTGGGCCCAGCCATCGGCGAACTGGGGGTCGAGCTCGGTGCAGCGTTGGTAGTGGGTCATGGCGCCGGGCAGGTCGCCTTGTTCGCGAAGAAATCCCGCCAGTTGGAAATGGGCGGAAACGTCGTTCGGCGCCACGACGATCGCTCGCTCGAGCCAGCGTCGGGCCGTTTCGTTGTCGTTGTGCCGGGCTTTGGCTCCGGCTTCGAGGGAGAGACGGAACGAGTCGTAGCAGTCCGCCATCAGGGCATCCAACCACGGATCGGTGGGGTCGCGGTAGGCGCCGGAGGCGAAGGACCGGCCGCGAATCGCCTCGGCCTCGCGGTCTTCGCCCAAGCGCTCGTAGAGCGAAACAATCAGGTCGTAGCCGAGGGTGTAATTGGTCAGCGCGACGACCCGCTCCAGCCGTTGGCGGGCATCGCGCCAGGCCTCCTTTTCCAAATCAATCCGGGCCAGTCCGAGCAAGGCCCAGGCGTTGTCCCTTTCCTGTTCGAGCACGTGCCGATACGCGGCTGCCGCGGCGTCAATTTGGTTGTCCTTGAGCATGAGGTCGGCGCGCCGCAGTTGGGCCGGCAGGTAGTCCGGGGCCAGAGCGATGGCGCGGTCCCAGCGTTCAATCGCCGGGGTGGCCTGACCGAAGCCGGCGAGGATGGTGGCGTGGAGGTGAGGCCAGCGGGGTTCGGCCGGCTCCAGCTCCGCCAGGCCGACGTAGGTCGCCGCCGCGGCATCCAGGTAGCCGTTGGCGTGATAAAGGCGGCTGAGCTCGATCATACCAGTGCGCGCGGCGAATCGGGTGAGGGCGTTGGCGTCGGCGGCTTGAATGCGCTCCACCAACTCGGGGTGATCGGCGGAGAGATCGGGCACGGGTGGCAGGTGGGCGGCCACCACGGCATATTGGTTGGATTTGGCGCCATACCACCAGCCCCCGCCGCCCAGCAAGAGAACGGCCCCCATGGCGAGGGTGAGTTTGATCGTGGGTTTCATCGGTGCCAGAGCATGATGCGACTCATCGAGTCGAAGGGGGGGTAAATGTAGAAGCCGCCGGTCACGAGTGACGGCTTTCCGCTGGCATCGAAGGTGCCGGCTCCGAGGGTGATCAAATCCTTGGGCGCTTTGGCGAGAACGTGGGGCGTGAAGTTCATTTTGCCGTCGTTGCGCCACCACATCAGCGACACCACCTCACGATTTTGGTTGTTCCAATCGGCGTAGGCCGCGGACGACACCACGTCGATGGCCCCATCCCGATCGAGGTCCACGGCGATGGGCGCGTAGGCACCGGGCAGGTGCCCAATGCGGTGGTATTTGAACCCGGTGCCGGTGTTTTCGAACCATTGCAGGCCATGCCACGGTCGCGGTCCGGGGGTGGCGGCCGGACCAAAGCCGTCGCCGTTGGAATAGATCAAGTCCGGTCGACCATCCCGATTCAGATCCGCCAGACTCATGCCACTGCTGCCGTAGTCCTCGTTGGTGGAGCCCCAGATCCGCTCGGTTCTGAAATGGCCCCCGCCCGTTCCATAAAAGATGTAGATCTCTTCCCACTGTTGGGATACCAGCGCGGCAATGTCCGGAATGCGGTCCCCGTTGAAATCGGCGACCTCCACATTGATGGCCCCAGAGAGCTCCAGTAGCACATGGCGTTCGAAGTCCCAGGGACCGGGGCCGACGTGCTCGAGCCACGAAACCTCCCCTTGGTCGTAGCCGAATTGGGCGGCCGCCAGGTCGAGTCGACCGTTGCCGTTCAGATCGGCGGGGCGGAGGTCGACGATGCGGGAGGTTTGATCGAGGATTTGGTGGGTCGTAAAATTTTGGTTGCCGTCATTTTCCAAGATGAATGCGACCCCGATCCGATCGTTGTGGGGGAAAATAATGGTCATGCTGGAAACGATCAGGTCGATGTCACCGTCTCCATCCATGTCCGCTCCCTCGACGTGGACGGGGCCACTCAGGTCCCCGGCCAGCAACGCCTCGGGGGCGAACTGGCCCGGCGCGGTCTGCCGAATCCACCGAACCTCGTTGTCCTGTGCTTCACAAAAAACGATGTCGTCCAGCCCGTCCTGGTCCAGGTCGATCACTTTGACGTGGGCGATCCAGGGAGGCAACTCGCCGAACGTTCCCAGTTCGGTGCCGGTCAGTAGGCCGGTCGCATCCTGTGGTCCGGAATGCTTGGCCGGGCCCGTCGCCTTGAGGCGGGCCGGGGGAGGCTTGTTGCATCCCGTCAATCCGAGCAACCCGGCCGCCAAGGCGCACCCGAGGGCGAGACGGAGGTGGGTGGGGCGGCAGAGCATGAGCGCAAAGGAGGACAAGGAGGGAGGGGGAGGGGCAAACCGAGACGGTAAGTCTTCGATTCCAGACCGGTGGGTGCAACTCTGCGATTCAGCCATTAGCCGATCAACGCGGGGGGATTATCAACGTTCACAGTGAGACAACAGTCTTGGGGTGGGTGGGCTGGTCGGGCGGCATGGGGTGGGCAATTACCGGCGGGTTGGTATAAGCCAACCCCTGTCTAAGTGTCGGACTCGCTTCTGAGGAGCGCACTTTCCCCAAAAGCGTCTTGCGCGAGCGGAGAGGGTTCGGGATGCTGGCGCCAATTTTCGCCGCCACTTCGCCCGTTTTTTCCTATGGTATCACCTAACTCAGCCATCGCTTTCGACAACAAGATCGAGGGGGACATCGTGATTTCGCGACTCGACGCGGTGATCAACTGGGTGCGCACCAATTCAATGTGGCCCATGCCCATGGGCTTGGCCTGTTGCGCCATCGAGTTGATGGGCACCGCTTCGGCCCGCTTCGACATTGCCCGCTTTGGCGCGGAGGTCATGCGGTTTTCCCCGCGGCAGTCCGACTGCATGATCGTGGCGGGAACGGTGACCTACAAGATGGCCCCCCACCTGCGCCGCATCTACGATCAGATGGCTGAGCCCAAGTGGGTGATCGCCATGGGCGCCTGTGCCTCCTCGGGGGGGATGTATCGCAGCTACGCGACGTTGCAGGGGGTCGATCGCATTGTGCCGGTGGACGTTTATGTGAGTGGTTGTCCCCCGCGACCCGAGGCCCTGTTGGACGCGCTGATCAAGCTCCAGGACAAGGTCAAACGCACGCCGTCCCTTAAAAATTTGACCGCCTGATCCGGTCTCCCTGCGCTCCAACTTTCCTACCATGCCCGAGACCGTCGCCGACGACACCACCACCGCCCTCCAAGCCGCCTTTCCGTCCGTGACGCTGCGTGAGTCCCTTGACCTCCCGGCCGTCACCGTGCCGGTGGACGAAGTGATCGCCGTGTTGCAGTGGCTGCAGGAGGAGCGGGGTTATGACTTTTTGGTCGATATCACCGCCGTCGATTGGGCCGAGAATACCAGCCCCCGTTTCACCCTCGTCTGGCACCTTTATTCGACCACCCGGCACACCTACATCCGGGTCGCGGCGGACTGCGCCGATGATGCGGCCCCGGTCGCCCCAACCGCCACCGGGCTTTGGCCGGCCGCGGACTGGCATGAGCGCGAGACCTTTGACCTCATGGGCATCAAGTTTGAGGGCCATCCGGACCTGCGCCGCATCCTGATGTGGGAAGGCTACCCGCACCACCCCCTGCGCAAGGAGTTTCCGCTGGCGGGGATCGAGACCGAGCTGCCGGATATCGAAGTGGCCGAGGAAACCGCCGCCAAAGTGATCGCCGCGCCCATGATGGGGGGGCCGTTTGTGGCCTCTAGTAAAGGCGAGATGAACCTGACCGACGCAGAACCCCGGGCGAAGGACGAGAGTTGGAATGAAAAACTGCCCAAACCCGAGTAAGCCCGAACCGATTTTTAGCACCGATGGCCACCGAATTTAACGTCCCTGACACCGCCGCGAAAACCGCGAAAGCCGCCAGTCAGGAATTTGAGACCGAGAAGATGTCCCTCGCCATGGGGCCGTCCCACCCGTCGACCCACGGCGTGTTGCGGCTCCAGCTCGAACTCGATGGTGAGACGGTGACCCATTGTGATCCGGTTTTGGGCTACCTGCACCGGGGCGATGAAAAGATCGCCGAGAATATGACCTACAACCAATTCGTGCCCTACACGGATCGGTTGGACTACCTCGCCCCGCTGGCCAACAACGCGGCCTACGCCGCGGCGGTTGAGAAGCTCGCGAATTTGGAGGTGCCCGCGCGGGTGCAAGCCATCCGCGTCATCACGTCGGAGATGGCCCGCGTTTCGAGCCACCTCATGGGGCTCGGCGCTTACGGTATCGATGTGGGGGCGTGGTCCGTCTTCCTCTACAGCTTCACCGAACGGGAGAAGCTCTACACCCTCTTCGAGGAGCTGACGGGAGCCCGTTTCACCACCAGCTACAGCCGGATTGGCGGGGTGGCCCGTGACGTGCCCGAGGGCTGGACGGACCGCGTGTTGGCGTTCTGCGATCAATTCCCTCCGATCCTGGACGAGATTCTCAAACTCCTGACCCGCAACAAGATTTTCATGGACCGCACGGTCGATGTCGGCGTCATCACGGCCAAGGATGCGGTGGCCTATGGCCTTTCCGGCCCCAATCTGCGGGGTTCCGGGGTGAAGAGTGATCTGCGCAAGGACCGACCCTATTGGGGCTACGATCAATACGAATTTGAGGTGCCGGTGGGCTCCAAGGGCGACTGTTACGACCGCTATCTCTGCCGCGGCGAGGAAATGAAGCAGTCGATTCGGATCATTCGACAGGCCATCGCCAAATTCCCCGCGGGAGACTACTACGCCAAGGACGCCGTGCGCATCTTCGCCCCGAAAAAGGACAAGGTGCTCACCTCCATGGAAGAGCTCATCAACAACTTCATGATTGTGACCGAAGGCCCGCAGATGCCGGCCGGTGAGGTCTATTTCGAGGCGGAGAATCCCAAGGGCACCCTTGGGTTCTTCATCGTCAGCAAGGGCGGGGGAGTGCCGTGGCGGTTGAAGATCCGCGGACCGTCCTTCTGCAACCTCTCCATTTTGCCCAAAGTGTGTCAGGACGAACTCGTGTCCGACGTCGTTTCCATTCTCGGATCACTCGATTTCGTGATGGGTGAATGCGACCGCTGATTTTTGAAATAGAAAGTATCGAGTATCGCGTAGTGAGCATGATCCAACCCATTTCCCATCTTCTGAATTCCGGTCGTAGCCGCGCCTACGGGCTACCCGCTACTTGCCACCCGCTACCTTCCTGTCTGCGATGAATCTTAAGCCTGAAACACTGGCCCGGATCGACGAGGTCATCACCCACTATCCGGAGAAGCGCAGCGGCACGTTGCCGTTGTTGCACCTCATTCAGGAGGACGTGGGCTACATCTCCGATGCCGCGGTGGAATGGATTGCCGAGAAACTCGAACTCGAGCCGATCAATGTCTACGAAGTGGTGACCTTCTACCCGATGTTCCGGCGCAAACCCATTGGTCGGCGGCACATCAAAGTGTGCCGCACGCTCTCCTGCGCCCTGGCGGGGGGCTACAAGACCTGCGCCAAGTTCGAATCCGAATTCAACACCCACCGCGGAGAGGTCTCTCCGGACGGCGAGGTCACGGTTGAGTTTGTGGAGTGTCTCGCCAGCTGCGGCACCGCCCCCGTCGTGCTGATCGACGAAACCCTGCACGAGAACGTTGACGAGGCGAAGGCCAAGGCGATCAGCGACCAAATCAAGGCCGAGGCCGCCAACCGAGGATAAGCACCATGCCTGCACCCGCTGAACGACGCATCATTTTTAAGCACATCGACGAGGAAGGTTACTCGAACGACCTTGCCTGTTACCAAAAACACGGCGGCTACCAGGTCCTGCAAAAAGCGCTGACCGCCCGACCGGAGGACATCCGGGAGGACGTGAAAAAATCGGGACTGCGGGGTCGCGGCGGGGCCGGATTTTCCTGCGGACTCAAGTGGTCGTTTGTCGATCGCAAGAGTGGCAAGCCGATCTACCTCGTGGTCAACGCCGACGAGTCCGAGCCGGGCACTTTCAAGGACCGTTACATCATCCATCAGGACCCGCACCAGCTCATCGAGGGCACCATGATCTCCTGTTTCGCCAACGACGTGAAGCAGGCCTACATCTACATCCGCGGGGAGTTTCCCGAAGGCGCGCGCATCCTCGAACGGGCGATTCAAGAGGCCCGGGATGCGGGCTTTGTCGGGCGGAACATCTGCGGCACCGATTACTCCTGCGACATCTTCGTGCACCGGGGAGCCGGCGCCTACATCTGCGGCGAAGAAACCGGCCTCATTGAATCGCTGGAGGGCAAGCGCGCCAATCCACGGATCAAGCCCCCCTACTTCCCGGCCGTGCTGGGCCTCTACCAGTGCCCCACCATCGTGAACAACGTGGAGACCCTTTGTCACGTGAAGCACATCCTGGACATGGGACCGGATGAATACCTCAAGATCGGCACGCCCAACAACACCGGCACCCGCATCTTCTGTGTCTCGGGACACGTCAAAAAACCCGGTTACTACGAATACGCCTGCGGTGAAATCACCATGGGCCAGCTCCTCTACGATGTGTGCGGCGGCCCCCGCGAAGGGCGCGAATTCAAGGCCGTCATCCCGGGAGGCTCCTCCGCCAAGATCCTCCGGTTCGGCGAGACCTTCACGCTGAAAAACCAAGACGGCTCTGAGCGCGTCCTCAAGGTCGAGGACATCCCCCTCGATTTCGACACCCTCGCCGCCTGCGGCACGATGGGCGGGTCCGGGGGGGTTATCGTGATGGATGATTCCGTCAACATGGTCGAGGCCCTCGCCAACATTAACGCATTTTACGCCCACGAAAGCTGCGGCCAGTGCACGCCCTGCCGGGAGGGATCGCTGTGGATGAAAAAGATCTCCTCCCGCATGGTTCATGGTGAAGCCCGGGAGGAGGATGGCGAACTCATCAAGAGCGTTGCCGACCAGATCGCCGGTCGCACCATCTGCGCCTTTGGTGAGGCCTGCTCTTGGCCGACCCAGAGTTTCGTGCTGAAGTTCGGCGACGAATTCAAAGCCTACAACGAAGACAAAAAAACCAAATCCGCCGACCGCCTCGAGTTGGTTTAAGGCCCCGTTTTCGAAGCGCAAAAAACCAAGGATCCCAAGTTCACGCCAAGCCCCATTTATTGAAATAATAAACCATGACTTTGCGTCGACTCCGCGCCCTTGGCGGCTTCGCGCTTCTTCCCTAAATTTTCGCAATGATTCAGCCCGCCCAACCCGAACTCGTCACCGTCTTCATCGACGGCCAGGAGATCGCTGTGCCCAAGGGCACGAACGTCATCGAGGCCGCCCGCATGGTCGGCACCGACGTGCCCCACTACTGTTACCACCCGAAGCTCTCGATCGCCGGCAATTGCCGCATGTGTCTGATCGAGTTGGGCATGCCCATGACCGACCGGGCGACGCGTGAGCCCATCATGGACGAGGCCACCGGCAAGCAGAAGATCAATTGGATCCCCCGGCCGCAAATTGGGTGCGGCACCACGGTGGCCCCGGGCATGCACGTCAAAACGCAGTCCCCGATGGTCAAGGAGTGTCGCGAGGGGGTGATGGAGTTCTTGCTCATCAACCACCCGCTGGACTGTCCCATTTGTGACCAAGCGGGGGAGTGCAAGCTGCAGGAACAGGCCACGGGTTACGGGCGCGGCTATTCCCGCTTCATCGAACAAAAAAACGTGAAGCCCAAACGCACCCGGCTGGGTCCGCGGGTCACGCTGGACGATGAACGGTGTGTGCTCTGCTCGCGTTGCATCCGTTTCACTCAGGAAGTCGCCAAGGATGACGTGCTCGGTTTCGTCGATCGCGGCAGCTATTCGACCCTCACCTGCTACCCCGGTAAGGAACTGGAAAACAATTATTCGCTCAACACCGTGGACATCTGTCCGGTGGGGGCGCTCACCTCAACCGACTTCCGGTTCAAGATGCGGGTGTGGTTTCTCAAGCAGACCAACAGCATCTGCCCGGAGTCCTCGGTCGGGGTGAACACCGTCGTGTGGTCCCGGGAAGGCGTCATTTATCGGATCACCCCGCGCCGCAACGACGAGGTCAACGACACCTGGATGCCCGACAGTGGCCGCGTCCTCTACAAAGAGGTGCAGGCGGAGAACCGCCTTCAGCCCACCGGTGACCCCGCCAGTGACCTCCTCGCCACCGCCACCCGCCTCCTGCAGGGCGGCGCCGTGGCCGTGGTCGGGTCGGGCCGCAGCTCACTCGAAGAACAATTTTTGACCGCGAAACTTGCCCGGCAGCTCCACGCCGCGACCTTCGTCGTGGGTCGAACCGGAGCCGGAGACGGGATCCTCATTTCCGCCGACCGCAATCCCAACACCCGCGGTGCGCTCGTCACCGGTCTGATTTCCGAGGTGCCGGGCGACCTGGCGGCGCTCGGGCGCGAGATCGATGCCGGCAAGGTGAAGACCGTGGTATCCGTAGGCGAGGATTTGAGCGCCGCGGGACTGACCGCCGAACAGCTGGCCAAGGTGGCCATCGTTTACCTCGGCAGCCATGCCAATGCGACCAGCGCCGCGGCCCAGGTCGTCTTCCCCACGCTGACCGTATTCGAAAAAAGCGGCAGCTTCATCAACCAGCAGTTTCGCCTGCAGAAATTCGCCTCGGCCGTCCCGGGACTCACAGGGGCCACCGATGATCGCGTGGTGCTGGACCAACTGGTGACCGCGGTCGGGGGCGAGTCCGCCGGCAGTGATCTGGTCTCGGTCTGGCGGGAACTCGCCGCCGGCATCCCCGGGTTGGCTGATCTGACTTACGCCAAGATTCCGGATACCGGACTGCTCTTGGCGGATGACACGTGGAGCCAATTGACCTTCCCGGAGGGGGAGAGCCTGCACCACCAACCCGCTGCGGCGGAGACCACGGCCTGATTGCTTGAGCCATGATTGAACTCTACCTCAGTCTTCCCATCTGGGTTCAGGCCTCCCTCAAGGGGCTGATTGCCATCGGCTTGATCATTCCCATCGCGGGCGCCTGCTCCCTGGCAGAGCGCAAGATCTCGGCATGGATCCAAGGCCGCCCGGGACCCAATCGGGCGCGGGCCTGGGGCCTCGGTTACATCCCCATTCTCGGACCGATCCTGCAGCGACTCGGCGTGTTTCACCTGATGGCTGACGGCGCCAAATTTGTCTTCAAGGAAGACGTGGTGCCGGGGCACGTGAACAAGTTTTACTATTACCTCGCACCGTTGGTCGCGCTGGTGCCCTCGCTCTGCACGATCGTGGTGGTGCCTTTTGGGGCCTACTTTGATGCGGCGACCGAGACGCTCAAACCGCTGATCCTCGCCGATGTGGATGTCGGTATTCTGGCGGTTTTTGCCATCGGCTCCCTCAGTGTCTATTCGCTCATTTTGGCGGGGTGGGCTTCCAATTCGAAGTATCCGTTCCTCGGCGGGGTGCGGGCCTCGGCCCAGCTCATCTCCTACGAACTTTCGATGACCCTTTCGGTCATCCCCGTGTTTTTGTGGGTCAATGCCCCCGGGCCGGAAGCCACCCTCAGTCTTTTCGCGGTGGTGGAAAGCCAGAGCCAGCCGGGGTTCTGGGGCGGCATGTGGTTTGTTTTCCTGATGCCGCTGTGTGCGTTCGTCTTCCTCGTCTCCCTGTTTGCGGAGACCAACCGCCAGCCCTTCGACATGCCGGAATCGGAAGCCGACCTCGTGGGCGGGTTTCACACCGAGTATGGCGAGTTCAAGTGGTCCATCTTTTTTGTCGCCGAATACGCGCACATGACCATCGGGTCCGGAGTGTTTGTCCTGTTGTTCCTGGGCGGGTGGAATCCCCTGCCGTGGGTGCCGCTGGAGCCCTTGATCGCCGGGCTGCCCGTGTGGTTGGGCGGTTTGATCGGGGCGAGTGTGTTCCTCGGGAAAACCTTCTTCTTCATCTTCCTCTTCATGTGGGTGCGCTGGACCCTGCCCCGCTTCCGCTACGACCAAGTGATGAAACTCGGCTGGCAAAAGCTGCTGCCGATCGCCATCGCCAACGTCATCTTCTACGCCCTCGCCATCGCGCTCATTGAGCGTGCCTGACCCCGGGGCCAACTCAGAAATATGAATGCAGAATTAAGAAACCCAGATTTCGAGACGGCGGAGTTCGTGATCCGTTCATTTCTGCATGCTGCATGCTGCGTTCATCCCTCGTAATACCATGTCTTTCAAAACCGTAGAACGCAAACCCCTGTCCTTCGCTGAGCGCACTTATGTGCCGCAGATTCTGGGCGGTCTGAAGACCACCTTCAAAAAGATGGTGAAGCCCAACGAGACGCTCGAGTATCCGGAGGCCCGGCCCACCATCCCGCCGGGGTATCGGGGGGTGCCGACGTTGGTGAAAGATCCCAACGGCCGCGAAAAGTGTGTCTCGTGCCAGCTCTGTGAGTTTGTCTGCCCGCCCAAGGCGATTCGCATCAAGCCGGGCGAGATCCCGGCCGACGACCCCACCGCCCATGTGGAGAAGGCGCCGCAGGAATTCGACATCGACATGCTCCGCTGCATCTACTGCGGCCTGTGCCAGGAGGTTTGCCCGGAGGAAGCGATCTGGTTGCAAAACGTCTTTTCCCTGTCGGGCTACACCCGTGAAGAGATGGTCAATAACAAGGCCAAGCTCTATGAACTGGGCGGCACGCTGCCGGACGATCACTACAAATGGGACAAAAAGAAAGCCGCCGAAGAGGCGGGCAATGGCGGTCACTGATGAGTGAATGTAGCGAGCATCCCCCACCAATCTTCAATGAGCCTTTCCTACCAATCATTGCCAACCAGTAGCCGAGTCCAGCCTCAGGTAGTTCCCACTCGCTACCCGCTACTCGCTACTGACTACTGATCCAGCCATGGCAGATATCCTTTTCCATCTCTTTGCGTTTCTGACGATCGGCAGTTCGGTGGCCGTGGTCTATAATCACAACGCGGTGAATTCGGCCCTGGCCTTTCTGGTCGGGCTGATCGGCGTTTCGGGTCTCTTCGTGCTGCTCGACTCCTTCCTGTTGGCGGTGCTGATGGTGCTGGTTTACGCCGGAGCGGTGGTCGCCCTCTTCCTCTTTATCATCATGCTCCTCGATATGCAGGGCGGCGAACGGAAGCCGTTTTCCAAAGCGACTGCGGTGGCTGCCTTGATCGGTGCGGCGCTGCTGACGGTTTGCACCATGACGCTCATCCGTAAATTTGGCGGACTCGAAACGGCCGAGATGGGCTCGATTCTGCCGGTCGGGGCCAACCTCAAGCACTACGCCGACCTGCTGTTCACCACCTACCTGCTGCCGGTGCAGGTGGTCGGATTCCTTCTGCTGATCGCCATGCTGGGAGTGATCGTATTGAGCAAAAAATTCGCCGGTTTGGAGGACGTGAAATGATGGGCGTCGGTCTCACTGAATACCTCACCGTGGCCGCGGTCGTTTTCGCGATCGGGTTTGTCGGGGTGTTGGTTCGCAAGAACACCCTGGTGATCTACATGTGCCTCGAGCTCATGTTGGTGGCTTCGACCATCGCCTTCGTCGCCTTCTCGCGCTTCAACGGCACGATGGAGGGCAACGTCTTTGTCTTCTTTATCCTTACGGTCGCCGCTGCGGAAGTGGCCGTGGGACTGGCCATTATCGTGGCCCTCTTCCGCCGTCGCCAGACGGTGCAGGTCGAGGAGCTTAACGCGCTCAAAAACTGAACGCCATGGAGTCCACTCAACTCGCCCTTTTTGCCCTCCTCATGCCGTTGCTTAGCGCGACGGTGATTGCGTTGTTCCTGCGCCGCGCTGGTGCCCTGGCCTCCTACCTGTCCACCGCCACGGCCGCCGTGGTGATGGTGGCGGCGCTGATGCTCGCTTACGGCGGACACCGCTTCGATGCCTCGGCCGATTGGCTCACCTTGGGGGATTTCACGCTCACCTTGGGGATCAAGTTCGATGACCTCGCGGCCCTGATGCTCTCCATCGTCGCCGTGATCGGCTTCTGCGTGCACCTGTTCTCGCTGGGATACATGCACGACGATGGCTACCGGGCCCGGTTCTTCGGCGGCCTGTCGATTTTCATGTTCTCCATGATCGGCATCGTTCTCGCGGACAATCTGTTCATGATGTTCATTTTCTGGGAGCTGGTGGGGTTCAGCTCCTATTTGCTGATCAACCACTACTGCCTCAAACAATCGGCGGCGGATGCCTCCAAAAAGGCGTTCATCGTCAATCGGGTGGGGGACTTTGGCTTTCTGATCGGCATCCTGATGTGCTACGCCGCCTACGGGACGGTTAATTTAAACGAGCTGCCCGATATCATTGCCGGGGGGGCAATGATGTCCGCCGCGATCCCGCTGCTGCTTTTCTGCGGGGCGGTGGGCAAGTCGGCGCAGATGCCCCTGCACGTGTGGCTGCCCGACGCCATGGAAGGTCCGACCCCGGTCTCGGCCCTGATTCACGCGGCGACGATGGTGGCGGCCGGCATTTACATGCTGTGTCGGATCGAGGTCCTGATGGTCGCGGATGCGCTGAACGTCATCATGTGGGTGGGCACGGTCACCGCCCTTTACGCCGCACTCTGTGCCGTGGTCCAAAGTGACATCAAAAAGGTCCTGGCATATTCGACGCTTTCCCAACTCGGCTACATGGTCGCGGCCTTTGGCCTCGGATCGTATCAGGCGACCGTGCCGGTCGAAATCGGTCATGGCGACGGCACGATGCAAGCCGGCGAGATTTGGATCATGGTCGGCGGGGTGGGGGCCGCGATGTTCCACCTGACCACCCACGCCTTTTTCAAGGCCCTGCTGTTTCTGGGTTCGGGTTCGGTGATTCATGGCTGCCATCAGGAGCAGAATATTTTTAAGATGGGGGGGCTGGCCAAAAAGATGCCGATCACCTTCGCGACGATGACCATCGGCGTGTTGGCCATTGCCGGATTGCCGTTCCTGTCCGGGTTCTATTCCAAAGATGCGATTTTGCATCTGGCCCAACAGCAGAACCCGACGGTCTTTGGCCTCCTGATCTTCACCGCGGTGCTGACCTCCTTTTACATGATCCGCCTCTGGCGGATCACCTTCTTCGGAGCTGCCCGCAGCGACGGGGCCGAGCAAGCGCATGAAAGTGGCTTCACCATGACCCTGCCGCTGATCGCGCTGGCCGTGCTGTCCATCGTCGGCGGATACACGGGCGCCCACGGTGAGGGCCTGATCTACGGCACCGCCTTCACGCAGGTGTGGGAGCAAATACCGCACCCGGAGGGCATCGGCGTCTTTATCAAGAGCCTCGTCATCCTGGCGGTGGGGGCGGGTTTGGCGTTTGCGCTGTATAAACCCGGCGCCTCGGACGGGCTGGCCACCAAGGTGCCGGCGGCCTTCATGGGGCTTACCCTCCTGAAAGAGTCGTTCGACAAGGGCTATGATTATTACGTGGCCAAAGTGCAGGATCGATTCGCCATGGTGTTGAACTTCCTCGAGCAGATTTTGTTGGCCGGACTCATCATTCGAGGACTGGCCGGGGTGGTGGGCCTGTTTGGGCTGGGGGCCCGGGCGCTGCACACCGGTAGTCTCCACACCTACGTGTATTGGTTCCTCCTCGGAGTGGTATTACTCTGGGGCTTTGCGGGAGGGTTGTTCTAATGGATCTTCTACTGATCGCTATCGTTGCCCCGCTCGTCCTGGCCTTGGCCATGGTGTTGGGCTTGCCGAAGGCGCTGGCGCGCAATCTGGCTTACCTGGGCTTCGCCCTTCCCGCCGTCATTGGCATCATCCTGTGGTGTCAGTTTGACGCCGCCGCCAAGGAGAGCACCTACGCTTTCCTGACCACTTACGACACCGGATTAACGGGGTTGGGGATCAACCTCACGTTGGGGCTGAACGGGATCTCCCTGCCGCTGTTTGTGATGGCAGGCATTGTGGGCCTGGCCGCCGGTCTCTACGCGCTCCAATCCGCGGCCGAACGGCTCAACCACTACGTCACGCTGCTGCTCGTCATGCAGGGGGGGCTCATGGGGGTGTTCGCGAGCGTGGACGTGTTCTTCTTCTACTTCTTCCACGAACTGGCCCTCATTCCGACCTTCATCATGGTGGGTATTTGGGGCGGGCGGGACCGCAATTACGCCGCGATGAAGATGACGATCTACCTCACGGTGGGCGCCATGCTCTCGCTGATTGGCTTGATCGCCATCTACTACACCTCCGGCGCGCAGACGTTTGACATGATCGCGCTGCGCGAGGCGATTGCCGCGGAGGGACTTTCCACGGTGGCCCAACGCAACATTTTCGGCCTGCTGATGTTTGGTTTCGGCATCCTGGTTTCCCTCTGGCCCCTGCACACCTGGGCTCCGCTGGGCTACGGCGCGGCGCCGAGTTCGGTGGCGATGTTGCATGCCGGTGTGCTGAAGAAATTCGGCCTCTACGGCCTGATCCAGGTGGCCCTGCCGCTCTTGCCCGAGGGGGCGGCGCACTGGGCCCTCATCCTCGCCACGCTGGGGGTGGTGGGCAATGTCTTGATCATCGGCGTGGTGGCCATGGCTCAACGCGACCTCAAGCAGCTGGTCGGATACAGCTCGGTGATGCACATGGGTTATGCCTTTCTCGGGGTCGCCTGCCTCTCGGTGGTCGGCGTCGGTGGCGTCGTTTTTATGATGGTCGCCCACGGTTTCTCGGCCGCCTTGCTCTTCCTGCTGGCCACGAGCATCCATCACCGCACCCAAACCTTTGACCTCGATGAAATGGGCGGCCTCGTGAAGTCCGCGCCGGTGCTTTCCGCTTTTTTCGTGGCGGCCACCTTGGCGAGCATCGGGCTGCCCGGCTTCGCAAATTTCTGGGGTGAGCTGACGATCTTTGTGGCCGCTTGGCAGGTTTTTCCGACCCTCACCGTCATTGCCATCGCCGGCGTGGTGATCTCCGCAATTTATGGCCTGCGGGCCGCGGCCAAGGTTTTCTTTGGGCCGCCCACGGAGGCCTTTGCCAAGGTGCTCCAGGAGCAGCCCGCCACCGATCTCACGTGGTCGGAGAGGTTGCCCGCCCTGTTGCTGCTGGTCGCTCTGCTGGCCTTTGGTTTTTGGCCCAAGTTGATGACCGATTCGATCAATGAATCGGTTGCCGAAATATATCCCGCCGTCGAAACGACCGTTCCGGCGGACGTAGCCCGCAACTGATTCCTGCCGCGATGCCTACCGAATTACTCCAACAAGCCGCTGCCGACAATCATTGGGCCGCCATCGGACCCGAACTGATGGTCGGATGCCTGGCGCTGCTCCTGCTCGTGCTCGAAATCGTGCTCCCCAAGGCCCGCCATGAGATCATTCCCTCGGTCGCGGTGGTCGGTCTCCTGGGCATCATCACCGGGTTCGTGATCAACTATCATACCGCCTTCGTTGGTCAAACGACGTTCAACGGCCTGCTGCGCCACAGCGGCACGGGCCAGTTTTTAAGGCTGTTCTTCCTGCTCGCCGCAACCGGGGTGAGCGTGCTCGGCATCGTGGCGCTGAAACGCCAGAAGATGCCGAAGGTGGAGTTTTTTGCCATCACCCTGGTGGTGAGTGGAGCCATGATGCTGTTGGCCCAGGCCAATAACTTTGTGATGCTCTTTGTCGCCCTCGAAACCGTCACCGTCGGCTTCTATATCCTGGTGAGCTACACGCGGACCAACCCGCTTTCCCTCGAGGCTGGACTCAAGTATCTCATCATGGGCGCGCTGAGCTCGGGTATCCTCCTCTTTGGTATCGCCCTCCTGTATGGCGTGGCGGGGAATCCGGCGCTGACCGCGGCGAGTGCGGATTCGATGAATTTCGATGCGCTGCGGGTCTTTCTCTATGCCAATCCCGACAATATCATCGCGGCGGTGGGCATCGTCCTGGTGCTCTCCGGCGTCGCGTTCAAAGTCGGCGCGGTGCCGTTCCAGATTTGGATTCCGGATGTCTACCAAGGCGCCCCCACGCCCGTAACGGCTTTCCTGGCCATTGCCTCCAAGGCGGCGGGATTTGCGATCCTGCTGACGTTGGTGACGGTGTTCGATGGCTACCAGTCCCTGGTGGTTGGCGTGCTGACGGTCATGGCCATCGCGACCATTCTTTTTGGCAACCTGGCGGCCCTCACCCAACACAATGTGAAGCGTCTCATCGGCCTCTCCGGGGTGTCCCACGCGGGCTACCTGCTCGTCGGGGTGATCGCGGCGATTCATGTGCCGTTCGCCGTCGGCGCGATCTGCTTCTATCTCTTCGCCTACCTGCTGGGCTCGTTGGCCGTCTTCGGCGTCATGACCCACGTATCCGGTGATGATGATGCGGATCAGGATATGGATCACTACGCTGATTTGGCCAAGACGCACCCGTTTCTCGGAGTGGTGCTGGCGGTGGGACTCGGCTCGCTGGCCGGAATTCCGCCCCTCGCCGGATTCATGGGCAAACTGCTCGTTTTTCTGGCCGCTTTTGAGGCCGGGCTGTATGCCCTGCTCGGGGTCGCGATCCTTGGCGTGGTGATATCGATCTACTACTACTTCGGCTGGATCAAGGCGGCCTTCTTCCCGCAATGGCGACCTCCGGTCTTCGAAGGGGACGACCCTCTGCCCGAACCGCCGCGACAGGTCGTCAGCACGCCTGCCGGCATCCTGTTGGCCACGGCGGCTCTGGCGTCGGTCCTCCTCGGGTTTTACCAAGGCCCCCTCGGCGCGTGGTTGGGACTGGGGTGACCGGTTCGCTAGCCGCTTAACGTTCGATCAAACCCGCCGGCTCCCGGCGGGTTTTTTGTGGTCAATGCTATAGAGTGACCGTCGGGGTCCCTTGCCCCGCCATCGGGGCGTTTGCCTGATACTTTCCAGTCCCCGGTTTTAAATCATGACCTCTTTTTCAGCCCCATTATTGGCCCTCTTTCCCCGGTTGCGCGGGTTCACCCTCGGCCTGCTGGCAATCTTGTCGCCAGTCTTGTCCGGACAGGTGCCCGAGGGGGGCGCGGAAATGATTGCACAGGACGACATGAGCTCGGCCGGCTATTACGCGGGCACCGGCCCGGTCACCTCCCGCACCATCGTGGCGGTGTCGGGCCAGTCCTTCAGTGAAGCGACCCGCATCGCGACGCTGAATCCGACCGGAGAGTATTATTCGAGCGCGGTTTCGTTTGCCTCGGATCGAGCGGTGGCAAACGGCGATGTGATCCTGCTCCGTTTCTTTGCCCGGATGATTGAAACGACGGATGAGTCGGGCACGGCCACGATGGAGGTTTACGTCGAGGGACCGGCCCCGGGGTATACCAAGTCGCTCAATTACCGGTTGAATGTAGCCGGCGCCTGGCAGGAGTTCTACCTGCCCTTCACGGTGTCGGGAGATTACCCGGCGGGCCAGCTGGGCTTCAAATTTGGTTTCGGGGCGACGGGTCGCCCGCAGGTTATTGAATTCGGGGGAGTGGAGGCCTGGTGGTATGGCACGAGCAAGACCCTGGCCGAAATGCCGCGGACGAGTTTTGAATACGTCGGACGGGCCCTGGATGCCGCGTGGCGGGGGGAGGCGGCCGCACGGATCGAGCAATTCCGGAAAGGAGACTATCAGGTCCGCGTGATCGACGAAACTGGGGATCCCCTCATCGGGGAGAGTGTGCGGGTGCGCTTACGGCGGCATGCTTTCGAATTTGGCACGGCGATGGTGGCGTCGCGGCTGATGGATAACAGCTCGTCCTCGGCGGGGACCTATCGGTCGAAAATCCGCGAACTGTTCAATGCCGGCACCCTGGAGAACGACACCAAGTGGCCGGCATGGATCGGTGAATGGGGCAACGGCTTTAATCAGACGCAGACGGTTGCGGCCCTGAACTGGGCGCAACAGCAGGGCCTCGCCATGCGGGGCCACGTCCTGGTGTGGCCGTCGGAGCGCAATATGCCCGAGCAATTCCGCTCCGCCCTGCAGGCGAGCGACCCCTCCATCCCCCAGACCATCCTCGACCACATCGAAGACGTGCTGACCACGACGGCCGGAAAATTTGTTGATTGGGATGTGATCAACGAGCCGTTCGACAATTTTGATGTCATGCAGAAATACGGCAACGAGCGCATGATCGATTGGTTCAACCAAGCGCGGCAATACGCACCGAACGCGGGCCTGTTCGTCAACGATTACGGCATCCTCTCGGGTGGGGGCCTGAACACCGAAAAACAGGACGCCTACATCGATACGCTTAATTTGATTAAAGACGGGGGCGGCCCCATCACGGGGATCGGGTTCCAAGGCCACTTCTCCGGCACTCCGACCGGGATCCCGAAAGTCTGGGAAGTCTTACAAAAGTTCTCCACCGCGTTTCCGGATCTCGATTTTAGGATTACGGAATTCGACATCACCGGGGAGGACCCGGAACTGCAGGCGGACTACTTGCGCGATTTCTACACCATCGTCTTCAGCCACCCGCAGGTGATCGGCATTCAGCTCTGGGGCTTCTGGGCGGAAGCCCACTGGCGGCCGGATTCGGCCCTCTATGAATCGGATTGGACGGAGCGCGAAATCGGGCGCTCCTACCGCGAGTTGATCACGGAGACTTGGCAGACCAACGACGTCGGAGTGACCGGGGCAAACGGCACGTTTTCCGGTCGGGGTTTTGCCGGTGACTACGTCGTCGAGGATATGTCGGGCCGCACGCTGGGCTCCTTTTCCCTGCCGGCCACGGGTGCGCAGAACGTGACGGTGGTCATGGGCCCGTCGACCGGGGCCCGGCTGAGCAACCTTTCGACCCGGGGCGCGGTGGGCACCGGGGAGAACATCATGGTGGCTGGCTTTGTCGTCGAAGGCAGCATGCCGCAGGATCTGGTGATCCGGGCCGTCGGACCCCGACTGGCGGCGTATGGCGTGACGGGTGAATTAGCCGATCCCCGGATCGCCCTTTATCGCGCCGGTGAGGAGGTTCCGATGGTGGAGGCGGATGGCTGGGACCCGTCGTTGAGCCCGGTCTTTGCCTCGCTCGGAGCCTTTGCCCTGGAAAACGACACCGCCTCGGCGGCGATGCGGGTGCAGTTGTCGCCCGGCTCCTACACGGCCCATGTTTCCGGCGTAGGTGACACCACGGGAGTGGCCTTGGTCGAAGTCTATGATGCCGCTTCGGGCGCACCGGTGCAGCTGATCAATCTTTCCACCCGCGGAGCGGTGGGAGCGGGATCGGATGCCATGTTTGCCGGGTTTGTCATCACGGGTGATTCCAACCAACGGGTGCTCATTCGCGGGGTGGGGCCGACCTTGGCGGGGTTTGGGGTCACCGGTGCGTTGGCGGATCCCATTTTGCAACTGCGTCGGGAATCTGACTTGGTGGGCAGCAACCAGGACTGGAGCACCGCCGCCAACGCCGGAGAAATTGCCAGCACGACAGCAGCGGTGGGAGGCTTTGCGTTGACCGCCGGAGCGGGCGACGCCGCTTTGCTGGTGGACCTCGCTCCCGGGGCCTACACGGCGGAACTCTCCGGAGCGGGGGCGGGGACCGGCGTGGCTTTGATCGAAGTCTATCGGGTGCCGTAGAACTCCATTTTCGTTTAGGTAGGGGCGGGGCTTGACCACGCCCGCAGCTAGTTAGCTGCCAGTGGGGCAGGTGCGGGCGTGGACGAACCCCGCCCCTACATTAGGATCTGATCGCGGTTGCGGATTTGGCACGGTTTTGCCTTTGCGCTCGGAACGCTTTTTTGCGGCGATGGCTGGCGATGCGTATTACCGGCCTCGCCATCGTCCCGCCCCCTACTGCGGCGGATTTACCCCAAGTCACTCCTGAGCTACTCGCCTCGGTTTTAGCCCGATACTCCCGCAGCAATGACGGGATCCACACCATCTTGGAAAAGGTCGATCTGGCCAACCCGGATGCGTCCATCGATCGCATCCTCAAGTTTGTCGATTATGGCCACGCCTCGATTGGCGGTTTGACCGGCGGACTGGCGATCGCGTTGGACGATGTCTCCATGTGGCTCGCCCTTAAAGTATTCGAACTCGCGCAGATGGCGGACGGTCAGGAATCGAGCACCCGGTATATCACGATGGACGCCAACAATCTGCCGAACCCGGCCGAGATTGGCATTCCGGACGATCTCGCCGACCGTTGGCGTGAGCTCATGGCGCGCTCGTTCGCCGCCTACCACGCGGAGTATCTGCGGCTGGATGCCTTGGGCACCGCTGAACCGGAGCGCATACGGTTGCCGGCCGGGGCCGGCCCCGCCCTCGAGAAGCGCCTGCGCAAGAACTTCGCCCTTGATCGGGCCCGTTACTTCATTCCGCTGGCCACGCGGACGAATCTCGCGCTGGTGCAAAGCTCCCGGATGTGGGCCGCCACGGTGAAGCACCTGGACAGCCTGCCCCACCCGGAAGCGCGGGCGGCGGCGACCCTGATTCGCGACGAGTTGCTCAAGCAGTCACCGCGCCTCATGCGGCACAGCCGCGCCGAAGCGTCCTACCAGGCGCAGGCGCAACAGGAGTTGGCGACCAGTTTACAGCTGGGTCTGGCCCGAATGAGCACGGACCAGCTGGCCGACGAAGTTTGGGTGAAGGTGGATCGGGAGACGCCGCCGTGGTTGCCCGAGTCCCAGTCCATCGCGGATGCCTTGCAGCACCGCGCCAACCGGTACGGTTACCAAGGCACCGCGACGCGCCGCATGCGGGTTTCCTTTGCCTGGAACAACATGGCTCTGGCCGAGCTGCGGGACCTGAACCGCCACCGCACGGGACACCGCTGGACCCCGTGCATTCAAGCTGGTTTTTACCTGCCGCCCGAGATCGATCGATCGGCTCACGTCGCTTTGCTTGCCGATCAAGCCGCCCTGACCCGGGAGCTGATGGCCCGGGGCAGTGCCGCCTACGTTTACTCGTTGCTGTTGGGGGCGCAGACCCCGTTTGAACACACCACGCAGGCGGATAAATTTATTTACGAAGTGGAACTGCGCACCGGAATGGGGGCCCATTTTCGCTATGCGGAGCATGCCAGCGCGGTCCTGCGGGAGTTCATTAAACAGGTGCCGGAGGCGGCGGAATGGATCGAAGAGGGCACCGCCGAACCCGAATAGGGGCCCCGTTCGCCCGGTAAATTAGGCTTGCCGCAACGGGTTACCAATCAACCCTTGGCCCACCCATGCGGCACCTCATCCCCAGCTTGATTGTGCTCGCCTCGTTGGTTTTGACCAACGAGGGAGTTGGTGGGCAGATCACGTTCCGGTCCGCCGAAAAGCTGAACGTCGCCCGACTCGCCACCCTGTCTTCCCTCGACGGGTCGCCAAAGGTGATGCGGCCGAAAGAAATCAAGGCCGCACTGGTCAACCGATCCTCCGAGCCCACCCTCCTGCGGGGGAACTCGGCCGGGCTGCGGCCGTCGCAGCGACCGGTCCGGCGTTTGCCTAGGGTTGAGACGGAGGTCCGTCTGCCGGTTTCCTCTTCCCGGCTGATCAAATCCGCCGTGCCGTCGCCGGCCTCCGCTCGATCCTACTCGCCCATGGGGCTTGTGAAACCTCAACACTCCCGCTGATGAAACGCTTTCGGGTCCTGCAATTTAACATGCAGTATGGCCAAGTTTGGGATGAAGCGGATCCCGACCATGCCCCGATCGATGTGCAGCAAGCCATTGACGAAATTGTCGAACACGATGCCGACATCATCATGCTGCAGGAGGTGGAGCAGGTGGCCCCGGATGGAAGCCAGACCCAACCCCCGCCCAACTTCTCGCGGCTGCAGGAGGCGCTACCCGGCTACGATTCCTTTTTCGCCTACCCCCGGGAGGACGCGCGGGAGCTGCCTTTCGGCATCGGCTTGGCGATTTTCTCCCGCACCCCGTTGAGCTCGGTCTTCAAAGAGGATATCCCGTCTCCCCCGCTCGAGTTTGATTTTTTTGGGGAGACCAAAACCCCCACCGATCGGGTGCTGATCGGGGCCACCACCACGATCGCGGGGAAGAAGATTGGACTGATCAACACCCACTTGCTCGCATTCTTTATGCTCAATTCGAGCAGCGAGACCCATGGTGGCCAACGCGCGCAGGTGGGCGAACTCTTGCGGGATGCCAGCCAGCCCACCCTGTTGTGCGGCGACTTCAACGTGAGCAACACCGCCTCCTTGGTCTCCGAGTATGGCAAATATGGATTCGCCTCGGTGCAAACCGAGCAAATCACCTGGCGCCGTAAACCGTTTGTGCTGGATCACATTTTCTACAACGACGGCATCCGCTGTGTGGACCATCAGGTGACCCCCACCATGGCCTCCGATCATCACGTGCTGCGGGCCGACTTCGCCTTCACCGGGTAGCCGGGGCTACTCCGGTTTGCGCCGCAGGGCCACGACATCGTGCGCGCCGTCGATCCATTGCGGCCGGTGGACCACCACTTCGAACCACGGAGCCCAGTGTTGGGCAATGTATTCGATTGAGTGATACGCGACCATGTAGAAGTCGGGCAGCCCGGCAGTGACCTCCCCGGTGCGATAGGCGAACCCCCGCGCCTGCACCTCCGCCGCCACCGCCGGATCGCGCTGCCAGTAGGCTTCGCCGTGGAAGGAGGGCACCAGCAGGCCACCCGGCGCCAGGATGCGATGCAGTTCGCGCACCCAGGCCATTTGCCGGTCCTCGGGCAGATGGGTGAAGACCGAAACGGAGTAGATCGCATCAAAAAACCCGTCGGCAAAGGTCGTCGGAGGTTCCGTCGGGTTGGTGTAGAACCGGGCGATGGCAGCGAGATTGGCCTGATTCCAATCAATCGATTCGCCGTCAATGTCGCAGCCCCAGATTTCCCCCCGGGCATGGACCTCGGCAAAACTCCGCAGGACGCGACCGCAGCCGCAGCCAAAATCCAGCACCCGACGAGCGTCGGTCAACGGCTGACCCGCCGCGGAAAACAGCGCCGCGACCTGATCGAACATCGCCCGACCCGCCGGGTAGAATCGGTGGCCCCACACACTGCCGACCTGCCGCACTTGCAGGTGGTCGGGGGGCGGTTCGATCGGTGCGACCGGGGCGTTGGCGAGGTGGTCGATCCCGGCGACGCGCACCCGCAGATTCAAGGTCCCGTCTCGCAAGGCACCCGTGCCCAAACGGCCCTCGAATCCCACGGCGTGACCCCACTCGGGATGGTCCCGGCGGACATCAGGGCGAGGCCGCAATTGCAGCCACTCCGTCGGCTCACCGCCGTTACCGACGGCCTCGATCGGCCCCCGGGCGACGATCCAGCCACGCACCTCGAAAGGAGCCTGCAGCGGCTGTTCGGTCGGAAATTCGACGTGCAATTTGAACAAGGAATCGGTCATGGCCCGGCGCGAAGTGTGGCTCGGCCCCATCGCTCAGCAATGGAATTTAGGCCAAGCGCCTTTTCCCCTTGTCAATCTAGGGAAGAGGGTCTTAACCCTAGTTAATCTAGGGAAGACATGAACAAAACGGAATTACTCCAAGGCACCCTCGACCTGTTGGTCCTCCGCGTTTTGCAAGCCGCTCCGATGCATGGGTTCGGCATTGCGCAAAAGATCCATCTCCTCTCCGCCGATGCGTTGCGCATTGAGGAGGGGTCGCTCTATCCGGCGCTTTATCGGATGGAGCGAAAAGGATGGATCGAAGCGGAGTGGGGGGTCTCGGAAAACAATCGGCGGGCCAAATTTTATCGGCTGACCCGACGCGGTCGCCAACAGCTCACCGCCGAGACGGAAACCTGGCAGCGCCTCACCGCGGCAGTGAGCGAGGTGTTGGCCAAAGCGGACTGAAGGAGGAGCAAAACATCATGGGCTCGACATTCAAACGGAGGTGGCAGGCACTTTTTCGCCGGCGGGACCTGGAAACAGAGATGGCCGAGGAGATGCGATTTCATCGCGATGCGCAGATCGAGGCCAATCGGGCGGCGGGCATGTCGGAATCCGCGGCGCGGGCCGCCGCCCATCGTCAGTTTGGGCCGCGGGGAGCCCTGGAAGAGGCCGCGCGGGAGGCCCGCGGATTCTTATGGTTCACCCACTTTAAACAGGATGTGCGTTATGGTCTGCGCATGCTGCTCAAACAAAAGGGCTTCACGCTCGTGGCCGTGCTGACGCTGGCGTTGGGACTGGCCGCCAACATGTCGGTCTTTGGTATCGTGGACGTTTTTCTTTTCCAGCCCCTGTCGGGAGTGAAGGCTCCCGCCGAGCTGGTGGTGATGACCCGCGATGATCCCCGCAACCAATTCGCGTCCACCATCTCGTGGGCCGACTATGAGGACTACCGCGATCAGGTGCCGGGATTCAGCGCTCTGGCCGCCGCCTTGTTTCGCCCGGTCCATCTAAGCTGGCCGGGAGACGCGGCGGATCGTAACTGGGTGGAATTTGTCAGTCCCAATTATTTTGCCTTGGCCGGGACCGGCCCGCAGCTCGGGCGTCTGTTTTTGCCGGGGGAAGGCGAAGCGGTGGGGAGCGATCCCGTGGTGGTGTTGTCCCACCGCTATTGGGTCAATCGGCTGGGCCGGGATCCGGGCATCGTCGGCCGGTCCGTGGTGATCAATGGGCAAAGCTGTGAGGTGGTCGGGGTCGCCCGGGAGGACTTTAGCAGCCTGCAGTGGGGGTTGGAGCCGGCGCTCTGGTTGCCGGCCAAAATGGTGCCCCCGTTGATCCACTGGGACCCAAACCTTTTTCAGGATCGCGACTGGAACATTTTCCGGGTGACGGGCCGATTGGCCGCCGGGACCAAGCTGGCCCAAGTGGACGCTCAGCTCGCCGCCGTGGACCAACGCCTCGCGGAGCTGCACGCCGCCGGGACGATGGAGAACGTGGTCACGCACGTGGTGCCGGAACAGCGCAGCCGCCCCGACCCCTCCGTCAGCGGATTTCTGCCCCTGGCGGCCGCGGTGTTTCTGGCGCTCGTGGTCATGATTTTGCTGATCGCCTGCGCCAACGTCGCCAACCTGTTGTTTGCCCGCGCGGTGACGCGCCAGCGGGAGATGGGCATTCGGGCCGCCATGGGCGCCACCCGGGGACGCCTGGCGCGGCAGCTCCTGACCGAGAGCCTGCTGCTGGCTCTCCTCGCCGGGATCGCGGGCTGGGGCCTGAGTTATTTCATCGGTGTCCTGATGACCGGATTGGCTCCCAGCGGGGACATGCCCGTGGCTTCGGAGTCCTATTCCGGCAGTGTTTGGTCGGTGGTGTTTGCGGTGGCGGTATCGATTCTGGCGGGGCTGGTGACCGGGCTGTTCCCGGCCTTGCGCTCCAGCCGACTGGACCTCGCTCAGGTGATCAAGAGCGGGGCGATGGGGGGAGCCGACCGCAAACGGCACGCGCTTCGCAATGGGTTGGTGGTCACTCAGGTCGCTTTTTGTGCGGTGGTGCTGGTGGCGGGCGGACTGTTCATGCGCAGCCTGCAGCAGGCGGCCAACATCGAGTTGGGATTCACCCCGGAGAATCTGGCAATGGCGGCGCTGGATCTGGACCTGCAGGGCTACGAACCCGAGCGGGGGCTGGCTTTTCTGGATCAGCTGACCACCAAAATTGACGCCCTGCCCGGAGTCGAATCAGTGGCCTATGCCCATGTGCTGCCGTTGAGCACCAGCCCGGGTTTGGGGAGTGTGGCGGATGCCGATGTCCCTCAGTTGGACGAGTCCGGCCGGCGGGAGGGTGAAATTCAGGCCGCCACCAATGTGGTGGATGTGAACTTCATGGCGACCATGGAAACCGGACTGCTGCAGGGGAGGGCCTTCAACCGCTTTGATACCGCCGAGAGCCCGCCGGTGGTGATCATCAACACGGCCTTGGCGGAAAAGCTTTGGCCCGGCGAGAATCCGCTGGGGCGGCGCCTGTCCCAGCCCTGGGGCGACCCCATGGAAGTCATCGGCGTCATTCCCACGGGCAAATATGTCATGATCAGCGAGGAGCCCCGGCCGGCGTTGCTGCGCCCGTTTGCCCAGGCCTACCATGCTCCCATCACCCTGTTCGTGCGGACCTCCCACGATGCCGGGCGAGTGCTGCCGGATTTGAGGAGGGTTTTACGGCAGCTCGATGCGGACCTGCCGATTTACAATGCCCAGACGATGGCGGAGCACCTGCGCTCGAGTGCGTTCGGTTTCATGCCCATGCGGATGGCGGCGACCGTCGCGGGGGCGCAGGGCCTCATCGGGCTGCTCTTGGCCGTGATGGGGGTGTATGGCGTGGTCGCCTACTCCGTGAGCCAACGCACCCGGGAGATTGGCATCCGTCTGGCCTTGGGGGCCGAACGCGGGGAGGTGTTCCGGCTGGTGGTGCGTGGCGGGCTCAACCTGATCGCAATGGGACTGGCGATTGGACTGACCATTGCGATCGGTCTGGCCTTGGTGCTCGCGGGCCTCCTGGTCGGTTTGAATCCGTTTGACCTGCCCGTTTTTGGTGGGGTGGCGATGGGGCTCGCCGCCGTTTCATTGCTGGCGTGCTACCTGCCGGCGCGCCGGGCCATGGCTATCAACCCCGCGATCACCTTGAAGTGCGAGTGAGGCGACGGCCTCAAGCCTCGCGGACGCGGTTCTTTTCGTCCTCGCGCTCCTCTTCCAGTCGGGCGCGCTCGCTGGCGATCTGCGCCCGGATCTGTTCGGCCTCACTGCGATTTCGTCCGGCCAGAGCCTCCTCCAGCTTTTGTTGCAGGAAGATCTCCCGCTCGGCGAGTTTGCCTTGGTAGAGCTGATCAATCTCGGCGAGTTTGGCTTTCTGCTCGGCGGACAGGGAGGACGTGGCGGAGGGGTCGGATTGTTCCAGCCGCTCCATGGCGAGTTCGTAGGCGCTTTTCATGTTCCTTGTGGTATCAGGCCAAACGCAGGCCGATGACAAGCACGAGCAACGTGGCCAGCGGCGGTCCCCACCACCGCCAACGACTGCCCGGCGCGCTGCGCTCCCGCACCACGATCATGGTCACCAGGATCAGAGAGGTGCCTCCGGGTCCCCAGTATGACGTAATGAATTCGGCCGGTAGGCTGGCCGCGCCGCCCAACCCCCAGTCCAGCGCCAGCTGCATCAGGTGCACCACCAACGCGGCCGCGTGATTAAACACCAGCGCCACCGGGCCGAGCCCGGCGAGGCCCAGCACGATGCTGGCGAAGCCCCCCGCAATCACCAAACCGGCCAGCGGCACCAGCAGGAGGTTGGCGTAGAAGGCCAGCGGGGTGAACCAGCTAAAGAAGCCCACACTCGAAATGATGCCAATGAGCGAAGCCGACCAAGTCAGGGCCCCCGCCGTGAGCACCTTCTCAGTGCCGGCTTGGATCAGCCGTTGCCCGCGCGACAGCGTGGCCCGGGGCAGGTCCCGCCAAGGACGGATCAACGCCAGCCAGTGCTCGCTGAGCGGAATTCCGTGTAACAAAAGAGCGAATACGATGGCGTAGCTCATCTGGAATCCGGCGGAAAACAACTGGAGGGGATTGAGCAGCAGCACGAGGAGGGCGGAGGTGGCAATGGCGGCCACCGGGTTGCCCGGCGCCCGACAGACGCGCGAACCATGGAAACACGTGATCATCAACCACGCCCGCACCGCCGACGGCGTCTGGCCGATCAAATCCACGTAGCCCAGCAGCAGGGTGCAACCCAGCAGGAACGCGGTCAGCCGGGGGACCCGGCAAACCCGCAGGATGACATGGATCGCGCCGGCGATCACCCCGATGTGCAATCCGCTGATGGCGAAGAGGTGCATCGTGCCGCTGCGCAGGAAGAGAGATTTGGCGTCCGCGCTCAACTCGTGCCGGGCGCCGAGCAGCATCGCTTGCAGGGCGCCGACCAGATCCGGGTGGTCGTCCAATCCCCGGGCGAGGATGCGCCCGGCCTCCGCCCGCAGGCGATCCCGGGCCCGCGCGTAGACCGAGGGAGGGCGGGTGGTCTCAATCCAACGCGCCTGCCGGATGCGGAAGTTGTAGCCTGTCTCCTCCAGGTATTGGGCAAAGCCGCTCGACTCGGTTTCCGCCAGGGCGGTGAGTTGGCCGACCATGCGTAACGTCGCTCCGCGAGCCAACCCGGCATCATCCGCCCCTGCCCGGCGGAGCTGGACCTGCACCTGCTGACCGATCAGCTCCGTGTTGGGCGCGGCCACCGCCAGCACTTCGCCACCAAAACTGAACGAGCGCTGAGCGTAGGCGGACTCGAACACGCGATCGACCGAGACGGTGACTTCGACCTCACGGTCCGGGAGCTGCGCCCAAACGGGCAGTTTCTGGCGATGATGGTGGTGATGCAGGATCCCGCCGGAGAAGCCGGTGAGGATCACGCCGATGGACCACCACGTCCTCCCTGTGCGCCAGGTGGTCAGCGCGATCACCAGGCCCGCTGCCAGCAGCGCATACCACGGAGCCGGCGACCACCCGGCGGGCTGCCCCCCCGCGAAGGCGATGCCCCCGATGAGCGGCAGGATCAACCACAACAAGGGGGCGCGTTCGGAGCCGGGGGAGCGGGGAGCGGACATCGCGAAAGACAGGGCGGGGAAAGCAAAGCGGGACTTTTCCTCCATAGTGGATTTGGTTCATCTTACGAACCCTCTCTTGATGCCTGATTCCGACCAGTCTGATTTTTTTGCCGCCGAGCCGACCGATCCCGCCGCCGCGGCCTCCCCGGCCCAACAACCCCTCGCCGCCCGGATGCGGCCGCGGGTGTTGGCCGAGATTGTGGGCCAGGAACAGCTGACCAAGGCCGGTGCCCTGCTGCCCCAGCTGATCCGCACGGATCGATTTGGCAGCCTGCTGTTTTACGGCCCGCCGGGCTGCGGCAAAACCAGCTTTGCGGAAGTGATCGCCCGGGAAACCCAAAGCCGTTTCGTGCGGATCAATGCCGTGATGTCCAACGTGTCGGAACTGCGGGAAATCTTGAGCATCGCGCGCAAGATGCCGGCGTCGCGCACCCTGCTCTTCATCGACGAGCTCCATCGCTTCAATAAATCCCAGCAGGACCTGCTGCTGCCGGACGTCGAGGAAGGCACCGTGCGATTGATCGGGGCGACCACCCACAATCCCGGTTTCTACGTCAACCCGCCCCTGCTCTCGCGCAGTCACCTCTTTCGCTTGGAACCGCTCTCAACCGATGCGGTGGCCACGGTGTTGCGCCGGGCATTGGAGGACTCCGAACGTGGGCTCGGGGGGCGGGGCCTGCAGGCCGACGCGGCGGTGCTGAACGACTTGGCGGTGCTGTGTGACGGCGACCTGCGGCGGGCTTTGAATGCACTCGAGGTCATCGCGCTGAGCCTGCCGGAGACGCGATCGGATATCACCGCCGGCGAGTTGGAGGCCTTCGCCCGGGAGCGGCGGATCCGTTACGACGCCAATGAGGACGAGCACTACGATACGATTTCGGCGTTTATCAAAAGTTGTCGCGGTGGGGATCCGGATGCCGCGATGTATTGGTTGGCCAAGATGCTGGCCGGAGGGGAGGACCCGCGTTTCATCGCGCGGCGGCTGGTGATCCTGGCCAGCGAGGATATCGGTCTCGCGGACCCGTTTGCCCTGCCGTTGGCCACCGCGGCGCTGCATGCCGTCGATTTTATCGGACTACCGGAGGCGGAACTCACCCTGGCCCACGCAACCCTGCACATCGCCTGTGCGCCGAAGAGCAACTCCGCCACCCGGGCGCTCGCCGCCGCCAAGCAGGCGCTGAAGACCGCCCCGGTTCAGCCCGTGCCGCTGCCGTTGCGGGACAAGGGCGGGAAGGCGAGCAAACGGGTCGGACACGGTCAGGGTTACGCGTATTCCCACGATTTCCCGGAGGGGATCTCGGGCCAAGACTACCTCGAGACCCCCCTGCAGCTCTACCAGCCGTCCGCCAACGGCCTCGAACCGCGCATCGCCGACCGCCTGGCCCGGTGGCGTAAACTTAAAGCGGACGTTAAAACCCAGTCCCCGCGTCCCGGCCCTTGATCGCCCCGGTCGATCCCCCCAGACTGGCACCATGAAATTGAAACGGTTACTCCTGCTGCTGGTGCTGGGCCTGATGACCCTGGTGATGTCTCATGGCCAGGAGCGTGACGACGACGATGATGATGACGAAGAGGTGAAGGAGTCGCAGCTAGTGGGCGTGGAGCGGGCGTTGGACGATGAAACCTACATGGGTCTGGCGATCGAGGGTAACGCCTTGGTCTTACGATTTTACGACGAGGAAAAACAACTCATTGAACCCGAAGCCGAGCGCGCCTCGGCTTGGTGGAAACCGGTCAACCGCTCCGGCCGCGAGCGGGTGGTGCTCAACCCGTCGGGGGATGGGCTCAGGTCTCCGCCCAAAGTGCACCCGCCGTATGTGTTTTATGTCATGGTCACCTTGATCGATGACGAGGGCGAGGCGATCGGCACCCACCGTTTCGACATGTCCGAGTTGTAACCGCGCCCCGCCGTGGCCTCTTAGTCGGTCGCGCCCGGCTGGTCTCATTGACGTATCATATCCACCGATACAGAGAGGGTTTTGGTTTGAGTCCCCTTGAACACGCCCCGGGTCGGCGTGCAGTCGTGGTAGTCCCGGCCGACGGATACCTTCACGTGCCGCTCCCCGGCCTCGCAGTCGTTGGTCGGGTCCAGCGGCCACCATTCGCCGCCGGGAAGCTTGACCTCCACCCAGGCATGGGATTCGGCGGCTCCAATGAGACGCCGGCGTTTCTCGCCCTGCCGGGCGGCCTGCCGCTGGGATTCCGTCTCGATGTAGCCCACCACGTAGCGGGCGGGGATCTCGGCCGATCGGAGGATCGCGATCATGACCTGGGCAAAATCCTGACACACCCCGCGGCGTGACTTGAGCACCTCGTCCACGGTGGTGCCGAGGTGCGTGGATCCGGCCTGATAGGTGAACTCGTGATGAATCCAGTGGTTCAGCTCGGATACGGCGGGCCCAATCTCGCCCGATGCTTTGAAAAACCGGTTGGCGATGCGGTTGACGGCTGCGTTCAGTGCGATTGCCGGGGACGCTTCCAGAAACTCGTAATTCCGCAGCCGTTCGCTGCGGTAGATCTGTCGGGACTCGGAAATACTGACATCCCAGGCCGCCGGGCGCCGTTGCCGGGGGAAGGTCTCGACCTCGGCGTAGCTGTCCAGCACCAGCTGTTCATGGCGATGAATGACCGAGAACGTGTGCACGGGATTGCCGAAATAGTCCTCGTAGGCATGGACATTGGCCGAGGGCTCGATTTCGAGTCGGTGCGCGATGACCTTTTGATCGTCGCCGGAGGCGGGCCGCAAGCGGGCCTCCATGAACGACTCAATGGCGGAACCCGTGTAAAGGTAGCTGGTGCGGTGGTGGAGATGAAAGCGCATCGGAGGGAGCAAGCGGCAGGCAAAGCGGCGCAGACCCGGGTGGCAACCGCACAAACCAGCGGCGAACGACCCCGGTGGTCCGGGGCGCGCCCCTTGATTCCCGCGGCGAGGCTGGAAGGCTGGAGCATCGGCAATTCAAGGGCCGCCCGCGGGAGCTCGCCGGTTTCGGGTTGCGCAATTGCGTTTGCTGGTTGTGCGTAGGCGCTCTGTCCCGATCCTTGTTCTTCGACCATGAGTTTAGATTCTCCCAACGTTCTTTCCTTTGACGGCACCGGTTTGCGGGTGGGGATCATTGCGGCCCGGTTCAACCAGCGTTACGTCGATGGCTTGATTGCCCACGCCACCACCACCCTGCGGACCGCGGGAGTGGCGGAATCCGATATCCGGTTGGTGCGGGTGCCGGGGAGCGGGGAGTTACCCACGGCCGCCCAACTCCTGCTCGGCGGTGACCGGCGGGACGTGGTGATCGCGCTGGGCGTGGTCATCAAGGGAGGCACCCTTCACGATCAATTGGTGGCCGAAGCCGCCCAGTCGGGGTTGCTGCGGGTTTCGCTCGACCAGCAGGTGCCGATTATTGTCGGAGTGGTCACCGCCAACGACCCCGCCCAAGCCGAAGAGCGCTGTCTGGGGGCGATCAATCGGGGGGCGGAGTTTGCCCGGGGCGCGCTGGAAATGGCGCTCCTCAAAAAAAGCCTTTCCTCATGAGCAAAGCCATTTTCGCCCAGCGCCGCGACGGTCGCGTCGCCGCCGTCCAATTTCTCTATGCGTGGAGCCTCAATGCCCCCCGCAATCTCGCGGAGGACATTCGCCTCTTTTTTGAACACTTGACCACCGCTGAAAAGCCGCGGGAGCACTTTCACTACGCGGAAGAGCTGATCAGTGGCGCGATCACCCAACAGGCCGAAATCGATGCCCGGATCCGCCAACTCGCCCACAACTGGGAGTTTGATCGCATCGCCCGCATCGATTTGGCCATCCTGCGCATGGCGATTTACGAGATGCTCTACCGCAAGGACATCCCGCCCATTGTCTCGATCAATGAAGCCATCGATCTCTCCAAGGAGTTTTCCACCGCCGATTCAAAGCGTTTTGTGAACGGCATCCTCGATCGCCTGAAGGACCAACTCGGCCGCGACGCCCGCAAGGCGGAGTAGTTTTTCAACCACTCATGTTCGGCGTATTTAAGAAATTTAAGGACGGGTTTTCCAAGACGGTCTCCGCGATCTCGCGGACGACTCATGGGCTGTTCGGCGGCAAGAAGATCGACGCGTCCTCGTTGGAAGAACTCGAGGAGGCGCTCTACACCGCCGACTTCGGCGTCGAGACGACCGAGGAGATTTTGGCGGAAATCAAGCGCGCCTATCGCAAGGATCCCGACCTCAAGGGTCAGGACGCGGCCGAGATCGGCGCAGTGGTGCTCGAGCGCGTTTTGGCGGGCAGTGAGGGACAGCTGGCGCCCGCCGCCGATACCCCCACCGTGGTCGCGTTGATTGGCGTCAACGGCTCCGGCAAGACGACCACCGCGGCCAAGTTGGGCCATCTCCTCAAAACAGAGGGCCAGAGCGTCATGCTCGCCGCCTGCGACACCTTCCGCGCCGCTGCCGTCGACCAGCTTAAGTCTTGGGCCACCCGGCTGGACCTGCCGATCGTCGCCAGCCACACCGGCGCCGATGCCGCCGCCGTCGCCTTCGATGCCTGGCAGGCCGCCAAATCCCGGGGTTCGGATACCCTGCTCGTCGACACCGCCGGTCGTCTGCACACCAAGTCCAACCTGATGGAGGAGTTGGCCAAAATCCGGCGCGTGTTGCAAAAACACGATGCAAAAGCCCCCCACCATTCCTGGCTGGTGGTCGATGGCTCGCTGGGCTCGAACTCAATTGAGCAGGCCAAGGCGTTTCACCAAAGCTTCGGTCTTACGGGACTGGTTGTGACCAAACTCGACGGCACCTCTCGGGGGGGGGCGATCGTGGGTATCTGGCGGGAGCTCAAACTTCCCATCTATTTCCTCGGCCTCGGCGAGCAGCCCGACGATCTCCAGCCCTTCAACGCCCGCAGCTACGCTCGAGCGGTGTTTGGTCTGGAAAACTGAACGATCAACTAGATTGAACGTGAGGTGACAGGCGGACCGGCTAGGTTCTTCGTTCCATGACCACGACATCCGAAACCCCTTCTGTTACCGACATCGCGCGCATGATCGATCATTCGCTGCTGCATCCGACGCTCACGCCGGCGCAGTTGCAGGAGGGTTACGCCCTCGCGGCCAAGTATGGATGCGCCACCGTTTGTGTGCAGCCGATGTCGGTGGTGGCCGCCAAGGCCGCCCTCGCCGGCAGCGACACGGCGGTCTGTGCCGTGGCCGGGTTCCCCCAAGGGGCCAACTACTTGGAGACCAAGGTAGCCGAGGCCGAGCGCTCCATCGCCGAGGGGGCGACTGAAATCGACGTCGTCATCAACGCCGGGCTCACGCTGGGCGGACATTGGGATCTCATTCAGCGCGAGCTCGAAGTGATGAATGCCACGTGCTTGCGCGACGGCGCGATCCTCAAGGTCATCTTTGAAAACGACTTTTTGCAGGAGGACCACATCATCAAACTGTGCCAGCTGTGCACCGCCGCCGAAGTGGCCTTCGTCAAGACCTCCACCGGCTACGGCATGGTGAAACAACCCGACGGGTCCTACGGTTATCTGGGGGCGACCCACGCGCACCTCAAACTCATGCGCGAGCACAGCGGTCCGCAGGTGCAGATCAAGGCGGCCGGCGGGGTGCGCACGCTGGACGACACGCTGGCGGTGCGGGCCCTCGGCGTGACCCGCATCGGCGCGACCGCGACGGCCGCCATCGTGCAGGCCGCGATTGATCGGGGCATGCCCGGACCGATCCCGCCGGGTTTAACCTCCGGCGACTCCACCCCGTCGGTCGGCGAAACGCCGGGTTACTGAACCACGGCTCACCGAAACCGAGGGCGAGCCAGCCAATTAGCAGCCAATTAGGGACAGGTTAAAAACGATCGGTGGGGAAGGGTCGGTTGGCCGCCCGCCCCCACGCGATGTCCCGGCCCCCCCTCCCTCCGCGTTGTCGGCCTCTGCGCTGACGGGCGGGCAAAAAAAGACCGGGGCTCGCGCGGAGCCCCGGCCGGGAAAACCAACCCGAAAAGGGGGGATCAGAATGAGCCGCGGAAGGCGAAGTTGATCGTGGGACCGTACTCCTCCAACTGCAGGTTGTTGCCGGGGCGGCCCTGGTAGAGCTCGAGGGGTTCGTTGGTGATGTTCACGACCTCGATGTTGAGGTCGAGGCCTGGGCGGACGCGCCAGGAGGCGGTGACGTCGAGCTGGGTGTGCTCGGTCACGTAGATGTCGAAATCGGTGTCGTCGCCGATTTCGTCTAGGAATTCGCCGCGACGGTTGAGGCTGAGGCGCAGGGAGAGGGGACCGCTTTCGTAGCCGACGTAAACGTTATAAACGCTCTCGGAAGCGAGGGGCATGTCGAACGTCTCACCGGGGCGTTCGGCCAGGGTGAACTTGCTGTCGAGCACGGTTAGGTTGGCTCCGACCAGGAAGCCGCTGAGGGCCTCGGACCACTTGGTGAGGCGTTGTTCCCAGTTGAACTCGAAGCCAGTGACCTCGGCGCTGGTGCCGTTGACCGGGCGCTCCACGTCGAATCCGGGGAATTCGGGGTCGGTGTCGCTGGTGAAGTTGACGATGTAGTTGTCGATATCCTTGTGGAAGACGCCGGCGGAGAAGACGCCCGAGTCTGTCAGGTACCAGTCGATGATGAGGTCGAGGTTGGTGGATTCGTAGGGATCGAGGTTGGGGTTACCGGCCTCGACCTCGCTGTCTTCGAGATTCACGAGGGCGTTGGGCGAGAGGTCGCCGAAACTCGGGCGGGCGAGGGTGTTGGACCAGGCCGCGCGGATGACGGTGTCCTCGCCGAGGCTGTAGCGGGTGTGCAGGGCGGGGAGAAAGTTGTCGTAGGAGCTGGTGACGCGCCGGGGAGTGACCCCGGTGAAGTCACCGTCGGCGTCGATCTCGAGTTCGCCGCCATTGGCGGCGAAGTCGGTGTCCTCGAAGCGGGCGCCGAAAATGAAGCGCCACGGACCGGTGTCGTAGGTGCCCATTAGGTAGGTGGCGGTGACGTCCTCGGTGGCGGAGAAGTCGCCGATGGCGTTGAGAAGATTATTTTCGGCGACGTCTCGGGGGCGTTGAGCGAAGTCGCTGCGGTTGGTCTCGTAATACTCGCGGAAGGCGGCGGAGCTGATACCCTCGCCGAAGTTGCCGAAGGGGAAGGTGCGGAGGTCGGCGGTGAAGCGGCCAAGGCCGAGGTCTGGCACGTCGCGTTCTTCGAATTCGGTGATGTCCACGTCCTTCTCCTTGAAGCGGCCGTCGGCGCCGAATTTGAGGGTGAATTTGCCGGAGGTAAGGTCGAAGATGCGGGCGGCGTTTAGGCTGACGTTGGTGTCGGTTTCCTCAACGAATTTAGCCTCGCGGACAACCCGATTGAGTTCTTGGTCGGCGTTGGTGGCATGGGATGTGTCGGGGCTGCCGGCGCGGGAGATGGCGATGGTGGGGCGACCGGAGCCGAAGGTGACGGTGGCGTCGAGGTCGTCGCCGCCGTTGTATTCGAAGCGGCCCTCGATTTCGTCGGGCGCGTCTTCGGCGGCATCGGAGTAGCCGAGTTGGTAATCCACCGTCCAGTTTTCGAACTGGTGCTTGCCGCCGGCGGCGAGGGCGATGATATCTTTGTCCTGGGTGCGGAAGCGCACGCGTTTGCGGAAACCGCCGGCCTCGATGTCGGAGAAGGTGGCGACGCCGCCCGCAACGTTTTCGAGGGTGCCGTCTTCTAAGACGAAGATCAGACGTTGGCGGGTCTCAGCGTCGGTGAACCGGCTATAGAGAGCGCGGAGGTAGAGTTCGTTGCCGTCGGAGGGTCGGTAGTCGAGGTTGAAGTTGGCACCAAGGCGCTCGCGGTTCACGTCGTAGATGCGGTATTGGGACTCGATGGGCGCAAGCACGTCTTCGCCGGTGGCCGCGTTTTCGAGGAAGTCGTATTCGGTCTCGTGGTTGTCGGAACCGAAATTGCGGTCTTGGTAGTTGAGGCCGAAGGACAGGCCGAGATTTTCATCGGTGCCATAGACGTTGCTGTAGCCGAGCTCGAGGCGGGGGCCGAGGTCCTTCGTGAGGGTAGAGTAGGTGCCGCCGAGACGGTAGGAGAAGGTGTTGGCCGGGCGGTCAAAGGCGGAGGCGGAGGCGATGTTGATGGCACCGCCGATGGAGTCGCCGGGCATGTCGGGGGTGGGGACCTTGATGACTTCGAGGCGTTGCACGGAGCCGGTGGGGATGAGGTCGAGGGGCACCTCGCGCGTGTCGTCTTCGGAAGAGCCGATGCGCATGCCGTTGATCGTCGTCGTATTGAGACCGGATTCGATCCCGCGGATGGTGACGAAGCGGCCTTCGCCCTGGTCGCGGGTGACGGAGATGCCGGGCAGGCGTTGGAGGGCCTCGGCGGCATTTTGGTCCACAAACTGGCCGATTTCGTCGGCCGACACGACGCTCGTCAACGCGTCGGAGGCGCGGTAGAAGTCGAGGGCGGCGGCCTGAGCTTGGGATTGGGTGGTGACCACAAAGCGGTCGAGCTCGATGGGCTCCTCCGTCGAGGATTGGGCGATGACGGCGGGTGCGGTCAGGAGCGCGCTGAGCAGAGCAGCGGTTCGGGCGAGGCGGCCCGCGGGAGCGGGACCGAAGTCGGCAGAGTAAGGGTTCATAGGTGGGTTGTCGCAGTTTCGGTTCAGGCGCAGTAAGGGCGCCGTTGGTAGTCTTAGGTTTGCCGGGGCGCGATGGGGCAACCGCGAAGTCCGGCCTGGAGTATCAATTAACGCTGCCGTAACATTTGTAACCTGGTCGACATCCGACGGGCTCCTCCGGGGAGGGGTCTTGCCGCTGGCGTGAGTCGTACAACTCCTGTTGATAGGAAATTCCTTCTCTGCAGCGGCGTCAGCGGAGGGGGTTCGGGGCGAGGCGTGCCGCGGTGCGTTCGGCAAGGTTGATTCAGCCGCTGCCGCCCAGCGTGGCCCTCTCTGCGAGGGTGCCTGGCCCGGCGAACCGAGGCCGTCGCGGGTTGCCGATTGGATCAGCGGGAAGGGCCGTTATTCCGTGGTGGCGGTCGGGCCAAGATTCTCGGGCGGCAGCAGTTCGCTGAGCGCGTTCGGTTGTCCTGGGCGTTTTTTCAGCGTGAACTGGTCGTACAGGCGGTTGGTGGCCGTGCGCGCGACATAGTGTAGTTCGTCGCCCGCGATGGTGATGATTTGGTAAAGCTGAGTGTCCGCGGCGCTGCGCACGGCCCACTCGGAGCTGGTGAGGTTGTACATTTTGGGGCCGCTGACCGAGACCACGTAGACGGTACCGATGGCCGGGTCGTAGACTTGCTGGTAGCCCTTGGGGCTGTTTTGGGTGCCCACCTTGGCCGAAACGTCGCCGCTGCGGGCGTAGGTGTGGTCGTGACCGGTGAGCACGAGATCGACTCGGAACTCGTCGATCAGGCCCTTCCAAAGTTCACGCAGGTGGGGGTTGTCGCGGGATCCGGCGGGGGAGAAAATCGGATGGTGAAAGGTGAGGATGGTCCACCGCTGCGGATTGGTCGAGAGGACGTTGCGCAGCCAGCCCACCTGTTCGGCCTGCAGTTCGTTGGAGTTGAGGGAGATGATGCGGGCGCCCTGGTAATCAAGGTAGTAGACGCTTTCGGTGAGGTCGGCGGGACCGTGGGTGGGAAAGGCGAACTGCGGCTGCCAATGGCCGGAGATTTGGCGTACCCCGGGATCGGCGCGGCGATCGCGCAGGGGACCGTCGTCGGCCTCTTCGCCGATGACGGCGGCTGCATGGCCGGTGAGGGCGGTGAAGGCGGCATCGACGGCGATGATGTCCTTGTTGGCGGCGAGTTGCAGGACGGTGGTGGTGTCACCGGAGGAGGCGGTGATCCGGTAACCGGAGGGGGCGGCGGCATCGCCGATGGGTTCGATCGTCCGGGTGACCGGGATTTCGCGACCGTCGGCGGTGGTCCAAAAACGTTCCTCCTCCGGACCGGCATTGACGGCGGCATACTCGTGATTGCCTGGGGTGGCGATAACCGGAATGGTGCCGTGGACCCAGGCCGGGGCGCCGAACCACTCGCCCCACTCGGCATCGCGGTTGGCCCGGTTGATCAGGTCTCCAGCGTGCAGCGTGAACGCGGCGCGGGGGGCCTCACGGAAAGCTTCGCGGAAGACGCGCGACCAATGGGACTTCACCTCGTTCTGCGCATCGCCGAAATAGACGAAGGTGAAGGGGGCGGGTTCGGCCTTGGCGGTGCGGAAGTGAAACCACTCCGACCAGTTGGCGCCGTCGCCGACGCGATAGGCATGGAGCGTGTCGGGGGGGAGCGCAGTGAACGTCACGCTGTGGTAGTGGGCTTCGCCGAGGTCGGAAACAAAATGGGTGGTTTGCGCGGGATGGGCGGTGGCGACGAGCGCCCGGCCATTGTCGTTGGCGAGGGCGAGTTCCGCGTGGGCGCGCCGCACGCTGGTGTCGGTGCGCCAGGTGACGGCCTGGGTGGTGGCGGGATCGGCGTTCCAGGTGAGTACCACGCGATCCGGCAGCGGCGTGGGCGCGTGGGCGGCAGCTTCGGCGTAGGGCGTGGGTTGCCAGTCGTCGTCGTGGTCGTGGTCGGCATCGGAGTGCGCCCCGGCGGAGGCGGCGAAGACCAGACCGAGGGAGAAAACAAGGCGGTGAGGAGAAAAGGATCGAGCCATTCCCCGAGACTGGCGATGCGAAGACGGTAACACGAGCCTGAGGGGGTGAAATCGGCGTGACAAAGGCGCCCCGTCCGGGCTTTCACTGATTGAGAACGCTTCTTCGCGGGGGCGGCAGAGTAAAGGCTTATGGCCGCGTTGTCGCAGTTTGGTTCCAGGTTCTGGAAGAGCACCAACCCGCAGTCTCACGGTTCGCGGGGTCGCGATGGAGCACACGCCAAGTCCGGCATGGAGTATCAATTGACACTCCCTTGATAGTTGTAACCTGCGTCAACTCCGGCGGGCTCCTCACGTTCGGGGAGGGCATAGTGGGCAGCCGAGACCTTGCCGCCGGGGAGTGAAGCGGGCACTTGGATCGCCGTTTGGTCGAGGGAGGGATTACTCCCGGAAGGAGCTGCCTAGCAGTTTTCGTGCATCTACGACGCTGTGGGAGCCGGTCCAGATACTCCAGAGCAGTTGAGCAAAGCGGGCGTCGTCGATCTGCGACAGCGGCTGTCCGTTGAAATGGCTGACCAGACCGCCATGTGGGGTCCAGGTTAATTCGAAGCGGTCGCCCTCGCTCACGTCGCCTCTGGCGAAGGGGGCGGCATAGGCCTCGGCGCTCGCTTGGATGGCATGCCACTCTGACTCGGTGGCGCGCGCGCGGAGGAGTTTAAGAAAATCCTGCTGGATGCGCTGTCCGGAGATTTTGCGCTGGAAGACGAGGTGGACGGCACGGGGCGCATGGCTCTCGTGAACGGGCACGGCGACTTCGTAGGGCAGCTCCAGGTAGTGCGCCATTTTATAGACGGAGAAGAAGAGGAATTTGCGCTCGACCTCGCCCGTTTTGTGCAGGCGGAGCGGGACTGCGGAGCTCCCGGCATTCGGCAGCAGAATCGTGTCGGGATAAGCCGCCTGGGCTGTCGTCCCCAAGGAGAGAACCAGAGCAAAGAGACAAGCCTTCACGTGCGCAGCCAGGGAACCCGAGCGCGGGGACGCAGCGGGTGGGGGATGGCGTTGAGAGGATGCTGTTTTCCCCCGCCGAGCAGCGTCGCCGAAGATTTGCCCCCTGTCTTTCATTCCACGCGGGAGAAACGCTTTTTGTACGCGGCCGGCATGGAGGGCAGATCGACGCGAAGGAGGCAGTAGAGGGCGTCCTGGAAACTGGACTCGACGTGATAGTTGATATACTTTGCGCCGAGTTGGCAGTAGTAGCGCATGAGTGGAGGGATGCCCCGTTGCTGGTCCTCGAGGTGGCGGATGACGGGCTCGAGTTTGGAGATGTTTTCCCCTGCGTAGGCTTCGGCTACGAGCCGGTGGTAGTGGGATTCGGGTCGGAACGGGTTGCGGGCTTCGATCCAACTGCGAATTTCCGCGGAGTCGGCGTATTCCCGGCGCAGGAACTCGACCAGCAGCGCTTGGCTGGCGGGGTGGAATTCGTTGGAAATCGTCACGGATCCGAACAGCGTGCGAATCCGTCGTTGTTCGCAGATGATCGCGAGTCCGGTCCAGAGCAGCGGAAGCACGCGATTGTCCCGCTGGTAATCGGGCAGCACGAAGGAACGGCTCAACTCAAGGCCCTCGCTAAAGTGCGTGTAGAAAGCCGGATCGATCCGAAAGATGTGATCGAGGTAAAGTCCGGTGGACCCGTGTTCATCCAGAATCGAACGCAGGATGCCCGTTCGGTAGGCTCCCGCGATGCCGTTGCGGCGATGATCCCATACGATCAACTGGTGGTAGTACTCATCTTCCGGCGAGAGATCGACGTCCTGGCCCACCCCTTGTCCGGCGGCGCGGAAAGTGACTTCGCGGGCGCGGCCCAAAAGTTCCAGCAGGTCGGGCGCTTCGCGGCCCTGAATGAAGAGCAGTTCGAGGTCATCCTTGCGATAAAGCCTTTGGGCGGAGGTGAGGGGGGTGAGGGCCCCGGTCGCCGTGGAGCTATTGATCGGCGGCAACGGGGTTTTGGCCGCCCCATTCGCCTTCGCGGCGGGCCCGGAGAGGGCTTGTTTATCAGCGGCGAGGAAACAATGGGCGCGGAGTCGATCCCCCCCCTGAGGCAGGCTAGTCCAGCGGTTGACCTCATTGGGGGTCAATAGCGTGGCGAGCGAGAGTTGGAGTTCACGCGGCGGCGCATCAATCACTTCACGGCAGAGTCGGAGGCTGCGACGACGGACCTGTTGCAGCGGGATTTTCAGAAATTCCGGGCTGTTCTGACCGGGGATGTGCAGGCACGCGAGCGACGCACCCGTCCGGGCGGCCAATTTCAGCGCATGATCTGACCAGGACTGGTCGACCACAGCCTGCAGCGATGCGTCGAAATGGGCGACCCGGCGACCGGGGAAGAGGCCCACGCAGCCACCGCTTTTGAGGAACGCCAAGGCATGCTTGAGCGCGCTGCGGTTGAGTCGCTGTGCGCCGTGGGTCAGCCCGAGGGCGTCGACTTCAATGCGATGAGGCTGCAGGGGGAGCACCGAGCGAAGAATGGCATTGGCAAAGATCTTCCACCTGCCGGGGCGGAGTTGCGCCATTAAATCGATCAAGCACAGAGAATCGATCGCGCCGAACGGATGGTTGGCGACTAGGACCAATGGACCGTCGATCGACCGAAGCTCCGCTTGGTCTGCCGGAGAGAGCGACCAGCTGGTCTTGAGCTGGGCCAGCGCTTGTCGGCAGAAGGCCCCCGTTTCCGCACGGTCGCCACCACAGCGCTCGTAGATCTGGTTCAGCTCTGAGAAGCCGAGGCGCTTTTCTACGAGGCCCTGCACCGGACGATAGAGCGCTCGCAGCAGCGGATGAGGGAGCAAGGCCGACGAATCAAAGGGCTTGGCCCTGGGCTCGGCAAACACGGTTTCCGGAGAATGAGGGTCGGACATTGTGACGATCGGATAAAGAAAACTGATGACTGAACTTTATGGGACGGTTGGGGGCACTCTTTATTCCTGCCGCCCGGAAATTACGTTCGTTTTGGGCGATGCCCGCCCCATGCAGAACAGTCCCAGCACGACCACGACCAGTCCGGCCTCGCATACGGGATCCCACTGACCGCTCTTTCCCTGGGCGACGGGGAGCAACAGGACGGGAAGGGCGATGTATCCCGCATCGTAGGCGGCAATGGTCGGCGTGGGCGGATGGTGTTTGCCATACGCCCATTGGGTCATCCCCAGGGCAGCGGCTGCTCCCATGAAGCTCAGGAGGAACAGCGCCCATCCCTGACTCGTCACCGGCAGGAAACCGGCAACGCCGCCGTCCGCTTGCGCGATGCCTTTCAGCAATGAGTCCAGCGCGAGAAATGCGCCACCAATGGCTCCCATGACCAAACCCGTCGGCAGCCAATCCACTTTTTCGCTGAGACGAACCGCCGGCCAAACCAAGAGACCCAACAGCAGAAGCGCCCCGATCAACCAACCGGGTTGGGTCGTCTCCATGGCGGCGATATCGGTCCGCCCAAAGCCCAGCACCAGGAGAACCGACCCCAGCACGAGTAAGGAGGCGCCGAGCACTTCCAGAAACCGCAGGGGATGATGCAGCTTCCATTTCGAAAAAAGAATCAATCCCAACAGTCCGCTCGCATACATGGACGTGTAGAGGACGGTCGGCCCGAAGCGATTGGCGGCAATCACCCAAAAAGGTGCCGAAAAATTGAGCACGAGACCGAGACCATAAAGGTGGCGATTCGCGACCGATCGGTCGCCCGCTTGTCGCCGGTAAATGGCCAGCTTGAGCAAGCCTTGAGAAAAATGGATGACACTTGAGCCGATCAGTCCGATGCCAAGTGCCAGATAATACCCGGGGTCCACGGTCACCTACTTGCCCCATACCGCCATCGATTGCGACGTTTCATCCTGATCTGGACGGAGGAACACCCTCCCGCCACCGGCCCGAGCCGGATACGAACCGATCGGAAATTACATTTCAGCGACGCGGCGGGAGGGGGCTGTCTCAAGCTAGGACTATGCCTTTCATCCGTGCATATGATCGCTTGAATCCTAAAAGCCGCCCTGCGCAAACTCACCCAACTCGAAGCAGCCTCATCACTCGATGAACTACGGTTCCCCTCCCCCCAGGGAACCGGCTCGAAGCACTCAAAGGTGATCGGGCCGGACAGCACAGTATCCGCGTCAACGACCAATTCTGGGTGTGTTTTCGTTGGGAAGGGCAGAATGCACCCAACGTAGAAATCACCGACTATCACTGACCATGAAAAAGCACCTCAACATTCCCCCGGGGGAACTTATCCGCGAGGAGTTTCTGAGGCCACTGGGCATCACGCCTTACCGCCTCGCCAAGGATACGAATCTGCCCTACCAACGCGTGAATCAGATCGTCAACGAGAAGCGAGGCATTACCGCCGAAACCGATCTCCACTTCTGCGCTTATTTTGGGCAAAATCCCGGATACTGGTTACGGGTGCAGCTTGCCTTTGATCTTCGCGAGGCGATCAACACGGTTCGCGCGAAAATCAAAGCCGCAGTTCATCCGCGGCAAGCAGCCTGAGAACGAAAAGCGGCGCATTCCCAACCACTGACATCGACTCATACGCACTCAAAGGCCGTCGGTAGGAAATTCCTCTGCAGCGAAGCGCTGGGGGTGAAGCGAGGGGTGTAAAAGCGATTGACCGGTGGCCGGGAACGCCGAGCCCAAGCCCGGCGTTCCCAGATCGGTTGATTAACTAGAAACTCATCCGCACGCTCAGGGTCACGTTGCGGCCGGGCAGGGGAGCAACGTCCTTAAGAAACGACGTGTGGAGGCGGGCTTCGCTGTCGGTGAGGTTTGACCCGCGTAACAGCAGATCCCATGTCGTGCCCCCGGTGACCCAGCGGTAGCCCGCGTAGGCTGACCAGAGTTCATGGGCATCGGTGGGCAGTTCCGCCGGAGCGAGGTCATCCTGACCTTCGACGAAAATGATCTCCGTGCCAAGGTGCCAGGAGTCGTGTTCCCAGGCCGCACCGGCCCGCCAGCGCCACGGGGGGATCCGGGGAAGGAAGGTGTTGTCGGTCCGGTTCTCGGCATGGACAAAATCGAAACCGAACGTGAGATCGACGTGACCATGATCGGTTTCCATCAGGTGCAGCATACCGTTGGCTTCGACGCCGTAGAAACGGGCGTCCCGCTGGGTGAATTCATAGACGGGCAGTTCGTCTTCCTCGGTCCCGGTGGGATTTTCGTAGATGTAGCCGTCGAAGTCATTGGCGAACGCCGTGATGACGCCGCTGAAGAAACTGCCGCTCTTGCGCAGGCTCAGGTCGAGACCGCGAGATTGTTCATGCTGCAAGTTGGGATCCCCGATTTCGTAAGCGTTGGTGCCAATGTGGGGGCCATCGGCGAACAACTCCTGGGCAATCGGCACCCGCTCGGTCAGCGAGAGGGAGGTGGCAAAGCTCCAGTCTTCGGAAAGGGTGTGCACGTTGCCGAATGACAAAGCCCAACCCGTGCTGTCATCATCGCGGCCGGTGCCGTCGGTCACGGCAATCGACTGGGCGTCCATGCGAGCCCCCACCTGCCAGATGTTGGCTCCCCGCTCGAGCTCTTCAAATATCATGAGGGAAAACACCTCCGTTTCGGTGGGCGGCACGAAGGCTTCGGCCCCGACGGCATCGAAGTCGGAATGACTCCATTCAACGCCGATGGCTCCCTGCCATTCGCCCCAGGGCTGGTGCAAGGCGTCGACCCGAATGTCGAAGCCCTCGTTGGTGAACACCGTGCCGATCTCATCTCCTTCCAGTTCCGTGTGCTGGTAGTCCGCCCAAGCGGCGTGCCAGCGCAGGGTTTGCACTCCCGAGAAGGGCTCACGCACCTCGCCCTGTAGCTCAAAGCGGCGTTGTTCGAGATCGATGGACACCAGTTCCTCTTCTCCCTCTTCGTGACCATGTTCTTCGTCCTCGTCGTCGTGGTGCGCTTCCTCTTCGTCATCATGGTGCTCCTCGTCCTCGTCATGGCCATGCTCGTGGCTGTGCGCTCCGGGGGGGATGCCATAGCGGGAGTCGAACATGCTGAAAGAGGCTCCGATGTAGCCGGATTCCCCAATCCAGCTCAGGCCGAAAGCACCACCCTGATTTTTCACAAAGGAGTTGGGCAGGGTGCCGAAGGCTTCCTCCTCCTCTTCATGCTCATCGTGATGCTCCTCGTCATCGTGATGCTCCTCGTCGTCATGATGCTCCTCGTCGTCATGATGCTCCTCGGCTTCCTCCAGGCGGCGCTGATATTTGCTTTCCGCGAAGCCGGGGATTTCGATGTCATCGGTCTCGCGGGCAAAGGCGTCCACGTGCCAAGCCAGATTCCCGGCCGCGCCCTCCAGGACGAGTCCGCCGGAGAGTTCATCGTCGGTCTGGCCCGCCCGCCCTTCGATGCGGCCCTGCACGCCCTCCGGGGGCAGGGTTTGGTGAATGCGATGGGTGACGACATTGACCGCCCCGCCGATGGCTGAGCCTCCTTGGAGCAGGGCGGCGGGACCGCGCGTGATTTCAACCCGTTCGATGAGCAGCGGGTCGAGGGAGACGGCGTGGTCGGGACTTACGGTCGAGGCATCGATCATGTCGGAACCGTTTTGCAACACGGCCACCCGGGGCCCGGCGAGTCCCCGGATGACAGGGCGGCCGGCCCCGGGGCCGAAGTAGGTCGAGCTCACCCCGGGTTCCTGGGAAACGAGCTCGCCGAGGTTAAGGCCCTGACGCTGGTCGAGGGCCGGTCCGCCCAGTACGGAGGTGGGCTGGGCGATTTCACTCGAGCTGCGAGCGTAGGGATGGGTGCTGACCTCAAATTCATCGAGGTGTAGGCGGGCTGCCTCAGGGACAGCCGGCGTGGATTGGGCGGCGGCCGTGACCGCGAGCCCGAGGGAAAGAATGAGGGGAAATGGTTTCATGTCAGGTGATAGGAGGGCCGCGAGCGCAATGGGCCCGGGCAGCGAAATCAGGAATGAGCGCGCGCACGTGACCGTAACCCCGTGGGTTCGGTCGGCGGCTCAGGGGGAGGGGTTCTGATTATCCTATCGGCGGAGCTCTGCCCGGCGGTCGCAACCACGAGGCAGGTTCCGGATGAAACGGGGTGGCGAGCTCGTGCTCCGACCCGATCCGCTCGACGGGAGCATGGATGCTCACGTCGGGGGTATCGATCAGGACGCCGTCATTGAAGACCTCCACCACACAGTGGTGATCGGTCTCGGCGGCGTCGTGATGCAGGTGGGCGTGGGCGGCCGGCGCATAGTGCAGCGCACCAATCCAAATCACGCTTCCCGCCAATACCGCGCCCAGCAGCGCGAGGCGCTGACGAAACCGGTTGGCTTGGAAAAGGGCGATCATGGCGGGGACAGGAATCCGTCGCATCGGTCCGGATGTCAATCCCCCCCGGACACAATTCGGATGCTGAACAGCCACCACTGCTGGTCGTCCCGGCGCTCCATGCGCGCGGTGATTTCCTGACCGGGTCGCACGGCTGCCAGCACGCGGGGATCGACTGGGAAAGCCATCGTCATGGCCATCATCACTCCCGGCACCTCCTCGTGTTCAATCAACAGGGCATTCTGGTCGGGCAGCAGGGAAACGATTCGACCCCGGAATGCGTGCCCGCGGGCAGCGGCCTCGGCCGGACTGCAACCACAGTCATCGATGGTGGGCTCGCCATCGGAGGGCAGGGTGACGATCTCGGTGACGACGCGGCCGTCTCGCTGCAGCACCATCAACAGTTGCGCGGCTTGGTCGGAGCGGTTGTTCAGCACCCTCAACTGCACGCCGCCGTGGGACGGACCGTTGAGTCGGAAAACCGCGCCCAAGGTGCCCTCGCGGTGCAGGGCCCGCAGGGCGAGGCCGCCACCGGTTTCTAGCCACGAAATCCAATGGGTGCCATCCCGTAACACCACGACGTTGGGTGACCCGAGTGCCGTTTGCGCCGGATCGTCGATGCGCGTGACAGTGCTCCAACTGCGTCCGAGATTGGGGGAGCGCGCGACCCATACTCGAGGGGTCACGTCGGCCGCGGTGAACCAGGCGGCCGCGACGTTGCCGCTGCGACGACTCAGGTGGGGTCCGTTCACCGGACAGCCCTCGATGACCCAACCGTCGGCCAAGGGTGGGTTCATGGGTGTCCAGGTGCCGCGACTGTAGGTCTGATAGGCGATGTCGCGAATTTCCTCTTCACTGCGATCCCGATAGGCGGTGAGCACCGCCCCGTTGGGCAACACCAGGGGACTGATCGGACAGCAATCGCACACCCGATCGTCCACCAAGGTGTCGGGTTCCTCGTCCCCGATCACGCGGCTGCGCAGTTGAGTCGCCGTCGGATCCCTCCCGTCCAGCCACAGGGCAAGCCAGGAGCCGTTGAGCAACGGCGCGAGTTGCACAAACTCCTGCCGGGAACTCTCGGTGGTGAGCCGCTGGGGCGCCGACCACGATTGTCCCTGATCGGCGGAGGTGCTCACCAGGGCGTGATAGCTTTGGTCCGCGTTTTGCGCATACCAAGCGGCGGCCAGACGCCCCCGCAGGCCGGCCGCAATGATGGGCGGGTCCATGGCACTGATAAACCAGTCCGGGCCGGAGGCGACGGTGGTGGGTTCGGTCCAACGGTCGGATGTGCGATCGAACCGGGAGATGCGGAGCGCCATCGACCGGCTTTCCGCGGGCTCGGTCCATGAGACGAACAGGCTGCCGTCGATGGCCGCGGCCACGGAGGGGGTGGCGGACCCCTCCGCAGCGGCCAGGGGCAGCTCCTCCACCGCGAACTCCGTGGCGGACAGCGACCCGGCGGTCGCGGTCAGCAGGGTGAGTCCCAGGAGTGCGGTGGCGGAGGTCATTCCTTGATGATCTGAATCTCCTCGAGCAGCCAGGAGCCTGACTTGGATCGCTTCATGGTGCCGGTGAGAGAGTCGCCCTCTTTCACCTTGGGTAACCACTCAGGATCGACCTGAAACATCATGGTCATGGCTTTCATGAAGCCCGGGATTTCCTCGTGCGCGACGAGCAAGGCCGAGCGTTCGGCCATGACCGTTTGCACGACGCCCTTCAGCGGGTGGCCCTTGTCGACAGGTGCGGCATCGGTTTCAGCCCCGGCTGCACAGGCGCACGGGGCGTTGCACGGACAAGCGTCGCCGCACTGGCACGCGGCGCCGGCGAGGGTGGTGCTGGCCAGCCAGGCCAACGCGATGAGGAGAGGACGGAAGGATAGGTTCATGGGGGGGAGGAAATGAAGACGGTTTGGTCGGATTTAGTAGCGATAGTCGCACTTGAGCCAGAAGAAGCGTCCCGGTTCGTTGACCCGGGTGGTCTGAACGAATCCGGCTACGGCGGCACCGGCGCGACTGATGTGTTCGGCGTAGGTGGTGTCGAAGACGTTGTCGATGCCCGCGGAAAGTCGGATCGCGGTGGTCGGCGCCCAACTGGCATTCAACGACATCACATCGAAGGCCGACGATGGGCCGATGTCTTGTCCCACGATGTTGCCTTGATTGACGGCCACCCGATCCTGGGCGGCGACGCTCCGCCACAGGGCACCTACCGACCACGTTGACCGCTGATAAGTGATGCCGACCCGGCCCTCCAACGGCGGCATTTGAGCGAGCGGTCGGTCGTCGGTGGTGTTGGTGCCGTGGACGGTGGCCAGACTGGTGTCGAAGCGGAACGACTCGCTGAAACGGTAGCCCAGTCCGAATTCGCCGCCGAAGGTGTGGGCGTCGATGTTGCGGGCGACCGTCGCCATCCGCGTGGCCATCATGCCGCCCATGCCCCCCATTGGGGCCATCGGTTTGGGAACATGGCGCTGGATGAGGATGTAGTCATCGATGCGGTTGGCAAACGCCGCGATCGACAGATCGAGCGAACCGCGTTGGTATAGCCACCCCGCATCAATTTGGGTGGTCTGTTCAACTTCGGTGTCAAAACCGCTGAGGCTGGCGGTGCTCTCGGCGGAAACGAGTTCCCAGTAGTCGGGAAACCGTTGGGTGTGGCCCAGGCCGAGATAGACCGTCGAGCCGAGGGCCAGATCGTGTTCCACCCGGGCAAAGGCGCCGGGGAGGGTGGTCTCACGTTGGCGTCCGACCGTTGGGTTGGGGGCGGTTCCGCCCATCATGCCGAGAGTCACCAAGGCGCGGTCGTCGATGGCGGTCCAGTGGTCGATGCGGGCTCCGGCGTAGCCGCGGGTGTCGGGAGAAAATGAATACGCAGCCTCGGTGAAGAACCCGGTTTGGTGGAAGGTGGCGTCGGTGACGCGGGGCTTGGCGGTGTAGGGCATCCGGTCCTCGTTCATGGTCGAGCGGACGCGATGGCGGTTGCTCTGGTGATCGAGCCCGAGACCGAGGCGCAGGGTGGCGGCGGGCGTGAGCTCAACGGCGAGTCGCCCGCCGCGGGTCAGGCGGTCGGGATTGGAGACCGCCTTGCCGGGCATCATCATCGAGGGCGTGAAGGGACGCAGGGAGTAGTTGTCCATCACGTGGTCGACGTAGTTGACGTAGGCCTGGGCTTCGACGGTGGCAACGAGGTCGGAGATCCCGCTGCGGCGGAAGCGTAGGCCGAGGTTTTCGCGATCGAAGAGGGACCCGTCCATCATGCGGTCGGCGTAGGCCGCCTCGCCGTCGCTGAGGGCACCGGTGAGTTCCACGAAGATGTCGGCAGAGGGTGTCCAGGCGACGGAAGTGTTGGTGCTCCAACGTTCGTAGGCGGCGTGCACCTCCGCGCCGCTCCCGTCGACGTAGTTGTCCATCGACGCGGTGGTGGCGGCGAGCCGGCCTTGCACGGAGGCGTTGCCTCCCCGCAGGTCGAGGGCGCCATCGCGGCGGCCGAAATCGCCGATCGTGGCGGTGGCGAACGCGGTGGCGCCGGTGGCGTCGAGGCGAACGAAATCGCGTTCGAATCGCACGGCGCCAGCCGGGCTGACCGGACCATAACGCACCGACTGGGGACCCTTGATTACGGTGATGCGGTCGTAGGCGGCGGGGAAGATGTAGGCGGTGGGCGGGTCCATGCGCATGGAGCAGCCGCCGAGCACCCCCTCGCCTTCAACGTGGATACCGAGACGGGAACCGGCCATGCCGCGCAGCACGGGATCACCGTCGGTGCCACCCTTGCGGATAACGGCGAATCCCGGAATGTTTTTAAGCACATCGGCCCCGTCATGGGCCGGCGCGGGTTGCGCGGCGGCTTTCGGATCGGTGGTGACGGTGAGTGGTTCAACCGGCCGAGCCGTCGTCACGACGACGGGATCGAGGGCGAGAGGCACGGATTGGGCCACGACGCTGGCCGAGAGGACGCCCCAAACGGTCGCAAGGAGAGCGCTGGATCGAGAGAAAAATGAGGACATAGTGAGTTAAGGAAAAGGGTGAATGCACGCGTGGCCGCATACGCGCGGGAGAATGCCCCTCCTTCGGTGGCGAAGGCGATGGGACGAATTGAAGGGCGGCCGAGTTGCCGGGGACTGCGCGCTTAGGCGCGCGGCGGCGGGGTCGGAGGGGAGCGGCCCGCAGTCAGCGGGAGCTCGAAGTCGCTAAGCGACCACTGATGGGGATCGAGGCGGGGCACGATCACAGGACTGATTTGGCCGAGAGCCAGTTGGATCTCGCGGGAGCCCGACTGTCCCGGAGCCGACTTTTCATCGGCATCCTGAGAGGCATCGGCAACAAATTCGCAGACCCCACAAAAATTACCGGGACTGAAGGTCAACCGGGCGGCATCGGCATAGGACATCGACTGCGAGTAGGTGGCGAACATCTTGCCCCAGGCGAAGGTCTGCACCAAATCCCAATGACTGCCGGTGGCGATCAGCCAGGCAAAAAGAGTCATGAGGAGAGCGAGCTTCTGACGCATGTCGGAGAGCGGAAGGAGGCAATCAAAGTGGGCCGGGGCAAGCGGAATTAGGGCCTATTAGGAAAAGCAATAGGATTGTCACGGGATCAAGCGTTGTCAGACCACATCCAAGCCCTACGGTGTCTCCTCCGCATGTCCGATCAGCCCTCCGATCCCCCTTTCGTTGAGTCCAACGAAGATGAAGAAGTCATGGAAGCTTCCTTCGAGGAGCTGACGGCATTTTCGGCGGAACGGCTGGCGGACGCCTCTGACGTCGTTCTGGCGCGGGCCCTTTCGCGATTTGAGGTTGATGAACGGCGGGAGGTTTTGCGCAAGGTCAGTGAAGCGCAAGCGGCCAATATTCTGGCGGAAATGGATGAGGAGGATGCGGCTGAGGTCTTGACCGCGATGCGGGAGAGTCGGGCGGTCAGGATGATTGAGGGCTTTGATCCGGATGATGCGGCTGACGTGGTGGCGGAACTCGAGGCCGGGGACCGCGCCCGGTTGATGGGGGCGTTGGAACCGGAAACGGCGGAAGACATCAACATGCTCCTGTCCTACGACCCGGAAACGGCCGGAGGGGTGATGACCACCGACTTTGGGGTGGTCCGGATCGATCACACGATCGAGGAAGCCATCAATGACATCCGACGTCAGCGGGAGGAGTTGGACAACATTTACTACATTTACGTGGTGGATGATGAGGACCATCTGCGAGGGGTGGTCTCCATTCGGGAGATGCTCCTGGCCCGGCCCGGCGCCCATATTCGTGACATCATGCACGACGACCTCGAAGGGGTTTGTGCGCCGGATGATGATCGTGAGCTGGTGGCGATTCGCACCGCGGAATTGAACCTCGCCGCCCTGCCGGTGGTCGATCAAGACGGCAAACTGATCGGCATCGTGACCCATGATGACGTGCTCGACATCGTGCAGGACGAAGCCACCGAGGACTTCCAAAAGATGGTGGGTGCGGGTGGAGATGAGAGCATTTTGGATTCGATTCGCGACAGTTTGCGGAAACGGAATCCGTGGCTCGTGGTGAACCTGCTCACCATCAGCGTGGCCGCCGGGGTGATCACCTTTTATGAGGACCAGATTGAGAGCATGGCGATTTTGGCCGTGATGATGCCGGTGATTGCCAATCTGGGCGGGAATACGGGGGCCCAGACCCTGGCGGTATTGATCCGCAGTCTGGCCGTCGGTGAAATTCAGCCCCGCGATTCATTCGCCATCTGCGGGCGTGAGGCGGTCAAAGGACTGTGCAACGGCATGATCATCGGGTTGATCACGGCGGCGGCGGTGGCCCTGTTCACGCAGGACGTGCTGGTCGCCGGGGTGGTGTTTGCCGCGATGGTCTGCACCATGACCTTCTCCGGATTCGCGGGAGCGGCGATTCCTTTGACCCTCAAGCGACTGGATTTCGACCCCGCGCAGAGTTCTTCGATTTTCGTGACCGGCATCGTGGACATGGTGGGTTTTCTGGTCTTCCTGCAACTGGCCACCTGGCTGCTGTTCTGACCATGGCGGCGGGCGACTCCCTCCCTCCCTTGCCGACGGAGCCCCAACCGGGCCGCTACCGGCACTACAAGGGCGGTGAATACGATGTCGTGGGCCTGTGCCGACACTCGGAAACGCTCGAAGCCATGGTGGTCTATCGGGCCCGCTACGGCGAAGCCGGCCTTTGGGTGCGGCCGGCGAAGATGTGGCACGAGTCAGTCGAGGTGGACGGTGGATCAGTCGCCCGGTTCAGCCGCATCTAGCCGCCGCGTTCAGGGCGTCGGCGTGACGATCGCGGCCCAGCCTCCATTGGGAGCCAGGTGCAGCTTCAGTTGGTCCGTGGCGATGACATCGCGAACCTGCCGCCGGTAGTCCTCCGCATGTTTCGCGGCGTTGACGCCGTCCTGCATGATGACCGCTTGGAAGGAGCCTTCGCCGAGAAAATCGAGCGGCAGGGTGAAGTCCCGACTGTTTTCGTTGGTCATGGCGCCGATATACCAACGGTCACCGTGCCGACGGGCTATGACGATCGACTCCCCCACCGTAGCCGCGATGACCCGGGTTTCATCCCAGACGGTGGGAATCGCACTCATGAAGGCAATGGATTCGGCCTCCCGCAGATACAAGGACGGCGAATCACAATACATCTGCAACGCGCTTTCGAAGACCACGTATTTAGCGATTTCGTGGCAGCGGGTGCCGATGCCCATCGGTCGAAAATGGCTGATCCGGTGGTTGCCGGGTTGCGTGTTGACCATCGCGCCGGGGGTATAGTCCATCGGGCCGGCGACCATGCGGATGAAGGGGATGGTGACGTTGTGCCGCGGGGTCACGTCGGCGCTCCATTTGTTGTTTTCGTTCCCCTTCACGCCTTCGTAGGAGATGACGTTGGGGTAGGCGCGGCGAAGCCCGGAGGGTTTGAAAGAACCGTGGTAGTCGACGAGGAGTTGTCGTTGGGCGGCGGCGACGGCGGTTTCGTGGTAAAACTGCACCATCAGCTGGTCGTTGCGTTGCATGAAATCGATCTTCACGCCCTTGACGCCCCAACTTTGGTAAAGGTCGAACAGGGCCTCGCGGTCCTTGGCCAACGGCTCGTTCAACGACCATAGGATGATGCCGACGTCGCGTTCGGCGCCGTAGGCGACGAGCTCCGGCACATCAATCTCGGGATTGGGCTCGAAGAGATTCGTCGTCGAGGCAGACCACCCTTCGTCGAGGATCACGTAGTCGATGCCGTAGCGGGAGGCGAAATCGATGTAGAATTTGTAGGTGTCGTTGTTGAGCCCGCTCTCGAAATCCACGCCGGTGATGTTGTTGGCGTTATACCAGTCCCAAGCCACCGTGCCGGGTTTGATCCATGAGGGATCGGAGATCTCCAGCTCCCGCGAGAGGAGGAAGACCAGCTCGCTGGTCAGCAGGGTGCGGTCGTCGTCGCTGATGACGAACGTCCGCCACGGGAAGGTGCGGGTTCCATCGGTGCGGGCGATAAAATCGGCCGTCTGGGTGATGACCACGTTGCGATCCGCGCCGGGGCCGGGGGCCGGTTCGATGGCCAATGGGTAGGGCGGGAACTTGGCCGTCAGGGCGGGACCGCTGGTGCCGCGCAGAAAGAGCCCGGGATAATCAAAGAGATCGGCATCCGTGAAGACCACGCGGGTTCCATCCGGGGTGGTGAACAGAACCGGCAGCGAGCAGAACCGGTCGGTCGAAATCGAGGCGAGTTCCAAATCGAGATAGTCCCGTTCGTTGTGCGACATGAGGGATTCCTCTTCGGGGAAAAGGGTGCGCGTGCCCGCAGGGAATCGGAGGGGAATCACTTCGCCGGCCACCTCGATCGACCCGGCCAAGCGGGTGACAAATCGGTAGCCGAACCCGTCGTCGAAAACGCGCACTTCCAGGTCGAACTCGGGCAGGGCGACGGTGAGCTGGTGGTAGTGGTCTCGCAGGGTGGCCTGCTTGCGTTTGATCACCGGCGACAGGGTCGCATCGTGCTGGGAGCGCCGTAGGGTCGCCCCCGCGACATCATCGCCGAGCGAACGGCTATCGGCCAATTGGAGGCGCACCGGCGAGTCCTCCACCACGGGTTGACCGTCCAGTCGGACTGCGAGGGACAGCCCTCGGTCCGTGGACACGTGCACGGTCAGCCGCTTATTGGGCGACGACACGGTTTGAGTGGCGGCGAAGGCCGCTCCGGTGACGGCGAACAGCAGCAGGCCGGTGAGAATGCGAGAAGGGGTTGGGCGGGTCATGGTCAGGGGAGGCAAGGGGGAAGAGGAAGGGAGGACGGGAATCGGGGTCGCGCCGGGCGTCCAAACGGGGTGGGGTCGACTCAGGAACGGCGTTGTAAAATCGCGACGGAGACGAGAAGGATAAACGAGATGACCAAGAGGGTCGCGGCGAAGGCGTGAGCCGAGGCGTAGTTCAGTTTTTGCACTTCGTCGTACAGGGCGATACTGGCGACGCGGGTTTCGCCGGCGATGGAGCCTCCGATCATCAGGACGACCCCAAACTCTCCCAGGGTATGGGCAAACCTGAGGGTGAGTCCGGCGCCGATCCCCCGGCGGGCGAGCGGCAGGTGCACCCGCCAGAACGTGCGCCAGGTGGTGGCCCCGCTGGCCCGGCTGGCATCGAGCAGTTCACTCGGCACGGCCCGCAGCGCCGCCTGAAACGGTTGGACCGCGAAGGGCAGCGAGTAGATTACGGACGCGATCACCAAGCCGGTGAAGGTAAAGGAGAGCGGAGCCCCAGTGAGGGCCACCCACCAACCTCCGGGGGCGTGTTGGGGCGAGAAGGCCATCAGGAGATAAAAGCCAATCACCGTGGGCGGTAACACGATGGGCAATGTGACCAGCGCCTCGGCGATAGGCACGAATCGACCCCGGCTGCGATTGAGCCACCACGCGAGTGGCAGACCCACCACGCCCAACCACACCGTCGTGATTCCCGCCAGCTTGAGGGTCAGCCAGAGCGACTGCCACAAGGCCGGGGAAAGGAGCCAGTTGCCGATGACAGGTTCGAACACGATGAGTCGACGCTGAGGGGCCGATGGGTGCGGATCAAGGCAGGTGATAGCCGTGCTGCTCCAAAATCGCCCGGGCGGTGGCGCTGCCCAACCACTCCACCCACACCTCGGCGAGCGGGCGTTGCGCCCGGCCGCGGATCACGACCGCCCCGTGGGCCAGCGTGTCCGTGGTGATGGGGATCAACAAGCCTGCGCCCAAATGGGGGCGACCCGTCAGCAAAGAGGCCGCCACCATGGCGTAGTCCGCGTTACCGCTCGCCGCAAACTGCAGCGCCTGCGCCACGTTCTCTCCGTAGACCAGGCGCGCTTCGACGTCGGCCCACATTCCCGCTTCGCGCAGGATTTCCCGGGCAGCGATCCCGAACGGAGCGGTGTCGGGCTGAGCGATGGCGAGGCGTCGGACCGCCGGGTCTCGCAGGGCGGACCGCCAGTCTGCCGTCGGGGGGTGGGGCCATAGCACGAGCTGACCATGCGCAAAAGTAACCAACGAGTCCGCGGCCGCGTGCCCCGATTCAATGAGCGCGGAGGGATAGAGCAAATTGGCGGACAGGAGCACATCGAAGGGTGCCCCTTGCCGGATTTGGGCCACCAGACTGCCGGAGGCGCTGTGCGAAAACTCCACCGCGATGGTGGGGTGCTCGGCCTCGAAGGCCGCCCGCAACGGCGCCGCGACCACCTGCAGATTTGAAGCCGCGGCCACGCGCAACAGTTCCTTGGCGGTTGCCGGTAGGACTAAAATGGACCAACCGAAAATGAGGCGCTGCCAAAACCTGTTCATGGTCCCGACAGATCGATGGTGAAGGCGCTTTTGAAGCGCTCGTGGCCATGTTGGTTCATGCCCCGAAAGGTGACTTCGATGTGGGACTGGTTGTCGGTCACGTCCACGATCCCAAAAAATTCTTCCGTCGGATCAGGCAGCAGGGGGCCGTCGGTCCACCGGCCGATGGTGGGCTCGCGATGCTGATCCAGCACGCCTGCCTGAAACTCATGCAACACGCCGGGGCGGCCACTGCCAATTCGCGCCGCCAGCAGCCCGCCGTTGCCGGACAGCACGCAAACATTGCCGATGCCCTCATCGCGCAGCCACGTTTCAATCAGGGCGCGCTCAGTGGGGTAATAGCCCCAATGATTATCCGCTCCGGAGACCGCTTTTTCTCCGTGCCACGGCACCGCGGAAACCAGAAAGATCAGCGGGTGGCTCGCCGCCGCGGTGCGCAGTTCCGACTTCAGCCAGCCCCACTGCCAGGCGCCGAGAATCGTGGGCGCGGCGGAATCAGCCGGCGTGCGATGGGTTTCGGTATCGAGCACGATGAAGCGCACCCGGCCGATGGTGAACGCCTGACTGATGGGCCGAAGGGCGTCCTCCGACGCATTCGGGCTGTCCGCCGGAAGGGGGTAGTGGGGGATAAACGTGCGGTAGGCGGTGTGGGCGGCCGCCCCGCCGGCATCCCGGTCGTTCCACGTGTAAACCAGCGGCACGTCCCGGTAGAGCTCCGCTTGCGTGAACGAATTCCACATCTGCTCGTAGAGGTGAAACCACGCGTTCAGTTCGTCGGGCACCTCACGCTCGCTGTGGCTGTTGCCCAGATGCAGAAAGACCGTGGGTTTCTGGTAGCGGATTTCGGAAAAGGCGCCGGCTTCCGACCCCGTGGTGGCGCCGGAGGCGAAGCCCACGCGAAAGGAGGCGGGGCTACCCGGTTCCGGCAAGGTCTTCACCCGCCCGACACTGCGCAGCTCCCGCACGCGTCCCGCGGTGGGCCGCACGTAGTAGGTGGTGTCGGGCTTCAGGTCGCGCAGAAGGTAGCGGGCGAGCGTCAGAGGGTCGGTTGGTTCCCGCGCACTCTGCGCCACCGACGTCGAGCGGCGGAAGTCTTGGTATTCGCTCACTTCCAGACTGGTGAGCCGACCCTCGTTAAGGGTCAGTTGCACCACGGCCGAACGGGCCCCGACGTTGCCGCTCCAGGGCCCCTGATGCACCAACTGGGCCCGGAGGCTCGTCCCGATGCAGAGCAGTAGCCCCAACGCGAGGGAGCCGAACCTTTTCATGTCAACCAAGGCAGGTGGCGGGGGTTCAAAAGGGGGGCTCTTCGTCAACCTCGCCCGCGCCCATCTCGGGTTCCCGCAGGGGAGGACCCTCTCCGGAGTCGGGCGCCCCACTGTCGCTGCCGCCCGCTGACTCGATCTTCCACGCGTTGAGGTTCACGTAGTAGTTTTCCTTCCATTCGCGTCCGCGGATGTCGAAAAAGACCTTGATCTGGTCTCCCTCCTTCAGGGGTTCGAGTAAGCTGACTTTATCCTTCACGAGCTCAAATTTGATGTCCTGGGGGTAGCGCTCGGCGGTCGTGGTCAGCACAAATTCGCGCTTGTTGAAGCCGCTGCCAAAGGTCTGTTCCTCGAAAATCTTTTTAATGGTGCCGGAAATATCCATAGGGGAGACGTTACGCGGACGATTGAGTCCGGGGCCAGCGCGCAATTGCAAAAATGATGCCGTGGCGCGCTTCGACGGGTTTAGCCCGGCGAACCGGGAACCGGGTTATTCGGGGTCGGGCTGCAGAAACCCCATCGCGGCTTCCATGATGGCGTCAGCGGGTCCGGCCGACGTGATCGCGGTCAGGTGGTCAGCCCCGACGGCAAAGGCCTGAAACTGCGGCGTGCCACCGGGGATCACCGTCGGCCAGAGCGGTTGCTCCACCATGGTGGGTCCCAGTGCGGGCCACGGATACCGCTGGTCGCGGAGATAATCAGCGCGGGCTCCCGGGCTGTCATCCACCGCGTAGCTGATGATTTGTAAACCCGGCAGGCCCGCCCGGAAACGGGGGTAGGTGGTGCGCAATGCGGCGCCGATGCGTTGGCACGGGTCACACCACGCGGCACTGTAGAAAAAGACCACGACCCGGGTGGCGGGGTCGAGTTTGACCGGGGGCAGGGCAAACTTTTTGGGCTGAACCAAGCCGCCCGGCGTCAAATCGGGTCGGGGGAGTTGAGCTCCAACCTCGAACGCGGCCTCCCCTCTCAACGTCAGAAGCCCCATCAGGATGACGATGCGGCCCAGAGTGGAGCGAGTGGCGAGATCGAGCATGCGTTCAGAAATCAACGCGGGCGCTCAAGGTCCAGGTGCGCGGATAGCGCGGGCCGTAGACGTAGCCCGGATCACGGGAAGGCCCGGTTTCCAGGTCGTCTTGATACTGGTCGAACAGGTTGTTCACGTTCGTGGAAAGGGTGAGCTCAAAGGATTCGAAGTTGAAGGCCTTGCTGATCCCCAGATCCAAGACCAGAAAGTCGGGCGTCGCTTCGACCGCATTTACGCCCGGCACGATCGAATCGAGTCGGTCGGCCAGCATCTCGCCGGTCCATTTTAACCCGAGGTAGGCATTCACCAATTGCTCGTTGGTATAGATCATTTGCAGCACCCCTGACCAATCGGGGGTTTTGTTGTAGCGGCGGGTGCCGCGGTCAGGATCCGCTTCGTCGAAACGGGCTTTGCTGTAGGCGAGGCCTGCATTCATGGAAAGGTGGGAGCTGAAGCGGTAGGAGGCATCCCATTCCGCCCCGAGGACGGTGGAGCCCGCGGTGTTCACGCGATCAATCTTCTCGCGGCCGTTTTCCAGGCGCAGGGTGCCTTCCGCCAAATCGAATGAGTTCGCCAACCGGGTGTAGTAGCCCTGGAGCGAGGTCACCAACCGGCCCTCCAGCGCGGAGGGAGTGAAGTCGGCTCCGAGCGCGAAGGTGTGTGACCGCTCTTCCCGCAAGGGAGCGGGGTTTACAATGTCGCGCGGCACGCCGCCGATATTTTCGATGTGGATGTCTTCGTCGAAAACCCGCGGCGCCAAAAAGCCGGAGCTGTAGTTGGCTCGCCAAGCCAGTTCGGAGGTGGCGGCCCAACGACCGGCGATCCGCGGTGAGACGACCCAATGGTTGAGCGTGTTGGCTTGGTCGGCCCGCAGGCCGGGCACGAGTTCGAATCGATCATGGATGCGCCATTCATCCTGGATGAAGAATCCGACGTTTTGGTAGGTGTCGTCATGCAGCGCGGCGATGAAGTTCCCCGCCGCATTGAGCTGATCGTCCTGCAGGTCCTCGGTCTCGTATTGCACGCCCAGGATGATGTGGTGAGTGCCGGTGTTGCCGATTTGACCGGCCGCATAGGCCAGCGACGCGTCGAAGAACCAGGTCGTGGTTTTGGTGGCGCCGAAGCTGTTGAAGGAGCCGCCGCCCGTGCCACCGGGCGGATCGCCAAAGAGCGCCGCGGCGCGAGCGGCGTCGGACCCCGGGGGCGCGTCGGCCCTGGGCGCGACGCCCCGGTAGGTCATGGCGACCGGATCGACGAAAGGATCGCCGGGGTGGATAAGCTCCTCGCCGGTGCCGCCGTAGTAACTGTCGCGATAGAATTTCACGGCTGAGACCGAAGCAGTCAGACTCAACGCGGGAGAGATCTCCTGATCCCAACGCAACGTCGCCCAGTGGTAGTCGGTCGCCAGAGATTCGGCGATCTGGGCATACCCCTCCGGCACCTCCAAGCGATCTCCGCCGCGGCGTTCCTCGGCGATGTGTTGGTAGTTGAAGGTGAGCCGTGTGCGATCAGTAGGATTCCACCAGAGGTAGGTGCCGAGGGTGGTGTTCTCGCGTTGCACCAGTTCGGAAAAGCCATCGCCGTTGGCGTCGTAGCTTTCCTGATCGCTGGCGAGGCCATAGAATGAGCCTTTGAGCGAGCCATCATCACTCACCAGGAAACTGGCAAACTGCGACTGCGAAGTGACCGTGCCAGCGAGGTTGCGGACCGTTGTTTCGAAGTGCGTGTGGTTATTGAACGGTTCCTCGGTAATCAGGTTGATGACCCCAGCCACCGCTCCGGGGCCGTAGAGGGAGGATCCGCCGCCTTTGACGATCTCGATGCGTTCGACAAGCAGCGTCGGGACTTGATCGATACCGTAGACCGCCGCCACGCCGGTGAATAAGGGCAACCCGTCAATCAGGATCTGGTTGTAGTTCCCGGGCAGGCCCAGCAACTGGATCTCCGCCGTGCCACAGTTCTGGCAATTGGCCTCGGTGCGCGCTCCGTTGAGCAGCTCGATGGCGGTGCCGAGCTCAAAGACCGCGGCGGCAGCCAGATCGTCGGCCCCGAGCATCTCGGTTTTGATCGGCACCTCGGCAAAGAGCCGCTCCGTGCGGGTGCCCGTCGTGACCACCTCAAACTCCGCCATGTGATGTCCGGGCCCATGCGCAGGATCGGGCGAAACGCCGGCCCCGGTGGAGATCAAGGCTCCGGATAACGCCAGCCCAAGAAGGGCAGACGCCGGGGGGAAACGAAGGACAAGATAGGTAAGCATTAAATAGTTAGTTAAGACTAATTATAATACAGATGGCTAATTTACGGAATCCGGCTGTCAATCTCTTTACCGATTCGCTTCGGATACCACCCGGCGCGCCGCCCCCGGGCGGGTGAAGGCGACTCCGGTGGGCGTGGGTCCCGGGTTTGCGCCGAATGGCAAAAAAAACGGGAGCTGATTCGATGGGGCACCCTATCTCAACGATGGCCAACGAACCGCCTCAGGTTAGCGGGCGGAGGGGTATTGTGGTGGGGGGGGCCGGTCCGGTTAAGCGAACCGATCCAGATCGCCGTAAGGGAAATAACGCCCGGGGCACACGGTGTGATTCTTGTCCACGCGCTTGTGCACCGTGACGCTGACCCCGCGCCGCGTGTGGCCATCGCGGAGGAAATCGAGGAGTTCATTCATCGCCTGCCTCTGGCGTTGGGTCGGCCGGTGATTCTCGAGATTGCCGACCAAGCAAATGCCGATGCCGGTATCGTTCACCCGGCTGTTGCGCACGTGACCGCCGCGTAGTTGCTGCTCCCACCGCGGACCGATTTCGATCTCGCCGTCGCCGGAGTCCTTCCCGTTGCCGATGACAAAATGGTAGGCCAGACCGTGCTCCATCCCGCGGCGTTTGTGCGCCCGGCCGTAAACCTCGGCGTTGCCAGCCTCGATCGCGCTGTGATGGCAAACAATGTAGCGCCAGCGCGTGGCATCGACGCGGATGCGATGGGTCGCCGCGATCACCGGAGCCAGCAGCCCGGATGCACCGCCGCTGCCGCCGCCGGGCACTTGGAGTTTTTGGCCCACCCGGATGAGGTCGGACTTGAGCCCGTTGTCCCGTTTCAGCGCCTTCACGCTGGTGCCGTAGCGGCCGGCGATCACACTGAGGGTTTCGCCCTTGGATACGATATGGATGCCGGTGGCAGCGGAAGGGGGAAGCTGCAGTTTTTCCCCCACTTGAATCGTGTCAGATTTCAGCCCATTGGTGGCTTTCAGGGCGGGAACGGAGGTGCCATATTTTTTGGCAATACCGCTGAGGGTATCGCCTTTTTTGACGACGTGGTCCGTGCGGGTGGCCGCCGCCAAACCCAGCGGGGCCGCCCATAATGCCAAGGCGGACCAGAGGGACTTTTTGAGAAACTCTCGCCGATACTCCACGATACTTTAAGACCCCTTAGGAAGTTTTGGGCGATTGGGCGAGCGCTTGTTTCACCAAGAACTTGGCCACCGCGTAGCGCTGGCGGGTGAGTTTCCATTGCCGGGTGGATCCATCGGCTCCGAAAACCGCGATGGTGGTCTCGACCACGGGACACCCGGGATCGCCACATCCGGCTTCCATAACCGAAACGACATCATCCTCACCCAGCCCCAGTTCCTCGGCGACCCATCCCTTGATGGCTCGCGTGTGTGAGGGGTCGATCTGCGAGCGGGTATCGGCAGCTGGTATCAGGTGGTGCATGGATTTTCAGTTCCGCGACGTTCGGCCAATCCGCGCCGGGCCATTGGTTGACCGAAACCAGCGGGATTTGTTGCCATCGGGAGATCGAGCAGGATCAGGCGGGGGGCTCAGGGTGGACTAGGCTGCGACCGTGAGGACGTAGACCACCCCCTGCTCGTTGCCGATGGCGAGATAGCGGTCGTCCGGGGCCCAGGCAAACTGGGTGGCGGGGTGCGGCAATTTGATGTCGGCGCGCAATGCCTTGGGTCGTTCGGGGCTCCAAAGCCGGACGGATCCGTCCTGAGCCGCTGTCGCCACGATGCCGTGTTGGTTCTGGTAGGCCACCGCGCAGATCGGGGCATCGTGCGGCAACATGGCCGGTTCGCGACCTTCCGGGCCCGTGCCTTCACAATCCCATACGCAACCCTCGCGCCCGCCACTGGTGGCGAGCCATCTCCCGGTGCGATCAAAGGAGAGGTGCTTCACCTTCGATTCGTATCCACTCATGTGGAATTCATCCTGTTTCTCCGGCAACCAAAGGTGCACGCTGGGATCCTGATTTCCGGAGACCAACCAACGACTGTCCGCTGACCATGCCAGCGCATGAATTCCATTGGCGTAGGCAAATTCATGCTGCACGACCACGTCATCGGCATCCCACAGCACCACCCCGCCGAAATAGGCCGCGGCGAGGCATCCGCCGGCGGGTTGCCAGGCAATGGCGCTGATCGTTTTGGGAGCGGGGTCGAAGGTGTGTCGCCGCGTGCCGTCGGCGTTGAAGAAGACCAACGTGCGTCCCGCCGCCGCCGCCAACGTTCGTCCGTCGGGAGACCATGCCAGGTGATCCACCCACCCGGCGCCCAAGGGCACGGAGGCGATCGCTTGCCCCGCCAAGGGATCCCAAAACCTCACAGTACCATCCTGTCCGCCGGAAGCGAGCAACGCCTGGGTGGGGTGAGCGGCGATCGTGTTGGTGCCTTCCTCGTCGCCGGGGAGGACATGCACCACCGTGCCTCCGGCCACCTCGAACACCGAAATCGGCCCGTCAGCGGAAGCGGCCATGACGCATCGGCCATCGGCCGCCCATGCCAGATCAATGACATAGTCCTCCAGCACCGCGGCCCAGTGTTTCGTCAGTTGCATCCTCGCATCTGAGCAGACAAATGAATCCTCATGCAAGAGACAGTGCAGTGCGTCGCCCCCAAATGGGGTTGGACACAATTTGGGTAAGTCTTCTGCAATAAGGGAAAATGGTGCCTTCGAACTCTTCCGCCACCGATCCGTCGAAAAGCGACGAGCTCCATCGTGTTGCCCGCTGGAAGCACGGGCTGGCCGTCCCCTTGGGTCAAATCGTCGCCGCCCTCGACTTGGTGGGCGACGTCGCCACCCCGCTCGAGCGGGAACGGTTGGGCCCTTCCCTGCAATCGCTGCGCCAAGGTGCGCAAACGATCACCGCCGGCCTGCATGATTTGTTGGAGGGCTCGACCGAACCCTCTCCGGCCGATCGGGCCGCAGCGCTGAAGCGGCAAATCGACGAGATCGTGACCGAAAACGAGATCTCCTGCCGCCGCACGATGGAGACCCTGCCGGAATCCGGGTCCGATGCCCTGCGCGCCGATTTGCTTGGGCTCACCGAATCGCTGATCCGGTTGCGGCACGCCTTGGACCGTCCCGAGGCCGCTGGCCCGGGCGCCCAATCGGGGCCCCGGCTGATCGCCCAAAACGAAAAATCCTCCGGCACGATGACCCCGTTTTCCGCGGCGGATCACCCCGGCGCGAAACTCCTTTTGGTCGATGACGATCGCCTCAATCTAAAGGTCATCGGCCGTCGGCTGGAACGAATGGGATTTGCGGTAATCACCGCGGACCGCGGGATCGCGGGCTTGGAGATTTTGGAGCGCAGCGAAATCGATCTGGTGATGCTGGACATCATGATGCCCGAACTGGATGGCTTCGCCACCTTGGAGCGCATCCGGGCCAATGTTCGTTGGCGGGACCTGCCCGTGATCATGCTGACCGCCCTGGACGACGCCGAGAGCACCGCCCGTTGCCTCGCCAACGGCGCGGACGACTATGTCTCCAAACCGTTTGATGAAACCGTGCTGCGGGCCCGCATCGATGTGGCGCTGGACCGGAAACGGCTGCGGGACAAGGAACGCAGGCTGATGGAGCGGGTGCGGGCGGAAAAGAATGTATCCGAGAATTTGTTACACAGTATCCTGCCGCTGCCCATCGCCAACCGCCTGCGGGAGGGGGAGGAGCAGCTGGTCGACCGTTTCGAGGAGGCCTCGGTCGTGTTCATCGACATCGTGGGCTTTACGTTGTTCGCCGCCACCCATGACGCGGAGGAGACGGTCGCCCTGCTTAATGACCTGTTCAGCCGATTCGACCGGTTGGTGGAAACGCAGGGCCTGGAGAAAATCAAGACCATCGGTGACGCCTATCTGGCGGTGGCAGGGGTGCCCGAACGGGTGGCGGATCACGCGCCCAGAGCCGCCCGCCTGGCCTTGGCGGTGCATGCGGTCATGGCGGAGTTTAACGCCAAACACGGCATCCGCTGGTCCGTGCGGATCGGGATCTGCAGCGGTCCTCTGGTGGCCGGCATCATCGGCTCCCGCAAATTTGCCTATGACCTGTGGGGCGACACGGTCAACGTCGCCAGCCGACTGGAGTCCAAGGCCCAGCCCGACCAGACGCTGCTCTCCGCGGAGACGACCGCATTGCTGGCGGATGACTTCACCATCGAACAACTCCCGGACATGGAGCTGCACAATCGAGGGCAAGTAAAGGTCTACCGGCTGCTCGACAACGCCCGGGCGACTCCCCTTCCGTCTGCGATGACGGCCGGCTGAAATCGCGCGAGCGGAGTCAGGCGGAACCGTCCGCCGCGCGGTAGGCGGCGATCACCGCCCGCTCACCGTCGGCACCCGGCAGCGAGTTGCCGTGTTCCATCCCCACCACGCCGGTGAATTGCTTGGCTTTCAGGTGGTCGAAGACCTTGCGGTAATTGATCTCGCCGGTGCCGGGTTCCTTGCGGCCGGGATTGTCGCCGCATTGGAAATAGGCGATCTCGTCCCAGCACATGTCGATGTTCGGGATGAGGTTTCCTTCGGTGATCTGCTGGTGGTAGATATCGAAAAGGATCTTGCAAGACGGGCGGTTGACCGCGCGACACACCGCGTAGGCCTGATCGGAGCGTTCGAGCCAGACCCCGCCGTGATTGGCGTGCCAATTGAGGGGCTCGAGCACCATGACGAGATCGTGCGGTTCAAGGATCTCGGAGCAGCGGCGCAACAGATCGATGACATTGGCAAACTGATACCCCTCGGATAGCCGTGGCCCCCCGTAGCGGTTCCAGTCGGCGTCATCGTTGGCCGATTGTTGGTCGACGGATCCCGGCACGACGGTCATCCAGGTAGCCCCACAGCGCTCGGCAACTGCGACCGACTCGCGAATGCTGGCGAGCACCTCATGGGCGTCGTCGGGATTGCCCCTGGCGAAGGTCGGTTGGTCAAAATTGGCGTAGGCGACGAAGACGCCCATCTGCATGTGCAGGTCGGCGAGGGTCTGGCCGATGGCCTCCTGCTCCCTGGGGGAACGACTCTTCATGCCGTTGTCTTCCCAGGCGGTGAAGCCCTGGTCGGCGGCGAATTTGATTTGATCGATCACATTGCCGCCGGCGAGCGCCTTGAACATGCCGGGGTGGGGCGCGTAACCGAGGGCAAACTTCGGATGTCCTTCGCCGTGGGCGTGACCAAATAGTTTGGAATGGCCGGCGAGCACGGCCGTGCCGGCCACCAGCGAGGAGTTAAGAAACGCGCGACGATTCATGAAGGGGATTAAGTCAGGGGTGAATGAACACCCTAGAACAACAGACCAAGGGCCTCCCCGCCAAGCGTTCTTTGCCCCTGCCCAACGCCTCATGGCTTGATTCATGAAAGTAACCTAATAGGTTACTTTCATGACGGAGCTTCCGCCGCAGGTAAAAATTTGGGGAGAGTTGGGGTTGATGTTGGCCGAGTTGGCGGTGGAAGGAGCCCGGCAGGCCCGGAAGCGGATGCGGCGAAAGCGGCGGGGTGCTTATCAAGTCCGTCGTCCAGGGGTGGACACCCCGATGTGGAACGCGTGCGCCGCGCTATTGAAAGTGGAGCTCCAGCCTTGGGGCGCGAAGGTGCGCTTGGCTCGTCATTTAGGTATTCCCAAACAGCGGGTGACCGACTTTGTAACCAACGGGAGCCGCATGCCGGACGCGGAAACCCTGCTGCAGATTATCGAATGGCTGGCCCGCCGTCATGCCCCAGCGGTCGCCCCAATCCCGAACGACTCCCACCCAAAGTAACCTAATAGGTTACTTTGGGTGTGGGACGGGCTCGGGTCGGTTTGAGGGGCGAGAACGGGTGGGTTCTCCAAGCCCGCCTGGGCTTCGGCGGGGCGGGCTCAGGCCAAGCAGGCTTTGAAGCCCTCGGTGAGGGCGGTGCGGTCGAGGTCCTTGCCGATGAAGACCAGAGTGTTGGTGCGCTGGTCGGCCGGGCCCCATTCACGGTCGAATTTGGCGTCGAAGAGCATGTGCACGCCCTGGAAGACGAGGCGCTTGGGCGTGCCTTTGACACTCAGCACGCCCTTGCTGCGGTAGATGTCGTTGCCCTTGGTCTGGAGGAGGCGGGAGATCCAGTCGTTGAGGCGTTGGGGATCGAGGTCGCCGGGGTGGGTGATGCCGACGGAGGAGACTTCCTCATCGTGGCTGTGCGTGTGCTCGTAGTCTTGCTGCCAGACGGGTTTCACGTTCTCGCCCGCGACCGGGACGTGGAGCGGGTGGTGGCCGCAGCCCTCGAAAACGAGGTAGGTGCCGGCGGTGGGGATCTCGAGTTTGTAGCGGCCGTTGCCGTCGTTGAGGAGGAGGCGCTGGAGGGTGGTGCCGGGCGTGAGGGTTTCACCCTCGTTCACGCGGTTTTCCCAATCGGAGAAGGAAACAACCGCGATGTCGCGGGCCGCGTCCACGACGTCTTGCGCGGTTGAGAGAATGGGCATCACGACGACATCGAGTTCGTCTTCGTCGTGATGGTGGTGGTGACCGTGTTCGTGATCGTGGTCGCAATCGGCGTGGTCGTGATCATCGTCGACGTGGCCGATGACGAGCTCGTGGGTGCCGGCGGGCAGGGGGTAGGCGCCGGCCCATTCGAACGGGTAGGACGGCTCAAGAAATTTCGGGTCAAGTTCGTGGGCCCGGGAGAGATCGAACCCGCCGAGGTCGAGCACGCGGTCGAGGGGCACGTCGCAGTTGGTCGCTCGTTCAATCCGGGCGGCGGCGTTCATGCCGCGGACCTTCGCTTCGAGCGCGTCGAGCTCCCCGGCGGAAACCAGATCGCTCTTGTTGAGGATCATGACATCGGCGAAGGCGATTTGCTTGCGCACTTCGGGCGCGTCGTCGAAGTGCTGCACGACGTGTTTGGCGTCGACGACGGTGACGATGCCATCGATCCGGAAGTTGGCCCGCATCTCATCGTCGGTAAAAAACGTCTGAGCGACGGGGCCGGGGTCGGCGAGGCCGGTGGTTTCGATGATCACGCCGTCGAGCCGATTTTTACGCTTCATCAGGCGGCCGAGCACGCGGATGAGATCGCCCCGCACGCTGCAGCAGATGCAGCCGTTGTTCATCTCGAAGAGTTCCTCCTCGCTTTGGATGACAAGTTGGTTGTCGACGCTGACCTCGCCGAATTCGTTCTCGATCACGGCGAGTTTTTTACCATGCGGGGCGGTGAGGATACGGTTGAGCAGGGTGGTTTTGCCGGCGCCGAGAAACCCGGTCAGGATGGTTACGGGAATGGGGGGGGACGCGTCCATGGGTTTCAACGTCGCAAAGTGACCCTCGGCGTCAAGCGGGGCGATTACGTAAATTCGCCTACCGACACTGGTTTGACAGGGCCAGCGGGGCCGCCAGCTTCGAAGGTTCGCGGTCAAGCGTTAAGCTGCTCCGCGTCCCCCCTCCAACCTCCGAAGTTTTGTTCAAGAATCTCCCGTTTCGCTGGCGCATTACGCTTCTGGTCACCTCGGTCTCCGTGCTTTCGTTGATCGCGGCCTTTGCGGGCTTCTTATCCTGGGAGGTGTTTCGGTATCGGGCCGATGTGGTGGACCGGTTGGACCGAACGCAGGCCATCCTGGTGGAGCGGGTCACGGCTACGCTGGCGGCCAATCCCGACATCGCGTTTCTGCCGTTGGACGACCTCAAGCAGGATGACACCATTCTGGCGGCGGCGGTGTATTCGATGAACGATCGGATCATCGACCGCTACATCAAGCCCGGCACGGAGGAGCTGATTCCGCGACCCTTTCGGCCGAACGTGGACCCCAATGCGGTGACGACCTTCAAGTTTCTGGTCCATGAGGGTGAGCGCATTGGCATCATCTACCTCAAGGCGGACACTTCCGGTTTGGCGCAGGAGCGGATCCTCGAGCCGATGCGGGCCATGGCGATTTTAGGCCTGTTGAGTATTTTGGGCGGGCTGTTTGCCGCTCGTTTTCTGCAATCTTCCATCACCAAGCCCATCACCGAGCTCGGGGCGGTGGCCAAGAAGGTGAAGTCCGAGCGCGACTTCAGTGTGCGGGCCAAGCGCATGGGCGGGGGCCAGGAAATCGAAGCCATGGTCACGGCCTTCAACGATATGTTGGCCACGGTGCAGAACCGCACGGAGGAGCTGCATCTGGCCACGGAAGAACTGGCCCAGACGAATCGGACCCTGGAGGACAAGGTGCAGGAGCGCACGGTCGAGTTGGAGCATGCGATGATTTCGGCCCGCGATGCGAATCAGGCGAAGAGCGCCTTTTTGGCCAAAATGAGTCACGAACTGCGCACGCCGATGAACGCCATCATCGGCTACTCGGAGATCCTGTTGGAGGATGCCGAGGACGATGAAGACGAAGCGACCTGTGATGATTTGAAGAAGATTCTGGCGGCGGCCCGTCATCTGTTGGGGCTGATCAACGACGTGCTTGATCTTTCCAAGATCGAGGCCGGTCGGATGGACCTGTTTGTGGAAGAGCAGTCGGTGAGCGGTTTGGTCGAACAGGTTTACTCCACCGTGGCGCCCTTGGTGGCCAAGGGGGCCAATGAGTTTGTCACCGATTGTCCAAAGGACATCGGCGTGATTCGGGTGGATGCGACAAAATTGCGCCAGATCCTGCTCAACCTGATCAGCAATGCGGCCAAGTTCACCGAGAAAGGCACCATCACCCTGAAGGTCGAGCGCACGAGCGCCGGCACGGATGCGCGCATCCGGTTTTCGGTCAGCGACACGGGCATCGGGATGACGCCGGAACAGTGCGAGAAAGTGTTTGAGGCCTTCACGCAGGCCGAAGCCTCGACGGCCAGTAAGTTTGGCGGCACCGGTCTGGGGCTCGCGATCACGAAGCAGTTTGCCCAATTGATGGAGGGGGATGTGACCCTCACCAGTGCGGTTGGCCAAGGCTCCACCTTCACTGTGGACCTGCCGGTTTCGGTGGATGACAAGACCCGGCGACGGATGTCCAACGTGCCAATGGTTTCGATGGAAGATGGCGAAGAAGAGATCCCCACCCAAGTCCTCCCGGCCGCGGCTCGGGTGGTGGTGGTGGCCGACGACGAATCGCTGCGCGACGGGGTGGCGGCGCTTTTGCCTGCGGACAGCTATCAAATCAACCACGTCGCCCGCGCCAAACAGGCGTTGGAAGTCATCCGGGAGGTGAGGCCGGATGTGATCCTGCTGGATGTGTTGATGGAGGGAGGTCTCGGTTTGGAAGTGCTGAACAACCTGAAGGCCGATCACTCCCTGGCCCCGGTGCCGGTGGTGCTCCTGACCGTCACGGAAGACGGATCGCTGCCCACCTTGGCGGTCGGGGCGGAGGACTACTTGCCCAAAAACATGCTCGGCCAGAATTTGCCGGGCATCTTGAAAAAACATTCCGGTGATCGGCAGTCCAGCCGTCATGTGCTGGTGGCCGAGGACGACAACATGGTGCGGGAAATGATCGGACGACAGTTGTCGCGGGAAGGCTGGGAAGTCGTACTCGCGCCCAACGGAAAAGCGGCGGTGGATGCCATGGATGAGCGGGTGCCCTCGCTGGTGCTGCTCGACCTGATGATGCCCAAGATGGACGGTTTTGGGGTGTTGCGGGAAATGCGCGCCGATGATCGCCTGAAGAATGTTCCGGTGGTGGTGCTGACCTCCCTCGACCTCACCGGCAGCGTCCGTCAGTTGCTGCGCCAACAAACTGAAAAAGTTTTGCAAAAAGGCCGTTATTCCAAGGAAGAGTTGCTCGCCGAGATCAAATCGGCGCTGGTCGAGTTTGGCACCAAGCCCCCCTTTGAGAGTCCGGAGTCGAGCCATAAAACTGCAGATTAAAAGTCGAAATTTGTCCCAAATCGTCTTAAACCCTTACCTGCCATGGCACTGATACTGTTAGTTGAAGACAACGAAATGAATCGAGACATGCTCAAGCGACGCTTGGTCAAGCGCGGGTTTGACGTCGAAGTGGCGGTGGATGGTCCGGCGGGGCTAGCGGCGGCGCAGAGCGGGCGCTTCGATCTGGTGTTGATGGACATGAGCCTGCCGGGATTAACCGGCTGGGAAGCCACGGCTCAGCTCAAGGCCAATCCCGAGCACGCCAAGGTCCCGGTGATTGCGCTGACGGCTCACGCCATGGAGTCGGATCGGCAGCAGGCCTTGGATGCGGGCTGCGACGAATATGAAACCAAGCCGGTGGAGCTGAAGCGCCTGCTCGACAAAATCAATCGGTTGCTGGGTGACCAAGCGGTCTCCGAATGAGCGACCATCCTCACAATCCGGCGGGAAGCGAAGAGGCCCACAAATCCACGCTGGCCCGTCTGCGGCACGACCTGCGCACGCCGCTGAACCAAATTATTGGATACAGCGAGCTGTTGGTGGAAACCGTTGACGAGCATGACATCGCGGATGTCGTGCCGCCGCTGGAGGAGATTCATCGCGCGGGCACCGATATGCTCGGCAAGCTCAATGACGAGCTGGCCCCGTGGAAGCTCCAGTCAGGGCAGGTCAGCCTGCCGAACCTGCAGTCCCAGTTGTTGGAACCGCTGCGGCTGGTGGATGACGCCTGCGTCCGATCCAGTGACATTGCCCGACGGCACGGGGCGGTCGACGTGGTGGAAGATATCAGCAAGATCTTCGAGGCGGTGGCCAACTTGCGCCGGGGCCTCAACGTCACCATTGAGGATGAGCCGAGGGTGCTCCCCGCCGGCCCCTCGTTTGCGGCGATGGCAAACAGCGCCCCCCTGGCGGTGCGGTCGAGTGAGACCGGCAAACTGCTGGTGGTCGATGACGACCACCTCAATCGGGAAATGATCGCTCGGCGATTGGAGCACATGGGCTTCAAAATCGTGCTGGCGGCCGATGGCTTGGAAGCGCTGGCCGCGCTGCGGCGGGAGGCCTTCGACTTGGTTTTACTGGATGTTTTGATGCCGGAGCTCGATGGGTTCGAGACCCTCGAGCGCATCAAGTCCAACGAACGCTGGCGCACGATTCCGGTGGTCATGCTCAGTGCCCTCGACGATGCCGACAGCACCGCCCGGTGCATCACGGCTGGCGCCGAGGATTACGTGCCGAAGCCCTTCAACCCGGTGGTGCTGCGGGCCCGCATCAATGCCTCGCTGGAAAAAAAGCGTCTCCGGGACCAGGAGGAGCGCTACCTCGAGCGCATCAAGCAGGAGCAGGCCAAGTCCGAACAACTGCTGCTTACGATTTTGCCCGATGCAATCGCCACCCGCCTCAAATCCGGGGAGCGCAACATCGTGGACGAGGTGCCGGCTGCCACGGTGATGTTCATCGATATTGTGGGCTTCACCGCCATCGCTGCTAAAATCAAGCCGGACAGCACGGTATCCCTGCTCAACAAGCTCTTCAGTGCCTTTGACTCTCTGGTCGATGTGCACGGTCTCGAAAAAATTAAAACCATCGGCGACGCCTACATGGCGGTGGCGGGTGTGCCCAGTCCGGTCGAAGATCACGCGCTGCGAGCGGCGCGGATGGCCCTCGCCGTGCAGAAGGCCCTCGCCATTTTCAACCAGAGCAACGGGGTCGAATGGTCGGTGCGCATGGGCATCCACAGCGGTCCCCTCATGGCCGGCATCATTGGCTCCCGCAAATTCGCCTATGACCTCTGGGGCGATACGGTCAATCTGGCCAGTCGGCTCGAGTCCCAAGGTGAAGCCGGGCGGATTCAGATTTCCGCGGAAACGGCCAAACTGATCGAATCGGAGTTCAGTGTGTCGCCCATCGGCATGGTGGATATCCGCAATCGCGGAAAGATCCCCGTCTTCAAGATCGATAGCGCCAAATTGGGCTCCCGATGATCGGCCGCCGCCTTTCCGATCTGTAATGTTCCCGCAAGGTCGGGGCAAGGAGGGCGTGGTAGGTTGCGAGACGAACAACTCCCGTTAATTTCCCTCATGAACCTCTCCCGATCGAATCTTTCAGCAAAATCCCGCGTCTGGCGGGCCAGTCTCATTGTCGCGTCCGCCGCCGCCCTCGGTTGGACGGTGGCTGCGGTCGCCGAGGACCTCTCCACGGCGGACGAGGTGAAGGTCACGATTGATGCCACCCCGGTCGATCGCAGCAGCGGGCAGTTCATGCCGGTCAGCTTCGCCCCGATCGTGCAACAGGTCGGTCCGGCCGTGGTGCAGGTCAGCGTGATCGCGGAGTCCGAGGAGATGTCGCAGAACCTGCCCTCGTGGATGGAGGATCCGCGGTGGCGCCGTTTCTTCGGGATTCCCGACGACTACGCTGAGCGCATGCCCCGCCGTCAGGAACGCGGCGCCGGTTCAGGGGTCATTGTGAGCTCGGACGGCTACATCCTGACCAACAATCACGTGGTGGCCAATGCGGTCGAGATTGAGGTCAGCCTCTCCGATCGGCGCGAAGTATCGGCAAAAATCATCGGCACCGATCCGGATACCGACCTTGCGGTCATTAAAATCGATTTGGAAGACCTGCCCGCCGTGACGATCGCCGACAGCGACAACCTGGAGGTGGGTGACACCGTTCTGGCCGTGGGCAACCCCTTTGGTCTCGGGCAGACCGTGACCAGCGGCATTGTCAGCGGGCTCGGCCGGGCGACCCTTGGTTTGGGCTACGAAGACTTTATCCAAACCGATGCTGCCATCAACCCCGGCAATTCGGGCGGAGCCCTGATCGACGCCCAAGGGCGCCTGGTGGGGATCAACACCGCGATCCTCAGCCGCAGCGGCGGGTTCATGGGCATTGGTTTTGCGATTCCCTCGAATCTCGCCCACAACGTCATGCAGCAACTGGTCACCCATGGCGAGGTGGTGCGCGGCTTCCTTGGTTTTTCCGGCGAGGACCTCACTCGCGAAATGGCGCCCAGTTTCGATCTCGAGGCGGATGAGCGTGGGACCCTCGTGGTGGAAGTCACCGAGGATACCCCGGCTGATCGGGCGGGCCTGCAGCATGGCGACATCATCACCCACCTGAACGGTCGGCGGTATGAGAGCTTTCGCGAACTCCGGTTTGCCGTCGCCGATGTGCGTCCCGGCACCGACATCACGCTGAAAATCATCCGTGATGGCGAAGAGATGGAACTCGAGGCCACCGTGGGAAGCCGCGAGGACATCGATGGCGTCGCGACGATCGAGGAGGACGACGGCGCGCTGGAAGGAGTCACCGTGAGTGAAATCGACCCGCGGGCGCGGCAGCGCTTCGGTATCCCCAGCCGGGTGCAGGGGGCCTTGGTGGTGGAAGTCGAGCCCGACTCGGCGTCGGCGCGAGCGGGTCTGCGGGCGGGGCACGTGATTGTGGAAATCAACCGGGAGCGGGTCCGCGACGCCGATGATGCGGTGGCGTTGACCGAGGTGCTACCGGAGGACGGTCGCACCCTGCTGCGAATTTACAGTGCCCGCTTCGGCTTCCGCTACATCCAAGTCATCGAGGGTGAGCAGTGATGGCGGGATCGCGGACCGCCGGGAATATCCGGCCGCCGCCATGCTCGTATCGTTAAGTTTGTTTATAGTTCGAATAGGTTTTAAGTCATAACCCGTCCCGGTGGGGTTGAGCGTAGAAGCAGCGCCTCATCCCCACCGGGACGGTTCTATTTCGGGCTGACTCCTCGCCCCGATTCCTGCAGGATTTTCCCGTGCGTATTTTAATCGTCGAAGATGATGCCAAGATTGCCTCCTTCGTGGTCAATGGCCTGAAGCAGGAAGGCTATGCCGTGGACCACGCGGCCGATGGGGACACGGGCTTGGCCTTGGCGGAAACGACGACCTATGACGCGGCGGTGGTGGACGTGATGCTGCCGGGGTTGGACGGCCTCTCACTGGTGAAGCGGCTGCGCCGCAGCCGGCCGGAACTGCCGGTGCTTTTTCTGAGTGCGCGCTCGACCGTGGAGGACCGGGTGAAGGGCTTGCAGGCCGGCGGTGATGATTACCTGACCAAGCCCTTCGCTTTCGCCGAATTGTCGGCCCGGTTGCAGGCGCTGCTGCGCCGGTCCAACCGCACGCCGGAGGCGACCCGCCTGCGGGTGGGCGATATCGATTTGAACCTCGTGACCCGCCACGTGCAAGTCGGCGACGAAAAGGTGGAGTTGCAGCCCCGTGAGTTTGCGCTGTTGGCCTACCTGATGCGACACCCCGGCCGACCGGTCACAAAGACCATGATTCTGGAGCACGTGTGGGACTACAGTTTTGACCCCCAGACCAACGTGGTGGACGTGTTGGTCTCGCGATTGCGCAGCAAGGTCGATCCGGAAAAGACCCGCATCGAAACCGTGCGGGGAGTCGGATACATTTTGCATGGCCGGGATTAAGCAGATTCGGCGGACGCTGGCGTGGCGTTTCAGTTGGTGGTTTGCCGGTTGGTTCACGGTTGGCTTCGTCGCGATCTTCGCGTTGCTGTATTGGTTGTTGGGTCGCCAGATCGAGGCGCGGGACTACCAAGACCTGCAGCAGCGGTTGCAGCAGTATTCCACCGTGCTCACCCAAAGTGGCGTGCGGGGGCTCCAGCGCCGGATCGCCGAGGACAGTCAGCAACCCAATGTGCGCTCGCTCTTCCTCCGCTTGGTCGGGCCGGGAGGCAGTCAAGTGTGGGGCAAGATTCCGCCGGATTGGCTGGAATCCGACGAGGCGGTGGTGCGCGTGCCCGACGGGTGGGGCCGTTGGCAGGAGCGCACCGTTTCGCGGGTGCGCATCACGCGCGACGCGGAGCGCGATCTCGCCATCGTTTCCCAAAAGTTTCCCGGAAATATGCTGCTGCAAATCGGCCGCGCTACGGACAGTCGTGAAGCCCTGTTGCAGCCCCTGCGCAACATCTTCGTCTGGGTCGCGGGACTCGTGGTGGTGATGGGCTTCGGCGCGGGCTACCTCACGGCGAGGCGGGCGACTCGGCCCCTGCGCGAGGTGGTCGAAACCGCCCGGGCCATCATCGCCACCGGCAATCTGGCCGCGCGCGTGCCCGACCCGGAGACCGACGACGAAGTCGCCGAGTTGGTGCGCCACTTCAACAACGTGTTGGACAAAAACACCGGACTGCTCACGGCCATGCGTGAGACGTTGGATAACGTGGCGCATGACTTGCGCACCCCTTTGGCGGGCCTGCGGCTGTCAGCGGAGTCGGCGCTCCAGCGACCCGAGATGGATCGCGAGACCAGTGAGACCCTCGGTGACGTGATCGAACGCAGTGACCAGGTGCTCGCGTTGCTGCGGGCCTTGATGGAAATTTCCGAGGCGGAGGCCGGGATGATGAAATTGGAAAAAGTCTCCTGCGATCTGGGCGAAATTACCCGGCATGCGGCGGAGCTCTATGAGGAGGTGGCGGAAGCGGCCGCCGTGAAACTTGAGATCGCTATTGACGGGGCGGTGCCGATTTCGGCGGATCCCACGCGGTTGCGTCAAGCGGTCGCCAATCTGGTCGACAACGCCATCAAATACACCCCGAAAGGTGGCCGGGTAAAGGTCATGGCGGTGCGGCACGCCAGTGCGGCCGTGATGCGGGTCCAGGATAATGGCCCGGGAGTGCCGGAAGATGAGCAGTCACGGATCTGGGAGCGATTGTATCGTGGTGACGCCAGTCGCACGCAGAGCGGGTTGGGGTTGGGGCTGAGCATGGTGCGGGCGATCGTCCGGGCGCATGGTGGCGAAGCGTTGGTCAGGGAGGCGCCCGAGGGCGGCGCGGTGTTCGAGCTGAGACTGCCGATTTGAACGATCGGATTTGCGGCCATCGGGAAGAAACGACTGGGTTGAACCCTCCCGCTTTGGTCCATGCTCGATTCCATCCAAGTCATCATTCCCGCCCTTGATGAGGAGGAGACGATTGGGGCGGTGGTGGAATCCTTGCGCGATTTGGGCCTGAGCCGCGTGCGGGTGGTGGACAACGGCAGCTCCGATCGGACGGTGGCCGTCGCTCGGGCAGCTGGCGCGGAGGTCTTGACCGAGTCGCGGCGGGGCTACGGGCAGGCCTGTTGGACGGGCTATCAGCAACTCGCCGATGACGTGGCGTGGGTGTTGTTCTGCGATGCGGATGGCAGTGACGACCTTGGCGACGTGTTGCGACTCGTGCAGGCAGCCCAAGCCGTTGCGGACTTTGTGTTGGGAAACCGACGAAACTCGGCGAAGGCGCGTGGAGCGATGACGTCCGTGCAACAGTTCGGCAATGCGCTCGCGACGACGTTGATCCGCTGGGGCTGGGGACAACGGTATGGCGACCTGGGGCCGTTGCGCTTGATTCGTCGCGATCTGCTGGAGCGGATCGGCATGCAGGATCGCGGATTTGGTTGGACCATCGAAATGCAAGTCCGCGCGGTCGAAGAGGAAGCGCGCATCGTCGAGCTTCCGGTGGGCTACCGCCAACGGGGTGGCGGTCGGTCCAAAATCTCCGGCACGATTCGGGGGAGCGTCGCCGCTGGCACGATCATCCTGAGCACGCTCGCTCAGCTCGGCTGGCGTCGGTGGAACTGTAACCACTATGGTTACACTTTTGGCGGCGGGTTGTTGCTGGTCGGGGCGTGGGGGATGGCGCGGCACGGCGATTTTGCAGTGGCCGGGACCGTGCCGTGGTTTTTGGCGGCGGCCGCGGTGATGTCGTTGGGGTGGCTGCTGGCGGGCCGCCCGCGGGACATTTCCCCCCTCTGGTTCTGGGGCGTGGCGATCGGCGCGCGGGCGTTGGTCTTGCCGATGGTCCCGGGGGACGACGTGTGGCGGTATCTGTGGGAGGGTAAAATTCAACTGGCGGGGTTCTCGCCCTATCTATTAGCCCCGAATGCGACCGAGTTGGAGGCGCTGCGCACCTCGACGGCGGGGCTCATCAACCATCCGGAGGCGACGGCCATTTACCCCCCGGTGGCCCAGTTGTTCCTGCGGATGGCGGCGTGGGTCGGGGGCGGGGTGCTGGGTTTGAAGCTTTGGTTTTTGGTGGCGGACGGGGTGATCATTTGGCTGTTGGCCCGCCGGTTTGGACGTGGCGCGGCGCTGCTTTATGCGTGGAATCCGCTCATCGTCTACGCCGGGGTGGGTGGGGCGCACTACGAGCCGTTGCTCCTCCTCGCGATGGTCGCGGGATGGTTCGCGTGGGAGCGATCGACCGCCGGGTCAGGCCGCCCCCAGGGTTACGGGGCGGCGGTTTGGCTGGGGGTGGCGGCCGGGCTGAAATGGATCACGGCGCCGCTTTTGGTGTGGGGGATGTGGGATAAATTGAAACGAGGCGAGTGGCAGACCGCCGTCGGTATGGGGGCGGTCGGTGCATTGCCGGTCCTCGCCGCGTTGGGGTGGTTTTGGTCCGACTTTGGGGCCATTGGCTCCCTGGCCCCGAAGACGTTTGTGCAGGAGGCCAGAACGTCGGAGTTGTTTCCCTGGATGCTGGCGCAGGTCTGGCCGGAATCGGCTTACCGCAATTCCGTATTGGTTTGGTTCTTTGTGCCGGTGGCCGCGTGGGTTTTCTTTCGGGCCAAAGGCCTGGTCGATTTTGCGGAGACATTTTTGGTGGCGTTGCTGGTCTTCGCGCCGTCCGTTCATTTTTGGTATTTCGCGTGGCTGGTGCCGTGGGCGGTCGCCAGCCGGAACTACGGAATCATCGCGGTGAGTGTGAGTGGCTTTGGGTATTTTTGGCTCTGGGAATCGCAGGCCCAAGGCGGTGGCTGGGTGCAGTCGCCGGGGGAGAAACTGGTCATCTGGGTCCCGTTATTGCTTGGGTTCTGGTGGAGCCGCCATCGAGCTGGTGCCACATGACTCCCACGGTCCTGATTTTTCTCAAGGCCCCGATCCCGGGGCAGGTCAAGACGCGGCTGGCGGTCGGCGTGGGCGAAGCGGTGGCGCGGGAAATTTACGACCGCCTGGTTCGGCGGCAGTTGGCGGCGATTCCGACCGGGTGGCCGGTGGAGGTGCACTTCGCCCCGGCCGAGCAGGAGCCGATGGTGCGCGCTTGGTTGGGCGAATCGGAGGGTCGCTCGTTTCATCCGCAGATTCCGGCCGGCTTGGGGCAGCGCCTGATTCATGCGGGGCTCGGGGCTTCGGCGCGGGGCGCTGATGCGTTGTTTTTTATTGGCGGAGACTGTCCCGCCCTGGATGCGGACATTTTTCAGCGGGCGGCGGAGGCGTTGAGGCATAACCCGGCGGTGCTTGGACCGACGGCGGATGGAGGGTATTACTTGCTGGGGCTGGCCCGGATGAATCCGCCCCTCTTTGCGGATATTGCCTGGGGTACGGGGCAGGTTGCGGAGCAAACGCGCGCGCAACTTCGCCGGGCCGGGTGGACTTGGGGCGAGTTGCCGGTGCTGCGGGATGTGGACACGGCGGAAGATTGGCGGGCCCTGGCTCCGCTGGTGGAAGGAAGTTGACCTACCGCACGGTGCGCAGCTGCACGCTATCGACCAATCGATCGTTGGAAAGGATGTCGGTCACTACGATGAGTTTGGCGCCGGCGGCCACCAGTCCCTCCCGTTTGAGCAGCCGAATCGCGTTTTCGATGGTGTCGTTGGGATCGGAGGTCAGCGGCATGACGTAGGGGTTGACCGCCCGCAGGAGTCGCATTTGCCGGAGGGTGGTGACCGAGTTGGTCATGGCGAAGATCGGCGCGTGGGCCGGGCGCAGGGCCGCCAGCGAAGTGGCGATGAAGCCACGACGAGTGAACGTCAGCAGGGACGAGTTGGGGATTTGGTTGGCGAGCATGACCGCCGACTTGAGGACATTGATTTTCTCGCCTTCCAAGAGCGCGGGATCCTCGAACACCACGTCGCCCTCCTCCTCGATACGGCGGGCAATGCGGTCGAGGATTTCCACGCTTTCCCAGGGGTATTTCCCAATAGTGGTTTCACCCGACAACATCACGCAGTCGGCCTCTTCATAGACGGCATTGGCCACATCGGTGATCTCGGCGCGGGTGGGCACGGGCGACTCGATCATCGATTCGAGCATGTGGGTGGCGATGATCACGGCTCGTCCCCGATCAAAACAGGCCTTCAGGGCGCGGCGTTGGATGACGGGCAAGTCCTCCAGCGGGCATTCGATGCCGAGGTCTCCGCGCGCGACCATCAGGGCGTCGCAGGCGTGGATGATTTCGTCGAGATTTTGGATGGCGGACTGGTCCTCAATCTTGGCAATGATCCGGGCCTTGGAATCGTTTTCCAAAAGGAACTCGCGCAGCGTGGTGATATCGCCGGCTTCCCGCACGAACGACAGGGCCACAAAATCAATGCCCTCTTCAATCCCCACCAAGGTGTCGCGACGGTCTTTTTCGGTGAAGGCCGGGAGGTTCACTTTCACGCCCGGAAGGTTGATGTGGCGGCGGGAGCTGAGTTGGCCGGCGATGAGGACCTTGCAGCGGATGCGGCGGTTATCGATTTTGTCCATCACCTCGAAGCGCATGAGGCCGTTGTCCACGAGCACGATGTCGCCGACGGAGATGTCGTTGACCAGATTCTCGTAGTTGACGCCGACGGATCGGATCTCCTCGGGACTTTGGCCCGGTTCGCCGCCGGGGCGCACCGTAAAATCAAATTCCTCCCCGGCTTTGAGTTCGATGGGGGCATCCACGTCGCCGGTGCGGATTTCGGGGCCCTTGATGTCCATCATGATGGCGATTTCGCGTCCGACCTGCTGGGAAATCCGGCGAATCCGGCGGACCATGGTGCGCGTCCATTCGTGGTTGGCGTGGGCCATGTTGAGGCGGGCCACATCGGCGCCACCCCGGATGAGTTTTTCCAACATCTCCTCACTGGCGGTGGCGGGCCCGAGAGTGAAAATGATCTTGGTTTGGCGGAGAACGTGAGGGGAGGCGGTCATGAGGTGGGTGGGGTCGAGCATGGTTCCGTCGGCCGTGCGGGCAACCGACAAACCTCGGCCGCCGGGTCACGGTTCGGGGTCGAGATCAGATCAACTCCAGGAACGGCGTGCCCTCACCGGGCGGGACGATGGAGAATTGGCAGCCGGCCAGGCTGGCCCGAAGTTCGGTCAAGGCGGTGTGGACGGCGTCGATGGAGTTGCAGTCCTTGGAGAGGTGGGTGAGGCAGATGTGGCGCCAGCGGGGGCTGGCGACGGCGCTGAGGACTTCGCGCACGCCCTCGTTGGACAGGTGGCCGTGACGACCCGAAATGCGCTGTTTGGTGGACCAGGGTCGGCGGATATCGGCTTCGAGCAGGTGGGGGCAGTGGTTCGATTCGATGGCGATCACGTCGACTTCCGGGAGTCGGCGGCGCACGTGTTGAGGGATGTGCCCCAGATCGGTCAGCCAGGCGATGGTGCGGCGGGGGGCAATCAAATCGTCGGGGCGACCGCTGGCAAAGGTGAACCCGACCGGTTCCTGCGCGTCATGCGGCACGGCGAACGTGTCCACCTCGAGATCGCGGAATTGGAAACGGGATCCCGTTTCGAAAACCTGCCAGGTGGGGCGGTGGGAGAGCTTGGTTTGGACGGCGCGGGCGGTGGCGGCGTTGGCGAACACCGTGACGTGGGGGTGTTTTTTCAACGCTTCGACCCCGGCAGCGTGATCGCCGTGTTCATGGGTGAGGAAAATCGCGGCAATTTCGTCCATGCTGGTGCCCGATTCGTGCAGCATTTGGCGGAGCTTGCGGCCGGAGAACCCGGCATCGATCAGGATGCGGGTCGAACCGGTCTCCAGGAGAGCGGCATTGCCCGCACTGCCACTGCCCAGAATTCTGAAACGCATCGCCATAGGCTTCGAGAGGAAGGAGGGGAGCCCGGGGAGGGCAAGGGGTTTTGCAGAAACTTCATCGCCACGGACCGGCGCGGCCGTCTCCGGTGCCCGGGCGGGAATGCGGTCCTAAAATGCAGGGCCGCGATTGACGGCGGCAGGCTTCAAGGCAGGTTGTCGGCCCTCATGCCCGATCGTCCTTCTCCTATTTCCGGCGTGGTATTGGTAACGCGCCAAGCGCATTTCAATGCCGCCCACCGGTTGCACAACCCTGCCAAGAGTGCCGCGTGGAACCGCCGCACCTTTGGCCCGTGCAACAATCCCAAGTGGCACGGTCACAATTATGTCATCGAAGTCACCGTGGCCGGTGAACCGGACCCGGACACGGGATACGTGACCGACCTGGGGGAACTCAAACAAGTCATGGAAAAACGGATTCTGCGCCAAGTGGACCACCGGAACCTCAACGAGGAGGTGCCCTGGCTGAAGGGGGTGATCCCGTCCGCCGAGAACCTGGCCATCGCGTTCTGGCGCCGTCTCGAAAACCACCTGCCCGCCGGGCGGTTGTATCGGGTGCGCCTGTTTGAAACCCCCCGGAACTTTGTCGACTACTTCGGACCGGCCGGAGTGCCACCCTTTGCAGAATAATCCAACCACCAGCCAGTTAATCCCGCTTAGGTGGGACTACGGTTTTCGTTCCAACCGCCTGGCTGCTCTAACCCAAAAACGAAATGAACCACCCTGAATCCAAGACCATGTATCTCCATCGCGCCGCGGGGCAGCCGCCCAAGATGGACCGATCCTACGACGCCGAGTTCGAGATGACTCCGGCCTATCATGCGTCCCTTCCGGACATGATGGATGCCGAGGACGCCATTCAAGGGGCGGCGGTGCCGATCCAGCAGGTGGGCGTATCCAATTTCCATCTACCGCTGCAGTTCCGGACCGCGGCGGGTAAGCTGGTGACGTTGCAGGCAGCCATCACGGGCAGCGTTTCGCTCGAGGCGACGCTCAAGGGGATCAATATGAGCCGCATCGTGCGGTCGTTCTATGAGCACGAGGAGGAGGTGTTCACTCTCGAGGTGGTGCGCAACATTCTCGAAAAATATCGCCGCAAGGTGGAGTCGCTGGACGCGCGGCTGCGCATCAGCTTTTCCTATCCGATGTTGCAGCAATCCCTGCGCAGTGGACTCGCGGGGTGGCAGTATTACGACGTCTCGTTCGAGGGCTCCCTGGACCGGGACGGTCGCTACCGGTCCGGCATGGAATTCGATTTTGTCTACTCTTCGGCCTGCCCCTGCAGCGCGGAGCTCTCGGAACACGCCCGGGACGTGCGCGGGGCCTATGCGGTGCCGCACAACCAGCGTTCGAAGGCCCGCGTCAAGGTGGAAGTCGCCGAAGGGGCCGACCTGACCATTGAAGACCTCCAAGCCCATTGTCTTAAGGCGTTGAAAACCGAGACGCAGGTGATGGTGAAGCGCGAAGATGAGCAGGCGTTTGCTGAACTCAACGGGGCGCACATTAAGTTCGTGGAGGATGCTGCTCGTCTGGTTTACGCGGAGTTGGCGAAGGATGCCCGGATCCGGGATTTTCAAGTCGCCTGCTCCCACCTCGAGTCGCTGCATTCGCACGACGCGGTGAGTGTGATCTGCAAAGGCGTGCCCGGCGGCTTTAAGGCCGATTTCATGGACTTCCGCAGCCTCGTCTGCTGAGGGGGCCCGAACCGATGGAACCAAACGGTAAGGAAAACTGAATTATGGCTAAACCTGTTGTGCTGGTCACGGGTGCTTCCCAAGGGATTGGGGCGAGCATCGCCCAAGTCTTTGCGAAGGAATTGAAGGGCGTGCGGCTGGCGTTGGTCGCGCGCCATGCCTCCAACCTCGCCAAAACCGCCAAGGCGTGTGCGAAGCTCGGTGCCGCGGCGGAGTGCTTCGTCTGTGATGTCAGTGATGAGTCGGCCGTCTCGACGATGGCGGCGGCGGTGCTCCAACGATTCAAACGCGTTGATGTGTTGATCAACAACGCGGGCAAGTTTCAGCCGACGGATTTTCTCACCATGAAGGTCGACGACCTGGATCAGTTGATGCAGGCGAATCTGCGCAGCCTGTTTCTGGTCTCCCAGGTGTTTGCCCAAGGTATGGTCAAGCGCGGCAGCGGGCACATTTTCAACATGAGCAGTATCGCCGGCCAGCAGGCTTATCCGGGTGGCGCCGGCTACTGTGCGGCGAAATTCGCGGTCACGGGATTGTCCAAAGTGATGCGCGAAGAACTGAAAACCAAAGGGGTGCGGGTCACCACCGTCTACCCGGGGGCGACCGTGTCGCCCTCGTGGGACGGCAGTGGCATGGACCTGAGCCTGATGATGCCCACGCGCGACGTGGCCCGGGCTTTTTACGACGTTTACCGGCTTTCCGCCAACACGGTGGTGGAAGACATCGTGCTGCGTCCGCAGGGCGGGGACCTCTAACGCCAGTCGCAGAGCCCCGCGACGTGCGCGGCGGAGCCGTCGCGTTGCCAGCCGTCGAGCTGCGCCTGATCCTTGAGCTGTTGACCCCGGTGACGCGGGACGAGAGCGAAGGCGTGGGGCACCCCGGTGAGGGTGGTCATGTCGCCCCAGAGTTTTTCGAATTGGGCGACGGGGAAAACATCCTCCTGCCCGTGGCCCCAGCGTTTTTTGACCTCCTTGAGCGTGACATAGGTCGGCATGCGGGCCGCGACGGACCGGATGGCTTCGTTGATGCCCTCCTGGTGGTCGAGGTCGGCGCGAGTGAGGCCGAAGGTGTGCAGCAACTGATCGATATCGACCCAACAGGTGTTGGCATTGTAGTAGGACAAGCGGAACTCGTCCTCTTCGCGCGGGAGGGCCAGCCCTTCGATGATGCGCACCCGGCCGTTGATGCGGGCGAACCCGCCGCCGTGGTCTTCGATTCGTTTGGTGATGGCCTCCCAACCCAAGGCGGCGTCGCTGGCGTTGAACCACCCGAGCATGGCGGGATCGGCGGTGGCCCCGAGCGTGTCGATGTTGTGCACCATCAAGGTGCGCAGGTTCGGCTGGAGCTGGAGCAGCTCGCGCAGGGTGCCGTTTTTGATTAGATTGGGGATCTCAAACCAATGCCCCACCGGGTGCAGGCACTGGCCGGGCAGGTTATCGGTGTAGTCGCTGGCTTCGCCGGCCGATCGGGCCCAGTTGGTCAAGGCGCCCCGCACGCTGTCTCGCATCTTTTCCTGCTGCTCATCGAGCTTTTGTTGCGCGGTTTCCTTCCACGCAAACTGCAGGTCCCGCACGGTCGGGACCAGGCGCAGTCCGATGGATCGCCCCGGGGAAAGATGGACCGTGCGGCCAAAGTCGTCGGGGAATTCCCGGCGCAGGTAGGCCTCGGTCGGTTGGTGGGTCAGGTAGCTGGTGGTGAAAACGTGCGGAATCGCGTGCCCCCAGCGGCGGCTGGCCTGACGGGTCTTGGCGAGGTGCACATCAATGAAACTGCGATGACGGCCCTCGAACTTTGCGAACGGGTGGAGGCCCTTGACGCAGCCGGCCCCCTGCGTCCATCGGCTGCCCACGCCGGCGGCGTAGGTGACCACCGCGAGTTCCCCGCGGGCCAGTGCCGCCTCGCCAGCCGCGCGGTGATCGGCCCCGTTTTGGGCCAGATCGAAGAGGTCGGACGGCTCGAGATCGGCGATGTCCGTGGTCGGCGAAAGCCGATTCATGGCCAACCCGATGTGCCCCTCCTTCAGGTGGTGGCGAATCTCTTCGTGTTGGGCGCGATCAAAGCCGTTGGCGGTGAGGAGTCCGTCGAGGTCCTGACCGGGGGCGGAGGTGCCGAGGACATTGGGCAGCAAATCATCCAGCAGCTGGGGCAGGGACGCGGCGAGCTTGGGGTCGGTTTTGGCGGTTCGGGTGAATTGCGTGAGGTCCTGTTGTTCCCGGCTGGTGAGCTCACGCGGTGCCTTGCGCAAGAGTTGGGGGATGATCTGGCGGTAGTAGGCCGGTGGGAGCAGAGCCGCTTGGTCGGTCAGCAACTGGGCGGAGGATCCGTCCTCATTGATGGTGAAATCGTAGACCACGGGATCCATGGCAAAGGGCAGGGAGGCCTCCAACTCCCGCTTGGCCCGCAGCATGATTTGCCGCAATCGAGCCTGGCCCTCGGCCTTGCGGGCGGGGTCGAAGATGAACCCCATGCCACCGCCGGACATGCCGCCCAGCATCCAGAAGCCCCAGAACGCGTCGCCAAATTCGGCCCGAACTTCCGCGATCAGCCGCTCGGTGTAGCGGTTGGAGACCCAGGGAATGATTTGTTGGAGCGGGCCCGTAAAGTTGGCGGTAAGGGCGGCGCCCAGCGCCTTGATGTCGCCGGCGGCGAGGTGCTCGAGAATGGCCTCCAGCGTCGCCACCGTGGTGCCCCGAGCGGTCCACTCCGCCGCACACCGCAGCAGGTATTTTTCGGTCACCATCTCCAGAATCGGTCCCACATTCTGGGCCATGCCGCCGTGCACGAGGACCAGGGAGTCCTGCAGTTTTTTGCGGGCGGCGGGGGAAATGCGGTCCGGACCGAGCAAGGTGTGTTGGGGGAGGAGTCGGCCGCGGCTGACGCCATGCTCCGCGTCGCCGGGTTGACTGGGCGCTCCCTCGATCAGCTTGATGCCGGGCCAAATGCCGCCGGAATCCTGCCAGCCGCCGCCGGACCCGCCGAGCCATTCCCCGAGGATGGCGCGGGCGGCTACGATGCGGCGATCCGCTTCGGTGAGGGGCCCGTTGAGGTGGGCCACCTGGCCGGTGGCGCGCATGCCCACCGCGATCAAGGCTCCGAGCAAGTTGGTGGAGACGGCGAGGCGGGAGCCTTTCGGGATGCCGTTCACGTTGGAGATCAGTTCGAAGCCGCGACCCTTCCCGAAGATCCGGCCCAGTAAATCGGGCAGGCTGGCGCCGGAGCGCTCAATGCCGGGCGGCACGATACCGGCGGCGATGATCGCGGCCTTGAGCAGGCCCAGATAGTCCCGCCCGAAATCGAAAACCTCTTCCAAATCCGAAATCGTAACCGAGGTTTCCAGATCGACGCTGGCCAGCCGCAATACCGGCTCCGAGATGACCCGGAAGTAGGCCTCCACGGGAGGCCGGGTTGCGGTATCCCGCTCGTGGACCCCCAGGTTGATGGAGACATTGAGCACCCGTGCGCCCTCCGGGTAGTCCATCCCCAGGAAGAAGATGTCACTCCAAGCGCAGTGGGTCAGGTCCATGCGCACGGCGGTGCGCTCCACCAGCGACGGGGTGGGCTGGGTGGCGTCGGCTGGCGGGAGGAGTTCCGGCCGCACTTTGAGCGGCTGATCCTGGGGATGACCCAGTCGAAACATCCATGCGTTGCCGCGGGTGGAGCGGACGGTGCGCCGAACCTGATTGGCCAGCGTCTGGAAGGCGAGGGCATGGTAGGCCGCCGCCAAGGCGCTGCACAGGGTGTCGTTGGCCCCGTGGTCTTGCTCCGCCTTGCGCAGGGTGCCGATGGCTTCTTCGAAGCGGCGATCCAGCATGTGTTGAAAGGCCGGATACGGCACCCGTCCCGCCGACGGGAGTTCGGGTCGTTGCGGCAGGTGATACCGGTGGAGCGTGTGCAGGAAGAAGAGGGCTCTGACCCGTTGATACAGGTTGGTTTCCTCGTGCCGATAGGACTCCAACTCCGCGGCGGCCGTTTGCAGCTCGGCGATTGAACGGTCCTGACACCACTGGTCGACCGACTGATCCCGGATCGCGGCCTCCTGGCTGCGAATGATATCGATGAGGGTGGCCACCGGTCAGCGGGGGTTTTGGCCCAGTAGCTCGATGATCTGGGTCATGACCTGATCCCGATCTTTTCCGCCGAGGGAAAGGGCGAGCTGGGCATGCAACAGCCCGTAGTGCCCCCCAATGTCGTAGCGGCGGCCGGCGATGTTCAAGGCGAGGTAGCGCCGTTGGCCGGCGAGTTGATGCAACGCGGCCGATAATCCCAGCAATTGGTCAGGGGCCTTGCTCCGTTCGGCTTCGAGCGATTCGAAGATCTGCTGGTCGAGAACATGTAGGCCAAAGAAACACAGGTAATATCCGGCCCGCATGCCGGGCACCAACAGTTCCTGCTCGGCGAGGGTGGGGGTGGGCTTTTCGAGCACGGCCTCGATTTCGTAAAGGGGCAGATCGCCGCCGAGCAATTTGCCCCCCACCGCGCCGAACGAGGTCAACTGGCTCTCGTGGGTGGGCTGCACCGCGGAAACGGAGGTCTTTTCGGTCGCGGCGACGTCGAGGAGTTGGCGAGCGCAGCTGGCGGTTGCGTCGCTCAAGTGGATGTGATCGCCGACCAAGTGGAGGAAGGGGTCTGCGCCTATCTGCGCTCGACCACAGAGGATGGCATCGCCGTAGCCCCGGGGCTCGGCCTGCACGGCAAATTCGGTTTGGGCGCGGTAGGGACCGCAAGCGGCGGTGTAGGCGTTCTCGTCCCCCGGGCACACGACGACGCAGAAGCGTTCGATGCCGGCACCGGCGGCCTCCTGCAGCACGATCTCCAATGCCGACCGTGGCACCCCGTCGCGGTCGATCAGGATCTGGAGGGGCAGGCTACGCTGGCGGGGATTGGCCGCGGTGATGAGGGCTTGGCGAACATTCATAAACAGCAGGCCCCAGACCACGTCGGGTTGGCGCAGTCTTCAACCGCAAAGGCGGGGGGAATTGCCGCTGAGTTTCAGCCCTTGGGCTCCCCGGCGGATGCGTCGGCCGGGGCCGCGGGCTTGGGCGGCGGCGGCGGACTGATGGCGGCTGGCTCGGTGCGGTTGAGCTGGTCGGCCAAGGTGGTGGTGGCCCCGCGCCGCTCCCGTTTCACCACCTTCTGGAAAAACAGATTGTTGGGGATGCGCCACTCGCTGCCGTCATGGGTCAGGAGGGTGGTGTAGAAAAAATTAAGGTCCACCACGCGGCCTTCCACATTTTCGCTGGGCATCGCAATGTCGTCCCCGATCTGGAAGGGGCGCACGATCACGAGCAGCACCGTTGCCGAGGTGTGGCTCAACAAGCTCCATACGGCCACGAAGCCGATCGCGATCATGGCGAGGATGGTGGAGATCATCGACCAGATGCCGCCGAGCTCGAAACCGAAGACCCCGAGCACGATGATGACCGTGATGATGCGCACCAGCCAGCTGAGTACCTTGCGGGCGGGGAGGATGTCGGCCTCGCTGAGGCTCGTCCGCCGCGCCAGCAGGGTGAGGCTGCGCCGGATGATCGCGTTGAGAATCACCCCGCCCAAAACAATGAGCAGGGCGATCGGCAGCGTCGCCGCCAAAACGGGCAATAGGTTGGTCAGGGGGACCCAGATGTCTTCGATGGTCATAGTCGGGGAGGGGAGCTAGGGTGGTGCCAGCGGGGAACTCATCCCGGTGCGAACCTCAATAAGCGGGGGTCGCGCCGAACTGGCTTGCGACCCATTCGCCGTGGCGGCACGCGCTGGCGAGGCTCTCGGCGGGGGATCGATCCTGCTCCAACAGATGGGCCAGCAGCCGGGCGAGAAAGGCATCGCCCGCGCCGATCGTGTCGACGACGTCCACGGGTCGGCCGTCTTCCCAATGCCAGGTTCCGTTTTCGAGCAGCCCCGCGCCTCGACTGCCGGCGGTGATACAGACCGAAGGACAACCGCATTCGAGGGAAAGCGCGCGGGCCAGAGCCTCTTCGGACCCGGGTTCCTCCTGGTCGGCATTGAGCACGACGCGGGCGGCCTCTTCGGCGTTGAGTTTCAGCAAAGTGGCCCGACCGGCGAGAGAGCGGACGAGATCCAGATCGTCGTGGGGCGGCCGCAGATTGACATCGAACACGCGCCAGGCATCCGCCGGCATCACTTCATCGAGTCGATCCAGAGAGGTGCGGTTGACCGGACTGCGGAGGGCCAGCGATCCGAATACGATGGCCCGGGCGTTCACGGCCAGGCGGATGACGTCCTCGGATATCAAGATTTGGTCCCACGCCACGCTGGGGGTGATGGTGTAGGTGGCGTCGCCATTGGCGGCGGTTTTTGCCACCACCGTGCCGGTGGGAAGGCCCGCGTGGAAGGTCACGCCGTCCGTGGAAATTTGCCAGTCCCGCAAACGGCGCACCAATTCATCACCGAGCTTGTCGCGACCGATCCCGGAGAGGGGCTGCACGGGAATCCCCAGTTGGTGGAGGTGGTATCCCACGTTGAACGGCGCTCCACCCGGGAAAAGCCCGCGGGGCAGGAAATCCCAGAGAATTTCGCCAAAACAGAGGACTGGACGGGGTCGGTTCATGCGGGAGGGGAGCGAGGTCAATCTTCGCCGTGGGCGGGATCCGCCTCGATCTCCTGACAGGCTCGCACAAAGCAGGCGGCGGACCAAGCCTGATATGCCTTGCCCATGGGGCGCCCGGTCTGACCGTGCACCCATTCGTTGAATTCCCACTCGTGATCGCGGCCCAACCGGTTGACCTCGGCGAGTCGCAGCAGTTCCCGGCAGGCCACCTCGTGGAAGCCCAACCGGTGAATGAAGCGCACCCACATCGCACCGACGAACGGCCAGATGCCACCGTTGTGGTAGTGGTGGGGCAGGTTCAGCAGATTCACGGTGTAGTAGGACCGCCAATCGGGATCGCCGGCTTGGACCACCGGGTAGAGGTTGGCGACCGGGTAGGGCTCGTTTACGCCTACGCCCCACATGAAGCGAAACGCTTCGCGGGCGCGGTCGGCGTCCAACAGGTTGGTCAAAAACGCCAGCACATTGCCGAAAACATCGCAGCGCCAGTTGTAGGAAAAGGGGGTGATCTCGGCCAGCAGGTAGCGGGTGTCTCCGACGTTGAATTGCTGATCCGCGAAGCCGCGCGCGGGCCCGCCATGCTGGTCCGGCGTGGTGGTGGGCCAAAAGGTCGACAACACCTTGCTGCGGATGTGTTGGCTCCAGCGTAGGTAATCGACGGCCTGTCCCTGCTCCCCGAGGAACTCCATCAGACGCCCGAAGCACACATTGGTCCGATACCACAAAACCTCGTCGTAGAGGACATTGTAGCTGCGGCCAAACAAGTCCGTCCAGTCGCCGGCCTCCGGGATTTCCAAGAGCCCGTCGTTGTTGCTGTCGTGGGCCGTCAGCCAATCCATCGCCCGTTGCAGGCTGCCGCGGTGGGTGTGCAGAAAAGCGGTGTCGCCGGTGCGGTCGACATAGTGATAGACGGCGATGATCAGCCAAAGCCCGGAATCGATGGCGCAGATGTTGCCCACCCCGGAGTAGTCGGGAGCCCCCGAGTCGATGCGCACATTGGCGGGGATCTGGCCGGTGGGCGAGATCGCGCCGAGCAGGGTTTCGAGCGTGCGGCGGCAGCAGTCAATGATCGCGGCATCCTCCAAATCCAAACTGTTGATGACCGTGATGGCCCCGTCCCGTCCCCAGATTGACCGGTAGTTCACATCGGTGCCGGTGACGGAGTTGTCCTCCAGCGAGCAGGCGGAGAACCCCAGCGGAGTGATGTTCCGCCGCAAGGCCTCGATGGCCTTCTGGTAGGCAAGGTGCACCAAGGCCGATTCCTTTTTGTTCAAGCCCCCCAGCTTGGTGCCGGTGAACAGCATTTTGAAATCGCTGCTCATTTTGGCCCGGGGGATGGCCGTTTTGTTGGCGTCCGGGGGTTTGCAGGCGACCCCGAAATGGCACAGGCCCTCCACCACGCCGTCGGCCATGACCTGACGGGCATGGTAAATATGGGATCGCCCGATGGTGGTTTCCAGCAACTCCGGGAAGGCGTTTTGCACGGCGATCCCCCGCACGCCGGCCAGCGCGAACATGCTGCTGTCATTGCCGGTATCGCCCGCCACCGCGACCGACTTCAGGGGAATTTTCAGACGGCGACAGAGCCAGGCCAGGGCGCCCCCCTTGGTCGCCTTGGGCGGCAGAATATCCAAGTCGCGCGCGCTCGAGTAGACCACTGCCGCTTTCAGTCCCGTCTCGGCGATCGCGGCCTTGATTTCCGTGATGCGGGCCGCATCCGCATCGGTCAAATACCAGCTGGATTTGAATTCATTCTGGAATTCGTCGGGCTGGGGCGAGGTGTCCGACCGGGCGCCGATCAGCTCATGCAGCCGCGGGCGGTCCCAGCCTTCCCGGAGGACCTTCGCCCAGTCCTCCCGCGGCTGCCCGGTCTGGGTTTCCGAAGATTTCGGTGCCGACCCCGCCAATATAAAATTCGGGCTCGGGCAGCTGCCCCGCCGCGACGAGGGCCTGCATGTCGGACACCAGTCGACCGCTGTTGAAGACCAGCACCGGGCGGTCGTCCGGGCTCAAGGTCTCCCAGGCCGCGACGAAGCGCTGGGTGGATTCGGGATTGCCCAGCAGGGTGCCATCAAGATCGGTGCTGAAGAGGCGAAGGGAGGAGGAATCGGAGTCGGGCATGAGGCGAAGGGGGCCGCCCGCAGAACGGCGACTGGCGGGGTGAAACAAAACACCAGCGAGGTGTCGCGGGTTCGCTCCGACCGCAGCGGAGCCAACAAAGGCGGCGGGAAGGCGTCAAGCGGTAGCGAAGATTTCCCGGCCCCAGGGTGGGGCGTTGACTGGTTTGTTACGGTAGGATGATGCACCCGCTGGATGTCGCGATCATTATCGCCTACTTGCTCACCCTCATCGTCGCCGGCGCTTGGTTGGCGCGTCGGGCGGGGCGGGGTTCGGAGGAATACTTCCTGGGCGGACGGAAGTTGCCGTGGTGGGCGTTGGGCTCCTCCGGCATGTCGAGCAACCTCGATGTGGCGGGCACCATGACGATTGTGGCGCTGGTCACCCTCTACGGCCTGCAGGGTTTCTGGATCGAAATGCGGGGCGGGGTGGTTTTGCCCATCGCGGTTTTTCTCGCCTTCATGGGCAAGTGGCATCGCCGGTCGGAAGTGATGACGACGGCCGAGTGGATGTTGCTGCGTTTTGGGCAAACCCGGGGAGGGCGGCTCGCGCGGATGACTGCGGCGCTGACTTATGTGGTGCTGACCGTCGCCATGATCGTTTTTTTCCTCTCGGCCGGCGGCCGGTTTCTGGCCGAGTTTCTGCCGTATTCAGAAACTGAATGCGCAATCGGGATGGCGTTGGTGGCGTTCGGCTACACCACGGCCAGCGGATTGCACGGGGTGATTTGGACGGATGTCGTCCAGACGGTGTTGATCGGTGGGGCGGCGGCCTACGTGGCGTTGACGGCCAGCGGACTGGTGACGCCCGAGCTGCTGGCGACCTGGCCGGCCGCGGACTTGAACACGGTGTGGCCCCAACTCAGCGAGGAACGGTTGAATCCCTACCTGCCGTTTGCCGCCTTTCTTGCGGTGTGGATGGCGAAGGGCGTGCTCGAAGGCCTGGGCGGCAGCGGGGGCTCGGCCTACATGGCCCAGCGGTTTTACGCGGCCGGTTCCGTGGCGGATTGTGGCAAGCTGGCGATGTGGTGGACGGTGTTGTTCGCCGTCCGTTGGCCGATGGTGCTGGGGTTCTGCATCATCGCCCTGCAATTGGGGATTACGGTGGACACGGTGACGGGGGCGGAGGGGGTGCTGCCCTTGGTGCTGCAATCGGCGTATTTTCCGGCCGGGGTGCGGGGGTTGGTTTTGGCGGCCATGTTGGCGGCCGCGATGTCGACCTTTGACAGCACCTTGAACGCGGGCGCGGCCTACGTCGTGCGCGACCTGTATCAACCGTGGCGCCAGACGGCGGTTTCGGAAACCCACCTGGTCCGGGTGGGGTATGTGGCATCCGCGTTGCTCGTGGCGCTGGGCCTGGGCTTGGCCTGGTGGCTGGGCGGATCGGTTCTAGGGGTGTGGGTGGGCATTGTGATGCTGCTCTTCCCGGCGTTTTTGGTGCCCTTTGCCCTGCGCTGGTTCTGGCATCGGTTCAACGGCGAGGGGTTCACCGCCGGCATCGCGGGGGGATTTCTGGCGGCGTTGTATTTTTCGCTGGCCGATCCCGCGGGCTGGAATGAGGCCACCCGCTTCCTCGGCATCGCGAGTTTCTCAGCCCTCGTGGCCCTGTTGGCCACGTGGTGGTTTCCCCCGGTGGACGAAACGACGTCGCGGGCCTTTTACGATCGGATTCGGCCCTCGGGTTGGTGGCCGCGATCCTGGCGCCAGCCCGATCGGCAGGAACACCGCCGGGACTTTCGACGACTGGTCGGGGCGCTGATCTGGCAGGTCACCACGTTTCTGTTGCCCATGGCCATGGTGTTGGGGCAATGGGGGGCGGTGCTGGGACTCGCCCTGATCTGGTGGCCGTTGGCCATCTGGTTGTGGCGAGGCAACGCCGCCAGCGCGGCTTAATCGCCGTCATGCCACGGCTCATCCCAGTCGTCCTCGTCGATCTTGTGCGGGCTCGGCCGTCCTTCCACCAACCCAATCAACTGCTGCGCGATGCCCGTCCAGGTGAAGAGGCTACGGGCCTTGTGCGCGCCCATGCGCTTCATGCGGTTGCGCAGCTTGGGATACTTGAGCGGCTTCATGATGGTGATGCCGAGATCTTCGGCGTCGAAGGTGTCGGCGTAGAGGGCGTGGCGACCATAGCTGAGGGCCCGATACAGCCCCCCATGTTCGGTCACCACCGTGGGGGTGCCTGAAGCCATGGCTTCAACCGCCGTCATGCCAAAGGGCTCGTAGCGACTCGAGAGCACAAACAAATCCGCGGCCCGGTAGTAGTCGGGCAGGTCCTCATCGCTGATGAACGAGCCGAACTTAACCCGTTTTTCGAGCTTATGCTTTTTAACGAGGTCCTTGATTTCCTTGAGAATCTTACGCTCCTGCTTGTCGAGTTTCTTGCCTCCGACGGCGAGCCGCAGTTGCACCTCGGGCAGCCGCTGGGCGGTGACGGCAAACGCCTCCACCAGCAGGTCGTAGCCCTTGTTGGTGGCGAGGCGCCCCAGCGCCACCACGGTGGGCTTTTTGAAACCCAACCGTTTGCGGATGACGGTCCGGCTGGCCTCGCTCACCGCAAAGAAGCGGTTGTCGTCGTAGCCCGGCGGGATCATGGCGGCGTAAGACCGCGAGACCCCGTAGTCCTTCAATACCATGTCGAACTGGGGCGGCGTCGTCGCGAGCACGATGTCACAATTATTGTAGAGAATCGTTTCCTCCCGAATTCGGGTGGTGAAATTAAATTCCCGCTCGAAGACGTCGGCCTTCTCGGGGTAGTCCGTCTCCATCTTATGTTTTTTCCACATCCCCAGGGAGTGCGGTGTGTGGACATGGGTAACGCTCAGGGCATCGGCCAACCGCTGGCCGGCGATCCCGCCATCCCAGTAATGGCTGTTGATAAATTCGTATTTGAGCTTGTGCCGATTGATGTAGCGCAGCGCGTTTTCCCCCCATTCCATCAGCTGCTCGTGCAGATACTCCTTGGGGATGAAATCGTTGCCGCCGCAGGGCATGCGGATGATGCGCACCCGTCCGGTGACCACATCGGTTTTGGGCTGACCCTCGAATTGCCGGGTCCAGATATCGACGTCGTAGCCGAGCTGCCCCAGTTTTTTAGCCAATTCGAGAACATACACCACTTGGCCCCCGGTGTCGGCGGCCCCGAGGGGAGGGTTGGCGGCGACGTATCCGTGGGTGGATATCATCGCGATGCGAGGTCGTTTGGGGTCTACCGTGATTGCGGACATGGAAGTAACCATGCCAAAAATCGGGCTTTATGCCAACCTCCCGGAAAAATAGCCGGATTGGTGACGCTTTGGTGACAGATTGGTGCGCACCCTGCTGAAAGATTTTCATGCACCCTAATTTGAACCCCGGCGGAGGAATTTTTTAATGGCGCGTCGCAAGCTTCGCATCGGATTCATTGGCACTGGGGGCATCGCGCTCAGCGCTCACGTGCCGGGTTGGCAGGCGTTGCCCGACGTCGAGATTGTGGCGGTGGCGGACGTCCGGGAAACCGCGGCGCAGGGGTTTGTGAAGGCCACGGGCGGGCGAGTGCAGGTTTTTTCCGACTACCGCGAGATGCTCAAACTCGACTTGGATGCCGTGGACATCTGCACTCCCAACAAGGTTCACACGCCGGCGGTGCTCGCATCTCTTCAGGCGGGCAAACATGTGTTGTGCGAGAAACCCTTGGCCACGACCACCAAGGAGATTCGCAAGATTGGGGAGCTTGCCGACCGGATGGGGCTCACGCTCATGTCCTGCCAACACATGCGCTGGCAGGCTCCGTCGCTGGCGCTGCGGGACTGGATCCACCACGGGGGGCTGGGCGAGGTTTACCACGCGCGGGTCCGCGCCATGCGCCGCGCCAAGTTACCGCCGCGTCCGGGATTCATTTACGAGCGCCTTTCCGGCGGCGGGCCCTGCATGGACATCGGCGTGCACGCGCTCGACGCCGCGTTGTGGATGATGGATTTCCCCCGCCCGGTGCGGGTCTCGGGGACCAGCAAAACCAATTTTGCCAAGGGTCGGCGCATCCCCGGCCAATGGGGTGATTGGGACCACGAGGGCTTCGATGTGGAGGATTTTGCAGCGGCGTTCGTGCATTTCGACAATGGCGCCACCCTCACCCTCGAGACCGCCTGGCTGGGGCACCAGGTGGAGGACGAAGACATGAGCTTCCAGCTCTACGGACTGCGGGGAGGGGTGAAGTGGCCGAGTGCGGAGTTCGCCTCCGTGCACGGGCGCACCTTTACGCAGGGCACCCTCAAAATCCCCGAAACCCTCGACAAGGCGCACACCGAGGCGATTCAAGCCTTTCACCAATGCATGACCCGGCGCAAACCGTCCCTGGTGCCCTGGACCGAGTCGATCCAGGTGATCGCGATTCTCGAGGCGGTTTATGCCTCTCAAAAAAAGGGTCGTGAGATCGTGTTGAAATAACCGGTTTATCGGTCCCCCCACCTCTCCCTTTTTTCGCATGGCCCGCCTCGCTTTTCTTTCCACCGCGCACATCCACACCCAAGCGTTCATCGATCTCATTGACCAAGCGGACGATGGCCGGTCGACCGCTGTGGTGTGGGATGACGTGCCGGACCGGGGTGCCAAATACGCGGCGAAGGCGCACGCCCCATTTGAGCCGAACCTGGCCGCCGTGCTCCGCCGCGAAGACATCGACGGTTTCATCATCTGCTGTGAAAACACGCGGCACCTGCCCCTGCTGCGCGCGGCTCTGCCTCAGGGCAAACCGGTCTTCTGCGAAAAGCCGCTCGTCACCTCAACCGCGCAGCTGGCCGAATTGCGCGAGTTGGTGGCGGCGCACCCCCGAACCGTGCTCTTTGGCGGCTATTTTCAGTTCTATGACGCCGCTCTCCAAAGTGCCCGAAAACTCATTGCCGACGGAGGGCTGGGCAAAGTGACGCGCGCGAGCTACCGCAACGCGCATCATGCGGCCTACGGCCGCTGGTTCGACTCTCCCGATTTGGCCTGGTTTGCGAACCCCGCCCTCGCCGGGGGCGGAGGATTCTTCGACATGGGCACGCATGCGTTGCACGCCCTGCGCTCCCTGTTCGGCCAGCCGGAATCAGTCTGGGCCGAGATCGGCAACGAGAGCGGCGAGTATCCGGATTGTGACGACTTTGGGACCGCCCATTTCCGGTGGGCGCATGGCCTGAAAGCGACCGTCGAAGCCGGCTGGACCCAAACCGGGGGCCGCACCGGTTTGGAAGTCGTGGGGGCGGAACGCTGCCTTTGGCACGATGGCGAAAAGTATGTCGTGGCCAAGCCACGGGAGACGCCCGAACCCCTGCCGCTCACGATGCCCGCCCGGCCGTTCCGAGTGGATCGCTTGGTCTCCACCATCCGCGGGGAGATGTCGGCGGACGAATTGAAAGCCGACCTCGATGCGTCCATGGACATCGTGGGGTGGATGGAAGCCGCCTACACCTCCGCGACCCGTGGTCGCTGGGAACCGATCCCCTGACGCACCCCCATCGAGTCCGCAACCCACCGTTGACCAGAATTAAATGCCGGGGTTGAACCCCGACAATGAACGGGGCTCCGGGGCGCGGGTGGTTGTGCTAGAGCAGCTTGCCTTGCTCGGCATAGCCTTTGAGGCCGAGCGCTTGGTAGGCCCGGGCGGTGAGGGTGCGACCCTGCGGGGTGCGTTGCAGGTAACCCTCCTGAATCAGGAAGGGTTCGTGCACCTCTTCGAGAGTTTCCGCCTCTTCCCCGACGGCGATGGCCACCGTGCCCAGACCGACGGGACCGCCTTTGTAGTTTTCGGCCATGACCCGCATGATGCGCTTGTCCATCTCGTCGAGCCCGCGGGCATCAATCTCCAGGAGTTCCAGGGCGCGCGAGGCGACCTCGCGGTTGATCTTGCCGTCGGCTCGTTCCTGCGCGAAATCGCGCACAAAGTTGATGAGGTTGTTGGCGATCCGCGGTGTGCCCCGGGAGCGACTGGCGATTTCTTTGGCGCCGGCCTCATCGATTTCGACGCCGAGCAGGCCGCACGATCGATGGACAATCCCGGTGAGCGTGGCCGCATCGTAGTAGTCGAGCCGGGTTTGCAGGGTGAAGCGGGAACGGAGGGGCGCGGTGAGCAGTCCGGAGCGGGTGGTGGCGCCGACGAGGGTGAACCGGGGAATCGAGAGGCGGACGCTGCGGGCGTTGGGGCCTTGGTCGATCATGATGTCCAAGCGGAAGTCCTCCATGGCGCTGTAGAGGTATTCTTCGACCGTCTTGGGGATCCGGTGGATTTCGTCGATGAAGAGCAGGTCTCCCTCTTCGAGGCTGGTGAGGAGGCCGGCCAGGTCGGACGCCTTTTCGACGACCGGGCCGGACGTCACGCGAACCTGCTTGCCCAGTTCGTTGCCGAGAATGAACGAGAGGGTGGTTTTGCCGAGACCGGGGGGGCCGCTCAACAGGATGTGGTTGAGGGCGTCGCCGCGGCGTCGGGCGGCTCCCACCATGACCTGCAGCCGTTCGACGGTTTTGGCCTGGCCGGTAAAATCGGCGAAGGAAAGCGGCCGCAAGGCTGCTTCAACCGTGGCGTCGGGGGCTTCGAAGGCCGCGGCGAGGTAATCGGCTCCTTTGGGGGGTTGGTCAGGCATGGCTAGGTTAGATTCGATTTAAAGAGGACAGAGCATAGCGCCCGGTTTTTCTGGTGCCGATCTTTTCCACTAAACCGGCTTCGATAAGAGGATGCAGGAGATTGAGCGTGCCTTGCTTGGACAGATCCATCGCCGCCCAAAGCTCGGACGGGGACATTGCCCCGTGGTCGCGGAGCAGGGCCAGCAGGCGTTCCTGTTTCGGTCGCAGCACGATTTTATCGGGCGACTTGGTTTGGAAGGTTTGAACACGCAACCACACCCGCCCGAGCGTCTTGCGCAGGCCCTCGGCACAGTATTCCAACCATGCGGTCAGGTCCTCGTCTTTCTTGCGCACGTTTGCCAGTTCCGCGTAGTAGCGGGGCCGGTCCTCCCAGTAGTATTCATCCACGGAAAAAATGTGATGAGTGTCGAAACCACGGCGGTAAAGCTCCCATAGCGCAAGTGCCCGTCCGGTGCGACCATTGCCATCGGCGAACGGATGGATGTCCTCAAAGCGGTAGTGCAGGATGGCCGAGCTCAACACCGGGGAAAGGGTATTGGCGCGGTAATTCCACCAGTCGAGCAGTTCAAACATTAAACCGGAAACGTCGTCCGCGGGCGGAGGAACATGATTACCCACCCGCACTGCCATGGTCCGATAGCTGCCGGCCTGCCCCTGATCCATCACCTCCCCGGCGAGAATCTGATGAAGCTCAAAGAGGTCTTCGTGGCGAATGACGCTTGGTTCGACCCGCTTTTCGATGTGACGCAGGCCCGCAAAATAGTTGATAACCTCGCGGCGGGACCGTCCGTCTGAGGCCGAGGGTTCACGGCCCTCTTCAAGCGCCCGAACTTGCTCCAACGTAAGCGGATTTCCCTCGATGGCCGTGGAGGCATGGACGTTGCGGGTGCGGGTGTCCTTTTGCAGCGCGGGAATCCACGACAGTTCCACGGTGGCTCCGAGAATGCGTTCCCGGAGTGCCGCAATGCGCTCAACCTCGGACAACAATCGGGTTGAGATCGTAAACTGGGGCTCGTAACTCACACCCTGAGTCCAGTATGAGTCCAGTATTGAGTCAAGTATGGACTGAAATTGGACTAATCTTCTCAAGTGGGTCCATTATAAGTCTATTTTTGGTCGATGTTGCCTTCTTCGGTCACGCATCGAATTCCCTTCAGCATTCATTGATTGAACGCGGGGAGCACCCGTTGCCCGGGATAACTACCAGCCTGGACTCCGATTTGTGTCATCAAAATCTGACCGAAAAAGTTCTTCACAATATTCGGATCTCACCGGCCTGGCGATGGAGTTCCTCAAAATCAGTCCCTTTTCCGAAGAGATTGGAAAACACTGACCACCAAGTTGCTTGCTTTCGAAACGTCGCGTTGTGGCACCGCACATAAGCATCGAGCGCGTCGGACACCATCAGGCTGCATTGATAGCACGCGTCTTCCGGATCAGTTGCCATTGGCGAAAACTCACTCCCGCCATTCCAGCCGCGCGCCGAGGGAATTGAGGTTTTCGACGAAGCGGGGGTGGGCGCGTTTGATGATCTCGGCATGGCGGACCACCGATTCGCCCGGGATGGCGGCGGCGACCATGGCGAGGGCGACCGCCGCGCGGATGACGTAGGGAGAATCGACCACGGCCGGGCGCAGGGGGCGTCCACCGAACACGATGAGTCGGTGGGGGTCGCTGACGACGGCGTGGGCTCCGAATTTCGCCAGCTCCGGAATCCAGGAAAATCCGTTTTCATAGACCTTGTTCCAGAAGTGGATCGTGCCCGTGGTGCGGGTGCTCAGAGCGATCATGAGGGGTAGCAGGTCGACGGAAAAATAGGGCCAGGGGGCGGCTTCGATTTTGGGCAGGAGGTTGGAAGTGTGGGGTTGCTCGATGGTGAGGCGTTGGTCGCGGTCGACGACGGCGGTGTTGCCCTCGTGGCGAACGTGGACCCCGAGCCGGGAGAAGGCGCGGGCGATCAGATCGAAGTGCTGGGGCACGGAGTTTTCCACCCGCACCTCTCCGCCGGTGATGGCGCCGAGGGCGAGGAAGGTGACGATTTCATGGTAGTCCGTGCCGATGGTGATATCCGCGCCGTGCAGGGCCGGGACGCCGACGATTTCGAGCCGGCTGGTGCCGATGCCGGTGATATGGGCACCCATGGCGACGAGGGCCGAGCACAAGTCCTGCACGTGCGGTTCGCTGGCGGCATTGAGCAGGGTGGAGGGTCCTGCGGCGACGGCGGCGGCCATGGCAAAATTCTCGGTGACGGTGACCGACATGTAGTCGAGCCACTCGCGCGTGCCAGCGAACCGGCCTCCCGCCAAGGCAATGGTGAGAGGATCCTCGCCCGAGATGTCAGCCCCGAGCGCGGAGAGGATCTCGAGGTGGGGGTCGATTTCGCGCACTCCGAGGGAGCAGCCCTTGGTGTTGGAGCGCACCACGATCTTGCCGAGGCGATGCAGCAAGGCGGGGTAGAGCAGGACGGTCGAGCGCATGTCCTGCGGCAGCTCGTGATCGCTTAACGCGGGGGAAAAATCGGCGTGGTTCACCACCATGATTCCGGTGGTCCGGTCCCAGTTGATGTGGGACCCCTGTTGGGTGAAAAAGGCGACCAGTTTGTTGAGGTCGGTGATGTCGGGAACGTTGCGCAGGGTGACGGTTTCGTCGGTCAGCAGGGTAGCGCAGAAAATAGGGAGCACCGCATTTTTGTTGCCGGAGGGGATAATGGTGCCGGTGAGCGGATTGCCACCTTGGACGATGAGATCGGACATCGGCGCGAGCGTGGAAGGGGGGGCGAGGGTGGGCAAGGCTGGGCTTGGGTGCGGTAACGGATTTTGCGGATCGGGCCCGCGGTGCCCCGGGCGGAGGTTGGGGGCCAAAAAAAAGCGCCCGCGGTAAAACGGGCGCTGAAGTGGGTGTGAGACCGGAACGGCTCAGCTGTCGGAGGAGGAGGAGCCGGAGTTGCCTCCGTTGGCGCCTCGACCCCGTCCACCGCGACTGCGGCGGCGGCGGCGGTTCCCCCCACCCTCGGAGTCAGCTTCACCGCGCTCCGCGCGGGGCTTCGGGCTGCGCCGACTGTTGTCGTCGCGATTTTGTCCCCCCCGGCCTTGGCCTTGGCCACGACCCTACGACCGCACCCTGGCTGCGTCCGCGGTTGCCCGCGAATCGCCGTCGGAGCGCTTCCGGGGCTCAGGCTTGGTGTCACCACCGGTGAACAACCTTTTGAGCCAACCAAAAAAGCCGCCGCCGGAGCTCGGGGCGGATTCCAGCTTGGGTTTGGGCACGTCGACTTCGATATGCTTGGGCGCTCGGGGGCGGCGCTCCGTTTTATCCTTGGCGCGGGGGTCGGCCCGCGGGCGTCGCTCCGGACGGCCTTCGCGACTTTGGCGGTCCTCGCCTTGGCTTTCGCGTTCGCGTTGGGAGCGGGTTTTGAAGGTCGGCCGCGCATCGCTGGAGGAGTCGGGGAATTCGGGGGTTTCCCAGCGCTGGGTTGAAGAGCGCGCTTGTTTGGGCGGGAGAATGTCGAGCTCGGCTTTTTCGGGCCCGGCTTCTACGGCCGCGGGGGCGATGGGGGCGGCGGGAGGTTCCACTGGAGCGGGGGCGACAGCGGTTGGTGGGGCGGTCGGTTCCGGCGCGGGCGCTGGTTCGACCGGATTCGCAACGGGAGCCGGGGCCTCCGCCACGGGGGCGGGCTCAGGCTCCGGGGGAGCGAACGGGTTCGTGTATTCGGACTCATTCGTCACGATCTGGACGGCGGTCGGCTGGTAGTCACCAACGAGGGCGCTGGAGGACGCGGGAGCCGCGCCTTTGGCGGGCTTGCGTTTGCCGCGGGCGAGACCGGGGCCGCGTCCGGTGCCGAACGCGAATTCGGCAGCGGGGGTGGTCTCCGCGCGGGGAGTCTCGGCGGGAGCGTTTTCCGCGCGGGCGGTGCTCTCCGAGCCGGACGTTTCTTTATCTGACATGTTGTTGTTGTTGTTTAGGTTAACCCAAGCTCACTCAACTCGAGGAGGGGTGGGACGTGAACCCTGGCGGAGGCCGGAAGGGCGCTCGACGCGGGCACTAAGGCTCTACGTTCAACGGAGTTACCCCCATAGAGCAACGCATTTTTACCGTAGGGGTAAACAACGCCGCACTTGTGCCTTGCGCGGTGGGCTGGGGATCGCAGCCTGCGTTTTCATGGACAAACTGGACGAGATTTTCCGCATGCAGGAGGCCCTCAATGCGCGTATCGGGGTGGAACTGCCGCCGGCGACGGATGAGGAGAAAGCCAAGTGGGTGCTCAACTACACCCGCGCGATGCAGCAGGAGACGGCCGAGTTAATCGACAGCGTGCCGTGGAAGTGGTGGGCGAAGTATCAGAAATTTGACGAACAGAACGCCAAGGTGGAGGTCGTGGACCTGTTCCATTTTCTGGTCTCGTTGGCGCAGACGTTGGGGATGTCGGCCGACGACATCTACGCGGCCTACGTGAAAAAGAACAAGGTGAACCATGATCGCCAGGAGTCGGGCTACGTCAGCAAGGACGCGGACGATTCGAAGCACATATAGCAGCGACGCGTTGCGGCGCTGCAAAGTATTAAGTCACAGGTATCAAGTAACAGGATGGGCGAAGCGATGAAGCAAGTTGGTGATGTTCTAGAGCTGGATTTTGAAGTTAAGGTGGTGCGCGGCGATGGGGCCGATCCGGAGGTCGTCACGTTTGGCGATCTGATCACCCGTCCCACGGTCGTATCCGTTTACATGCGCAACAACACCGGATCCTGCGATAAACAGAACGACTCGCTGGTCGCCCGCACCGCCGAGATCCAGGCGAAAGGTTGGCAGGTGGTTGCCGTGTCCCGGGACTCGATTGGATCCCACGGTAAGTATGCCACGAAGAAGGGGATTCGTTACGGCTTGGTCAGCGATCCCGCCGACCAGTTTGCCGCCGCGGCGGACGCGATGGTCGAAAAAAAGATGTATGGGAAAACCTATGTTGGGCCGCGGCGATCGGCTTGGCTGCTGCGGGTCGGTGGGGAGATCGTCGCGGTGATCGACAAAGTGGATGCCGCGTCCCACGGCGAGCAGGTGATCGCGGCGATAGATGCGCTTTAGGAGCGGGTTTGGAAATGAGTGATCGGCT
>JAGYIG010000090.1 GCA_018402455.1 Opitutaceae bacterium
AAATCATCCTCGGTGACGCCAACGTGCAGGGCATCTTCGTGAACATCTTTGGCGGCATCATGGACTGCAACGTGATCGCCGAAGGCATTGTCGAGGCGGTCCGGGAGGTCGGGCTCGAACTCCCCCTCGTCGTGCGGCTCGAAGGCAATAACGTCGCCGCCGGGAAAAAGACGCTGGCGGATTCCGGCCTGCCGCTCGTCTCCGGCGAAAGCATGGCCGACGCCGCCCAAAAAATCGTAAACCTCGTCGCCTGAAACAATCAGTAGCCAGCATCGAGTAGTGAGTAGCGAGCAATCCGACAAACCACTCCACCCAAAACTCTGCCGACCCGCTACTCGCTAGTCACTCCCCACTCCTTCCGAAAAATGTCCATTCTCATTTCACCCGTTACCAAAATCATGGTCCAAGGCATCACCGGTGCCTTCGGCGGCAAACACGCCGGCCTCTCCATCGACTACGGCACCCAGGTCGTCGCCGGGGTGACCCCCGGCAAGGGGGGCCAGTTCTTCGTCCATGGCGACGTCAAGGTCCCCATCTTCAACACCGTCGTCGAAGCCGCCGCCGCGACCGGCGCCACCGTCTCCGCCATTTTTGTGCCCCCTCCCTTCGCGGCCGATGCGATCCTCGAGTGCGTGGACGCAGAGCTCGATCTGGCCGTGGCCGTCACGGAAGGTATTCCCGTCAAGGACATGGTGCGCGTGAAGCGGGCCATGGAGGGTCGCAAGACCCGCTTGGTCGGACCCAACTGCCCCGGTCTGGTCACCCCCGGCCCCGGCCCCGACTCCACGGGCGGCTGTCGCATCGGCATCGCCCCGGGCTATATCCACCGGCCCGGTCACGTCGGCGTCGTCTCGCGCTCCGGCACCCTGACCTACGAGGCGGTCTACCAACTCACCGTCAAGGAGATCGGCCAGTCCACTTGCGTCGGCATTGGCGGCGACCCGGTCAACGGCACTTCTCATCTGGATGTCATCAAACTCTTCAACGCCGACCCCGATACCCACGGCATAATCATGATCGGCGAAATCGGGGGCAACGCGGAGGTGGAGGCCGCCCGTTGGATCAAAGAAAACTGCACCAAACCAGTCGCTGGATTCATCGCCGGGGTCACCGCCCCGCCCGGGCGCCGCATGGGTCATGCCGGGGCGATCGTCGGTGGCGCCGAGGACACCGCCGAAGCCAAGATCAAGGTCTTCCGCGAATGCGGCATCGAGGTCGCTGAAACCCCCTCGGACATGGCCGACGCCCTTGAGCGCAAAGCCAAGGCGATGGGCGTGGAGTTGAGCTGAGCCAGGCTCAGCCGATCCAAACCTGTTGCAAAAGCCGTCCCCTTTCGGGACGGCTTTTTGTATGGGAGGGACGACCTCTTCTGCAGCCGCGGGATCCACTCACCCGCAGCCCCTGCCCAACGGCGCACGAGGCGCGCCCCTACCCCAGCATCGTAGGGGCGGGGCTCGACCACGCCCGCTCCTGCCTCTCAGCCATCACTCCTTTTCACTCGTCCGCCCTGGTCAGCGCCCGCGGCTACAGCCCGACAATCGGAGCCGGTCTCACCCTTCCTCCCCCGGCACTTCCCTCCGCCGTTCCCCGAATTATTTTCGCATCTTTTCGTGCCATTTGGTGGGCGACATCCAACCTAACCTACCATGGCCCGCAACGACCACTTCTCCGGATTCGCCGCCACCTACGCCTCGTTCCGTCCCACCTACCCCGCCGAACTCTTTGCGGTGCTGAGTGAACTGGCGCCCTCCCGCGAACATGCCTGGGATTGTGCCACCGGCAACGGCCAGGCGGCCCTTTCATTGGCCGAACATTTTAACTCCGTCACAGCCACGGACATTGGCGGCGCCATGATCAAGCATGCCATGACTCATCCCCGAGTGAGTTACGCCGTCGGTGCGGCCGAGACTGCCGCTGTCGGCAATGGGACGGTGGATTTAGTCACCGTGGCGCAGGCCCTGCACTGGTTTGACCGGCCGGCGTTTTGGCGGACATGCCAACGGGTGTTGAAACCCAACGGGGTGCTCGCTTTTTGGGGATACCTGTTGCCCCGCATCAACCCAGCGGTGGATGCCATCATCAACTACTACCATGCCGATACCGTGGGGCCCTACTGGCCACCCGATCGGGGACCGTTGATGAACTTATACGCCGACATCGACCCACCCGCCGAACGTGTTTTGAACCGCGATTTCACCATGACCACCTGCTGGACCGTGGATCATCTGATTGGCATGCTCGACTCATGGTCCGCGACCCATCGCGCTCGTAAAGAGACCGGTCACGATCCGCTGCCCGCTGCCGCGGGACTGCTCAAGGTGGTGTGGGGCACCGAGGCAAAAGAGCTTCCGGTGCAGTGGCCCTTGAAAGTGCACGCATTTCGGTTCAACTCGCCTCCATGAACGTCGCCGGTAAACCCACCCGCACCATCTGGCCCGCCGCCGATGGCCAGAGCGTCGAGATCATCGATCAGACCCGGCTCCCGCACCGTTTCGAAATCGCCACCCTGCGCACCCTGGAGGACGCCGCCCACGCCATCCAGGCCATGCTGGTCCGCGGGGCCCCCCTTATCGGCGCCACTGCCGCCTATGGCCTTTGGTTGGCCATGCGGACCGATTCCTCCGATGCCGGTTTGGATCAAGCCTACGATCGCCTGTTCGCCACCCGCCCCACCGCGGTGAACCTGCGTTGGGCTCTGGATCGGGGACGAGCCGCCTTGGCCGCGCTGCCGCCATCTGATCGAGCCGACCGAGCGTTGGCTCTGGCCACCGAGATCTGCGACGAAGATGTGGCGATCAATCACTCCATCGGTCAAGTCGCCCTGCCCTTGATTGAGGCCATCGCCGCGAAAAAACCCCCCGGTGGTCCCGTCAACATTCTCACGCACTGCAATGCCGGTTGGTTGGCGACGGTCGATTGGGGAACCGCCACTTCGCCGATCTACCAGGCCCACAACGCCGGTATTCCGGTGCATGTCTGGGTCGATGAAACCCGTCCGCGCAACCAAGGATTCAATCTGACGGCCTGGGAACTGCTCAACCACGGGGTCCCCCACACCGTGATCGTCGACAACGCTGGCGGCCATCTGATGCAGCACGGTCAGGTGGACCTCGTGCTCGTCGGCACGGATAGAACCACCGCCGACGGCGACGTCTGCAACAAAATCGGGACCTACCTGAAGGCCCTCGCGGCGCACGACAATCAGGTGCCCTTCTACGTGTGCCTGCCCTCCCCCACCATCGATTGGACGGTGCGGGATGGGGTGAAGGAGATTCCCATCGAGGAGCGCGACGCCACGGAGGTCACGCACGTCCGCGGGCTGGATGCCGCGGGCGAAGTATCCACTGTCCAGATACCTCCCACGGGCAGTCCCGCCGCCAACCCCGCCTTTGATGTGACCCCCGCCCGCTACGTCACCGGGCTGATCACCGAGCGCGGCATCTGCCCCGCCACTGCCGCCGGCCTCAAAGAACGGTTCCCCGAATATTCCTGACCCCGTCGGCGGCGGGCCACGGGGGCCCTTGCGTCGCTTCGGGGCCGCCGGCTCGAAAGGGCACGACTTCCATGTCGTCCACCCCCTGCCGCCCCTACCCACTCCGCCGTCCCGGGCTCACCGTAGGGGCTTCGCT
>JAGYIG010000091.1 GCA_018402455.1 Opitutaceae bacterium
GCGGCGCTGGCCGCACTCATCGCCGCCGGCCGGGGCGTGACCCTGCCGTGATCAACGGTGACGTAGCTGGCAAAGCAGCCATTGGTGTAAGCCACCACCGGATCCCCGATCCGGTAATTGGATACGTTGTCGCCAATCCGCACCACGCGACCCGCACATTCCAAGCCAAACTGGTCCTCCAGTTGGGGGGCTCGCGGCAACATGCCATGGGCGTAGAGCACTTCGACGAAGTTCAGTCCCGCCGCCTCGATGGCGATTTCCACCTCGTTGGCTCCGGGTGGGGTGCGGTGGGCGGGGACCAGCCGCCACGCGGTTTCGGGGTCGTCGGGTCGCAGCCGGAGGCGAGCCTGGTCCGGGGCGGTGGCCTGGTCGGCGGGTGGCAGGGATCGCAGCCGATATCCGGTGACTTCGACGAGAAGTCTCCCCGCGACATCAAACAAGCAGGCAGCGAGCTCCAGACTGTCGGCGGTGCGCGCCACCACGCGCACCTCGCTGCGCACCCGCGCCGGCAAGGGGTGGTATTGGCGAATGCGCTCGTAGGAAAACGGCAGGCTATGAGCCAACCCGTGGCGCAACGTGACGAACCCGATCGCCAGGTCGAAGAGCGCCGGGTGCAGGCCGTAGGTCGCGACATCCCCGGTGTAGTCAGCGGGGAGCTCCAGTTCGGCAACTCCCCCCGCAGGGGTGAACGCCACGGACTGCAGGTTCTGCCAACGGGGGCCAAAAACCACCGCGTCGGAGGCCGGAGCGACGGCCGTTTCGGTCGGCGTGATCCGATTGACCGTCGCCGGGGGCTCCGCCGGGCAGAAGCGGATCCTGCCGCGGGCGTGTTCCAGCCAACGGTCGCCGCCCACGGGCGAAACCACCGCAAAGGTGTCGTCCTGCAGGATCACCTGCAACTCGCGGGGCGCGTCGGCCGGAAAGGTGAGGGGGGCGAGGAAATACACTTCGCCGAATTCGATGGGCCCCTCCCCGTGGGCATCGACATGGGCAGCGCGAGCCAGCTCAAGAAATCCGGTTCCCGGCAACAGCGCCAGTCCATCGAGGCGGTGGTCATCCACGATCCAGTGGTTCGCGGGATCGAGGCGCACTTGATACGCGAGGCGACCGGTGGGAGCAGGCGCGCGCTGTTGCAACAGGGGATGTTCCAGCGGGCGGGGCAAATGCAACGGGTGGGGCGAAACCAGCACGTGCCGCTGAGCCGCGCCGTGGCGGAAAAGGTGGCGAACCAAGGTCGCTCCGATGTCGTCCCAACCCTCGCGCGCAATCTCGTCGCGCACCGCCTGCCGCTGCGCCGCCGGGACGGCAGGATGGTCCATCATGCCGAGGTCCTGCCAAACGCCCCACCCGATGGACAGGGTCGGCACCCCGGTCTTCGCATGATGGTCACGGGCAAAGGCATCGAGGAACGCATTGGCCGTCGCGTAGTCGACCTGTCCGGGTTCCGGGGCCACCGCCGCGACGGATGAACAAAGCAAAAGAAAATCCATCGCGTCCGCCCCGATGGCCGCAACCAGATTACGGGTGCCCCTGACCTTCGGGGCCAAGGTGGCGGTCATCTCCGCTTCCGAGCGTCGGGCCATCAGGCCTTGACCGTAGGCTCCGGCGGTATGGATCACCCCGTTGATGGGACCAAAACGTTGTCGCGCCGCGGCGATGAGGGCGTTGAGGGCGGCGGCATCCGTCAGGTCCACGGCGCCCGCCATGACGGTGGCGCCCATCGCTTCCAGTTCTTTGACCCAAAGTGCATCGGGCTCCCGGCGCCCCAACAGCACCAGGTTCGCGCCCTGACTGCGGCTGAGCTCACGGGCGAAAACCCGCCCCATCGAGCCAAAGGCGCCGGTGATGACATACACGCCCGACTCCCGCAGTTTGAACGGAGCCGTCTCGGTCGCGGCCAAGGGTTGCAGGGAGCGTCGACGGGTGCCCCCACTAGGAAGGCGGAGTCGGTGGCGACAGGCAATCTGCGGATACTCGCGGGCGATGGTGTGGAGGGCTCCGGTCAACATCTCCTGATCTGGCGTGCCGTCGGACCCCAAGGTGAGTTGTCGCGGGCGACCGTCGGCACCCAGTTCGCGGACGAGGCGGATCAACGCACTCAACCCATCCTTCGCGTCGAAAACGACTTCCCGGGCCTCGGCCCGATCTGTTTCGGGTTGGTCCGTCCAGGTCACGGCATGGAACCAGTTTTGCACCGACCCGCGGGGAGCGGCCGAAGTTTGGGCCAGCAACAGCGCGTAGTCAGTGGCCTGCCGGGCGGTCGGTTTTTGCGGCAGGACCCGGACGCTTTCGAACGCCAGGGAACCCAGCACGGACGCCCAACGGTCGGCATCCAGCAACGGCGAGTAGGGCCTCAGGTGGTGGTCGGCAAAATACCACCATCCCTCCGCGAGGCCCCACACCAGATCGACCCAGGGTTCGCGGCGGACTTTTTCCACCAGCCCCAGACAGCCCCCGGGTTTGAGCAACGAGCGCAAGTTTTCGAGGGTTTGGGCCAGTCGCGGCGTGGCGTGGACGACGTCCAGTGCCACCACAAAATCGAAGCTGTGGAGCTCGAAGCCCTGAGCCTCCGGATCACGGGCAATGTCGAGCACCGCGAACGACAGGAAGTCCAGATTGGCGGCCTCGGCTTTGGCTTTGGCGCGATTGATAAACGCCGGGCTCAGGTCGGTGGCCACGTATTCGACCCCGCGACCCCGGAGGGGTGGGGTCAGTTCACCGGCGAGCAGGCCGTCGCCGATGCCCACCTCCAGGATGCGCAAGGGTCGATCCGGCGAGCGGTCCAGTTTCTCCTCCACGGCGCGGCGGAGCAGCTGCAGGTAGATGCGCTTGTCGGTGTGGTTGGCCGTTTCGGCGGCGGTGGACTCCAACAGGTCGGTCTTGCCCTCCGGGTAGATCACCGTGATGGCCGGGATTTCGCCGCTCAGCCCCCGGTCATAATGGGAAAGGCAGTGTTCGACCAATCGCACGATGCCCCGGAACTCGGGAAACTCCGCGCGCAGAGCGGCCGCGGTCAGGGGTCTAACCGGCGGCGCACCCCAAA
>JAGYIG010000092.1 GCA_018402455.1 Opitutaceae bacterium
GTGAGGTCTGCGGATCAAAGCCGCATCGTCTCATTTTCCCCGCTCGCGGCGATTGCGTGGGCCTCAAAGCAGGTTTTCAGTCGCCAGAGCCGGGAATTCGAATCGACGCGGTAGTGGGTGTCGTCGATGCTCCCCACCGGCTGGATGTCCTTGGTGCTGGAAAGCAGCATCGCCTCGTCAAAATCTACCAGATCCGGCACCCGGAGAACGCGCTCTTCGACGGCCAAGCCGGCTTGAGCTGCCACCCGTTGGAGCACGGTGGCCCGGGTGATGCCCGGGAGGATTCCCGCCGCGAGCGGGGGTGTGACCAAAACCTGCCCGCGGATGAACGCGATATTACTCGTGGAGGATTCGGTCAGTTCACCTTGGAGATTGAGAAAAACAACATCGTCCGCCCCCCGCGCCCGGGCTTCCCGCAAACCCATGATGTTATTGAGGTAATTGCCGGTTTTCCAAGCCGGGTCCAAGGTCTGCGGCGAATTCCGGCGAATGGACTGCGCCACCGTCAGGTGACTGCCCGTGGCTCGGGCGGCGGCGGAGATCTCCGGCACCGGCTTTATTAAAATCACGAAGCCGGGATTCTCCGCCAGTTTAACATCCAGACCGATGGGACCCGCCCCCCGAAAGACCTGCAGGCGTATGTATAGATCGCCCGCATACGCGGTATGTTGCCGGAAAGCGGTGGCGGTTTTGTGTATCTCCGCCAGGATTGATTTTTCCGACCAAGGGATTGAAAGGTGGAGGGCGCGAGCAGAGGCGTGCAGGCGATTCCAGTGCTCCGACCACGCGTAGAGGGCATTTTGATAGGTCCGCCAGACTTCATAGACGGCGTCGCCATATAAAAAACCTCGGTTTAGCGGACTGAGGCTTGGCGTCTCGGCCGCGTGCAGGTCACCGTTGGTATTTGCTTGGACGAAGGAGGTCACGGCCATCTTTCCTCCAACCGACGGCGGCTCGGCCCGAAGAAGCAAGCGGAAACAAAAAGACTCCGGAAAAACTCCGGAGTCTGAGAGAGAAGAAGTGGGTGAAAACCGAATTAGAATTCAGCCGGCGCGGGTGCGGGTGCGGGAGCCGCGTCTGCAGCCCGGGGTTTCACCAGACCGGCTTCTTTTTTGATATTCTGCACACTGGGCATGGAGATACCGAATTCCTTGGAAATCGCCGCACCGGTCTTTCCGGCCTGCACGGCGGCGATCACCTTGCCTTTGAGTTCGGGCGTGATTTTGGTGCGGCCCCGTTTGCCAGCGGCCACGGTCTTGGCCTTACGACCCCGCTTTTTACCTTTGGCGGCAGCGGTGCCACGCACCGCCTTAATAAAGGCTTCGACGGAATCAAAACCATAACGTCCGGGCAGAGCGGCCAGCTCCTGTTGACGTTCGGCATCGATTGATTTTTGCAATTCAGCAGCACGGGCCTGCAGATCATGCAGTTCTTTGATTTTTTCGGTCACCATAAGAATTCGAACCAAACACAAATCCCTCCTACATCAAGCGAATATCCTATTTTTATAAAACTCTCATCGATTATTATGGTACCTTAAGCGACCGCCGCTTGCCAACTAATGGGAATGCGTATTGGTCTGGGTCATGAGTTCGCTGCACCACCTGGATGCCTCCATTCGCGTTGATCGCTGGGATAATACCACCGCGCCCCGACTGACCATCGAGCCAGGGGATTCGGTTCAGCTGGAGATGGCGGATGCCAGCGGATATCAAGTGCAACCTGATTGGACCGCCGAGGACTTTCGCGACCAATTTGACAGCACCAAGGTACATTCCTTGACGGGGCCCATCGCGGTGGCCGGGGCGGAACCGGGCGACCAGCTGGTGGTGCACATCGAGGAATTTGAGCACCGGGGGTGGGCTTGGACGAGTCTCATTCCCGGCTTGGGGTTGTTGGCCGAGGATTTTCCCGACCACCACCTGTTTATTTGGAAACTGGAAGGTAATAAAACGGATTCCTTTCCGGGGGTGACATTGGACCTCAGGCCGTTTGCCGGAATCATCGGGGTGCAACGAGCCGAGGCCGGTGAATTTCGCACCCGGGCGCCCGGCGCTTTTGGGGGGAACATGGATGTCCGTCATCTCACGGCGGGCGCCACCTTATACCTCCCCGTACAAACCCCCGGAGCCGGGCTGTTAGCGGGAGACTGCCACGCGGCGCAAGGCGATGGAGAGGTGTGTATCAACGGCATGGAGGCTCCCATGGCCGGGCGCTTTAGATTCGAATTAATTAAACAGACCCCATTATCCGCTCCCTTTGCCCGCACGCCGGGGCCGCTCGTAAGCCCTCGCTATGACGAAGCTCCTTGGAACCTGTTTATTGAATCTGCCGAGCAGCCTCGTGACGCCTGCAAAGCAGTGGTGCGGCGGGCCATTGAGTTCATTGAACGACGGCTCAGTTGTTCGCCAGCGATGGCCTACACCCTCTGCAGTGTGGCGTTGGATTTAAAGGTTTCCCAGTTGGTAAATGTGCCTACCACCACGGTCACCGGCTATTTACCCGAAGCCATTTTCAACGGGTAGGGAGGATAGAAGTGGCGAGTAGTGAGTAGTGGCAAAGTCGGCGGAGGGAGCGAAAGGCCCGTCAGCTTGGAGCGGCGGTTTCGGCGAAACCGCCCTGCCCTCTGTGAGGCAATGGCGGCTGGCCGTCAGCCTGCGGGTTAAACGCGAAGGCGCGAAGGCGCGAAGGGGTGAACCGGAAGTAGTGAGTAGCGGGTAGTGAGTAGTGAGTAGCCAGAAAGTCGGATCGCCTTCGGCGCGGTCTAAAGGTCTGAAAGTCGAAGGTCGGAACCTGAAGTAGCGAGTAGTGAGTAGTGAGTAGTGAGTAGTGGCAAAGTCGGCGGAGGGAGTGAAAGGCCCGTCAGCTTGGAGCGGCGGTTTCGGCGA
>JAGYIG010000093.1 GCA_018402455.1 Opitutaceae bacterium
ACTCCCCCTGCGAAACTTGGATCGTGGGGAATTCATGCACTTCTTCCGTGAGCGCGTAACCGTGCTCCTCCGGGATGTAGGCGATGGGTAATCCCAGCTGGTCCCGCATGGTTTCGAGGTCCCGCTGGATCGTCTTCTCCGAAACCTCCAGTTCGGCCGCGAGCTTCGCGCAGTTGGGAAACTCGTTTCTCTTGAGGTGGTCAAAGATGCGCTTCATCCGGACCGCCGCGGGTCGATTTCCGACAGGTTTTTTGGCGGATGAAGTTTTCACAATACGGGGGCTACTTGTGCATCAGTGGCATCTACGGGGGTAAATCCAGAAAAAGGCCTATATTTTGTCCTCTTGATGTCGAATCGTTTGCAAGTTTCGGGGGCCGATCCTACTTAAACGCGTCGTTCGCGGGGAATCTTTCACCGACTTCTATGAATTGAATTGATAGCCCACGGATGTCCGATCCCACAGTCAAAAGGGGCATCCATTGACTCCGCGCAGAAAGTTGGACGGTGGAAAATTGGGACGGTGGGAAAGTCCAAGGTAGGAAGTTCGCCGAGCTGGGCCTCGGCCTTCACCAGGGGGCTGAATCACAGCATAAGCGGACGACCGGGACGGGTTCTCCAGATCCGCAATCCCCCATGGCTCATTCGACATTCGTCACTCGTCCTTCGTCACCGCTCATTCGACCTTCGCCATTCTATGAAGTGACCCCCGTCGGCGGAAAAGCTGAGGAGACCTCACGATCACAGTTAACTGCGCTTCTACGCACCGGACGAATTCAAATCCCAAACCCGCGCTGCGCTCCTCATACCACCTGAAGGCCGACATCATATCAGCCTCAGCGCGGGGAGCAATGAGCAGCGTTTTCTTCACATTCCGTCGCGTGCGGAATTTGTGATCCGACGCTTGGAATCCGACCAACTCGATCCCACCTCAGAATTCTCCGCATATTCGGCCGCATCTTCCGCCAAAGCCTGATCATGCCAAGCTGGGGGATCCAACTTGTCAGATTGATCTCCAATCGAATTCCAAAGCTCCTCCACCAGCAGCACTTTTTCGGAAACCGATAGCGTTTCGACTTGAGGAAAATCTGCGAGCTTCATCGATCTCACGATGGGTGAAATCAAACGGTTTGGAAGATCATTTTAAAGCTCGGCCGCGCGCTTTGCGCGGTTGGGAAACTCGTTTCTCTTGAGGTGGTCAAATACCCGCTTCATCCGAACCGCCGCGGGCCTGTTTCCGACCGGTTTTTTGGCGGATGAAGTTTTCACAATACGGGGGCTACTTGTGCATCTCGGACATCTGGCGGGGCGAGCTGGGAACCTGCATATATTTTGTCCTGTTGATGTCGAATCGATGGCCCACGGATGTCTGACCCCTCGCGGTAGGGTCGTGGCATTGTGAAAACCACCCTATCCCTCGACTACTCCTCCATCCTCGCCAACGAGGCTCGCGCCGTAAATCTGGCCCTCACGTTCACCGCCCCCAACACCATGCCGGCCCGGCCCGAACCCGTGGCCTTCGTGCTGGTTCTGGACCGCAGCGGGTCCATGGGGGGCGCCCCGCTCGCTGCCGCCAAGCAGGCTGCGATTGCCGTCGTCCGGAACCTGCGGCCCGGCGACTGGTTTGGCCTGGTGACCTTCGATGCCCACGCCGAAACCCTCGTGCCTTTCGCGGGCTCCCGGGATCAATCCACTACGATTCGCACTATCGAGGGCATCGAGCCCGGTGGCGCCACCAACCTGACCGGGGGCTGGTCGCTGGGTCGGGACCTGCTGGCGGGCGCCCCGGAGCAAAGTCCCAAAAAGATCCTGCTCCTCACGGATGGCATGGCCAACGTGGGCATCACCGAGCCCGACCAGATCACCGCTCTGGCGGGGCAGGCCTGCGAGCGTTCCCGGATCCGCACCAGTTGTCTGGGATTTGGCGATCAGTATACCGAGGACCTGCTGCGAGCCATGGCCAGCGCCTCGGGCGGCGAACAACACGACGCCAACGACCCGGAACACCTGCCGGCCATCTTTGAGACGGAGCTCGAGGGGCTCCAGCGCATCGCCGTCCAAAACCTGCGGATCCGGGTGACGCCGACGTCCTGCGTGGACGCATACAAGTTGCTCGGAGCCTACCCACCGCCGATCCGGCGGGGGAAGCTGCGGGAATACGCCATCGGCGACTTGGTGTCGGACGAGCAGCGGGTGGTGGTGCTCTCGCTGGACGTGCTGCCCCTGCCGTTGCTGGACGATGGGAAACCGGTCGCCTCGTGGGCCGGGGAAAAGCTCCTCGATCTCGAACTGTGTTTTGACGAGATCACCGACTGGGGCGTCGAAATTCGGCGGGAGCAGCGGTCGGTCTCTGTCCGTCCCGTGCAGGACCCGGCGGAGGTGAAGTTTGATGTGGAGGTGATCGCCTGGGTCTCCCTCCAGGCGGCGGCCTCCTGCGCGGACCGCGCCATCGCAATGAGGGACCGGGGCGACACCGCGGGCGCCCAGCGCGTGCTCCAGGCCGAAATCGATCGCTTGGCCCAGCTTCCGCCCAACCCGGTGTTGGCCGATGCCCTCGACCTGTTGAAGCGCACCCTGGAAACCGTCTCCGAGGAGCGCGGCTACAACCGGGGCCGCAAAGTCATGTCGAACCTGATCGTGGAATGCTGCAAGATGAGTTCCCACGAAACCCGCCCCCAACG
>JAGYIG010000094.1 GCA_018402455.1 Opitutaceae bacterium
GGTAACGCTCGCCTGGCGGCACGTTGAAGTTGAAATCGTAGGCACCCATGGGGCGTAACGCTCAGTCGGGTGATTTGAGATGGCAAGAACGGTGGAGGCAATTTGCGGGAGAAGCTTGCGCCTGATTCGAGGTTGTGGCGGGTTAAGCGCATGTCCGAGACCACTCCCTCGTCACCCGACGCCCCCATTGGAAAACCGGTGGGCCGGCGCGGCTGGCTTAAACAAGCGGGAGCCACGGTGGCGGGGCTCACGCTGGGGTCCGGACTGCAGGCGAGTGCGGGATTCCGCGTCGTCGAGTCGGCGCGCACCAACGGCCTGACCGACCAAGGGGCCATGCGTTCCCCCGCGCCGCGCCGCGGCATCGACTGCGGCTTCGACGAAGGTCCGATTTAATCCAAACCGGCCGCACTCCCAATCCAGGCGCCCCCTTCACCGCCCACCAGCGCGCCCGCGGCGGAGGCGTGGAACGTTGGAGCTGAGACGTGGAGGTAGGGCGTGACCGCTGGGCGCGCCGCTGCGGTGGAGAGGCAACGACGGACGGCCCAGCGGTCCGTCCCTACCTTTTCAAACCGGCGCGGTGGCGTGGGTAGGGGCGGCGCTTGACGCCGCCCGCTGCGGTGGCGTGGAACGTTGGAGCTGAGACGTGGAGGTAGGGCGTGACCGCCGGGCGCCGCCCGCTGCCTCAAGCCCCGGGGGTGAAGCTCATCTGAATCGTTGCCGCAGTCACGGGTTGAGCACAGCGCAAGGCGATGCGGATGGGGTGAGGGGGCTGGTTGATGGTGTCGCGATCGAAAATCAGATCCGCCCCGTCGATTTGCACCGCTGCATGCAAGGAGGTGGGACCGTCAACGAAGGTCAGTCGGTGGCCCGTGATGTCACAGGTGCCGAAGGAAATGAGGGCCGACTCGAAGGCCTCCGGCTCGGAAAACTCCACCCGGTCGGTGATGGTGACGCGACCGTCGCTGCGGCGATCAAACACGAATTCACGCTCGAGCCGACGCAGCGTGGGCACGTCGTAGGCCCGGCGCAGATCGAGCACCACCCGGTCCACGTCGTCGGTGAATGCAGTGTCCACCACGGTGGTTTGCCACTCCGGGCCCACCTCCTGCAGACGACCGGCGACCCGCGGGACGGGATGGCCGTAGGAGTTGAGCAGCTGACTGTCGTAGCGATTCACGCTGAAGGTGCGGAAGCTGTAGGTTTCCATCCCGGGATCGACAATCAGCGCGCGACCGTCGAGGCACACGGTGAAGGTGCCCAAATCGTTGTGATTGTGGTTCACCCCATTGTTGCCACCGAGGAACGTGGCGGAGAAGCGTCGGCCAGTGGCGGGACCGGGGCGGGCGATCATCAGGGAGGAGTCCTTGAACCAATCGCGGAGCGCCACGGGACGGCCGGAGCCCCGGGGTTGGCGTGGTGCGAGGGTATGAAACATCCACAGGGACAGGTAGGCCACGGAGGCGGAGTTCATGCTCTCGAAGGGATCCGGGGCGTTGGGCAAGGGAGCCGAGGAAACGGGCGACGGGGTCCGGCGGTTGTCCAACCAATGCCGAGCCCAGAAGAGCGGTTGGGTGCCGATCTGGCAGTCGGCAAACGTGGGGAAGAGTCCCGGCTCGATTTCGCAGCGTTCGGGAAAGAGCATGATGCGGGACGCCTTGGGCTCGTCGAGCAGGTCGACCGCCCCGCCCGTCGCGAGGCGAAACATCTCGGAGATGATGATGTAGTGAGCGACGCCATATCCCCAGTAGGCGACCCCCTCGGTGCAGAACCCGTCGGCATTGAAACTCTCGCGGAAATTCTCGGCCTCGCCCAGGGATTCTGTAAGGGCGAACCACCACGCCCGATCGGCGGCCGGCAAAGCGGCCGCCGCGCCCTGCACCATGCAGGCGAGGCAGACCGAGTTCCAGTTGTGGGTGACATCGACCCACCAATAAACGTCCTGGCCCGATTCCAACCGGCGTCGCAACGGTTCAAAGCAGCGCAGATTGAGCTCGGCGCGAATCCGCGCCTGCAGATCCGCCGGCAAACGGTCGCCCAGAATATGCAGCATCTGGGTCAGCGAGGCGGTGTAGTGAGCGGTGACCAGGTCGATTTCGTAGGTCTCGCGATTGATGATCCGCCGCTCGAGATCGTTGTTGGGATGCACCCAGGAATCCACCTGCACGAGTCGGTCAAAATCGGCGCCGATGACGTCAATGAACTCGCCCTCGTCGAAGATGGCTTCGGCCATGAGAAAAACAATTTGGCGACGGCGCACGGTCGGCAGGACCTGATTGATCTTGGTCACGTCCTCGCGGTCCAGGCAATCCAGGTAGGTGGCATTCGTATAGTCCGGGAAGCCCTCGGTGACGAAGTCGCGGGCCTGAGCCAGCAGCTGCTGGCCCAGCGGATCGTCCTGCCACCTCGACCAAGCGTCACGATCATCGGCGCGGGGAGCGAAAGCAAAATTATCGGCCGGCATGATGCGCTGCCAGGCGGCGACGCGTTCGGGGCTGGGTT
>JAGYIG010000095.1 GCA_018402455.1 Opitutaceae bacterium
CACCGAAGAAGCAGCCGCCCCGGCCGAGGCTCCCGCTGACGAAGCCCCCGCGGACGAAGCTCCCGCCGAACCCAAGCCCGCTCCGGTCCCGCCGGCGCCGGCGCCCGAGAAGTCCGAATAATCGGCCCTCCCCCTGCTAACGCTTCAAACCCACTTACCATGAGCACAGAAATTACCGCCACGATGGTGAACGACCTGCGCAAGGCAACTGGCGCCGGTCTGATGAAATGCAAGAAGGCGCTCGTTGACGCCAACGGCAATATTGAGGAGGCGACCACGCTCCTGCGCAAGCAGGGCGAGGCCGATACCGCCAAGAAGGCCCAGCGCGATGCCAAGGAAGGGGTCATCGAGAGCTACATCCATCTCGGTGGTAAAGTTGGCGTGCTGATCGAGGTCAACTGCGAGACCGACTTCGTCGCCCGCAATGACGACTTCAAGGCCTTCGTGAAGGACATCTGCCTGCACATCGCCGCCGTGAACCCGACTGCCGTGAACCGCGAGGAGGTCCCCGAGGAGCTCGTCGCCCAAGAGCGCGAAATCGCCACGGCCCAAGCGGAAGGCAAGCCCCCCATGGCCGTGCAGAAGATCGTGGAAGGCAAACTCGAGAAGTTCTACGCCCAAAGCGTGCTCCTCGACCAGCCGTTCGTGAAGAACCCGGATCAGACCATCCGGGAACTGATCGCCTCGACCATCCAAAAGACCGGCGAGAACATTCAGGTGCGCCGCTTCACCCGCTACCAACTCGGCGCCTGATCAGGCCACTTCACCGCCATCCCCCCTTCACCACGCCTCCCGCACCCGGGAGGCGTTTTTTTCGCCCCGACCCCGGAAGCCCGGCCTGGTGGGCCCCTCAGCCTTGCCCTTGTTTTCCGCCGCCAAACCCGCCCATCATCCCCGCCAGCATGACCAACGCATCGCACCTTCCGGGATCCCAACGCCTCAGCCTCCGGCAGCTCCAGCAGTGGGAACAATGGCAGTTCGGCATGTTCATCCATTTCGGCATGAGCACCTTCGAGGGCGCAGAGCTCTCGACGGGCAACCTCCCCTCCACGGCCTACGCGCCGGACCAATTGGACGTCGACCAATGGGTGTCGGTGGCGCGCGATGCCGGAATGAAATACGCGGTGCTCACGACTAAACACGTCGCGGGCCATTGCCTTTGGCCTTCCCGGTTGACCGACTATCACGTCGGCACCAGCAGCAATCAAACCGATGTCGTGGAGGCATTTGTGAACGCCTGCGCCAAGCGTGGGGTGATCCCCGGGCTGTATTATTGTTCGTGGGACAACCACCACCGCTTCGGCTCGGTGACCCGCTCGGATGTGGTGGCGCTCCCCCCGCCGCCGCCCCCGGCGGACGGAGCATCGACCGAGCCGCCGAGGACCGCGGTCACCTCCCCCGCGTATCGCGAGTTTCAGAGCGCCCAGATTCAGGAACTGCTCACCCAATACGGCGCCATCGGCGAGGTCTGGATCGATATCCCTGAAGTGCTGCCGCGCGCCTACCGTCAGGAGCTCTACCAAAAGATCGCCACCCTCCAACCCGAGGCGGTGATCATGATGAACAACGGCATCAGCGATGGGTCCGACTACCCCGTTGACCGCGCGTGGCCCGCGGACCTCATCGCGATCGAGCGTTTTCTACCCAACAGCCATACCGGCCACGTCAAATGGCGGCACATCGAAGGTCGCGACTACTACCTGCCCGGTGAGGTGTGCGACCCGATCGGCAAGGAATGGTTTTACGTGTCCGACGATCCCCCGCGCAGCGACGCCGAGTTGCTCGGCATGTACCTCACCACCGTGAGCCGCGGCTGCAACCTCCTCCTCGATGTCGGCCCGGACCAGCACGGACTGCTCCCCGCCTCTTCGGTGGCCGCCCTCTCCCGACTCCGCGCCCATCTCGACGCCTTGGGCATGTAGAGCAGACCCCCGCCGCCGGCCGACCGCGAT
>JAGYIG010000096.1 GCA_018402455.1 Opitutaceae bacterium
GTGCAGGCGGAGGTTGTCGACGACCTGGGCGTAGCCGCCGAGCAGCTTGAAGAAGAGCTCGGGCTGCGGGTCCTTGCGCAGGTATTTGCCGGTGACGGCGACGAGGCCTTCGATGTCGATTTCGTTGGCGTGGAGCAGGAGGTGGACGATCTGCTGCTCCTCGTCTGGCTCGTTGCCCATGTCGGCGAGGACGATGACCCGCTGCCGGTCGGCGGCGACCGCGGCGCTGGCGCAAAGGGCGACGAGAACCAATCGGCGAAGGGGCGGCAGCATGGCGGCGGGGGCAGCTAGTTGCGCTTGGTGAGGGTGAAGCGGCGGTCGATGCCGCCCAGGCGGACGACGACGGGGTAGTCCCCCGGGGGAAGAGGCTCGAAATCGAGCTCCCTTTGGCCGCGGGGGAGGGAGCCGTGGAGCACGCGTTCGCCCTGGGGGGAGAAGATTTCGTACGTGGCGTCGAGCGGAACGTAGATGTAGTAGCGTCCGTTGAGGAACTGGTACACGTAGGTGAAGCGCTCGGCGAGGAAGGCGTCGGGGAACGGGTTGGCGGCCTCGGCGGCGACGTTGGAGCGCAGGAGTAGGTTGTCCATGATGGCGTGGCCGTCGGCGAGGAAGGCGTCGCGGGCGGCTTCTTCGGTGGCTTGGTCGAGCGTGCCGTCGGGGCGGAAGTGATCGATGCCGGGACCGTAGCCTTCGGCCAGCAGCCAAAAGGTGGCGCCGTCGGAGAAGTCGGGTTTGCCGTGGTAGAATTTTGAGGCCATGAAGATCTGCCCGAGGCGGCTGGCCATGAACTCCTCGTTGCGGGGGAAATTTGCGGTTCCGTTTACGATGCCGGTTTGTCCGGTGGAGCCGACTTCGATGAACTTGACGCTGGGGAAAGCGGCGGCGACTTGGTGGATGTAGTCGCAGGCCAGGGCGTCGTCGCGGCAGTTGGCCACGGCGTAGGGGGTTTCGGGGCTGCCCTGGGCGATGAACGACATGGTCCAGTGGGAGATGAAGGTCATGTTTTCCAGGGCGGTGAAGTTGCCGGTGGTGAGGCAGTGCTTGACGGCCATGGCGCTCTCGGTGAGTGGCCCCCAGTTGAGGACGTGGACGGGCTCGCGGCTGGCGAGCTCGACCAATTCGCGTACGGTGTCGAGGCTGGTGAGGTCGCGGTAGTCTTCCCTGGGGTTGAATTTGCGGGGTTTGCCGCCGCGGTTGATGCTGGAGAGTTTAAAGGGGATCTCGCGCTGGTAGCCGCCGAAGGTCCTTTCGAGGTAGGGCCGATCGTGCCGGTAGGCGGCGGCGAAGGTTTCCTGGATGAAGGCGGTGGGGTCGGCGAGGCCGAGGCGGGTGTTGGAGGCGTAGACGACGGCGTGGATGTCGAAGCGGTTGGCCTGGAGCAGGAGCGCGGCGAGGGTGCAGATGTCGTCGGGGTCGTTGTAGGGGTGTCCGCCGGAGCGCTGGTTGCGCGGGTCGGAGAGGTCAGTGTAGACCCAGAGGTTGGGCTTGGCGACAGCGGAGCCGGTCACGGCGAGGGCCAGGGTGACGAGTACGGCGGCGAGGCCGCGGCGCAGCGAGAGGTTGGTAGTCGTGGTTTGTTGCTCAGGTTTCATGGGGGATGGGCGTTAGGCGACGGTTGCTGAGGGCTGGCTGGGTTTCACCGCCAGGCTTGGCTTGGTGAAGCGAACCGCCGCGGTTGCGCGGCGTGGCGATGTTTTATGGTGTAGTGTATCCTAGGATACGTTCGTCGATGAGGGCTTGCAGCTCGGCGACCAGATCGGGGCGCTGCGCGAAAAGGTTGAGGCGTTCGGCGGGGTCTTCCCCGAGGTGGTAGAGTTCGGCGGGATCAGAATCGGAGCGGAAGCGGCCGCCTCCGCTGGTGAGGTACTTCCAGTGGCCGACGCGGACGCCGACTACGTTGCCTCTATGCTCGTAGT
>JAGYIG010000097.1 GCA_018402455.1 Opitutaceae bacterium
CTCCAACGCAACGACCCGCTTCGCGGAGGCAAGTGGGTGCTCTACGAGGGCGGGATCCGCGTGCCGTTCGTAATCAGCGGCCCGGGCATCCCGGCAGGCAGCCAAAGCGACGTGCCGGTGGTGGGTTACGACCTCCTGCCCACCCTGGCGGAGTTGGCCGGTTATCCCGAGGCCCTGCCGTCCACGTTGGACGGAGGCAGCATCGTCCCGGTTCTCGACGACGGCCACGGCGAAGTCCGCCGACCGCAACCGGCCCTTTTCCATCATCGCGAAGCCGGGGGCTACCTGCACTCCGCCGTCCGCATGGGCGACTACAAGCTGATTAAATTCTGGAAGAAAAATTACGCCTGGGGGCCTCGCAGCGAGCTCTACAACCTGGCCGAGGACGTCGGCGAAGCCACGGATCTGGCCGGTCAAATGCCTGAGAAAGTGCGGCAGATGGAGCAGGTGCTGGCGGACTATCTGGAATCCATCGACGCCGAGTTGCTCAACCGCATCCGATGAACGATTGGACACGGCTGGCAAACCGCTGCTGCTTCGGGCTCATGGCCGTGGCGACCTTGGGCCTGGCCGGCGCACCCCGCTCGGCCGCCGCGGAGTCCCCGCCCAACGTCATCATCATCTACACCGACGATCAGGGCACCCTTGACCTCGGCGTCTACGGCTCCACCGATCTGGTCACGCCCCATCAGGATGCCCTCGCTGAGAGCGGGGTGCGTTTTACCCAGTTCTATGCCGCGCCGGTCTGCACCCCCTCCCGGGTCGGTCTGCTTACCGGCAAGTCCACCCAGCGCGCGGGGGTGCCGGATACCCTCGTCGCGGTGCCCGGCCAGACGGCGGGACTCGATCCCTCGCAATTCACTCTGGTCGATCTGTTCGGAGACGCCGGCTACGCCACCGCGCACATGGGGAAGTGGCACTTGGGTTTTGCCAAGGACAAGCAGCCGCTGGCCCACGGCTTTGACCACACCTTCGGCCACCTTGGCGGCTGCATCGACAACTATTCCCACTTCTACTACTGGCGCGGCCCCAACCGCCACGACCTCAATCGCAACGGCGAGGCCGTGTATTATCCCGGTGAATACTTCCCGGACCTCATGCTCCGGGAAACCAAGGAGTTTATCGACCTCCACCGCGACCAGCCGTTCTTCGTCTACTTCGCCCTCAACACCCCGCACTACCCCTACCAAGGCGACCCCCAATGGCTCGCGCACTACCACGAGCAAGGCGTGCCCTACCCGCGCAACCTCTACGCCGCCGCCCTATCCACCCAAGACGATATCATCGGCCGCCTCATCGCCCATCTCGAGGCCCTCGGCCTGCGGGAACGAACCATCGTGATCTTTCAATCCGACAACGGGCATTCCACCGAGGAACGGGCTCATTCCGGTGGTGGCAACGCCGGCCCCTATCGCGGGGCCAAAGCCTCCCTTTTCGAGGGGGGGATCCGGGTGCCCGCCGCCATTTCCTGGCCCGGTCGTCTGCCCGCCGGCGCCGTCCGCGGCGACGATGTCC
>JAGYIG010000098.1 GCA_018402455.1 Opitutaceae bacterium
CGGGCTGATGGAGCCGACGGGATGTGGCATCGGCGGGGATCTCTTCGCCATCGTGTGGAGCGCGTCGGATCAGAAACTCTATGGCCTCAATGCCTCGGGCCGCTCGCCGCAGGGGCTCAGCTTTGACCGGTTGGAATTCGAGTTGGCCAAACTCGACGCGAAGACGATCCCCTCACGGGGGATGCTGCCCATCTCCGTCCCCGGGGCCGTGGACGGTTGGTATGAGTTGCACGCCAAATTTGGGCGGATGCCCATGGCGGAGATTTTGGCTCCGGCCATCGACTACGCCGAGCAGGGATTTCCGGTCACCGAACTGATCGCCTACTACTGGAAATTTGCCTACCTCTACGAGGGCATCCCGGGGGCGGCCTACGAAACGTGGATGCCGGGCGGCGTGGCGCCGCGGAAGGGCGAGGTGTTCAAAAACCCCGATCTGGCCAACACCTACCGGCGGATCGCCGCCGGGGGGCGCGATGTCTTTTATCGCGGTGAGATCGCCGATGAGATCGACGCCTTCATGCGCGCCCACGGCGGCTTCCTGCGCAAAGCGGATCTCGCCGCGCACACCTCCACCTGGATCGACCCGGTCTCGGTCAACTACCGTGGCTACGACGTCTTTGAATTGCCCCCCAACGGGCAAGGCATCGCCGCGCTGCAGATGCTCAATATTTTGGCGGACTACGACCTCCGTGCGATGGGCCGGCAGTCACCGGAGACCCTGCACCTGATGATCGAAGCCAAGAAGCTGGCTTTCGAGGACCGGGCCAAGTTTTACGCCGATCCGGATTTTTCCGCCATCCCCTTGGAGGGGCTCCTCTCCCAGGCCTATGCGGCCGAGCGACGGGCGCTGATCGATCCGAACCGCGCGGCCAAGCGTTACGATGCGGGCAATCCGGCTCTCCAGCAGGGGGACACGGTTTACCTCACCACGGCCGATGCGGAGGGCAACATGGTGTCCCTCATCCAGAGCAACTACCGCGGCATGGGCAGCGGGGTGATGGTGCCGGGCCAGGGTTTCGGGTTTCAGGATCGCGGCGAGATGTTCGTGCTCGAACCCCGGGATCACGCCAACGCGTATGCCCCCGGCAAGCGCCCCTTTCACACCATCATTCCCGCGTTTGTCATCAAGGAGGGCCAGCCCTGGATGAGCTTCGGCCTCATGGGCGGAGCGATGCAGCCACAGGGCCATGTGCAGATCATCACCAACCTGATCGACTTCGACCTCAACCTGCAGGAGGCTGGCGACGCCGCGCGCTGGCAGCATCACGGCTCGACGGTCCC
>JAGYIG010000099.1 GCA_018402455.1 Opitutaceae bacterium
CGACAGTTAATTTCTCAGTCAGAGAACTTGCGAAGTCCGAGTTGCTGCCAGTGACCCTCACTTTTTCTTTGACCGCCCAACATTATCAATGTCTTCCCAAAGTCTTGACTGCAATTGCAATTCTTAGTGGGGGACTCTCAGTACAAGGTGAAGCCCGGGCAAACAGGGTGGTTTGCCCGGGCTTCGTGAGGAATCATTTACTTTTTAATATCAAACCGATCGGCATTCATGACCTTGTTCCAAGCAGCAACAAAGTCGTTCGTGAACTTTTCCTTTGAATCATTTGCTGCATAAACCTCAGACAGAGCCCGGAGTTGTGAGTTCGACCCAAACACCAGGTCAACTCGACTGCCGGTCCACTTGACCGCACCCGTCTTGCGATCTTTACCCTCGAAGATTTCAGCATCTTCATTGATGGGTGACCACTCGGTTTCCATGTCGACCAGATTGACAAAGAAGTCATTGGTCAACGTTCCTGGCTTGTCGGTGAACACACCGAGGTTGGATTCCTTGTAGTTGGCATTGAGTGCGCGCATTCCGCCGACAAGCACCGTCATTTCCGGTGTGGTGAGGTTCAGCAGGCTGGCTTTCTCCAACAGGAGTGCTTCGGCTGGACCGCTGACACCCTTGCTCTGGAAATTGCGGAAGCCATCTGACAAAGGTTCGAGAACCTCGAAGGATGCCACGTCGGTTTGATCTTGGAGAGCATCCATGCGTCCGGGAGTGAACGGGACGCTGATGTTCAACCCGGCATCTTTGGCAGCCTTTTCAATGCCGGCATTGCCACCGAGCACGATCAAGTCCGCGATTGAGACCTTCTTACCACCGGTTGCTGAAGCATTGAAGTCTTTCTGAATTCCTTCAATGGTCTTCAATGCCTTGGCGAGTTGATCAGGGTCATTGACTTCCCAACCACTTTGCGGTGCCAAGCGGATTCGTGCTCCATTGGCGCCACCGCGCTTGTCGGTGCCACGGAAAGTGGAAGCCGAAGCCCAAGCGGTGGATACCAATTCCGAAACACTGAGACCGGAATTCACCAGGGTTGATTTGAGTGACTCGATATCAGCCGAGTCAACAACCGGATGATCCAATGCGGGGATTGGATCCTGCCAAATAAGTGTTTCCTTGGGGATTTCTGGTCCCACATAACGGGTGATGGGTCCCATGT